>NZ_JASHER010000003.1:0-222237 GCF_047463015.1 Streptococcus australis | reverse complement strand
TTTCGATACAGGCTAGCTTAGTTTCTACTGAATATGCTTTTTTGACCATAATAAAACACTCCTGTTTCTAGTTTACCAGATTTCAACAGGAGTGTTTTCTTGTGTCTCATTTTATGGGTGCAGTGCCATCATCAATTTTTTTAAGAATTTTAAAAAAATTGAGTAGATGGATTCAGAACCCTTGTTTCATAAGGATTTTTAAGACTTAGAAAAAATGAAATTTTTAGAAAAATCTAATAAAAAAGCTAGGAGGAACAATTCGTTTTGAATTTGTTCTGCCTAACCTCAAATTTTTTATTACTTCTAACTCAGCTCAATAATATCGTAAAAGTCTCATCAAGCATTGAATAGCTTTATTGACCTTCTTCTTGGTAGATCATCTGGCGAATATTGGCTAGATCGATCATATCTAAATCATATTTTAAATAATAGACAGGAATCCGCTGGGTAAGGCTAATCGGATTGTTGGTCACGATCAAATCGTAATCTGAAGCTGGATCAAAAGCTTCAATGGTAATAAAACGATTGTACTCTAGGTAGCGCTTGAGGACTTCTGTCATCCGTGTATAGCCTAAATAGCCCACTGTTAAGTCTAAGCCGATCTTAATTTGTCTCCCACTATTTTCTGCGATATAATCCATTAACTGGAGCCACTCCCACTTGATTTTTTTATCCAGAGCTGTTCCTTGGCAAAAGATCGGAAGTTTGCTGAAGATAGTATCTGCTACTTCTCTATAATCATGACTACTAAAGACATAAGGATTGTGGCTTTCAAGTTGGTACTTATACTTGTCTTGAAGAAGGTAGCCTGTAAAAAGATAAACCTGCCCACAAATTTGGCTCAATTCATAGGTCACTGGACCCTCTATATACTCTCCTAAAAGCTTCTGCGTTTTCATCTCTTGAATGAGCTGCGTAGTCAAAGCCCCAATCTCTCCCCCAAAGCCTAAGATGTACTCCATAGTATGAAGCGGGAGGATCCGATGGGTAACAAGGAAAGCAAAGTGGACCAACATCTCTCCATCATCATGACTAAGGGCAATGTGTCTCCCAGAAAAGAGCTGGTCTACTCGACGAAACAAGCGTTGGTAAAAAATGTTGTCTGTATAGCCCTTCATCTTCTGTTCAATTTCTCGGAACTGACAGGCATTGACCTTTAGTCGTTGCTGGGTAATGTGAGACCAGAGAACAAAATCCAAGCGTTGGCCTTGAGACAACTGGGCACCACACACCTCCTCTAAGGTTGCAATTTCAGTTTGTCTTTCTTTCCTGTTCAGTTCTTGTTTCCAGTCTGCACTAGCCCAAACTTTTCGTAACAAGCCAAAATAAAAATAACGAATTTTATGTTCAGGTCCTTTCAAGCGCCCATTTTGAATTGAAAATGAAAACTCAGTTAATAATTTATTCAAGCCCGAAATATGACGCCCTAATGTCGCTTCACTAATCAAGAGCTCCTGAGCTAATTGTTGAGCTTGAAATTGGCCATGATAAAGTAAATAGATCAATAGTTGGTACTTGATAGCATTGTCCAAAAAAGCCCGCCGAATGTCCCGCCCCTTGGTATCCGAACCTACAAGAAGGCGAAGATTTTCATCTTCTACCTCAATGAAAAGGGCCAGCTGATTCTTTTGGGCCTTGTCATTAATCAGTGCAAGATATTTGTTCAAGGTTGCTTTGGAAAATTCCGTCTCAGCCATCACTTCTGACAGACTACTTGGGGAATGCTGTTGCAGATGTGACAAGATTAAAAACTGTCCACCCTCACTTTTTTCCATTAAATCAGCTAAATGCATTTTCAGAAAACCCTTCCATTATTCTATCTTTAGAGTACCATAATTTGCCCAAAAGAAAAAACAATCTGTTTCTATCCTCATTATAATAAACAAAAAGAGCCCTAAGGCTCTTTTAACTAGTAGTTCAAATGCTTATCAAGATCTGCTCTGATCTAAGCGATTTAAGAATTCCATGGTTGGGCTGTCCTGGTAAAGTTCTTTGAGAGGGATCTTATAATAGGCAGAAATTTCGTCCGAAGTCACACCGTAACGAATCAGGAGATTATAAATACGATTTAAATCATGACGTAATTCCTCCGTGATGAGGACATTATCTCTTGTTTCTTTTGTTTTCCAAGAATAAGATGGCAGAACTTCTTTGGTTTCTATTAAGATAGTTTGTAATAAGGTTCCCCCATGACTATTCTTCTGAGAGATATCTGCCCCAAGTTCCAACATTTTCTCGAAAACCTTGAAAGACTGGTCCGCCTTTTCCTTAGACGAATGCATTTCATATTGGCCTTTCCAACGTTTGATCATGCGCCTGCAGTCAAATACAGCTCTTCCACCGGCTGTTTGGATGACCGGTTGACAAAATGGATTCAGCTCTGTCGGCTCTTCAATAAAGTTAAGATCTGCCCCTCTATCAATGAGTAAGTCTGCAATATCTAGATGTCCCGATTTGATAGCGACTTGAAGAAGGGATTGCCCTTGATCTCTTTTGGGTTTGTCACCCGAAACAGCATTGACTTCTTCTGGATTTTTATCCAATATCTGACGGACGGCCTCTAGATCTCCTCTTCGCAACAACTGAAAAGTTTTTTGCATGGTCTTTCCCCCTTGAATGATTGATAAGGATCAGACTGTGTTAATACGATGATCCTATCTCTAAGTTCTTCGTTAAACTAATTATATCATTTTACAGACTCCTCTATGAAGTACTATATGATGGAATACGTTATTAGCTAAAAAGTTTTATTTTATCATCTGATAAAAAAGAAAACCTCCCACCGAAATTAGATGAGAGGTACAACTCTATTTCTCTGATTTTCGAATAGCCACTAGCCAAGAGGATACTAGAATTTCGAAAATAACTAGAAGGATAATCTGAGGAAGAGAGCTCTGTACCAGCATGAGGACAGCTAGACTATCAATCAGCATATGGGCAAGGATACAAGGAACAGCTCCTTTCGAGTACTCCTTGAGCGCTCCAAATAGGAAAGTATTCCCTAAAATCATCAGGTAAAAGATGAGGTAGTTGGACGAACCTGCTGTAATCCAAGGGAGTTGATAGATAGGAATATGCCAGAGGAACCAGACAATGGAAAGAAGCATCATTTTAGGTATAAAGTGCTTACTAAAGGAAAGATGATCTTGTAAAAACCAACGCCAACCGACTTCTTCTAGACCGCCATATAATAAGGTCCAAGGGAAGTATAGGAAGAAGGCCAAGAGGGAGTTCCCAGTAAAGCGAACGTTCATAAGCAGGATGGAGATCCCATAATAGATGACGGGGATGAAGAAAGCTAGGATCCAAGATAGGGAACTTTCTTTTTGAAGAAAGACCTTTTTGAAAAATTCACCCAAGGAGTTGACTTCACTCAACACCAGAGAAAAGACAGCCGCCACAATCATGGGAATCAAGTTCATTAGGATAAACAGTAGTGAGGCACCCATACTACTTCCATCCGGGAAAAACCAAAGGATAACTTGCCCCACTATAAAAGTAGCAAGGAGGGCAGTCAGTGCATAACAGATAGCGACTGATTGTTTTGAAATAAATTTGCTCATTTTTCCTCCTTTACAGTTATATACTTCTTTCTTGCAATCATAATTGCTAAACAAATAATAAGAATTTTACTGACTAGAGATAGCCATACCTCTTCATTCACTATCATCTGAGACAAGGAATTGATACAGGCATGAGTCATGACACAGAGCCATAAATTTTTCGTTTTATGATACAAGGCCGATAAGATAAAGCAATTAGTTAGCAGACCTACTAGAAACGGAAGCAACTGAATGACAGCTAAAGAACCATCAATGTAAAAGTAAAAAAGATGCCAGCTAGACCAGGCTAAAAAGGTGATAAAAGTAGCTGAAAGATAAGGTATTCTTTCCTCCAAAGTTGGTTGAAAGAAATAACGCCAGCCAATTTCTTCAATCCCACCAAAAAGAAGGGCCTTGAAAAAGAGCACCACTGGCAAGACCAACGATTGAGTGGTAATCTTACCACCTAAGATAAAGGGGAAAAAGTCGAGTAGCAAGAAAACAAGCACCAAACAATAATTTGCTAAACTGTCTTTGACTTGAAAAAAATCTTTGAGAAGTTGTTTAAAACTAGATTGATGGTAACTAATGCTTGCAATACTGCCCCACAAAGCTGATGACAAACCACCTACAATAACAGCAATGCTCCCCATTGGTGATGTAAAATCAACCTTGACTCCTCCTACTCTTAAAAACCAAACCAGAAGGCTGACTCCTAATACTTGACCAAAGGTTCCTAACAAATACATAGATAGGGCTTGCTTTCTACTCATTCGTGATTCCTTTTCTATTCTTTCATCTAGTTCATGACTCTATTAGATTTGGAGCATCCTACTAATCCGCATCGACCCAAAGATGGTATTGTTCACAATGGAGACATCGAAAGAGATAGCCACACATAGAACCATCCTTGACTAAGTATTCAGCCACATCCTGAAATTCATCACGCTCCTCATATTCTTCCAAAACTCGCTCTGCAATGCCCATCTCTTCCAGTTCACGAGTGCCAACTGTCCCCATATAGGCACAGTAGTCTTGGCAACAGGAGAGCCAATATTCGCCCTGCCAGCTACTATAACCTGGAGTTTGACAGAAGAGGATCTGGTCTTTTTCCTTATTCATGACCCCTTGCCAATCAGCATCTTGGATAAACTCTGCTTCAAACTTTTGGGCAGCACGACCAGTAGAAATACAAGTTGGACAGAGATGTCTTAGCTCTTCTACACAATAAGGTCTCAAAGCATAATAGACGGTGTGGTCTTCCCCACACGAAGGGCAGGTCTTAGGCTCCCCTTCCTTAAAGGAACCCGTCGCTAGTGGATCCGGATGATAGCGGAAGGTTGGCAATTCACTGACTTTCTCCTTATGAGGCTTTTTTTCTTTTTCGGTCAAGGGACGAGAGAGAGCAAAGCGATCTCCATGACTTAGACTCATCTTTTCTAAGGTGAAAAGTTTCTTTACTTGCTTTCGATCAGACTTGTCTACTAACTCTGAGAAGAGAGCATAGGCACTGGCATACAAGCCCAACTCCTGATACACATCCACCAAGACCTGCTTAGCTTCTGGAGTTTCCTGTACGGTCAGCCAATCTGCAAATTCATAGAGAGCCAGCACGCTGGATGAATCCTTATCTTGCGCTTGGAACTGCTTTTTTAAGTAGATATATTCTTTCATAGAATCGTTCATAGAATTGCTCACTTTCGTTTTTACAGAGAATCAAATCCTAGTTTTGTTTCCTTCAGGTGATTGTATTCTAGCGTTGAAAATGTACTTTAAACCCATACTTACCAGCATTTTGCTTGAGTTTTTCAACCAACAGTTCATTCCGCTTGCTTTTACCGAAAAAGAAGGGAATGGTCTTTCCATTTCTGAGTTCGATATAGAAAGCATAGCGACTCCCACCACCAGCGCGACCACGGAGCAATAAGTAGGTTATCTGCTTCATCTCTTTCAATGGGATCATACGACGGCAGAAACACAAAGGCACATGAATGTAGAAGATGCCATGGTTAATATGGAAGGGCGCAAAGAAGGGACCACCACTACGTCGGCTAGCCAACCAGCGACGAACGAATAACGTAATGCTGAAGAAGCCAATAAAACCAACACTTAACAATACTGGTCCTGATCCCAAATTTGCCATTCCATTTCTCCCTCCATAAATTCTAAATACACAGTAAAATTGTTGACTTGGCCTTAATCAGTATGCTTTTTAGTCTTGGTTAATAAGATGATGATACCCACTAAGAGAAGAATTCCAAATCCGAAAGCAACTAGTTCTAAATCTTTTAATCCTTCAATAAAGGGTAGGACATACATACTTGATTCTACTAATAGAAAACCGATAAGAATAAGGGCTAGAGCAAAGAAGCTCCGTTTTTTATTCATCTTTAGCTCCTTTCCTTAGCTGGAATTCCATCAAACTTAACTAGCTTGAAATTCTATTTGGTTTCAACCCATTTTTCATTGTCCATGATAAAGGGCTTAGCCAGACCTTCACCCGTGTAATCTTGGTATTTGGTCTCCAAGTATTTGTAGACATCTTCTTTGGTTGCAAACTTAATGGCTTGGTAGGGCTCTTCAAAGGTTAGCTTTTCGACAAAGAGATAGCCGTCCTTAGCAGGCACCAAGACACCGACGTGCCCGACAAAAAGCGTGTTGCCATCTAGGTTATCATGAACGATGACAGAAAGCATGCGCGCATTTTCATTGAACTTGAAATTGGCAAAATACTCTTCCATCTTCTTGGCATGGACCTTGACATCTGTTGTCGCCTCAGTCGGAACCCGTGAATAGAGAATGTTAAAGGCTTCCTTGTCTGCCTCATCGAAGACCTTGCCTTTGTCAATAGCATCATTATCCACGAACAAGAGTTCACTATCCGCTTTCATCTTAGGAATCTCGATACGATTCTTTAGCAAGGTATAGCTATTGATCCGGCAGTTGGTCCCGACGAAATCGCCCTTCTGCTTGGTCCACAAGTCACTAATTTTTTCTACATTGTAGTCTGTTTTCTTGAACTTGCTGAAGTTACCCGTCAAACCGACCGAGCCGACAATGCTATCATAGTCCGTTACTAGACCCAGAAACTTGTCTACACTTTCCTGATCCAAATAAGCAGACAAGAGAGCCCGCACTTCTTCGACGCTTTCCTTGCTATTAAGGTTGCTGTAAGTTCCCTTGTAGTGCTCCTTGTCTGAAATGGACTGCTGAACAGTAGAGCTCTCCTGCTTTTCCTTGGATTGCTTTTGATTGGTCCCACAAGCCGCTAAAGCAAAGATCGCCAAAGCACAGCTAGTAAGGAGCATGAATTTTTTAAATGGTTTCATAAACTGGTTCCTTTTCTATATACTAAGATGTTTTGTAACATTGAATCGTGTTTTGTAACATCATTCATTTCTTCTTCCTATCGAATCTCCTTATCCTATATTATAGTTTAAAACTGACTTAGCTCCAACTATTTTTCACGAATTAAGGAAACTTTATAAGTAGCAAAAAAGAGCTGGCAGACTATCCAGCTCTTCAATATGTTACAAAAATCAAAATTAAAATTATTGTTTAATTCGACCAATCTATTTTGGCATGTTCTATTGCGTACTCGGCTTCCTCTTGAGTAAATTTTTTGTTTTCAACAAGTACTTCTAACATCTTTTCTTTCGAAATCTTGGTACCGTTTGCATAAGATTCCGCTTCTTTCATAGCGTCCTCCTTCCAATCGAAATTAACATGTTCTACAGCATAATCAGCCTCTTCTTGAGTAAATAGTTCAACATTTATAAGTTGCTCAACTAATTTTTCTTTTGAATAATGAAACTCTTGATAATATTTTGCTCTTAAAAGTGCTTGCTCTTTCCAGTCAATATTAAGCTTATTGATAGCGTACTGGGTAGCATCCTCTGAATATCTTCCAAACCTTGTTAAATCTTGTTCAATTTTCTGTTTCGATAAATGAGATTTTTCTGACAAAAAGAGAGCTTTTACATATGCATCTGTATATTCATTTGATTTTTTATAATCATAATACTTCGTACTAGAACTTGAAGTAGAGTATTTTTCATAATCATAATACTTGGTACTAGAACTTGAAGTAGAGTATTTTTCAACTGGATAAGTTACTCTTGATCCTGAACGTGAACTTTTCCATTCATTATAACTTCTTTGATAACTATATACCATAATAGCTATCCATCCTACGAACAATCCAAACATCGCAAAAATAAATATCAAAAATTTTTTCATAATGAATACCTTTACTTGTTTTTCTTCAATGGAATCTTTCATCCGTCTGGAACTGCTTTCATTAGTATTATATCATGAAATATTGTTCATTTTTATTTACTAGTGTAAAAGTCTCTATGGCTAGTAAATAAAAAAGTGACTGCATTTCAACTGCAATCACTCATTCAATTGTGTGTTAAAAAACAAAGTATTATAAAAGATTATTTAATCTTATGTTTGTTCATCTTTTCTTCAAAGATGGCTGTCATAATCTTGCGGAGCTCTTCCCCTTCTTTTTCAGGAAGGTCGCCTTGACGTTTCGCCACTGCATAGAGTTCAGGGTATTGCTTGGCTACACGCTCAACTGTCTTGGTCGTCGCATGCCCTCTGACAAAGAAAGGAATGCGTTTGATCCATTCTTGCGGTACAAGAGCAAGCAACTTCTTCGCTGCTTCTTTATCAGAAATCTCAGCTGTACTCAATCCCTGGTTGATTTGTTCTTGTTCTTTTTCTGTGAAATCTTTTAATTCCATAGTAAACTCCTATTTTGTTTATCTAAGGACACATTATACACCTATGGAGGGGAATGTACAACTAAAAGATTTCGGAAAATAGCACACAAATGCGTCCATTAGAAATAGTTTTATACGTTTAGCTCTTCTCTATAAATAACAAAGCCATTTGGCTGAATGATCATTCGACCATCGGAAATGCTTCCAAGACTCATCAGATTTGCCTGTCCTCTTTCTAAGACAACGTCTTTCTTCGACTGGTTAAAGTAGGCTTTGAGCATGTTACCTTCATGCTGCCATTCTACTGCTACTACATCTAGTTCTACTTCTTCCAGACTCACTTTACCATACTGAATCATGCCTGCTACTTCTTTTCGGAGCTGGATCAATTCCTTCATAAAGTTGAGCATGTCATTGTCCGCTGACACGCGCTCCCATGGCATGACACGGCGGCAATCTGGGTCTGGGCCGCCGATGAGAGCTAGCTCTGTTCCATAATAGATACAGGGCGTACCCCGTTGCAGATAAAGGAAGGCGAGAGCAGACTTGACAGACTGAAGATCGCCTTTGGCCGTCGTCAGGATGCGCTCTGTATCATGCGAGTCCAAGAGGTTAAACATAACCTCAGAGATTTGTTGCCTATAGTACATGGACTGGCTATTGATCTCCCAAATGAAGCGTTGCGTCTCCTTATGCCCCCGCAGGAAATAATCCTTGATACTTTCAGAGAGGGGATAGTTCATCACCGCATGGAACTCATCGCCCTTGAGCCAAGGTTGGGACGAATGCCAGATTTCCCCTAGGATATAGAGATCCGGCTTCTTGGCCAAGACCGCCTTACGGAAATCCCGCCAGAATTGATGGTCGATCTCATTGGCCACATCCAGTCGCCAAGCATCAATATCAAACTCTTCAATCCAGTAAGTCGCCACCTTCAAGAGATAGGCCTTCACCTCAGGATTAGCCGTATTGAGCTTAGGCATAAAGCCCGCAAAGGCAAAAGCGTGGTAAGACAAGTCGCGACTATTCCACAGATTTTCTGAGGAGACAGGGAACTCTTTGATATGGAACCAGTCCTTGTAAATCGAATCCTCCCCGTATTTGACCACATCCTGCCATTGGGGTGAATCATAACCAATATGGTTAAAGACAGCATCCAGCATAATCTTCATCCCACGAGCATGGGCCTCTTTCACTAACTGGCGGAAGGTCTCCTTATCACCAAAATGTTGATCAATTTCAAAATAGTCAATGGTATCATATTTGTGGTTGCTCGGCGATTCAAAAATCGGGCAAAGATAGAGACCTGTAATTCCTAACTCCTGCAAATAATCTAAATGATCAATAATGCCTTGCAAATCTCCACCAAAGAAATCCAATACTTGAGGGGAAATAGAGGCATCCCAAGGACGAACACCTTCTGGTGAAATGGCTGGATTCCCATTGGCAAATCGCTCAGGAAAGATCTGGTACCAAACCGTCTGCGCCACCCAGTCCGGTACAGCACACCCATCAATCTCATGGATAAAAGGAAGCTTAAAACCGTTCATGACAAAGTCCAGGTTCTCCTTGTTGTAGGCTGCTACACCTCGGTCTCCATACAAAATCTTCTCTCCCGCTGTGTCCTCTAATTCAAAGAGGTACTGGATCCGGGCATGGCGGACAGATACCGGCACTTGCCAATAATCAAAGAGGTCGTCTGTCGTCACCTTGTCCATTTCCTTAGTTGCCTCATAAAGATCCTCTATAAAAATAAAGGGATCCCCATAGTGCAAGACAATTCGTTTGATATCTTCTTTCTTGGTCCGGATGCGAATGTGGAGCTGGCCGTCCTTATAAAGATAGGCGTACTCCGATTCAGGCCGGTGATAAATCGCTGTTAATTCCATCTGTCTCTTCTCCTACGATACTCTCTTTTCATCATTTACCGTTTTATGCAAACGATTCCATAAACTATTTCTAGTATACAACTTTATGAAAAGGTTTGCAAGATGCTGAGAGATCATTTTAGATTACTAACTTTTTAAGATTGTAATGCAACACAAAAAGCCCAGCAATTAGGCTTTCTCATTATCAAAATCACTGATACTTATTCCTTACTTGTATGTCGCTTCCCAAGACTGAGCGCTTGCTCTTCTGACATCTGAACCACCTTAGAAAAATTGGTATTACGAGGCATACTGTCCAAAGAATACCAATAAACCTCAGCACTTCCATTTCTAGCCACATAAACTACTGGAGCCAGTTGACGAGTTGGTTGTGAAGGCTCTACAGGTTGAACGGGCTGTGCAGGCACTGCTGGCTGACTAGATTGAGGGGCTTGACTTGGTTGCGTCTCTACAGAAGGACTGGCAGGTTGTGGTTGACTACTTGGTTCCGTCGGCACTAAGGATGGTTTGGCGGTTCCTTTCAGATAGTCAATGGTCGCATTCTTGGAATAATTATCCAAGGTAACGGTGGTGATCCCATAAGCATCTACCGACTCTTTGGAGCTACTTAAATTGATTGGTAGAAGGTTGCCATCTCGATCAATTCCTACATATTGCAAGGTCACCTGCCGAGGAATCAATTCATCCCCCGTATAGACAGGCGTCACCTTATAATCCAGCCAATAATTGGGGTGGGTGGCCAGCCAGCTATCGAGCCTTTTCTCGTAGTAAAGCATGCCTTCCACATTGCTATCTGCTGTCCCTTTATAATTCCCCGTATTGGTCCAGGCAGTTAGAGGAACCAGATTTTTCCCTTCATTAGTAAGTCCACTGGCCTTCTTCCCTTTGTTTCCATAAGCAATCTTATAATTGTGCCAGCCAACCGGATTATAGTTGAGACGTGGTTCTCTTTTTTTCTTTGGCTCATCCTTGTCCTGCAACTGAATATGAGCTGAGGTCGCACGACCTAAATGATCAAAATCTCCCAGTACGAGCTGCTTACTGCCATTAAAAGGCAGTAGATGAAGACTCTGGTAATCGAGTCCAGTTTGCTCAGCTTGAGCCACTTGAACAATGGCCATGGACATAAAAACCGAGACCATCGCAACAATAACATTTTTCAAAAACCGTTTTGTAACCATGATTGAAACTCCCACATTTCTATCTAGTGATATTATAGCAGAAAAAACGGTTACAGACATAGAAGATAGATAATTTCTTCTCCTATTTCAATTATATGTTTTTAATGAGTTTATTCTCACTTTAATATTCTTTAGTATATAAAATACGGACTATTATTTAAATACATAAAATAATACACAGCTTTCCTAAATCAACTTATATTCATACCACTCTTCATCTACTTTCTGAAATCCCAAAGCCAAAAACATTCTTTGACTTTGAGTATTAAAAGGATAAATTTGAGCAGTTACCTTAACCATTTTTTTCTCTTTGGCCAACTGTATCATTTCAGAAATACATCGTTTTCCAATCTGTAAATTCTGATACTCTTTGCTGATCACTATAGAAAGCTCTGAATTATCATGAAGTGTCACATCTCCAACTAACACTCCCTCATATTGAACATAATAGCAAGAGCCGTGTGAAGTTAGGTAATCATACATTTTATGAAGTTTTGTTACATCGTAAATCTGATCAGTATTATCCACTTGTTTGCAAACCTCACTATCTTGATACCAAAGAAGGGAGATGGCATCATTCCTATAATAAGGTATAAGCACTATCTGATCGTCTACTATTCTATTCATACTTACTCATTTCGTATTTCTATTTAGAGGTTTCTTCCGATACTTCAATATTCCCCATCAACCAATTGGACATCTTTTTGCCTTTGTCTTTATAAGGGTTGGGGGGAAACAAGGTAAATGGGGGAATGCTGGCATCCGGGAAGAATAGTTCTACGCTTATCGTTCGTTCGCGATTATGATCGACGTAGGCTGTAAAATAGATATGGTAATGTCCACTCACATCACCACCATTATCATACTCACCTCTAGCAGTATTTGGTAAGAGCGTCACAGATTCTATGTCCTGCTTTTCCTGAGCTAAGTGTGCGATGATCTCACTCTTAATAGCAGCCTCATGATTTCTGACGAAATTCCCATCATCACTATATCCAGGATGCTCACTAAGAGAATAGAAAATAATAACCATCAGAAAGGGGAGGGAAATTAAAAAAATGATTAGCTTATTTGATTTTAACATGGGGGTCCTCATTCTACTTATAAAAAATCTTGACCCAATCCTGCTTTGCACTGAGTATACGAGCAACATACACTGTATGCTTCTCAATATAATAAAATGCGAGATAGTTCTCTATTGGCATATAACGATAGGGTTTCCCATCATTCGTCATCTCACCATAGCCCCGGCTTGATACCAGAGGACAGGCTTCTGGAAACAGTTCTAGGGTCTCAAGAGCACTTAATAGCAAATCAACTTTGCCATCTGCAGCTTGCTGGCTATAAAAATTCACAAGAATATAGTCGTGAATGCCACGCAAGTCCTGCTTAGCCTGATCTGCAAGAAAGACCTGATAGCGTTTCAACTTAGTCAAGACCAAATTCCTTTCTCACATCGGCTACAGAAGTGACTTTCCCTTGAGCAATTTCCTGGTGCCCAACTAAAATCTCCTTCTTCAAATCCTCAAAGGCCACTTGATACTGCGTGTTCTGCAAATCACTTGAAACAAATTCTCTTGGATCCACAGTCCCGTTAGCAATTTTTCGAAGTGCTGCATTTAGGACATCTGACACAGAAATTTTTTCATCAGCAAGTACCTCTTTTGTTTTCTGGTAAAACATCTCATCTGCTCGAAAATTCACTGCTTTCGTGTTTGCCATTTCTACCTCTCCTTTGTACATACAATTTGTATATACATTCTACCATACGAAAGAGAAGGGATTCAAGTGAAAAATGGATTCTTCTTTCACTAAATCTAATTAAGAGATACCGTTAGTTAATCTATATTCTTTCTCTCGTGTCATCTGATACCTCTTAGAATCAACAATTTAAGTAGATTCCACATCTTAACTTAACAACTCCAAGTAATTGTAGTCAATTATATTAGATATATTTTATTAATTTCTTTATAGTAAATTCCTATTTCTCTAGCCAAAAGAACGCTTGGTTTAACATCTCTTTTGCTTGTCCAATGATACACGGTCCATGAGAAATAATAATATTCTTAGGATCCCATTTTTTTATTTTGTGATAACTCCTCAAAGCTTGTTTTTTACCAAAAAAGAAACTCATTCTTAAATCTCTTGGTGTTTTACCATTTGGATAGTGATTATCACCTATTTTAAAAAGTAGCTTTTCAAAAAGCGATAAATTCTCAGCTTCTATATTTTCAATAAGATCCGTTAAAATTAGAGTTGAACTTTCAGTATGGAAAAAAACAACCTCTTTCACATAAAAACTTCCCTCAAATATCGTAAAAAGAATTTCTTCGTTCCAATTGGCTTTCTCTAGTTCATGACCATAATATAAATTCATTCCCGATTTTCTGGCACGCTTTTGAACACCACTAGCTAGCCATACTTCTGCTTCCGGAAATAGTTCGTGCCACTCATTTATATAACTATAATGTAAGACATTGGGTGCAATAAGGTGTTTTACCTCACCTAATTGCTTGATTTCAAAAAGTAAATTATCACTAGGATTAATCGGCGAATGCACCCAAAGACCACCATTCTGCAGACGGATAACTGTCATTCTAGTTGAAAAAGGCACTTTGAAGAGTTTGAAATTCATCAGTACTTCTTCCCCATCTACAATCCAGAGGTTATCTGCTATCTTTTTTAAGGAATTGAGAGGGCTATATTTTTTGACTTCCATGAGACTCTGCTTTCTAAATTAATAACGTATAATCAATCATTATTCTCCAAAAACGGCTCCACCAAATCGATCCACTCTTGAGGCAGGTAAGCTGATAAATAGCCATGGTTATAGCCCTTTGCTTCATACAGGATCGTATTTGGGTGTAGCTGCTGAAATAATTTCGCCGATGCTTTCACACAGTTTAATTCTTTTTCACCATAGATATACAGAACCTGGGCCTTACTAGCAGAAATCGTGTCCTTTAGCTTGTAACGTCCCATATAGGTTTTGTAAATGGTCACCAATGTTTTGATAGGTGTCCTTGGCAGATCCTTTAAATAATATGCTTTTATTTCCTCTGGATAAGCCAGTTTAGGATAGAGTTTGTCCATCATGCTTAATTGAAGTTTGCAAGAGAATTTACTGAACATCAATTTACCAAATAGAGCTACTAGAAAGATGCTGATTTTAGCTAGCTTTGGTTGAGGAATACAGAGGCTTCCGTCTATGATGACCTTCTCAGCTATCTCGCTGTCTAAAGATAAAAGCTCCATGGCAATTTGACCACCAAGTGAAACGCCACCAATCGCAAACACCTTTCCACCACAGTTTGCTTTGACATAGTCTAGGATCTCCAAAGCAGAATCTTCAGTAGAAACATAATCGAGTTGATATTCTTCGCCGTGACCATTCAAAGTGGGTAGAATAACACGGTAGTCTTCTGACAAAATCCGTGCTTGACGAAGATAATTCCACCAAGAACTGCCACCGCCATGTATCAGCAAGATAGAAGGCAAATTCTTATCACCAAATTCATGGAATTTCATGTTTAAACTCCTTACTGTACCACTCCAACCTGTAGTGATAAAAATCATTTGTATTAAAAATAGTTAGATGTGTTTGAATTTGAGCAAATAATTGTGGCATATTTCCCAAATTGATATTCCAACGTTTACATTATTCAGTCTTCTTCTTGTTCAAGTACCAACTAGGAATGATTTTCTTCATATCATCATACCATTCTAAAATTTCCTTAGCTTGATGTTGCATTACTGATATTTCTTCAGCTCCGTATGGTACAGCCCATGGAAGAGCACCAACTATGTTATTTAGAATATAGATAGCGAGAAGCTTCCAAAATAAATCCGGAACCCTATGATCAAAATATCCATCTATCATACCAGACGCAAAAGAGGGAGAAACTTGAGCAGACCATACAATACGATTGAATTCCTCCCAAGGATCTCCCAGATCAAATCGATCAAAGTCAATGACATAAATTTTATGATCTTCACCAATCATGAAATTCCCGATGTGATAATCTCCATGTTGGAAAACCTGAGGTCTATCTTTTAACAATTCTCGATTTGCATTTAAAAAATCAATAAAGATCTGACCATTTTCATATTGAACGGGACATTCTTTGTATTTGGAGATTTTGTCATCAATTTTTCGATTATAAAAGACCTCCCAATCTTCACGAACTTCTGTAACAGGGAGTGAATGAATTTTTTGAAGGATTCTTCCCGCTTCTACTCCATAAGTATATTGTTGTTCTTTCGAAATAGTTAAAATGGTTTCTCGAGCATCTTTTCCGTCTATCCATTCGTGTAAAGAATGTACTTCGTCATCACAGAGTTCTATGCTAATCGGTTTACACATTGGAACTCCAAGAGAAGCTACTTTCTCCATCATATCAAATTCAAATCTTTTAGAATCTAACTTCTCCTTATCAGAAACACGCAAGAAATATTTTTTCTGTTTTTGATCTGTCACACAATATTTTTTATCATCTGACCAGCCTTTATTTATGGCTATCTTACTAATAAAATCCATCAATAACTCCTCGATTAACTTTACAACATTACTATATTCTTAACTAATGAAAAGCAATTCGTAGTCCGTCCATTCTTTTACACTTCCTAAAGATACATAAATTTTGACCACGTTCTGAAATTATAATTTCTTCTTAAAATGAATAATTCTATTTGCCTCCTGAAATCCAATATTGAGATGAAATCTTATAGAGTCCGTATTCGTTAAAGTACAGTCACTTGCAAATTCCTTACATCCTTTATTTTTCGCCCATTCCTCACATTTTGTACAGAGATTTTTAGCAATATCCTTTAAACGATATTCCTCGTCGACAATAATCCCTTCTAAAAATCCAACAGGACTATATTTACAGCCTTCAACATAATCAAATCTGAGTGAACATAGTGCTAGACCTACAATTGTGTCACCTTCAACTTCAGTAAAGATTGCAGTATTTTTTCCATTCGTATATCTTTTTACTTCATCAATAGCTTCTTTATCGGTCAATTGGGGCCATAATTGTTTCATTAGTTCAGCCGTTTTTATAGAATCTTTTGTTATTCCATCCATATTGATGTTCCTCCGCAAATTACAAGCAAATGTTTCGAATCATCCTGTTACTTTATTACTCATTGATTGATACTAATACCATACCCTTCTACTTTTCGCTGTCTCAGATTGGAAGAGCAGAGTCGCACACTCAGCGGTTCGAACTTACCGTATCATTTCGTCGGTTTCCCCCTCATTCTACGAGTCCTATCCCATGAGCGGAGCATCTACTTCTACTTCGCAGATGCCTCAGCTCGTACAAGTAGTGATACTGCCTCAACATGATGCGTCTGCGGAAACAGATCCACCGGTTGGACTTTCTTCAATTCATAGCCCAACTCTTGGTAGAGTTTGATATCACGCGCCATGGTGGCGACGTTACAGGAGATATAGGCGATGCGGTCAGCGCCTGTTTGGGCACTTGCTTTAATAAAGCTTTCGGTCAAGCCCTTACGTGGTGGGTCAACCAAGATCACGGTTGGTTGGATGCCTTCCTTGAGCCAATTCTTCATAGCATTTTCAGCTGTATCACAGACATAGTGGGCATTGCTGATACCGTTCAATTCTGCGTTCTTCTGGCTATTTTCAACGGCTTCAGGGATGACTTCGACCCCATAGACCTCCTTGACATGTTTAGCGACTGATAAGCCAATGGTCCCGATTCCTGAATAGGCATCGATCACGACATCATCTTCTCTTAACTCCGCAAAGTCAATGGCTGTCTGATAGAGCTTCTCTGCCATTTCGGTATTGACCTGGTAAAAGGCTGGCCCAGAGATTTGGAAGCTATTGCCCAACATTTGATCGGTAATATAGTCTTGACCGTAGAGAACCCGCCATTCTTTCCCAAAAATGGCATTGGTATTCTGATCGTTGATATTTTGCATAACGGATTTGATGGCTGGGAATTGCTTGATTAACTGCTCGATCAACTGGTCCACACGGAAAACCTTGGGACGAGTGGTGACCAAAATGACCATGATTTCTCCTGAATAGTGACCTCGGCGGACCACAAGATTGCGAATCAAGCCAGACTGTTCCTTTTCATCATAAGGCTTGAGGTCAAACCGACGAATCAAATCTCGAAGAGCCAAGACCACTTGGTCAATGACTGGATCTTGGATATAGAAGTCTTCGATCGGCATCAAATCATGAGAGTTCTTGCGAAAGAAGCCTGTCTCCACCTGAGCATTGACACGACGAACAGGCACCTGGGCCTTGTTACGATACTGGACGGGATGGTCCATCCCCAAGGTCAGGGGCACTTCGATATCAGAGATTCCTGCCATCTTGTAAAGGCTATCCTTAACCTGCTTGGCCTTGAATTTCAGCTGCTCCGGATAAGCCAGGTGGCCTAAGTCAGCAATGCCGCTTCGCAAGTAAGCCAGGTCTAGCTCTTCATTGCGGTGAGGAGATTTTTCCAAGTACTCCTCTACTTTTCCGTAGCCGATTTTCTTATTGACCTTTAGCACGCGCATGCGGATCACTTCTCCTGGCAGGGCATTCTCCACAAAAAAGACCAGGCCATCGACCTTAGCCACTCCTGCTCCTTCGTGGGTCAAATCGACAATCTCAACCGTTACAATTTCGTTTTTCTTTAACATGGTTTTCAATCTTTCTACAAATTAAAAGGGATGGAGTTTTCAAAACTCCTATCCCTTAATTATATCATCTTAAGCCCATTTGGGACAATTTCTTTTTATAAGCATCGAAATCGACCAGCAAGCCTTGACCACCATACATATCGTAGGCATCGACCCAATCCCCATTTTCTGGAATTGTAATGCGTTCAATCCCCTTGCTGGCACTTCCGACTAAGCCAATCCCGTTGGTCAATAGGAAGGAGAAGGGTACATTGGTCGAGGTCATAGCGAAGACCTTTCCTAGTGCTTCAGATCCAGTAAAGAGCTTAGTTGGATCCTTGATTTGGTGCACAATGGCAGACATGACTTCTTGTTGGCGTCTTGTCCGTCCAAAGTCGCCCTCATCATCTTTACGGAAACGAGCATAGTTGAGGAGGGTCCGGCCGTCCATCCGTTGTTTTCCGACCTTAATGGTCTGATTCGGAACGACCCCATCCTTCATATTCAAGTCATCCGGGACTTCAACCTCAGAGACGGTTTCACCATCAATAGTAGAGAACTGAGCATTCATCTCCACCCCATTCGGGAAAAGGGTATCAATCGCTGTCGCAAAGGTTTGGAAATCGACCATGGCATAGTATTGGATATCAATGTCAAAGTTATCTTTGAGCATTTGACGGACCAATTCTGCTCCTTGGTTGTTATTCTGCTCTCCAATGGTAAAGGCTGTATTCAACTTCTGGTCATAGTAATCTTGATATTCTGGATCTGTTTGTTGGCTTACGCCATCGATATGTACCAGAGTATCTCGCATAAAGCTGACCATTTTCACCTTGCCGTCCTTGTTGTTGACATTGACCACCATGATGGAGTCCGTTCGCGTCTCAGATGAGCTTTCCCCAATCCGACCATCCGTTCCCAGGATCAGGATATTGACCCCGTCTTTGGTCTTCTGACCGTTAAAATACTCTTTAACAGCTGGTTGGGCGTTAGTCCCACCAGGTTTGCTATTCAAGCCTTTGAGGAACATAAAGAGCATACCACCAAGGACTAACAAGAAGAAGATAGCTATCCATTTTAAAATACGTTTGAAGCGGATTTTTTTTCCCTTCTTACGCGTGGGAAGGGCTGCTCCTTCCTCTCGATTCTTTTTATTGGTTTTTGGTTTGTCCTTCCGGCTACGTGATGGATAGACTGGTAATTCGTTAGAATTGTCTTCTCCTCTACTTGAAGGAGAAACTGACTCTTCTCCTCTTTCTGAAACGGGATCATCTTGGAATCGTCCCTCTGATTTATTTTTTAAGTACTTGTATTCCAACTGCTCTTTTTCGTTCAGGTAATGGTAGTTGGAATAAAGATAATCCAATCTCTTTTGTTCATGATAGGATAGGTTTTCTGATTCTCTACTCATACGTTCTCCGTTTCATTGTCGTTTAGCACATAGACCCAATAGCGGCCTAAGGTTTTGATAGATACCCCCAGGGACTCCAGTTCTTGATAGGCAGAAGCAAACAGTGCTTCGTCAGCATCCACCACATCGATGATAAAAAAATACTCCCCTAGGGCCGTCTTCAAAGGACGACTTTCAATTTTTGTTAAATTTAATTCTCTTGAAGCAAATGTAGATAGGGCCTGGCATAAGGAGCCCGCAATATTACTTGGTAAGGTAATGGCCAAACTATCCTTACTAGCAGCTTTCTTCAGCGAGCGACTGCCTTCAAAAGGTCGCTGACCAAGGATCCAAAAGCGGGTGAAATTTTGATCCATTTCCTGAATATTACTAGCTACCACTTCCAAACCATATTCATCCTTAGCCTCCAAAGGCGCAATGGCTGCAATAGGAAGTTCCGGATGTTGAGAGACATATCGAGCTGCATAGGATGTCGATGTTGTCATCTCTAGTCTGGCTTGAGGGAAATGCTCCTGTACATAGGCTTTCCCTTGGGCTAATGCTTGAGGATGCGAATAGATCACCTCAATGGCTTGATCCTGCTTAACAGCTAAGAGTTGTTGCTTAATGGGATAGACCACTTCTGCAATAGCCTGAAAATGAGCCTGGTGAAAGAGGTAGTCAATCGTCTCATGGACACTGCCTTCGATAGAGTTCTCAACAGGGATAACCGCATAATCTACTTGGGCGGATTCATAGGCTTTGATCACTTCTGTGATAGACCCGTATGGACATAATGTCGCCTCTTCAAAACTTTCAAGGGCTACATGATGGGTAAAGGATCCCTTAGGACCGAGATAAGCTACAAGCATCGGATAATCTCCACAATTTCTTCTGGTGTCTTATCAGCAACATCAATCACATGTGTGGCTACTTCTTCATATAGGGGCAGGCGTTGCTCATACAAGGCACGAAACTCTTCTGGTTTTTTATTAAGAAAGAGGGGGCGCTTAGTTGCAGGATCCGCAGCCAGTCTTTGATAAAGCCGCTCAAAATCAATCCGCAAATAAATATTACAAGGATTCTTCTTGAGAAGCTCACGATTTTCTGGCTTAAGGACGATGCCCCCACCAGTTGAAATGACCGAGCTCTCTTGATTGAGTAACTCATGCAACAAAAGCGACTCTTGCTGGCGAAAACTGTCTTCTCCATAGCGAGCAAAATAGTCAGAAATCGGCATTTCTAGGCGTTGAACTAGAAGTGCATCCATATCTGCAAAAGCTGGATCCAATAAAGAGCCAATGGTCGTTTTCCCTGCTCCCATAAAGCCGAGTAGTACTTTAGGCATGAGACACCTTTTGTAGATCAGCAAAGAAGGTAGGATAGCTGGTATTTATAGCTTCAGCACGCGCAAGCTCCACTTCACCTTCTCTTACAAGCAGGGCTGCAATAGCTCCCATCATGCCGATCCGGTGGTCACCAAAGGTCTGCAGGCTCGCACCATGTAAGGGCGTTTTCCCCTCAATAATCATCCCATCCTCTGTTGGGGTGATGGTTGCTCCCATGGCATTTAGACTATCTGCCACTACTTGGATGCGATCCGTTTCCTTGACTTTCAATTCTTCAGCATCTTTGATAATGGTTTGGCCAGAAGCTTGGGTAGCTAAAAGGGCAATGATTGGAAGCTCATCAATCAAGCGAGGAATCAAATCACCCGAAATTTCCGTCCCATGGAGATCAGAAGTCTCTACGACAAGCGTCGCAGCCTTAGCAAGGGGATCAACATCCAAGATTTGAAGCTTGCCTCCCATTTTTTCAATAACCTCTAGGATACCTGTACGAGTCTCATTGATCCCGACATTCTCTAGACGAATCTGACTATTAGGGACAATCAAACCAGCTACTAACCAAAAGGCTGCACTGGAAATATCACCTGGTACCGTCACCTCACAGGCTTGGAAGCTTTGAGGCCCACGTAGGCGAATTTCTTTGCCCTTCACGCTGATATGGCCACCGAACTGCTGGATCATATCTTCGGTGTGATTCCGTGTCAGTTCTTTCTCTAGAATGACTGACTCCCCTTCTGCTTGCATGGCAGCAAATAGAAGAGCTGACTTGACCTGAGCAGAGGCTACCGGTAATGAATAATGGATTGGTTGTAATTCTTTTGTCCCATGAAGGTGAAGAGGAAGCATATCTCGCGCAGTTTGACCCTGGACAGTGACTCCCATTTCTCGAAGGGGGATCGCCACCCGATCCATTGGTCGTTTGGACAAGCTATCATCTCCAACCATGGTAACTGGGAAGGGACTTCCTGCTAAGACACCCGCTATCAATCGAGTGGAGGTACCTGAGTTCCCCATATCCAGATCATTCTTAGGTTGTTGAAAGGCTTCGAAGCCTTTTCCCTCAATGGTGATCACTCGACCATCATCTTGGATAGAGACACCTAGGTCTCTAAATACTTGAATAGTGGATAAGACATCTTCACCACGTAGGATATCATAGACCTTAGTGGTTCCATGTGCAAGGCTACCAAAGATAATCGAACGATGACTGATCGATTTATCCCCCGGAACACGAATGATTCCATTTAAACCCTTACAATTCGTTTGTAATTTCATGGCTTACCCCTTCAAGCTTTTCTAAAAATTCTACCATAAAAAACAGCCATTTTCAACGTTCACTTGGAAGGTCCTCTAAGATGGGAGAGAAAAAGAGGTGGGCTCTCCACCTCTCCCTTATTTAAATAAATCTTGAACTGGATCAAAAATAATCCGTTCAATATCTCCTAGATAAACAGACAATTGCTGTTGTTTGGTGAAAAACTCATTAACAATTGGGTTTCCTTGTAATTTTCAAGCGAAGTCTTGCATTTTCTTTTGTTGGTCTTCAGTTGGCATTTGTCCAGACTGGATGACTCCATGAATTTCTTGTTGGAAAGCCAGGTAGTCTCCGAATAACGCTTTTGCATCGGCTTCGGCATCAATGGCTTCCTTACTAGCAAGGACAGCCTTGTATTCTGGTAAGTCACGAATTCCGCGTGACAATTCATTGGCTAGATCATAAATATTTGACATGTAATTTCTCCTTAACGATTTGGTTTTGTTCTATTATACAAAGATTCTGGTAGATCTTGTGGTAGAAACTGCTATTTTTGTAAAAATCCTACTTAGGACCTACTATTTGATCACCACACTATAATCCGTTTGCTCGGTGATCAGGGCTTCAGCCCGCGCTTGATCTGCAGCCGTCTTAAAGGAAATCTGAAGGATCCCGTAGACATCTTCCCGGTTTTCTTCATTAATATGAATATTGACCAAGGAGGTACCACGAAGCAGCTCCAAGATCCGAAGGATGACATCTTCTTCATCTGGGACATCCACAAAAATATCGAAGGTACTTTCCACCCCTCCTCTCTTATGGATCTGCATATGCTGCCGTTGGTTTCGACTATGGTCAAAGAAGGACCAAATGGCATCCTCTTCTCCTTGGCGAATCATATCAGCAACTTGCTCAAGACGATCCTTAAAATCCGCTATCCGCTCGAGAACAGCAGCTGGATTGGACAGTAAAATAGAAGTCCACATGCTAGGCTCACTCTCTGCAATCCGCGTCATATCACGAAATCCTCCTGCAGCAAAGCGACCAGCTAGGCTATGCTCCTCTGTATAAGCAGCTGCTTGTCCCATCAGGGTAGCCGCCAATACGTGAGGAAAGTGGCTGATCTGAGAAGTAACCCGATCGTGTTCTATTGGATCTACCTCGATGAAACGGGCTCCAAGCCCTGAGAGGAGGTCCTTCAATTCCAAGACCGCACTTGGGTCTGTCGTAGCTGTTGGCGTAAAAATATAGTAGGCATTTTCAAAGAGGGTGGAGTCAGCTGAGGCAGCTCCCGTCTTATGACTCCCCGCCATGGGATGCCCGCCGACAATACGGACTGGGAGATGTCTAAAAGCATTTTCCCCAGCTTCTACAATGGCCCCCTTGGTGGAGCCCACATCCGTCACAATGACTCCTTCTTTCAGTGGCATTCTCGCCAGTTGCTGAAAGGTTTGAATCGTTTGTTTGACGGGCAAAGAGACGATGATAACATCTGCACGACTAGCAAATGCTTCAAGATCAGCCGTCACCTCATCAACAATTCCCTTCTTTAGAGCAATATCTCGTGAGGCTTGACTACGATTATAGCCTAGTAAAGTCACTTGCGGATGGGCTTTTCGGATCCCCATAGCTAACGAAGCGCCAATCAGTCCTAGACCGACGATATAAACAACCTTTTCTTCCATCTATTTCTCCAGTTAGAAAGCTTTGGTATAGGCCCGATGACGCTCGACAGCTTCCTTCAATTCTTCCAGATTATCAGAAGAGAACTTGTCCAAGACTTCTGTGGCTAAAACCGTTGCCACCACAGCCTCCATGACAACCCCTGCAGCTGGAAGCGCTGTTGGGTCACTCCGCTCCACCGTTGCCTTATACGCTTCGTGTGTTTCAATATCGACACTCATGAGGGGCTTGTAAAGAGTCGGTATTGGTTTCATAACACCACGGACGATAATCGGCTCTCCATTGGTCATACCACCTTCAAATCCACCCAAATGATTGGTTCGACGAGTATACCCATCCTGCTCAGACCAGAGAATTTCATCCATGACTTGACTGCCTTTTCGACGACCTGCTTCAAAGCCTAGCCCGAACTCTACACCTTTAAAGGCATTGATAGAGACAACCCCTTGAGCGATCTTGGCATCCAATTTCTTATCCCATTGGACAAAAGAACCCAGACCGACAGGCACACCACCTACAATCGTTTCGACGATTCCTCCGATGGTTTCCCCTTCTTTCTTCACGCTATCGATATAGGCCTTGATTTCCTCTTCTCGCTCTCGATTAACGATGGAAACTTCTGATTGAGCGACCGCTTCCTTGATTTGGGAAACTGTTAGATTTTCCGGAACCTCTACTTCGATTCCTCCGAAATTGACGATGTGGCTGGCTACTTGAACCCCAATCTCTTCCAATAGACGTTTGGCTACTGCACCAACTGCTACTCGCATGGTTGTTTCCCGAGCCGATGACCGTTCCAAAGAATTTCGCAAGTCATCGAAACGATACTTGATGCCACCGACCAAATCGGCGTGGCCTGGACGAGGCTTGGTAATTTTCCGAAGCCCCTTCTTCTTTTCCTCCACATCACTGACAGACATGATCTCCAACCATTTTTGATGGTCTAGATTGGTGACATTCAAGGTGATAGGACCTCCCATGGTCAAGCCATGGCGAACACCAGAGGTGATCTCGACCTGATCGCTTTCAATCTTCATCCGTGCTCCACGACCGTAGCCACCCTGGCGACGTTTTAATTCGACGTTGATATAATCAGCGGTCAAAGGGAGCCCTGCTGGCACTCCTTCGATAATAGCTGTAAGTCGTGGTCCGTGTGATTCTCCTGCTGTTAAATAACGCATGCTATCTCCTTTGTCGCTTTCTAGTGTAAGAAGTCTCTCATTTCTTCCAATGGGACTGGATGGATTTGACAAGTCCCGATTTCTGGTACCAAAACGAGTTTCAATTGATTGCCCCTGGCCTTCTTGTCCAAGGTCAAGGCCTGATAAAGCTTTTCCTTATCCCAAGTATGGAATTCTACTGGTAAGCCAAATTTTTGACACATTTGGCGAATAGCCTGCGTTAAACCGGCTTGAACCAATCCCTTAGCTTCTGCCACCTTAGTAACTTGCACCATTCCAATCGCTACGGCTTCCCCGTGCATGACCTGGCCATAACCGGCTGTTGCTTCGATCGCATGGCCAAGGGTATGACCAAAATTTAGATATAGGCGAATGCCTTGGTCTAGCTCATCTTCGACGACCATCTTGCGCTTGACTTGACAGGAATGGGCAATCAGGGATTCTGCATGCTCATAAATAGACTCAATGGAGCCATCCATTTGATCCAGTTCTTCCCATAAGGCAGGATCTTCGATGAGACCGTACTTAATGACTTCCCCCATGCCCTCGATCAACTCGCGCTGGCCAAGAGTCCGCAACACTTCAGGGTCAATCAATACCCCATCCGGTTGGGCAAAGGTTCCTACCATGTTCTTAGCATAGAGTGTATTGACTCCGGTCTTACCTCCGATAGAGGAGTCAACCTGAGCCGTCAAACTAGTCGGTACTTGAACGAAATGAATGCCCCTCATATAGGTAGAAGCTACAAAGCCAGCTAGATCACCAACAACACCACCTCCAAGAGCGAGAATGCCGTCTGATCGTGTCATGCCATTCTTGGCTAAGAATTCATAGACTTTTTGAACGGTCGTCAGATTTTTACTAGCTTCTCCTTCTAGGAACTCATAGCTAATTACTGTAAATCCTTCACTTTCAAGGCTTTTTACCACCTGACTTGCATAAAGAGATCCTACATGATTGTCTGTTATGACTGCTACTTTTTGAGCTTCCCATAAATGACTGAGCCAGGTTCCAACCTTTTGGATCGCTCCATTCTCAATGACAATCTCATAACCATTCTTTGGTAGATCAACATTCACCTTCATAAGTATCTCCTTTCAAATCCATGTGAAAAAGATTACAATTTCACTATTGTATAAAAATAGAAAACAGAGCATACTTGATTAAGTTTTTCTGTTTTCTTCCATCATTTTTCTAATACATAATCTGGGTATTCCAATTTCAAAGCTTGCCAGACTTCCTCTTCCGGGAAAGTTTTATCCGTCATCAGTTCGAAGGCAACGGCAGCTTGTTGGAAGAGCATTCCCAAGCCATTTAAGGTTTTTGCCCCTTGTTCTTCTGCTAATTGAAGAAATGGTGTCTTGGCAGGAAAATAAGCTAAATCAGCCACTAGACAACCTTTAGGAAAGATAAAGTCTTTCGGAATAGGGAGAGAAGACCCGTCCATTCCTATTCCTGTAGCATTGATCAATAAATCGGTCCCCTCTATCGTTGCATTTAACTGATCCCGACTGGATAAGTCATGAAGGACAATTGAAACAGCAAGAGCTTCAGATAGTGGAGCAAAGATAGCCTGATACTTATCTAAGCTTTCGGGACGAACAAATAAATGAATCTCGCCAACTCCTTGCCGACTGGCCTCTACAACAATAGCAGTCGCAGCACCACCTGCTCCTAAAAGGACAAGTTTCTTATTCTTTATCGAAAAAGTCTTGGGGAGACTCTTTAGAAAACCAAGTCCGTCTGTGTTGTAGCCTGTTAAACGACCATCTTTCTGAACAACCGTATTGACCGAACCAATAAGTTGTGCACTTCCATCTACCTGATCTAAAAATGGCAAGACCTTTTTCTTGTAAGGCATGGAAATATTAGCGCCCAACATATCTAGTACCCGTAACTGTTGAAGACTTTGTTCGACTTGTTCTTCTTCCACTTCCCAAGCAAGATAGACTGCATTGGTCGCGGTTAGTTGGTAAGCTTGATTGTGAATAAAGGGTGAGATACTATGACGAATGGGCTTAGCAATCACAGCCGCCATTCGCGTATAGCCATCAATCTTCATCTAAGATCTCCCGAATCTTGTGCATGCTGGACAAGCTAATTTGTCCTGGTGCACTTTCCACTCCTACACTAGCATAGGACCAAACAGAACCAGTTAAATCGGCAGCAATGCGAGAGATTCGGCCGATTTTCCCCATAGAAATGGTAACGAACTCTTGTTCTGGATTTAGCGTCTTAAAACCACGTGTATAGTTCATTAGATCCAGAACATCCTGCTCGGTATGAGCCATTACAGATACCTTGACCAATTTCGGTGTAAAGCTGGTTAACTCTGACATAATTTCCATCATGTTTTCAGGGGTTTCCTGGAAATTATGGTAGCTTAAGACAAGATTGGAATAATCCATCATCTGATTGAACTCGTCCTGGTGACCAAAGTACTCAAAATCGACATAATCCGGATGATAGATGTTGTTGATATCATGGATAATCGCTACGTATTCTTCACCAGAAAGTTCAATTTCTCCCCCCTGTTCCCGTGTTCGCAGGGTAAATATAATCTCACGACCGGCAAATTTTTCAAAGATGGCAGGCGCAACTTGCAAGATATCATTCTTATCCAAATAATCCGCACGCCATTCAATGACATCTGCTTCCTGATACCGACTGGCATCAATGGCCTGTGCTTCTTCAAAATTTCTTGGCATTACAGAAACAACTAATTTCATTGATCCACCTTAATTGTAAAAACTTTCAAGTAATTACTACTTTCTTCTTTTTCATTGTATCGAAAATCAGCTGGAAGTCCTACCTCACTGATATAGCGATGTTTATGGCCTTTGAAGCCCTTTTCAATTTCTTTTTTAAATTTGTCTCGACTGACATTCGCAGCGTTGGTACTAGCAATCAAAATACCTTTTGGATTTAAAATTTCTAGGGACTGCTCAATCAGTTTGTGATAATCCTTCGCAACTGAGAAGGTACGCTTCTTATTGCGAGCAAAACTTGGCGGATCTAAAACGATCACATCATAGGTCAAGCCATGTCGCTTGGCATACTTATAATAATCAAAAACGTCCATGACAATAAAGCGGTGCTGGTCCAATTCTAGACCATTTGCCACAAAATGAGCTTCAGATAGTTCCCGACTACGCTTGGCGAGATCCACAGAGGTCGTCTCAAGTGCTCCTCCCATAGCAGCTGCCACTGAAAAAGCTGCCGTATAGGAAAACATATTGAGCAAGGTCTTGCCTGTTGCTAAACCATCTACTAAACTAGCACGCACTTCATGTTGGTCCAAGAAAATTCCTGTCATCAAGCCATCATTCAGAAAGACTTGGTAACGAACTCCATTTTCCAAAATACAGAAGGTCTCTGGAGCTTCTTGACCAAATAGATGAGCTGAATCATAACCGGGATCCTTAAAACGGATTTTTTCATATCCTCCCAAGACTTCAGGAAAAACTTCTTGAAAAGCTGAAACAATCAAGTCTCTGATTTGATAGACAAAGGAATTGTAAATGGAAAAGACGGCATAATCTTCATAAAGATCAATGGTTAAGCCACCAAATCCGTCTCCTTCTTGATTAAAAATTCTAAAAGCAGTATCCAATTCCGACTGATAATAAGACTGTCGTTTTGACTTAGCCTCAGCAAATAAGTGACAAAAGTAAGCCTGATCCAAGGTGATTTTCTTCGGAGAGATGACCCAACCAAGTCCCTTGTTTTGCTCGGAAAGGTAACCTGTCCCAACAAAGTGGCCCGAAGCTGTAACTAGCTCGACAACCTCATTGTCAAAGGGGAGCTGCCCAAAGTCAACCTTCTCTAAAATCTTATAACCTTTATGGATTTTCTTCTCAACTTGTCGGTTAATTGTCAGCTTTTTCATACTCTCTATTGTATCAAAATTTTCAAAATTTCACAAAGTCTCTTCCTTAAAAATACGATTAATAACAAAGTGATCTCCATCGTTTTAAACATTCTTGCTCTTTTTGTTTAGTAATAGATTACAAATCTCAATCTTAGACTTTCTATCCCTCATTATCTGCTTGCTTTATTTTCAAAACGATCTAAATTATGGTATACTGTTGTAAGAAAATTTTTAGGAAATAAGGCAAGGAAGTATATTTTTGTGAAAAAAATTACCAAAACGATACTCGATGCTATGAGTACCAGACTAGGATTTGTCTTTACCCTACTGTTGCTTTATTGGTTTAAAACCATGTGGGCCTATACAGTAGACTTTAATCTAGATATTCAAGGCTTCTATCAGGTTTTTCTTGCAATCATTAACCCGATACCGTTAAGTCTCTTATTCATCGGTCTCGCTTTTTATATTAAGAGAACCAAACTCTTCTATTTGCTATCTTTTAGCATCTATGTCATTTTATTTATCTGGTTGATATCCAATTCGATTTATTATCGTGAGTTTACAGATTTCGTAACTGTCAATACCATGCTAGCCTCTAGTAAGGTTTCCGCTGGTCTTGGAGCTGCAGCCTTAGAATTATTCCGTCCCTGGGATATTATCTATATTTTAGACTTCCCGATTCTAGCTTTCCTCTTCTTAAAGAAATTGGTCAAACTAGATCACCGTCCCTTTAACAAACGGGCAAGTTTTGCAGTGACTTCGCTCTCTGCTATGCTCTTCTCTGCCAACCTTTTCTTGGCAGAGATTGACCGTCCGGAATTGTTAACGCGTGGCTTCTCCAACTACTATGTGGTTCGTGCGCTTGGTTTACCTGCCTTTTTGGGTTACAGTGCCAACCAGACTTACATGGCCAATAAAGAACGATCAAAGGCTTCTGAGGTTGACTTGAAGCCAGTTGAAGAGTATGTTGCTAGCCATTATGCTCAACCAAACCCAGAAACCTTTGGACTTGCTAAAGGTCGTAATGTTATCTATATCCATTTGGAAAGCTTCCAACAATTCTTGATCGACTATAAATTGAAAGTCGATGGCAAAGAATACGAAGTGACCCCTTTTATCAACTCGCTCTACCATTCAAACGAAACCTTTGCATTTGCCAATGTCTTTAACCAGGTAAAAGCTGGCAAAACATCGGATGCAGAGACCATGATTGAAACGGGCTTGTTCGGTTTGAACCAAGGTTCCTTTATGGTGAACTACGGTGGGACCAATACTCAGCAAGCAGCTCCTTTCATTCTTTCTAAGAATGGCTACCAATCCAGTGCTGTTTTCCACGGAAATGCCGGAAGCTTCTGGAACCGTAATACAGCCTACAAACAATGGGGCTACCATTACTTCTTTGATGCCTCTTATTTTACCAAGCAAGATGATACCAACTCCTTCCAGTATGGACTTAATGATAAGATCATGTTGAAGGATTCCATCAAGTACTTGGAACACATGCAACAACCGTTTTATACTAAGTTCATTACCGTCTCCAACCACTATCCTTATACAACCAGTCTGATTGGAGACGAAATCGGCTTCCCTCTTGCAGAGACGCAAGATGAAACCATTAATGGCTATTTTGCAACAGCCAACTACTTGGATGCTTCCATCAAGGCCTTCTTCGATTATCTCAAAGCTTCTGGTCTTTATGAGAACTCCATTATTGTTCTGTACGGGGACCACTACGGTATTTCTAATTCTCGTAATCCAGCTCTGGCTCCTTTGCTAGATAAGAACTCTGAAACTTGGTCTAGTTATGACAATGCCATGTTGCAACGCGTACCGTATATGGTGGTCATTCCTGGTATGAACAAGGGGAAAGTGATTGAGACCTATGGTGGAGAGATTGATATGCTTCCAACATTAGAACACTTGTTAGGAATTGATTCTAAGAACTTCCTTCAAGTTGGTCAAGACTTGTTATCTCCAAATCATAGCCAAATCGTAGCTTTCCGTTCTGCTAACTACTTTGTGACTCCTGAGTATACAAGTTACAGTGGCCGGACCTATTACACCAAGACTGGTGAAGAAATCACCAATCCAGACGAATCAACGAAAGAGCAACTGGATAAAATCCGTGAGGCAGCGAATCTACAACTCAAGATTAGTGATAGTATCCAAACAGGAGACCTCTTACGATTCTATACAGGAAATGATCTTGGAAAAGTCAACCCAGATGACTACTCCTACAATAACTCGATGAAAGCATTGAAGAAAATTGAAAAAGAAAAAGGGGATGCCTCAACCAGCCTCTATAGCCAAAATGGCAATCAATCAACAGTAGATTTCTTCAAAGCGCCAAGCTATAAGGAACTCCACCCTGAACAATTCAGTTCATCTTCTTCAAGTGAAGATTCCAGCTCAAGTAGCTCAAGCTCATCTTCATCAGAAAAAAAATAAGATTGGGACCTCCCAATCTTATTTTTGAATATAGACAAACTGTTTTTACTTTAAGGAAGCTGGACTGTTTTTCAAAATAAACTTCTATTACCTTGGATTATTAAAGCAAATCTAAAACTTTCCGCTGTGAGAAAAGTACTTGAAACACTATGTTTCAAGTACTCGGGAGTTTTGAAACTTTAGGTTCAAAACTAAGTCTTGGAACTTCAGAGAAGTTCGCTGACGTCCGGACTCACCTAAGGAAAGTTTTTAAGAGAGCATTATCTTCTATTTGAAATAAGATTGGGAAATCCCAATCTTATTTTTTTTTATTTATTTCTTCCATTCAAAGACAGATGCTGTTAAATTCTCTACATAGAATGGACGTTTGTTTCGGCTATTTCCAACAAGGAGCTCAAGATGATTTGCGTTCTGGAGATAGAATGGTAGTCCACTGGTGTTAAAGATAACATAATAGTGTTTATCCCAGGTCAATTCAAAGACCACAACACCACTACCCATATCGGCAGTATGGACAAAGACATGTTGATAAATCTCCTCATAAGATTCGAGGGACAAGGCAGGAAGTGTCTTCTTCAAATGAATGATTTGACGAACATATTCGATTGAATCCTTATTGACAGATACTAAATCCCAATCGACTTGGTTGACGGCATCAGGCGCATTATAAGAATTCATAGCCCGTTCTCGATCTTCCTGTGTCACTTCTCCATCTTCGCCCGTTGCAACTAGTTTGGTTCGTAGGAACTCTTGTCCAAGCTGCATAAAAGCCATCCCTTGGAAGAGGAGATTCATGGCTGTCGCCATTTCTACCTGCTTCTTAATTTTTTCCTGAGAATCATTTGGGTGGACATAAGAAAGTAAATCGTAGAGGTTGTAGTTGTCATGGGCTTCTACATAGTTGAGGACCTGGCTTGGAGTTAGGAAGGATCCCAACTCTGCACTTCCCAGAACGGAACGCGCAATGATGTCTTCTGTAGACTTCCGACTAACATAGCCACGTTTGATGGATCCGAAGACTTCAGCTCCCTTAATGGCATCTCGAGAGGTATCATTAAAGAAACCGACTTGGGCCATTTGATAAGCATTGTCCTTTTTGGCTTTATCTTCTGGAGCCAATCCTGTCCCCATATCCCAACCTTCTCCATAAAGGAGAATCCGTGGATCAATTGCGTCCATGGCTTCACGGATTTCATTCATGGTATCCACATCGTGAATCCCCATTAAGTCAAAGCGGAAACCGTCAATCTTATATTCTGTTACCCAATGAGTCAAGGAATCAATCATGAATTTGCGGTACATCTCATGCTCACTGGCCGTCTCATTCCCAACTCCTGTACCATTTTGGAAGGATCCATTTGGATTCATCCGGTAGTAATAATCAGGAACCGTTGTTTGGAAAGCTCCATCTTCTATCGAATAAATATGATTATAGACCACATCCATGACTACCGAAATACCCGCTTCATGATAGGCGTGTATCATTTCTTTTAACTCGCGCATGGTGGTCTTAGGATCGTGAGGTTTGGTCGAGTAACTAGTCTCTGGAGCAGAGTAATTCTGCACATCGTAGCCCCAATTGTAGAGGACATTCCCCTCTTCATCATAGGTCTTATAGCGGTCGGTCACTGGTTGCAGTTGAACTACATTGACCCCTAATTCCTTGATATAGTCAAAGGCTGTGGCATCGCCTTGGGCGTTCTTTGTCCCAGTCTGGTGAGCTCCTCGGTAGGTTCCTCGATAGGCTTCATCCACACCGGAAGTCGGAGAGATGGTCAAATCCCGGACGTGCATTTCATAGACAACCGCCTGACAAGGATTATCCAGACGCCAGTCAGCCTTTTCATAAGCTTCTGACTGAAAGGCAGGGAAGATGCAATCCTGATGAGAAAGAATGGCAGATTTTTTACCATTTTCACTGGTAGCGATCGTATAAGGATCACGCGCAACCTCTGTATGGTAATCAAAATAAACCTTATACTGATAGGCTAGTCCACTGAGGTTTCCCATGACATCTGCATACCAGACACCACAGTTATTGCGAACATGGTCGCTAGATTCTCTCTGACCACGAACCATTGGGACAACCTTCCAGACCTTGCTGTCATTGGCGACAGAATCATAGATAAGAAGGTCTACTTTATTGGCAGTAGGTGCCCAAAGTTTAAAGCGGTAATCATCATCTTGCTGACGATATCCCAACCAACCCTGATAGCCCCATTTGGCATCAAATTCTTGGTAATGGGTCGCCATATCAAAAGCGTGTGGCTTCCGACGGCTGTATTCATGACTGGTCATTGCAGCCTGCAAGGAATAATAAACGGTGTCATCTCCTTGAATCAACCAGACTTCCCGCACTTTCCCTTCTGGCAAAAGCTCGATATGGTATTCATCCGACTGACTAAGCCAGTTTCCTTCCTTGATGATGACATGGCCAATGTGTTGAGGTGTCTCACAGTTATAAACTAAGAGCCCCTCAACTCCAAAATAATCGAGCTTGGAGAAGGAGACTTCCTCTCCCCATACTCCTTCATGCCACTTCCACATATCACGGGCAAAATAGTCACCTACGGGATGATGGTAGTGGATTTTTACTTGATACTGATGCATCCTATTGTATTTCCTATTTCCTAATTAACTAAGTAAGAAGAAACTGGCATTGCCCACTCTCAGCAATGTTTCTCCATTATTCTTCTAATTTATATTCTGAATGAACCAGAGCATCGTCATTAATTTCATCGATGTTGGCAAAAAATTCTAAGTGATTGTGAAAGACTTCCAGTTCTACTGGCGTATCGCCACCATATTCACCATCTAAATTGATTTTAAACTCTTCCTTGTTGTCCAAAACTTCAATCTTCAATTTAGAAGTCTTGAGGTATTCAATATTTGAATCGTTGACGTGTTTTCCACCATTAACGGCTTGCATAATGAGGGACAACATATCAAATAATTTAGCGGTTTTCACTAAAATCAAGGTGAAATTCCCATCATCAAGTTTAGCATCTGGCGCCACACTTTCAAAGCCACCGATTGAATTGGTCAAAGCCACGAAGACAAGCGAAACTGGTCCAACATAGACCCCATTGTCGTGCTCAATCCGCACCTTGCGGGTTTTATTCTTAGGGAACTTCTTCACTGCCTCCGCTACGTAAGCAAAGTAGCCATAGCGCGACTTCACCTCACTCGGCACACTAAAGGTCAATTCAGACAAAGTCCCTGCAGCGGCAATATTGATAAAATATTTACTTCCGTAAGCACGGCCAATATCCATTTGAATGGTTTGATTCTTCTCAATGATCCGCGCAGCCGCTACTGGATCACCCATCGGAATCTTCAGAGCACGTGCGTAATCATTGGTTGTACCAGTAGGTATAAAAGCCATTTTTGGACGATGTTCGAGGCTAGCAACCCCATTGACCACCTCATTAATGGTCCCATCTCCCCCGGCAGCAACGATCAAATCAAAACCGGCTTTTGCAGCTCGCTCTGCTTCTAACTGGGCTGATAAAGGCTCAGGAGTGGTCTGATAGGCACTTGTTTCGTAGCCTACATCCTCTAACACATCCAAGACTTCTGCGATGTTCTTTTTAATGATTTCCTGACCAGAAGTCGGATTATAAATCACTCGTGCTTTTTTAATCTTATTTTCCATACATGCCTCTATAAACTTTCAAGCCAGGCTTCATCCTGTATTTCGATCGATAATTCCTGAGCTTTACTTAATTTACTTCCCGCATCGCTACCTGCAACTAATAGGTCTGTATTCTTGGACACGGAGCCTGTGACTTTTGCCCCTAAGGCTTCTAATTTAGCCTTAGCTTCAGAACGTGTTAGTCGTTCCAGTTTACCTGTTAAGACAACTGTTTTACCAGACAATGGTGCATCTGCTGCGACCTTTTGCCCCAGGTAATCTAAGTTTACCCCAGCATCCTTAAGCTCTTCTAAAAGAAGTTGAGAACCTTCTAAAGCAAAGTAACGCTTGAGACTTTCTGCAACCACCATTCCTAAACTGTCTATCGCCGCAATCTTTTCAACCTCTGCCTCTGCTAAGGCTGGAATGGAATGGAATTCCTGGAGCAAGAGCTGGCTAGCCTTACTTCCCACATGACGAATTCCCAGTCCAAACAATAGTTTTTCAGCAGAATTTCCCTTTGATGACTGGATCGCATCTACTAATTTTTGAGCAGATTTTTCTTTAAAGCCATCCAATTGTAAGAGATCATCCACGGTCAAGCGATAAATACCTGCTACATCTTGAACCAGTTCTTTAGCAAACAGTTTTTCAACCACTGCTGGCCCCAAGCCTGTAATGTTCATGGCATCACGGCTGGCAAAGTGGGCGAGTCCTTCTTTTATTTGAGCCGGACAGCGAGGATTGATACAACGCAAGGCCACTTCATCTTCAAAATGAAGGAGCTCGCTCTGACAACTCGGACAGTGACTCGGAATCTCTAATCTTTCTTCCGATACTCGTTTATCCATGACAACTCGCAAGACAGCTGGGATAATGTCCCCGGCCTTATAAACAATGACCGTATCATCTTTGCGAATATCTTTCTCAGCAATGTAATCCACATTATGGAGGGTAGCTCGACTGACCGTCGTACCTGCTAACTGAACTGGCGTCAAATTAGCCGTTGGTGTCACCACTCCTGTCCGACCGACTGTCCAATCAACTGACAAGAGTTTCGCTTCTTTCTCCTCAGCTGGGAATTTGTAAGCCACTGCCCATTTTGGAGCCTTGACGGTAAAGCCAAGTTCTTCTTGGACAGCCAAGTCATTCACCTTAATCACGACCCCATCGATATCATAAGGAAGTTGGTCGCGCATGGCTGCCACTTCTTGAATATAGGCCCAGACTTGCTCGATACTAGTCGCTGTCTTGTGATGAGGATTGACAACAAAACCGAGACGGTTTAATTTGGCTAATACCTTCTCTTGGGTCGCTTGATCAGTAGGACTAGCTTCCTGGTAGAGGAAGGTCGCGAGCTTGCGCTCTGCAACAATCTTTGTGTCCAACTGTCTAAGAGTACCGGCTGCCGCATTTCGAGGATTCGCAAACTCTGCCTCTCCATTTTCTTGGCGGGACAAATTTACGGCATCAAAAGACGCACGGGGCATATAACATTCTCCTCGAACGGTTAAGGTAAGAGGTTCCGGTAAGACTAGAGGAATATCGCGAACTCGCTTGAGGTTTTCTGTGATATTTTCTCCAATGCTCCCATCCCCCCGTGTAGCACCCGTTTCAAGAACACCATCGACATAAGAAAGTGAAATAGATAGGCCATCTATTTTTAACTCACATACATAGGTGACAGATGGAAATTCCTTACGAACCCGTTGGTCAAAGGCCACCAATTCTTCATAGGAGAAGGCGTCCTGTAAGCTATAAAGCGGGTAAGTATGCTGGTATTTTTCAAATCCTTTGAGAATAGTTCCTCCGACCCGATGGGTTGGACTATTGGGTTGGACCAATTCTGGATGAGCTTCCTCTAACGCAACCAGTTCCCGATAAAGCTGGTCGTACTCATAATCTGATACGGAAGGAGCATCTTTTGTATAATATTCTTCTGCATATTTGTTTAATAAGTTTACTAACTCTTTTATTCTGGTTTCCATATCTCTATTCTACCATAAAAACGCTTTACTGTGGCCTTTCTGACTACTTCACATGCGAAAAAATATCGTTTTTCAAAAGAGATCGGAATCGGTCTGGACATCAAAAAAGAGGCTGGGACAAAAGTCCTAGCCTCTCAATTGTCTTTGGATTATCGAGCAAGACGCAGTTGTTGAGTGGGCTCTACTACGCTAATTTCATCAGCTTTTACAGCCCTACTCAACTGTGCGGAGGTGGGACGACGAAATCGTATTCTAACGAATTTCCGATTTCTGTCCCACTCTCTAGTGAATTATTGAGTCAAATCAATTCGTTGGGCAATCTTTTTGATCAAAATAGCTCCGACAATCAGGGAAGCAAATTCACCCAAACCAGTTGTCAACCAATTCAAGAAGAATGGTGTTTTGTTTAGAATATGCAATTCTAGGGCAATCGTGAACATAGAGAGGGCAAAGAAAATTGAGAATAAGAAATGGTCCTTGCGAATCCATCCATTAAAGAGATCTGTCTTTTCATAGCGTTTAAAAAGATAGACTCCAAGTGTAACGAAGACCAAGGTAGATCCACCACCAACGATCACGTCGACGATTCCATAACTCAAGAAGTTAGAAATCATACACCCAATGGTAACGGACCAAATGTATTTCCGATTGTAGAAAGCCATGAAGTTGAGCATTTCAGAAACACGAAATTGGATCTCGTTGCTTCCGATGGCATTCAACGGGGGCGTAATGGTCAAGGCCACATAGAGAGCTGCAACTAAGGCAATCTGTGCCAAGTCACGAACAGTATAGTTTTTCATCGTTTTCTCCTTTAGCGGTTTTCCCGCGTCTAATATGCTTGGTGAAAGAAGCTAAGCACCAAGGGTTGATTTTTGCTAATGAAGTTCATCTGAACGAGTTGCATTCAACAAATCAACTTTATAAGTATAGCACAAATAAGGGAATTATGATAGACTAATTGTATGAAAAAACTAGTCCATCGAATCTTTGATAATGAAATCTTAGCCTACCTGATTTTTGGTGTTGCTACAACGATTGTTTCTGTTGCTACTCGGCTGATTGTTTTCCAACTGACAGACCAGGAACAACTAGCTACCTTGATTGGAAATATTTCAGGAATACTTTTTGCCTTTGCTACCAATGATACTATTGTCTTTAAACAAGAAAGAAAAGGCTGGTTGAAACGGTTAATTGTCTTCTCTTTTGCTAGAATGGGGACACTGGTGCTGGACCTCCTGATGACTACCATCTTTGTAACCCAGTATCCACAAATCATCGGTCAGTTCGTTAATATGAATCGGACGGCTATCAATACCATCGAAACCTTTGCCGCCCAATTTATGATTGTCATTTTGAACTATGTTTTCAGTAAACTATTTGTCTTCCGAAATAAGAGATGACATCTCATTATACACAGAAAAACCGTCAGAACTCTTATGGCTCTGACGGTATTTTTTATACTTCCAGACTAGCTTCTTGGGCGCTCAAATAAGAGATTTTTCCTTCCACACCAAAATAGTCCTTGACCAAGCCTTTTAATTCGTCCATCGCTTCTTTGGCCCGTTCTGCTTGCTCTTCAGTCACTGCCTCCATCACAAGAATAGCCTGTCGCGTTTCTTCTGTCAGCATGGTTCTTTGGGCTTCCCGCCAGTTTAAACAACGGCAAACAGCTCCCTCTTGATCATAATAGATAATCTCTTCCGGCAAAGCTGGAGCATCCTCCTCCGCTCCTAGCGGGAAGAATGGCTCTCCCCCCTTGGCTTTTCCTAAAGATAAGCCTCCAGCTATCTTTTCCATATCCTCACCACCACAGGGGATAGCATAGGCTAGCGAAACACTATTGTAGAGATCAACCAAAGGATTAATGGGATAAAACTCCCGTCCTTGCGACACACGTTTCAATAAGGCTTCGATTGACGAACGTGCACCTTTTTTGGTCTTAAATTTAGTAAAAGCCTGACGCCATTCCTGAACGACTGGACTAGCAGTGAACTGATCTTCATCAATATATTCTTTTGATCGTACGATTCCCTTGTCGAGCAGATCCTTAAAATAAGGATCCTTGCTCTCGTCAACATGATTGTCGATACCTTCTACTGTCATCACCACTACTTGTGCTTGGGGAAACAAGTCCCAAAATGCTTGATCTACTGAAACTTTCATTTCTTTTCCTCACTATAATTTCTTTTTCGACCTTTTTTCACTAGCTCCCAATCCGCTGCAACATTTTTACTCATTTTAGCAAGCCATTCTTCTAGTTGAAGGATTTCTGGCTTTGAAAATCCCTTTAAGGCAGTCTTCTCAGAATAAGCATGCTCAGCAAGGATAAAAGGATAAAGCGCTTGTCCCTTTTCCGTTAGAATCCATTTTTTTATCTTTTGATTGGAAGAATCAGTTAATTCTCGGATGAGACCTTTATCAGCTAATTTTTTAACAGAGCGGGCTACTGTTGAGCGATCCACTTTTAATAAATCGGATAACTCCTCTTGAATGATCCCTGGTTGCTCCCCGATCCGTACTAAATATAGGTATTGACCTCTTGCCAGATCCAAATCTCGGAACTCAATATTGGCAATCGAATCTAAGGCTCGGGCTATGATGCCAATCTCTCTTAGAACCTTCATCTATTCCTCCTTTCTTTATGAATGATTCTATCACATTTTTATTGCAAATGCAACAAAAATAACAACCAGAAAAAAGCCGGCTGAAAACCGGCTTGCTCCTATTTTATTCTTTAACATCAGTCCTGTTTTTTTCTCAAGTTTTTAAGATGGAAACGACGCTTGAGAGAAGCTTCCTTTTGGTGAAAAGCTACCTTAGAAGACTTGTACTTGGCTACCACATCCCCATCTTTTGTTTCAAATCTCGCTTCAATCGCATATTGAATACTAGCATTTAAGATACAGCCAATAATCAACACCTTAGCTACCAGGATAAACCAGAACATAATGATTGCTAAAAGGACTGACCCGAAGAAACGAGCATCTAGGAAACTCGTGATGTAGTGATCAACATATTTCCAGAAAATATTCAAGGTCAAATAAAGGACTGCTGTCACAAAGATGGCTCCTGGAAAGACATAGCGAAACTTAGGAATTTTGATATTGGGTAGGGTGTAATAGAGCAAGAGCAAGGTTAAAAAGAGAAGGAAGTAAACCGAAGGTCCTGAAATATTTAAGAGACGAAGGTAGATACTTTCATCAAACTTAAAAATCTCATAGACAGAACGAATAATCATCCGGCCAAACATGGTCAAAACCAGAGATAGACCAAACAGACCTTGCAGAGCAAAACTAATCAAAATACTGAAGATTCTCGACCAGATAATCCCCCTCTCCTTCTCCACTCCATAACTTTTATTGAAGGCTCTCTGCAGGTAAGCGATACACTGTGAGGAGACCCATAAAGCCGAAATGATGGAGAAACTCAGTAAACCAGTAGACGGCTTAGTAAGCACTGATGAAATCACTTGCAAGACAATGCGGTACATGGAGGCAGGTAATACTTCACGCAAGGTCAGCAAAATCTGAGTCGGACGAATCTGAAAGTAAGGGAGAATATTGGCTGCAATCAACAATAAAGGGAGAATGGAAATCAATAAATAATAGGCCACTGCTATACTTGTGATGTCCGATTCAGAGGCCATATAAAAGCGCAAGAACCCCTTTATAAACGGTCGTTGGCCTAGCCATTTTAGAAACTTTTTCATATCTTTCCTCCCCTAAACAAAGTCATAAAAAGAGAAAAGAGCGAAACCGTTATTTATCTTCAGCTCCATTCTTTCCTCTCTACTTATTTTAATAGGTTCCTTCTTCGCCTTGACTGGTCAAAATAACCGGTCCATCTTTAGTAATAACAAACTGATGTTCGTACTGACAAGAAAGTCCACCGTCAAGGGTTTTGTGGGCCCAACCTGTCTTCATATCGGTATCGATTTCCCAAGTTCCGGTATTAATCATTGGTTCAATGGTGAGTACCATCCCTTCACGTAAGCGCAAGCCACGTCCTGCACGTCCGTAATGAGGCACCATTGGTTCTTCATGCATAGTTGGTCCTACACCGTGACCGACCAAATCGCGTACTACACCATAACCTTTGCTTTCAGCATATTCTTGAATCGCAGCTCCGATATCACCTAGACGATTTCCGACAACCGCTTGTTCAATCCCCCTATAGAGACATTCTTTGGTGACATCCATGAGATCTTTGACTTCTTGGGAAACATTCCCAACTGCATAGGACCAGCAAGAATCAGCCAAACCACCAGAGTAGTTTTCTGTATACTTTTTCACCTGTGCAACATTATCAAAGTCCAACTTTGAGACATCAACAACAGACTTGTCTAAGGGTTCAGACAAGACCATATCCACCTTTAAGAGGTCACCATCTTTTAAGACATAGTGGCGAGGAAAGGCGTGAGCTACCTCATCATTGATCCCACAACATGTCGCATAGGGATAGTCCATCAGACTTCCTTCTACACCGATCTGAAGGGGCAAGACATTGGCTTCTTTACAGCGACGTCGAACATACTCTTCTACTTCCCACAGATCGAGACCTGGTTTGATCAAATCCCGAAGGCCAATATGGATACTAGCAAGAAAGTCTCCTGCTCGGTCCATAGCTTCGATTTCACGCTGTGATTTCAATGTAATCATCTATTTCCTACTTCCATTCTAATTAATTTTCAAAGTGACGGTGGCCTTGGTAACTAACTGTAAATTCAAATACAAATCAAAATCTATAATAGCCGATCGTCTAGTCTGTCGGACAATACGCGTTTCAATCCGCAAGGTATCGTCCACTTGAACAGCTTGGAGGTAATAGACCAAGAGCTGTTCGATGATTAAATTTTTCCCAGAATTCATCATGAGCTGGCGAGTGACTGTTGTTAGAACTTCAGTGAGAACGCCATTCGAGAGAACACCACTCTTTTCTAACATACTTGGTTCAACCGTAAATTCAAAATGATTGGCTTGCAGAACTACTTTTTGACTGATTTGTTCACTGAAGGTTGGCAAGCCCGACAATTGCTCCTTGCTCATCCGGTCCATGACCGCACGACGAGTAATAACCCCTAACAGGGTCTGATTGCTCCGAATAACAGGGATCATCTCAAAATCTTCTGCAATCATGCGTTGACTGACATTGGCGATACTAGAGGATAGGTTTGTCGTAAAGACGCTACGGGACATGACCTTGTCCAGAGTTGTCTGGGGCGTCTTGTCTCCGGCATCTCGCATGGTCACCACTCCAACAACCATCTGGTGTTGATTGACGACAGGAAAACGACTAAACCGGCTCTTTCTTACCAAATCTAAATAGTCACGTACGGTATCTGTTTCCCGTAAAAAACCATATTCATGCATGGGCGAATAGACTTGTTCCACTGTTAAAATATCTGTCTTGATTTGCATATTGGCTAGGGCCCGGTTGATCATGGTCGCAACAGTATAGGTATCATGCTTGGTACGTAGGATAGGAGTTTGACCACTGCGACCCAGTTCCAAAATAGAAGGATCGACGTCAAAACCACCGGTTACAAGAACAGCATTGTCGTGTTGGAGGGCCAGACGTTGGATATTGGTCCGGTCTCCCACAATGAGGAGTCCACCTTCAGAGACATAGTCCAAAATATGCTCTTCTGTCATGGCCCCGATATAAAACTTGTTGAACTCTCGTTCCAGCCCTTCTTTTCCTGCCAATACTTCCGAACCGGTAATTTCTACAATCTCTCGGAAAGTCAGATGTTCTAGGACAGCCTTTTTGGACTTGACACGAACTGTCCCACTACGAGGTCTCGTTTCAACAATTCCACGATTTTCAGCTTCTTTAATCGCCCGATAAGCGGTCCCATCACTCACCTGCAAATAATTCGAGATACTTCTCACACTGACACGTTTGCCAATGGGTAGTTTCTCCAAATAATCTAAAATCGCCTGGTGTTTACTCATTGAGATCTCCTCTATCTATGCAGAACTCGTAATAATCCCGCATCTTTCGGGTATAGCGGTCACTCCCCTTGAATTGCCGTTTCAAACTATAACCGGCATGTAAAGCCACCTGTTGACTGGCTATATTTTCAACATGGGTAATGATTCGGACTTGTTTGAGATGAAATTCCTGAAAGGACAAGAAGGTAATCTCTTTGACAACCTCTGTCATGAGGCCTTGACCCCAATAGTCCTTGTGTAAGAAATAACCAAGTTCTGCTTCTTTCTTAATTTCATCCAACTTTTCAAACTTAATCGATCCAATCACACGGTCTGTTCCCTTGTCACAAATCGCCCATATTCCTAAAGGATTCTTTAGAAAATAATTGGCCAAGACATACTGGCATTCCTCTAGGGACGTTTGTGCTGGGAAAATAAAAGGCAAATTCTCTGGATTGGAGGATATGGTATAAAAGTCAGCGGCATCACTATATAGAAAGGGCCTCAAGAAGAGGCGCTCTGTTTCAAAACATGAAAATGCTGCTAGTTGCGTCCAAATGTTCATAAAAATCGTTCGTTATGCTTCATCAATCAGCTCGATGTCAGCTCCCAATTGTTGCAATTTTTCAATAATATGCGAATAGCCGCGAAGGATAAACTCAATATTGGTAATCTCCGTTCTACCCTGAGCCATCAAACCGGCAATCACCAAGGCAGCCCCTGCACGCAAGTCTGTCGCCTTAACTGGAGCTCCTGTTAATTGGTTTGGTCCTTGGTAAACAATGCGATCACCAACTGTTTCAATGGTCGCTCCCATGCGCATCAGTTCAGCCACATGGTTGACCCGCTTTTGATAAATAGTATCTACGATGCTTCCCTTTCCATTAGCTGTCAAGAGCAATGGAGTCAAGGGTTGTTGCAAGTCAGTTGCAAATCCAGGGTAAGGAGAAGTTTTAATGTGAACAGCTTTCAGATTTTCTTGCTTTTCAACAAACACACTATCCTCAGAAATCGTCATCCGAACACCCATCTCTTCCAGCTTAGCGATAAAGCTTTCCAAGTGTTCATAAAGGACATTGTTGATTTGAATCCCTTCTCCAACAGCTGCAGCAAGGGCGATATAGGTCCCTGCTTCGATGCGATCTGGAATCACTTGGTGACGTGTCCCGTGGAGAAAGTCTACTCCTTCAATCGTAATGATATCTGTACCTGCGCCACGAATGTGAGCCCCCATATTATTGAGAAGGGTCACGACGTCAATAATCTCAGGTTCACGAGCAGCGTTTTCAATAACAGTACGACCTTCCGCTTTAACAGCCGCTAGAATGGTATTAATAGTTGCTCCAACGCTAACCGTATCCATATAGATAGCTGCGCCATGGAGACGCTCCCCATTTGTGGAAAGGTTCATACTCGAACCATCCATGGTCATCTTAGCGCCCATCGCCTCAAAGGCTTTCAAATGCAGATCAATGGGACGTGGACCTAAATCACATCCCCCTGGTAAACCTACAGTTGCCTGGCCATAACGTCCCAAAAGACTTCCGTAGAAATAGTAAGAAGCGCGAAGACTGTTGATCTTTCCAAATGGCATTGGCATATCTTGTACACCACGCGGATCGATAATAAGAGTCTCCCCATCTCGCTCCACCTTTGCCCCCATGAGGTTCATAATGTCAATCAAGCTAGCCACATCTGAAATATCTGGAACACCATCAAGGGTCACAATTTCGTCTGCTAAAATAGTTGCTGGAATGAGGGCCACCACACTATTTTTTGCACCACTAATGGTCACCTCACCTTTTAATGGGCGACCACCATTAATTATAATTTTTTTCATGTAAATTTGTATAAGCTCTTTCAATCATTCGGTAAAAAATTACCGCATCTATTATATCATAAAAACGCTTCATTTTCCACTACTTCTTATCTTTTGATCGGTCTATCCAATCCTTAGAAAACATCAACTATATGTTTTACTATTTTTTTATATTTTTGCTTGCAAGCCTAATTTATTTATGTGTTCTCTTGTTGTTTTTTTAAAAAAGGCAGCCCTTTTCGGACCGCCTTTCCTGACTTTATTTCACTTCATTTCCTAATTCATATTTACTGCCTTTTAAAGCTCGACTCAAAGACCATTTCCAAGGTTTCCCTTCAATGGTTACTTGTTTTTTCTCTAAATCAACTTTTACTTCTTCCACACCTTTTACTGCGGATAATTTTTCAGTGACAGCATTGGCACAACCTTGGCATTTCATTCCACTAATTTCGTATGTTTTTGACATAATTATTTTCCTTTCTTTTACTCGAGGAGGTAACTTTTCTCCTAGTTCTTACAATTTTTTTCTCTTTAATCTGAGAGCATTCAGTACAACCGATACTGAACTAAAACTCATGGCTAGACCTGCTAACATCGGGTTTAAGAGCGGGCCACCAAAGAGATAGAGAAGCCCCATCGCCACCGGAATGGCTAAAACATTGTAGATAAAGGCCCAGAACAAGTTTTCCTTGATGGTCTTAATCGTGTAACGACTAATTTCCAAGGCTCGGACAACATCCATCAATTGCGGTTTCATGACGACGATATCGGCACTTTCCATAGCGATATCTGTCCCAGATCCCATGGCAATCCCGATATCCGCAGTTGCAAGAGCTGGTGCATCGTTGATTCCATCTCCCACCATGATCACAGACTTGCCTTCTGCTTGCAATTCTTGGATCACCCGAGATTTTTCTTGTGGAAGGACTTGACTAATGACCTGGTGGATTCCAGCCTTCTTGGCAATAGCCTGAGCAGTCCGTTCATTATCCCCAGTCAGCATGATGACCTTCTTGCCCATTTTTTCTAGGCTAGCAACCATTTCTAAACTATCTTCCTTGATCCGGTCTGCTACCCCAAAAAGGGCCATGAGTTGTCCATCTTCAGCTAAGAAAATCGGGGTTTGTCCATCCTGAGTTAAGTCCTCCAAGTCAGCCTTGGCAAGATGAATATCGATTCCTTCCTCATCCATGAGCGTTTGATTCCCAGCCAGATAAACCTTCCCACCATAGTTAGCAGTGAGGCCCCTTCCTGTTAGACTAGAGAAGTTTTCCATCTCTAATAAGTCTATATGCTCTTCTTTCGCAGCATCCAAAATAGCTTGTCCCAATGGATGTTCGGACTTGGCTTCCAGAGAAGCTAGGACTTGTAAGGCATGGTTCGTTTGACCATAGGTATAGGAAGAAGACAACTGAGGTTTACCTTGAGTGATGGTCCCCGTTTTATCAAAGACCAAGACTTGTGCTTGATGGGCCAACTCAAGGACATCCCCTCTCTTGTAGAGGATTCCATGCTCTGCCCCTAAGCCTGTGCCCACCATAATGGCTGTCGGAGTCGCCAAGCCTAGGGCACATGGACAGGCAATGACCAAGACACTGATCGTAACCGTCATAGCAAAGGTGAAAGTTTCACCCATGATAAAGTACCAAAAGAGGCCTGATAAGAGGGCAATCCCCATGACTACAGGGACAAAGACTCCTGCCACTTGATCCGCAATCTTGGCAATCGGTGCTTTGGTTTGTTGGGCATCTTCCACCAGCTGAATGATTTGTGCTAGCAAGGTATCTCGACCAACTTTTTCAGCCTGATAGACCAAGCTTCCTTGCCCATTAATGGAACCAGCGTAAACTGGACTGCCTTCCGTTTTTTGGATGGGGATAGATTCACCCGTCAGCATGCTTTCATCAATGGCTGATTGTCCGGAAACCACTTGACCATCAACGGCTATTTTTTCACCTGGTTTGACCAGGATCTGATCTCCAATGACCAAGTCTTCTACAGGTAGTTTCACTTCCTTTCCATCACGTAGGACCGTTGCCTCTTTAGCCGCCAGATGCATGAGCTTTTTGATAGCTTGAGAAGTACGCCCTTTTGATAATGTTTCAAAATACTTACCCAAAGTAATCAAGGTTAAAATCACGGCTACAGATTCAAAATAAAGCTGGTGCACGTGATGGTGGTGGCCAAGCAAAATGTGATAAGTCCCATAAAGACTATAAAGAAAGGCTGCACTAGTCGCTAAAGCTACCAAAGCATCCATATTGGGATGGCCTTTTAGAAGGGTTCGGAAGCCATTTCGATAAAAGGCTCGACCGAAAACCATCACAGGGATGGTCAAGGCCAAAAGTACAAGAGTATAAGCCACAGGTGCTTGATCAGGTGAAACAAATGCAGGTGCCGGTAGGCCAATCATGGGCCCCATTGCTAGATAAAAGAGAGGCAGGGTGAAGACGGAAGACCAAAAGAGGCGTTTTCGGATCACTTGTAGCTTGTCACCTTCTCGCTCTTCTTGGCTCTTAGCTGTATCTGGATTGTATACTACTGCCTCATAACCGGCGTCCGCTACTGCTTTTGAAATAGCCTCTGGACTCAAAGGTTCCCCCTGATATTCAACCGTCATTTTTTCAGTGGTTAGGTTGACTGTCGCTTTTTCAACACCCTCAAGATGGTTAACAGCTTTCTCCACATTGATCACACAGGATGCACAGGTCATCCCATTGACGACAAAAGTTTCTTCTTTCATTTATCTTCCTCCACATGACTGGCACAGTGACACTGGCCAGGTTGGCAATCACATTGAACCCGCTCCACGCTCACTTTCGAAGCCAGGAGGTCTTGCAACCCCTTCATTTGCTCCTCGGTCATAGGGGTTTGCTGGATTAATCGCTCCAATATGTGACCATGCTTGGTCAAGCAGATCTTACTAAAAACTTCATTGACAGCTGTAAAATTTGCCTCTTCTTCATTGAGGATGGCCTGATACAAATAGGTTCGACCTTCTCTTCGACTTGTCAAATAGCCCTTATCTGCCAATCGTCCTAAGAGGGTTTTCACCGTCGAAGCTGACCAGTCCTGCTTGGTGGAGAGAATCTTGGTTATTTCTGTAGAAGTCGCTTCCCCCTTAGTCCAGAGAACTCTCATGACTTCCCATTCCGCACTTGAAATCTTTGCCATTCTTTTACCTTTCTAGCTCTCATCAAGAACAATTAATTTACATTTGTAGTTTCATTATACACCTTCCATTTTGTTTGTCAATAGTTTTGTTTACATTTGTAGATTAATTTCATAAAAAGAGAGTGGGACAGAAATCGGTAATTCGTTAGAATTCGATTTCGTCGTCCCACCTCCGCACAGTTGAGTAGGGCTGTAAAAGCTGATGAAATCAGCGTAGTAGAGCCCACTCAACCACTGCGTTTTGTTCGATAATCCAAAGACAATTGAGAGGCTAGGACTTTTGTCCCAGCCTCCTTTCTATCTCCTTAGTTAACTGCTTCTTTCAAGGCTTCTACCTTGTCCAAACGTTCCCATGGTAGATCGATATCAGTACGTCCCATATGTCCATAAGCCGCTGTTTGACGGTAGATTGGACGTTTGAGATCCAACATTTGAATAATCCCTGCAGGACGAAGGTCAAAGATTTGACGCGCTGCTGCTTCTAATTTGCTTTCAGCAACTGTTCCTGTACCGAAAGTATCGATACGAACAGATACAGGGTGAGCCACCCCAATCGCATAAGCCAATTGCACTTCTGCTTTCTTAGCAAGACCTGCAGCAACAATGTTTTTAGCGATATAGCGAGCTGCATAAGAAGCTGAACGGTCCACCTTCGTCGCATCCTTACCTGAGAAGGCACCACCACCGTGACGTGAGTAACCACCATAGGTATCTACGATAATCTTCCGCCCCGTCAAACCTGAGTCTCCTTGAGGTCCTCCGATAACGAAACGACCGGTTGGATTGATGAAGAATTTAGTCTCATCATCCAGGTAAGAAGCTGGAATCACTTCCTTGATGACCTTATTGATCACATCCTGGTGGATTTGTTCATTGCTGACATCTGGATCGTGTTGAGTTGAAATAACCACCGTATCCACGCGCACTGGCTGGTCATTTTCATCATACTCAACAGTGACTTGTGACTTGGCATCTGGACGAAGGTAACTGATTTCACCAGACTTCCGAAGCTCTGCCAACCGACGAACCAACTTGTGACTGAGTGAAATTGGTAATGGCATGAGTTCTTCTGTTTCATCCACCGCAAAACCAAACATGAGACCTTGGTCACCTGCACCAATCAAGTCAAGTGGATCTTGGTCTGCGTTTCCACGGACTTCCAAAGCTTCATTAACCCCTTGAGCGATATCAGGAGATTGTTCCACCAAAGATGGGTGGACTCCCACTGTTTCAGCCGAGAATCCATACTCAGTGTTTGTATAACCAATCTCTGCAATGGTATCACGAACCACACGGTTAATATCGACATAAGCTGTAGTTGAAATCTCACCAAAGACATGCACGGAACCAGTATAAACAGCTGTTTCTGCAGCCACGTGTGCTTCTGGATCTTGCTCTAAAATAGCATCCAAAATAGCATCTGAAATTTGGTCTGCAATCTTATCTGGATGCCCCTCAGATACCGATTCAGACGTGAATAATTTACGTTCTGACATAAAAATGTCCCCCCTTAAAAAATAATCGTTATAGAGTTACAAAGAACTGGTAGATGCTTTCTACCACCTTATCGGGACCATATAACTTAACTATTATATCACGATTTTGCACCAGTATTCCTTTTTTTATAAAAAGAAAAAGATATAGTTTGAAACTATATCTTTTAACTTAACCTCTTTCCAACTCTAATTCCTACAGTAGCAAAGTCCCTATTAATACAAGGACAGTTGAAATCATAGATGGAATTTGAATAGCTAACCAAGCTGGATCACCAGCAAAAAGCATGGAGGCAAAATAGAGAGCTACTGAAACAAATAGCATCGTCTTATTAGCCGTTTTTGTTCCAATACCAAGTAAGACTGTCGCAGCAATATAACAAGTAAGGTAATAGCCCAAAAAGATCAAAAAGACAATCGCCCATCCTCCCATTAACACAGCAGTACCTATCAAAAGCATCAGTAAGCCCATGTTTACGAAAAATACAAGAGTTAGAAGGCCCCTATTAGGAACAGAATTTTCTGGGGCTTGTTCCGCCATTGATGGCTGAGCAGGATTTTCTGGACCTTGATCCGCCATCTGTGGTTGAACAGGATTTTCTAGACCTTGATACGTCATTGGTGGCTGAACAGGATTATCTAGGCCTTGTTCCATCATTGGTGGCTGAGCAGCATTTTCTAGGCCTTGATCCGCCATTGGTGGCTGAGCAGGATTTTCTGGACCTTGATCCGCCATTTGTGGTTGAACAGGATTTTCTAGATCTTGATACGTCATTGATGGCTGAATAGCATTTTCTGGAACTGGCGTTGCCATTGGTGGCTGAGCAGAATTTTCTGGACCTTGCCCCATCATTGGTGGCTGAGCAGGATTTTCTGGACCTTCCCCCTCCATTGGTGGCTGAGCAGGATTTTCTGGACCTTCCCCCATCATTGGTGGCTGAACATATTTTTCAGGCATTCCGTTTTTGTTTTGGTTTGTTTCACAATTTAGCTGTTGATCTGTCATAATTTTCTCCTGACATTTTTCTAAAATATTTTGCCTTTCTTAAAAAGCTGGAATTAACGATTTTCTATGTGATATTCACTGAATCCTTCCATCCATCTAATGACATTTTAAAAATATACAAGTTGATAGAATTTCTTGACTCGATAAGATCATTGATCAAGCAAATACTGATTTAAAAGAGTTTCTCCCTTCTTAATATCTCAATACTTCTTTATCTTCTTTCGCTAGGATTGTTCCTATTAAAACGAGAATAGATAAAACTATCGGTGCAATTCGGAAAACTCCCCAGTCTGGATCATAAGCTAAAATAATGGACAGTATATAAAGTACGAAACTCGTATAGAGTAGCGTTTTATTCCCTTTCTCCATCCCTATTCTAAGAAAAATGGCTCCAATAACAATACTTAATAAGTTTGGTCCTAGAAAAATTAAAATGAAAAGTCCCCAAGCATTACCCGAAAGTGCAAAGTAAGAGATAAACAATACAAGATAGATAATGGATAAGTAAAAGGCGACTGAAAGAAGAATGGAGGTAAATTTGATTTTTGTTGGATAATTCTTAATAGGTGCCGTATTAAAACCATCTCCACTCATCCTAATCCTATCTTTATTTTCTTCAAAATTATTCTGCTGATATGGCATAGCTTTCTCCTTTCCTTTTCTTATTATTTTATTTATGTTTTCTTTTAAAACAATTAAACACTATTCCATCATTCTTTTCATTATATCCATCTATTCAATACTATCTCTTAAAAATTAATTTCAAGAGGAAGCTTTAGCCTATCTAAACTACAAGTTCTCTTTATTCTTTATTTTATCCTTTTATCCCATAGAATTGCTCCTAGTAAAATGTCGATGACCAAACAAACTGAGATAAACTGTAATGGAAGGATTGGATACCTGGTATGCTCTTTTCTAATCGAAGAACATCATCGTACCCGATCCATTTTCATTACCTGCTATCCAAACAGTCGAAATATAAAGATAGGTTACAAAATAAATTAGCTCGGATACCATTTATTTCTAGACATTTATTTCACTCCACTTTCAAAGTAAAGTATAAATTGATTTATTACCTCTCATTATACCACAATTTGTAACCGCTTCCTCCATGTTTTCTCGCTATATAAAAAAGATAGGATTTTACGCCCTATCTTCTATTTATACCCCATTTGATAATCTATTGCATCGGCTATGATGAGTGATAAATTTTATCTATCAGCTTGATAAATTTTCCATATTATTCAAATGTTTTTTTTCGTGTTACAATGTGACAGTATTATTTTCTAATCAGTAAGGTAGCATTTCTTTTTTCCTTGCTCATTAGAGAGGAGGAAATCATTTTTGGATTGGTCAATTGTTGAACAATACTTTCCACTCTATCAGCAGGCATTTATCTTGACCTTCCACATTGCTGTATGGGGGATTTTAGGTTCATTTCTTTTAGGATTGATTGTCAGTATCATCCGACATTATCGTCTACCGATTTTAAGTCAACTAGCTGGCTGTTACATCGAACTTTCTCGAAATACACCGCTCTTGATTCAGCTCTTCTTCCTCTACTTTGGATTGCCAAGGATAGGAATCGTCCTTTCTTCAGAAGTCTGTGCAACGATTGGTCTCATCTTTTTAGGTGGTTCCTATATGGCTGAGTCCTTCCGAAGCGGTCTAGAAGCTGTCAGCCAAACCCAGCATGAAATCGGTCTCTCCATTGGACTAACACCCAGACAGGTCTTTCGCTATGTGATTCTACCGCAAGCGACCGCAGTGGCTCTGCCTTCCTTTAGTGCCAATGTCATTTTCCTGATTAAAGAGACCTCTGTATTCTCTGTAGTCGCTTTAGCTGACCTCATGTATGTCGCAAAAGATTTGATCGGACTCTATTACGAGACAGATATCGCCCTGACCATGTTGGTCATTGCCTATCTACTTCTCTTGCTACCGATTTCACTTCTCTTTAGTTGGATAGAAAGGAGATTACGCCATGCAGGATTCGGGAATCCAAGTACTCTTTCAGGGAAATAATCTCCTTCGGATACTCCAAGGCTTGGGCGTGACCATTGGAATTTCCATTATCTCTGTCTTCCTATCCATGATCCTTGGAACTTTACTCGGAATCGTGATGACTTCCCATTCAAAAGTCATTCGTCTGCTCACTCGCTTTTATCTGGAATTTATCCGGATTATGCCCCAGTTGGTCTTGCTCTTTATCGTATACTTTGGTTTGGCCCGCAATTTCAACATAAACATTTCCGGTGAAAGTTCAGCCATTATCGTCTTTACCCTTTGGGGAACGGCTGAGATGGGAGATTTAGTCCGAGGGGCCATCACTTCTCTTCCAAAACACCAGTTTGAAAGTGGACAAGCCTTAGGATTAAGCAAGGTCCAACTATACCGCTACATCATCATCCCACAGGTTCTCAGACGCTTGCTTCCGCAAGCTATTAACCTGATTACCCGTATGATAAAGACAACCTCCTTAGTGGTCCTCATCGGGGTTGTAGAAGTTACCAAGGTCGGCCAACAAATCATCGATAGCAACCGCCTGACCATCCCAACCGCTTCTTTTTGGATTTATGGAACCATTTTAGTCTTGTACTTTATTGTCTGCTTCCCTATTTCCAAATTAGCAGGACTGTTAGAAAACCACTGGAGGAATTAATATGTCTGAAACCATTTTAGAAATCAAGGACCTAAAAAAATCCTTTGGAGACACTCCTATCCTCCAAGGGCTTTCCCTCAAGGTTCAAAAAGGGGAGGTCGTGGTGATCTTGGGACCTTCTGGTTGTGGTAAGAGTACCCTCCTTCGTTGTATCAATGGCTTAGAAACTATCCAAGCTGGCGATATCCTCTTGGATGGTCAATCCATTACAAAAAACCAAAAAGACTTCCACCTGGTCCGCCAAAAGATTGGGATGGTCTTCCAAAGTTATGAACTCTTCCCCCATTTAGACGTCCTCCAAAACTTGATTCTTGGTCCTACAAAAGCTCAAGGACGAGCTAAAGAGGAAGTCATCAAGGAAGCAGAAGAGTTACTGGAACGGGTCGGTCTCTTGGAGAAGAAACATAGCTACGCAAGGCAGTTGTCTGGTGGACAGAAGCAACGGGTAGCCATCGTCCGCTCCCTCCTCATGCATCCAGAAATTATCCTCTTCGATGAGGTGACAGCCTCTCTAGACCCTGAGATGGTGCGGGAAGTCCTAGAACTCATCAACGACCTGGCTCAAGAAGGACGGACCATGATTCTGGTGACCCACGAGTTACAGTTCGCACAAGCTATTGCCGATCGAATCATTTTCTTGGATCAGGGCAAAATTGCCGAAGAAGGAAGTGCTCACTCCTTCTTTACCAACCCACAAACCCAACGAGCACAAGAATTTTTAAATGTATTTGACTTTAGCCAATTTGGCTCATATCTATAAAGGAGATTTTTATGAAATTCATTAAACCAATTTTAGTTCTTTTTACCTTCGCTCTCGCTTTGCTCTTTATCACTGCATGTGGCTCTAGCAAGTCATCATCTTCTTCTACCGGCTCTAAAGCACGTACTATTGAAGAAATCAAGAAAAGTGGCGAGCTTCGTATCGCAGTCTTTGGAGACAAAAAACCTTTTGGTTATGTTGATAATGATGGATCCTACCAAGGTTACGATATCGAACTAGGAAACCAATTAGCTAAAGACCTTGGTGTCAAACCGAAATATGTATCAGTGGATGCGGCTAACCGTGCGGAATACTTGATCTCCAATAAAGTGGATATCACATTAGCCAACTTCACCGTAACTGATGAGCGGAAGAAACAAGTAGACTTCGCCCTTCCTTACATGAAGGTTTCACTCGGTGTGGTGTCTCCTAAAGATAAGGTCATCACAGATGTGAAACAATTGGAAGGAAAAACCTTGATCGTAACCAAGGGAACTACTGCTGAAACCTACTTCGAAAAGAACCATCCAGAAGTAAAACTTCAAAAATATGACCAATACAGCGATGCCTATCAAGCTCTCCTAGATGGACGTGGTGATGCCTTCTCAACAGACAACACAGAAGTACTTGCTTGGGCTCTTGAAAACAAAGGATACGAAGTTGGAATTACTTCACTTGGTGATCCAGATACTATCGCACCAGCGGTTCAAAAAGGGAACAAAGAACTCCTCGATTTCATTAACGATGACATTCAAAAGCTTGGAAAAGAAAACTTCTTCCACAAAGCTTACGAGAAAACTCTTCACCCAACCTACGGAGATGCTGCAAAAGCAGATGACCTCGTTGTTGAAGGTGGCGAAGTGAAATAACAAATAAAGACTCTATCGCAATGATAGAGCCTTTTTTCTTGTCAAAAACTATTTTCCCTAGTATCCTTTGGTCGTTTCACCCAAAAGAAAGCACCCAGTAGGATATCGATGGCTAAACAGAAAGAGAGGATCTGTAGTGGCCACAGCCAGCCATAATAGAATCTGAATGATTGACAACCAGATAATAGGGGGATTCTCTCCGTTTCCAGGCTCTCTGGATAAGAGCATAAATACTTGAAAAAGAGCCCCAAGAACATAGACTAGTAAGAGAATGAGGTAGCAAATTTTACGGTTCATCACAATCTCCTCCCTCTAGACGAATCAGTGAAGCGTGATCTCAAAAATAAGCTTTCAATTTAATTGTAGGTAGTGAGACAGCAATCCATTTTTAAATAAAGTCTGCCTCTGCAATGGCTTCTTTCACAACGTCCAATGGGAGGTGGACTAGTTCTACTTCTTTTTCACGGTAGAGGTACTCAGCATACTCATCAATACGGTATTGATGGATATAAACCACCCGCTTGCAGCCAACTTGAAGCAGCTGCTTGGTACAATTGAGGCAGGGGAAATGGGTTACATAGGCTGTGAAACCTTTGGGAATCCCCCGTTCCGCTCCCTGTAAAATGGCATTGACCTCTGCATGGAGGGTCCGAACACAGTGTCCCTCCACCATGAGGCAGTCATGATCCAAGCAATGCTCCGTACCAGAGACAGAGCCATTGTAACCCGTCGCAACCACCTTATGATCCTTGACCAATACAGCACCCACCTTGGCCCGCTTACAAGTTGCTCGATTTGATATTAACAAAGCCTGTGCTGCAAAATACTCATCCCAAGCTAATCGTTTATGTCCCACAGTCTTGTCCTCCTTCATGAACATTCTAAATTTTTTTCATTATAGCACGAAATCAGCAAGAAAAAAAGATGACACTGTCACAGCCGATTCCTTCACTCAAAGAAAAAGAGATCCATGCGGATCTCTTTATTAATTATTTACCAAGTTTTGCTTTAGCTGCATCTGCAAGAGCTGTGAAAGCTGCTGCATCGTTAACAGCCAAGTCAGCAAGCATTTTACGGTTAACTTCGATCTCAGCCAATTTCAAACCATGCATCAATTGTGAGTATGAAAGTCCGTTCATACGAGCTGCCGCATTGATACGTGTGATCCACAATTTGCGGAAGTCACGTTTCTTTTGACGACGGTCACGGTATGCATAGTAGTAAGAGTTCATTACTTGTTCTTTTGCAGTACGGAACAAGATGTGTTTAGCTCCATAGTAACCTTTAGCTAATTTAAGAATACGTTTACGACGTTTGCGTGATACAACGCCACCTTTTACACGTGCCATTTATATTTCCTCCAATATTTCCTAGAATTCTTTACTTACAAATACGCGATTATTTCAAGCGAGTAAGCATTGCTTTGATACGTTTGAAATCTCCTGCATGCACCATAGATGCTTTACGAAGATGACGACGTTGTTTCTTAGTTTTTCCGTGGAAACGGTGAGAAGTGTAAGCACGGAAACGTTTAAGTCCACCAGAACCTGTACGTTTGAAACGTTTAGCTGATGCGCGGTGTGTTTTTTGTTTTGGCATGATATTTTCTCCTTTTTTTAACTTTCTGACAGATTATTTCTTGTCAGTTGCTGGTGCCAACTGCATGAACATTTGACGACCATCCATTTTAGCACGTTGTTCGATGATAGCAATATCTTGAGTTGCTTCAGCGAAGTCGGCTAAAACTTTTGCCCCAATCTCTTTATGGGTGATCATACGACCCTTAAAGCGAATGGAAACCTTCACTTTGTTCCCTTTTTCAAGGAACTTGCGAGCATTGCGAAGTTTTGTATCGAAATCACCCTTGTCGATAACTGGGCTCAAACGAACTTCTTTCACGGTCACAACGCTTTGTTTTTTGCGTTGTTCTTTTTGTTTCTTCTGGTACTCAAATTTGAACTTACCGTAGTCCATAATTTTCGCAACAGGAGGTTTAGCTTGAGGTTGAATGAGAACCAAGTCCACATTAGCGTCGTCCGCAAGTGCTTGCGCTTCACCAAGTGGTTTGATACCCAATTGTTCGCCCTCAAGACCGATTAAGCGAACTTCACGTACACGAATTTCATCATTGATGAATAAGTCTTGCTTTGCTATGGTTTTCACCTCTTTTTTTATTTTAGAGAAAAACAAGAGCGGACTTGCTAACGCAAACCCGCACTACATGATTATAGTTCATTTCTGAAACTTGATCCGTAGGGGCCAGACAACGTTAGTCGCAAGGCGAGAAGTTCTCACTTCTGCTTTTCTCAACTTTTATATGATATCAAGTTTATGATGGATTGTCAAGGATTTTTTTTGCTTTTTCTTCAATAAATGCAACCACTTGATCAATCCCGACACCAGTCGTATCAAAATGAATGGCATCGTCTGCTGGTTTCAATGGCGAAACCTCTCGGTGACTGTCTTTGTAGTCCCGCTCAGCAATTTCTTTTTTCAATACTTCTAAATCTGTTTCAATGCCCTTGCTCAAATTTTCCTTATAGCGACGTTCTGCACGTTCTTCTACAGAAGCCACTAGGAAAATCTTCAATTCTGCATCTGGTAAGACAACCGTCCCAATATCACGACCGTCCATGACGATCCCACCTTGAGCAGCAATCTGTTGTTGCTGAGCTACCAAGCGCTCACGGACAGGAGCCAAGGCAGATACCCAAGAGACATTATTGGTCACTTCATTGTCACGAATTGGATGAGTCACATCGACATCAGCTACGAAGACTAATTGTTGCCCGTCTTCAGAGCGCCCAAAGCTCACAGGATATTGGTTCAGCAAATCAACCAACTGGTCAACATCTGCTTCGGTCAGATCATGACGAAGAGCCAGATAGGTCGCTGCGCGATACATGGCACCCGTATCGAGATAAGTGTAGCCTAAATTTTTAGCAATAATCTTAGCAACAGTTGACTTCCCGCTAGATGCAGGGCCATCAATCGCGATTTGAATCTGTTTCATAGCTTATCCTTTATTTAATCTTGACGACATCTCCTGGATTTGCATACCATGATCCAGTAGACATGTGAGATGGATTCAGTTGCTCTAATTCGGCGATCGAAATGCCAGCACGCGCCGCAATTGCTGCTTCTCCTTCACCAGCTAGGACTGTAATCGTACCTTCTTCAGATTCTTCTGCACTTGCTTCTTCTGTCTTTTCTGCAGCTGGAGCACTGCTTGCTGCAACGACTGTTGTTTCACCATTGTAGAAACCGCTCATTTGTTTCTTCTTATCGCTTCCACCTGTAGAAAGGTAAACTAAGAAGCAGACCATCGCTACAATAATAATAAAGAAAATAATCGCCAAGATGGTCAACAAGCGATCAGCTTTTATCCCATTTAATTTGTTTGTTCGTTTCAATGTTTCTTCTCCGTCATCATAAATTTCTTCTTCCCATGGCTCTTTCGGCATAACTTCCTCCTTGTGTTTTCCTGTTAAAATCATTACAATATAGATATGAAAATAACCTTAATACCTGAACGTTGTATCGCATGTGGCCTTTGCCAAACATATTCGGACATTTTTGACTATCACGATAATGGCATCGTTAAGTTCGCCTCTGAGGATGAACGATTGGAAAAGGAATTTCCTACCGATGCTTCTATCCAAGAAGCAGTTAAAAATTGTCCAACCCGAGCTCTTATCAAAGATTAAGAGCTTTTTTCATTATCTGCATAGTAGAGTTGATAATAGTCCACATGGATAAAGTTATCTGTCAACTCAATCTCACCCTTAAAATGATCATTCAAGGCTAAGGCATTGATAAAGTATTTTTTGGGCCACTTACGCATACAGAAGGTCCGACTTCTTGATCCATCGTTGAAAATTAACTTGATGGAATTCTTTGTAACTTCCACTTTTTCAATCGATGAAATCGGAACTTTTATAGGAGTTAATGGATTCGCCGTGATAATCCGTAAAATCCCATCATCGTAGATCGTAAAATAGCGATGCACTCCTACAGCCAGCAAGGCCATAAAGAGAAAGAATGAAAAGAGTACCACCGTCGGGATACTGGAACTCTCATACATTAGAGCTAGTCCAATAAAGACGGGTATAACCGATAATGACCAATAGGTAATCAGCATGGATAAATCAGGCTGCCAATGGTATCGGATTTTCCCAAAAATCTTAATCATATGCGGAACCCCCTCCTACTAGTTTAGCATAAAATCAACAAAAATAGAACAGGAAAGCCTGTTCTATTTTTAATAATTTAAGTTATCAAATAACCTGATCAAAACGGTAGGAAATTTGTAAGCATGAATCAATTTTTGGCAGTAGGTACTTTGAAGAAATCTTTTGATAAATAGCCTTTGCCACTAATCAAATCATATTCAACCATTTTGAGATCCTCAGCGATTTCCAACGCTTCTCCTTCTAAAGCTTTTTTGTCAACACTTGCTTTCTTCAACACTTCCGTCAAGAGAGCATAGTAAGGTGAGACTTTAGAGTTGGTCTGTTCAAAGACCATAGCAGAGAAATCACTCGAGTTGACTAAAGGATAGTCTAATTTAGGAGCATCGAAATTACTCCAAATAAAGTAGTCTGTTTGGTATTGACCTTCTGGATAGTTCTTAAAGGCAGATTCTGGATACAAACCAGGCAAATGATCTCCGTAAAAAACAACTGTAATCTTTTTATCGATTTTGGATAGCTTTTCTAGGAAATCTTGGGTGGCGCTATCAGTTTGGTATAGTAGACGACTGTAGAAGGTTAGTTTAGAGTTCTCCTCGTCGCTAAATCCATTTCCTTTTGCATCCAAAGTTTCTGGATTAGCTTCTAACCAAGGTGAGTGATTCTGCATAGTCATTACTGAAAAGAATTGTCCCTTTTGAGGAGTTATATTTTCTAGTACTAAATCGTAGGTAGATTCGTCACTTGGACTAATCCCTTCTTTTCTATATTTGATTCCCTTTGTATCCGTCGTAATAAAATCCTTAAAATCTAATCGAGAATAGACGATATCTCTCGAATAATTTGACTTCCCAGCGAGATGGATCGCGATCTTGTTATTCGTTTCATAAGAATTACTAATTGAGGGAACATTATGAATTTTTGGAAATACTTCTGTATACAAAACAGATACTGTTTGAGAAATATTATAAAAAGGTAGCCCCGTCAATGTTTGAAATTCCATATTGGCAGTTCCACCACCATAGCCATCTGATTGCATTTGGCCACTCGTGTGGTTACGCATAACGTTCTCAATATTAGGAATTGGATTTTGAGTTAATTCAACTCCTTCAATTTTTCTCGGATCTGAAAAACTTTCGCTTAAGACGTAAATAACCGTCTGATCATTCAAATAGTTTTGTCTCTCCTTATTTATACCATTCGCTAATTCATTGTACTTCGCTTCAATCTTAGCTATACGATCTTTTGAATAACCTTCAGGCTTCTGAATAACTTCCGTCGTCAATTGGTTCATCCAAACATATGTAAGTCCTTTATAGCGAGCATTGGAGGTATTCCCTAACCAATCGATGTCTTGATAATTATTGAGGGTGCTTATAATCGGAACATTCGATTTAATTTTCCCATTTTCTTTATCAGAAAAAACAGATGCTACGTTTATAAATAAGAGAAACATTGATAATACAAGTAGAACTTGTGCTTTCCAAGAAGAAATAATTTTTCCTTTGAAAAAGTACCTCATTCCAAGAAGAGAAAGAACCACAATTGCTACTAATCCACCAATTGTATATAGTATTTGAGAAGCATCAACAAAACCGAGTAAGGTAGCTGGCTTTGTTAACCATGTTAGATCACTCGGCAATACTGGCTCATTTCTCATTCCAAATTTGATAAAATTCGCAATGACAAAAGATACAGATACCAGTAAAATCAAACAAGAGGCTATCCAATACTGGTTGATAGCAATATAAACAAAGAAGATTATAGCTGTCAACACTAAAATTTGGAACAAGATCGCATCTGGGATTGTATAATGTATTCCTAAAAATGGTTCTGTTCTTCCTAAACTAAATTGGAAGAAATAATTTAGAACGATTGCAATAGTTACACTTGAGAAAAATGCTAATGATAAACTGGGTTTATTTTTCACGAAATCTCTTTGGCCTTTCGTATAGAAAAAACCAAATATGGAAAGAATCGGAAAAGCAAGCATTAAAAATTCATTTGTCATCCAAAACTGTTGAGCAGAATATTTACCAATTTCTAATGCTTTATACAAAAAATTATCTGTTCTGTATATTAATAACGAAAAATTCTTATCCGTTACGATAAATGTTATCAAAATCTGTGACAGTATAATGTATTGATAGTTATCTTTTATTTCTTCTAAATTCTTTTTTCTAGAAAATAATCCATCCGAATGATACCTATACAGAACAAGCATCATTGTTAATAAAAATAGGGTACCAATAACTACAAAGGAATCCGTTCTAAAAAAAGGATTTTTTTGAAAGTTCCAAACCTTATATTTGGGATTATTTAGAAACAGAGAAATTTCTGTAATATAAGAAAGTACATTATAAATTAAGTAACTAATCAGTAATTTCAGAGGAAACCATTTCTTAAAGTTAAAATGTGACATTAATACAATTAACAATAAAAAACTAATTCCAAACAATATTCCCAAATAGTTGACGTACTTAAGTACAGTCCCTGTCGCTTTGTTATGTATGGCTAAATTATTTTGCGCTAAATAAAAATTAAAAAAGAAAAATAAGACAAAGGTGATTACATAATAAAATTGAGTCCTTGAAATTTTGGATTTCAAGTTATTTAAAAACGTATAAAAATTAAACTTCTTTTTCCGTTTCATTATTTCACTTTCTTAACTATTCTTTTCACTATATATTTCACAGCTCTTGCTGGCCCGATCACGATATACTTTAAGGCTCCTTTAATCCCACCAATTTGATTAAAGTCCACGAAGGTATGTGGTTGGAGATCCTCTCGATTGTTCAACTGCTTATTATCGATAAATGGTGTGAGAACGTGTGGATTTTGGGAGATCCTAAAGTCATATTTTTGATCCCAGGCAATGTAGACTAATAAGCGTTCAATCGCATGAAGGATTGAATTTTGAGGAAGAGGTTCAGCTGGAACATCTGCTGCTGTCAAATTCAAATCAAAGAGTGGTTTCAAAGCATCATACTTAAACCAAACAAAGGTGCCATAGCTCATAACAAAAGTATTGAGATTTTTGAAATCAATAGTCTTGGTCGCTCCCATCCGTTGCCAGAGCTTGTTCATCTCTGGTGAAATGAGAGCTTCATTCCAGGCAACCACTATTCGATTGTATCGGAAGAAGGTTGGAATATCTGCGATGGTGATTCCAACTTTTGGATTGGCCTCCATATTGGCAAGGATTTGATCTGCCGGTTTAACCAACATATCAATCAATTCTTTCCGCCAAGATTCACCAGCCCAGAAATCTGCTTCTTTGGATTTCTTGGTATGAAAATGGCCGACATAATCATAGTGAGAGAGTTGCTCTTTTAAGAGCAACATTGGTAACACATCTCGTCCAATGTTTCCAGTCACCACGACTGTCGCAACTTGGGCCCGATTAGAAAGAATCTCCTCAATAGCCTGCTTCTTCTCTTCTACATCTGTCGTAATCCATAGATCAAAGTCAAAATGAAAAGCTTGGAAAGCATCTAGAAATTCTTCTAAGAGGTCCACATAAAAGACATGGAGATGAACCGCAACTTTTTTATCAAATGTGTCTCCTAAGTCTTGATCCTTCAAATACTTACGGGATAAGAGATAAGGATAGTCCGGACGGTCAATCATAGACATGTGGTTAAGAATCAAATCCAATGGATAGTTCGATACACGCTCCAATTCATCAAAAATATAAGGCATGATTCCTTCATTGTTCGCAATGGTTTTGACTTTGATGAAAGGAACCTTATGTTTGAGAATCGCTGTAGGATTGTAGTAAGAAAAGTCTGGATAGAGCATCCCCGTTGTATCTTCATGGATGGTATTAAAGACAGTTTTATAGCGAAAACCAGCATCCAAGAAATTCGTTGTGACCTTAGTCTCGTAGTTATCGATCACATCTTGGACATTGGTAAAGTCTTGAACGCCCTGCCAAAACTCATGGAAAGTACTTGATTCAATAACCTGTTTTTTAAAGCTAAGATAATAACTTTGAATATGCTCGTTAAAATCCTTGTCTTTCCGATAATTGGTCATCCCCCAAAAATCTACTTCAGGGTCATTTTCAAACTGCTGATAAATTGATTCTAAATCCCAAAGCGGTCCAAAGCAGGTATCATTCATGAGGGTAACAGAATCAAAGTGAGACAGTTGATCAAAGCCGACTTTCTTCATTCCATCCCGCCAAGCAGCGAAGTCAAAGCCACTATTTTGGCGCTCAAGAATATCATCCACCAACTGTTGGGAAGACAAATGATCCTTCACATCTTCTGGTAGCTGACTATTAGAGATAAAGACCACCCGTGAATACAAGGGACGAATTTTTTCTAATTGGTAGAGTACATGCCCACTAATAAAATTAAACTTATTGTAGTGAACATATAAAAGTAAACGTTGCATATTATTTCCTTATTCTTAAGAATTTCAAGATCTTTGTTGGAATGGTCCAACGGCGTGAATGGATGACTGTATTATATGCTTCTTTCGTAGCTTGTAACTCTGCCTCAAGATTTTTCAAACTATTTTGACAATCTAACATTTCGGCAGCAAAAACTTTTCCGATATAATCCGGTGCAGAGGGATTATCTATAGAAATCATTTTATAGCTCAGTTGATACACCCCTTCTTCTTCAACTTCATAAATCAATTGAGGATCCGGTTCGCTAAACAAATACAAATTATCAACAACAACGCCATTACTATAAACAGCTGAACAAACCTTACCTGACGAATCTTTCAATTCAACATCAGAATAATAACTTGGACGTTCCGAAAGATCCACTCGAATGACTGATGTTCCTTTCGGAATTTCGATTGTCAGGCAATCTTCTTTTTGAAGCAGTTTGGTCAAGGTACGATCTTCCGAATAGGTGTTTTCTTCATCTCCCAAATAAATCGTAACAGATTCCATCCCAATATGTGAAAGGGAGTCCATTGGTTTAGACAAGCGAATCTCATAAGTATTAGTACGATCTAAGAGAATTTTTGTCATCTCTTTAAAATCTGCATTTGGATATTTATCAAGATAGGCTAATTGAGTTTGCAGTAGCTTATGGAAGCGACGTTCCAATTTTCTAAAATCACAAGGACGAGAATCCGATCCTTGGTTGATAGTATAGGCAACCGTTGCTTCATCCAGATACGCTAAAGAAGTCCGTTGAAAGAGTTCCAGTTGTAGATTAAAGGTATCGTCTGATGTCGTAAGATCTAGCTCTTGATTGACTTCTAGCATCAGATCTCTATCTACTAGCCATGTAGAGGCCATGGTAAAGCCTCTAGTCGCAAGCATTTTTTCGTAGGTATCTGCTAATGGAATCGTATGATTAGCAAAGCCAGCCTTAGAAACAAAATTACCACGCTCATCATAGATATCAAAATCAGTATTGGACCATTTGCAATCCGGTTTACTTTCTAATAAGTCAACCTGTTTCTGCAGTTTTAAAGGCTCCAACCAAAAATCATCTCCGTCACAGCGGGCAATGTACTTCCCACGCGCTTCTTTACAGATAGAGACCCAGGTTTTGGCGATTCCCTGATTTTCATCCTGATAAAAAGCCCGAATTAGATTAGGGTAGTTTGCTTGATAGTCCTGAATAATAGAGCGAGATCCATCAGTTGAGGCATCATCCACTAAAATAATCTCAAAAGAAAACTCTGTTTGTTGGGCCAAGAAGCTGTCAATTGTCTTCTTTAGCCAGGGTTCTTTATTAAAAACTGTACAAATTATCGAAACAAAAGGCGTCGTTTCCATATCTCCCTCAGTCTAGTCAGTTATTGACCATGTTCCATTGCGTTGGATTAAGCCACTTGCTGCATCCATTGCTGATTTATCATCCAAAGCTATATCATCTCGATTGATAAAGATTAGTGGGGTTTGCGTAGCATCTGAAAAGGCCAGCATCTGCCCTTCAGCATCCCTTACTGTCACTTCTAATTTCATTTTCAAGTCATTCACTGTTGGAAGGGAACAAGTGTAGTGAACTGTTTTATGTCCAGCCCCACTCATCAGCTGATCCATAGAATTATCATTGTAGATCCAAATATTCCGATCGATATCAGTTAAAGAGAGAGCGATATAGGTTTGAATATCTTCACGCACATCAAAATCAATTTGGAAGTGAATCGTATCTTGGGGGCGTAACTTGTTGGAACTTAACAACTGAAGCTGAAAATTTTCAACCAAGACTTGTTCTTCCTGGTTGGAATTACCTGCTCCATTAGCTTCTCCTCCCTGTTGCAAAGGAGCTGTATTATCAAAACTGTACTGATTGGCAACATTTTCTGGACTGCCTAAAGCCTTCACCAATCCATTTTCAATCAAAACAGCCTTGTTACAATATTTCTTGACGGCCCCCATATCATGGGTAACAAGGATAGTAGTTTTTCCTGATTTTTTGCGTTCTTGGAAGTAATCGTTACACTTGCGTTGGAAGGCTTCATCTCCTACCGCAAGGACTTCATCCAAAATCAAGATATCGCCTTGAGCCTTAATGGCAACCGAAAAGGCTAAACGAACCTGCATCCCTGATGAGTAGTTCTTGAGTTTCTGGTTCATGAATTCATGCAACTCGGCAAAGTCTACGATGTCATCATACATGGCATCAATCTCAGCTGTTGAAAAGCCCAGCATGGCTCCATTCATATAGACATTTTCCCGACCTGTCAATTCTGGGTTAAAGCCCACTCCAAGCTCAATAAAAGACACCAATTTCCCATCGATAGTGACAGTACCTTTTTCCGGTACATAGATTTCAGAAATAATTTTCAAGAGGGTTGATTTCCCAGAACCATTTCGACCTAAGATCCCGAAAAAGTCTCCCTTTTCAACTTCAAAAGAAATATCCTTGAGAACGTGTTGTTCTTTATAGCCTTTAATGCCTTTGAAGCGATTGACCAGGGCAGTTCGAAGACTATTGGTTGCTTCTGTTGGCAACTTAAAGTACTTGCTGACATGGTCTACTTTTACTGCAATTTGTTTATCTGTCATTAGAGAATCTCCGCAAATTTCTTAGCATGTTTGTTAAAGTAAGCAAAGCCAGCGACAAAAATAAGAATTGGTAAAACATAAGGAATCAGAACCAAGAACTTATTTTCCACCAAAAGCCAGACAGGGGTGTTGGCCTTATCAATCAAGAAATACCGCATGTCTTGAATAATTTGAGCCAAGGGATTCATCATGACCAACTTAGCCGCCCATGGATTGCGGTCTGCAATAAAGGTAATCGGATAGATAATTGGCGTCGCATACAAGCCGGCTTGTAAAAGTACTTCCCAGACTTGACCTAGGTCACGGAAACGAACAAAAAATGTCGCTAAGATCAATGCACATCCTGTCGCCATCAAGAACAACTCAAAGAATAGCGGAATCACCATCAAAGCTGTCCAAGAGAATGTCACCCCATTAAAGAATGAAAAAATCAAAACAACAATAAGGTTAATGACAAAGTTAATGGCTGCTCCTGAAATCGCAGACAAGACAATGATGTGTTTGGAGAAGTTCAATTTTCGCAGCAAGTCGCCTCGACTAACAATCGACACCATCCCCATAGATGTTGCTTCTGAGAAAAAGCCCCAGATTACATTGGCCAATAAGAGGGCAACTGGGAAATGGGGCACATCTCCACCCAAACGTAAGAAGCGGATGAAGACGACATACATGATTGTAAAGGTCATCAAGGGCTTTAAAATCGACCAAAGATAACCGATCGCTGATCCTTGGTAGCGTAATTTAAAGTCTGTTTTAATTAATTCTCGTAATAAAATTCGATTTTTCTGACTAAAAACGTCAAACATTATTTTTTACCTCGATATGCAAACTTTGTCAGAATCAAGCTGGTAAACACAAAGGTGTGAAAAGCCCGGTTCTTCCGATAACCATACTGACGAATCCGTCTCAAACGTTCTTTTAGTGGAACGTCCATGATGGTCACAAAGTTTTCAATAATTTCTTTATTTTGGGGACTGACTGGCAGATCCAATAAATTTTTTGCTTGTTCTTGACTGGACTCGATGAGATTCCAATATTTAGCAAAAAGAATATGAGGGCGAACCCAGTTTTTAACCCGTTTTCTAAGTGTACGAGCACCCAGAACATTGCTACTGTGCTGCCGGTACAATTCTGTCGGCTGATCGATATAGATCAACTTTCCAAAGGCAGTTGCTAGTAATGCTAAATACCAATCATGCATGAGAAGCGCATGTTTTTCTTGGCCTGTCCATAAGTCAGCCAACGCGTGGTTAATCATGGCTACCCCACCAGTTACTGTGTTTTCTGTCAGCTCTTGAATCAGTTCTGTATTGGCATGATCTGACTGGGTGCGAATCATGCTCTCATGCTGCACGTTCAAGTTTTCATCGACCACTTTTAAATCTGTGTAGACCAGCAAAGGCACTTCTTGAGGGTGCTTCTCGGCTTCTGCTACTTGAAGAGCAATTTTTTCAGGAAGCCAAACATCATCTTGGTCACTGAAGCAATAAAGATCTGCTTTTTCATATTTCAAGAGGGCGTGGAAGCTCTTTATGACACCAAGATTTTCGATAGCACCTTGATTGATAAAGCGAATGCGCTCATCCTGGGCTACCAACTCTCGAATGATCTCCACCGTACCGTCGGTTGACCCATCATCTCGGATCAAGAGTTGCCAATCCTGATAAGTCTGGTCTTGGATACTTTTGACCTGCTCTTTTAGATACTGTTCACCATTATAGGTGGACAACAAGATATTTACTTTCATGATAAGAATAATTCCTCGTACTCACCTACAATTTTTTCCCAGGTAAAGTTTTGCTTCATATTGGCCTTGGCACGTTGACCCCATTCAGATACATCTTCTAAAGAATCAACCTGGTTGATCAAATGCGCCAAATTCCCAGCTTCTTTGGTCCAATATTGAGCTGTGTCCTTGGCAACCGTTTGGTTAAAGGAGACTCCTAAAACTAAATTCAGATCCGTGTGAGCAAGAGCCTCTAAGAGACCCGGATTGGTTCCGCCCACTTCATGACCATGGATATAAGCAAAGGCTTCTTTACGGATATACTTCAAAAGGTCTTGATCATAGACCGTTCCTACAAACTTAACGCGAGGATCCTGATCGAATCCTGTTCGAGCACGGAGTTCTTCAAAATAGGGATTGCCTTCATGATTACAAATGATCACCAAATCCCGCTTGCTGGAAGAGGCCATAAATTCACGAATGGCAGTCTCATAATTATTTTCTGGGACAAAGCGACCCAAGATCAAGTAATAGTTCTTCTCTTGTGTCTGCCACTTGTGATAGAGTTCTCTGACCTTCCTATCCTGACTGGTCAGGTTGGTCGGAGATAAGTCCGTCCCATAGGCAATATAAGTCGTCTTGGACCAAGGATAGGCTTCCTTGATATAGGACTCAATACCTGGGTTGTCTGAAATTACCAAGTCAGCGTGGCGCGTCATGATCTTTTCAGAATACTTGAGATAGGCTTGGATCGGTTTAGCCCACTTGGCCCGCTTCCACTCTAGTCCATCTGGGTTGATATAGAATCGTCCACCCATCTTATGGATCTTACGCGCAAAAGGCGCCACAAAGGCTCCGATTGTATTGCCTAAGACATAAAAAATAGGTTTTTTAATTCCTTGTTTCTTAATAAGCTTCAAGGCATAGTTGATGGCCATCATATCATAGGCAATGACGCGAGCTGGCCCAAGCTTAGGCGCTTTAATGGTAAAACAATCGACACCTTTGTAGTCAAAATGATGATAGGCTTGATCATTAGAAAGGCAAGCAACATGGTACTGGATTTCCGAAGACACTTGATGGGAGACCAATTGGTCCACAAAAGTCTCAAAACCGCCATATTGAGCCGGAAGCCCACGACTTCCGATAATAAAAACGTGTTGCATAATATTCCCTTTCTACCAATTTACAGTCTATTCAATTATACCATTTTCTAGGCTTTTTGCCTAATTCAAACAGAAAAGCGACCCTTGAGGGTCGCTATCATAATCTTGATTTAATATGAATAACTCAATAAGATGTATTCATTCAACAAGCCATTTACTTAGCAAATTTCAAAATTATTGTTTTAATAAATTTTAGTAGTATAGTTAAAATGAAAGTCATCAAGATAGCTTGTATCAACAAAAATATTACAATCAAAGGAAATTTCGGTAAGATGTATGTAAAATCCCCCCATTTATCAACTATTTTAGGATACCAATAATAATCTCCAATCACAGATAGTAAGTAAATTGGAAGAGTGTTCTTTGAGATAAATAGAATAACTCTTTTCAACCACTCATTTTTTATAGAGACTTTTAAGTGTATAACTGAATAAAAGATTAAACTAGACAATAGGAATACCGGAAGAATTCTATATTCGATTCCGAAACTAGTTTCAGATATTGCTGCTAACCCAAAAACACTTAAAACGTCTAGAATGAAAATAACAATAACAAGTTCCTTGAAACTCAACTTCTTATTTGATGAAGCGAGAAAAGCTCCAAGAAGATAGTATGTGATAGGCCAGAGCCCTTTCCAATAATCTGGAATGAGGTGCGGTAAAATCAAAAAATTTTGTTCATTGTGGTTCAACAATGAAAGAGTAGGTGGAACAATAGTTAGTAAAACTAAAATAGCTAAAACTACAACTTGATTCTTACGGCTAGTTAACGAATTGAAACCTGCATTCAAGAAAGGGATTAATAGGTATAAGCCAATATATAGGTTAACATACCATGCATAGTGACTAAAGGAAAAAATATTTTCAAATAACTTCGCAAAATATTCTTCATTGACAACTCTCATATCAAAGAAAGTATAAACTGCTGCCGCGAGAGCATAAATTCCAATTACTGGAAGTAGTTTTATAAAGTAGGTTTCACTATAGGTCTTATCTTTCATTAAATAGCCTGTAGTCATGATAAATAAAGGAACACAGGTCATCAAAATCATCCAAATAAAAGATGACAAAAAAATACTTTTAAAAGAAAAGAACCGACCATAATAATTAGTATGGAGGAAAAAATGCACTCCTACGACAAATACGATTGCAATACATTTAAGTATATCTATATTTAATTTTCTCTCTTTCATAACTCTCCCTATCATATTAGCAAATGAAAAGATGGCAAATCACCATCTTTTCATTTTAATTATTTCACTTCTTGTTTGTAAAACTCTTTCAAGGCATCTTGCCAAGTTGGAATGACGAACCCTGTAGCCTTAGCCTTAGCCAAGCTCATCGTTGAGTTAAGGGGACGTTTTGCCTTAGCTGGGAATTGGCTAGAATCCACTGGTTTCACTTCAACATCCGTATCTTTGAGGATTTCAACTGCAAAGTCATACCAAGTTGTATCTTCTTTCGCATCGTTAGACAAGTGGTAATAACCATATTCTTTACGATTTTCAGCCAAATAGGTCATAAATTCTGCAAGAGTACGTGTCCAGGTTGGACGACCATGTTGGTCATTAACAACTGTCAAAGTCTTGTGAGTCTTCGCTAGGTTTTGCATCGTAAAGACGAAGTTTTTACCATAATTTCCAAAGACCCAAGCTGTACGGATGATGTAGAAGTTCGAAACATGCTTCTCAACCAATTCTTCTCCCATGCGTTTTGTACGACCGTACTCTGTTTGGGGATTTGGTTGATCGTCTACTTCCCATTCTTGTCCAACTGGCTTATTCCCATCAAACACATAGTCCGTAGAAATATAGACTAGGGTTGCCCCATGTTTTTCAGATGCCTTCGCTACATTTTCCGTACCAGTCACGTTAATAGCATAGTCCAACTCTTTCCCTTCATCTTCAGCAGCATCAACGGCTGTATAGGCAGCACAGTGATAGACTAGAGTTGGCTTCACTTGCGCAAATACCTCGTCTACTTTCTCTGCATTTGTGATGTCCATTTCAGCTACATCAACAGCTACATATTCTTCATTTCGTTCATCTAACAAATGGCGAAGCTCCGTTCCAAGTTGACCATTTGCACCTGTAATTAAAATCATAGTAATATCCTTTCAAATGCTTTTTCCCTTTCATTATAGCAAAAAAAGCAGAAGTTTTCTGCTTTTTAGGATGGGAATTGTTCCCTATTTTTTGAGTGCTTTTTCTTGAAAATTAAGAACACAAATATCCAGGAAATCCATTCAATAAAGTAACCAAGATACTGAAGAAATGTCTTATGATATGAAACTTTTACATGACCTGATTTTCTAATTGATAGATGAATTTTTCCATTATTTAATGCTTTTTCAGGAACAGCTGGTCTACGAGATTTTTTATTTTGTTTTAACTCCGATTCAGTAAAAGCACGCTGGCCCAGCATAGGTTGCGAACCTTCAGCACCCTTAGAATACTCCGCACGGTATCCTTTGTACCAAATAAGCGGTACCGAAATGGTACTTTCATTTATATCATCAGAAAGCATTATATCAAATTCTAAAATGTTGTATTTCTTTTTAATATTTGATATTTTTACGCCTTTTTCAGTATTAAATTCTGTAAATTGAGGCAAGCGTACATCTTGATTATTAATATCAAGGTTGTAGTATTCATCACCTACAGGATCGATATATTTCGATTTGTCTCCTTTGTAAACAGATTTTAGTAACTTCTCATTTTTAATGTTATCCTCACGCATCTGCTTATAATTTTTTGAGGATGAATCAAATTGAGGGATAACTTGATTGAAATAGAAAGATAGACTCAAGATACATAAGACGATAGAAAAGAAACCATTTCTATTTGTAAAGGCAAGAAAAAACAGGAAAAAAAGTGGAATGAAAAATAATAGACGTCCTGAATACTGCATACTACCTAAAAAAGTATATTTCAATATCGAATTCCAAGGTAGAAGACTCGTCGCAGAAAAATATAAAATCCAGCAGGACCAAAATATGGTCTTACTTAAACTTCCTAGCCGACGATAGAATAAGAACACGATTATACTCGTATAAAATAGTCCATCTCTTATAAACTGATGGATTGGCCACTCTAATGGTGTAAAGGGTTTATAAAAACCATATCTATCTGCCTGAAATGGGAATGGAACAAAAAAAGTATCTTTCACATTCACAGGAAAACTCCTCGCTATCCAGGTGAAGAAAAACTTTTGCGATGAAACCTGTTCAAGATATTGAAAAATGTAGCCTGCTGACAAAAATAAAGCAAATAAGATTGAAATCACAAAGGAGACTACCTTATCAAGTGTCAATTTTTTATAATTTAATAATAAAAATACTGCGGAAGAAATGGCAAGTATGATAGTAGATAAGATATGAGTTTGGATTAAAAGCGCTACTACAATCCCTAAATAGAGTGGGTTCTTTTTATTTAGGTAGAGCACACGATAAAGAGAATAAATAAGAATTGGGACCAGTGGCATTACCATGGTCATTCCAAAACCAAATAAGGTGTAGTAACACGGTATTGTTAAAGCCACTACCAACCCAGTTATCTTGTTTTTTAATATTTTTGAAACAACAATATAACTTGCTAGGCTTGTACCAAGAGTGATCAAAAATGCAAATATAGAATAAGCAAAATTCCCATCGTTAGTCATCATATAAACAATGGCAGATGGATAGAACTGCCAATTGCCATAAAACATTGGTGAAGCGTAGCCCGTTCCAAATGCAAATAAAAAATTCAGATTAGGGAGTAAATCCCAGTGTTCAATCGATTCTGCTAAGCCGACAATTCGAGTTAAATGAAACACGTAGTCATATGAGCGACTTTGAAAATTGATTAGATTAAAAGATACAAAGGTAAAGATGACCGAATACGTTGTTAATAATAAATAGATCATCTTATTGCTGATTTGATTGAAAGTATTGACAAATTGGTCGATATGACTGCGTATCACTTTTATCAAATCAAACTGATATATTCTTTCTAGGAGTTGATCAACTCCCTCGTAAAATGTATCTATTTTTTGCTTGATAGAAACTTTCAAACTAATGATATTTTTCATTCTTCACTTTTCTCTTTTATGACGTAAATAGGACGTTTCTTGGTTTCCATGAAGATTTTACCGATATATTTCCCTAGAATCCCAATGGTCAATAATTGGAATCCTCCTAGGAAGAGAATCACAGTCATTAATGATGGCCATCCAGAAGTTGGATCCCCAAAGACTAAAGTACGAATTACAATCAAAATCACCATGATAAAGGCTGAGAGCCAGGATAGGAGTCCACCGATAAAGGCAATGTTTAGTGGAGCATCCGAAAAGTTTACAATCCCTTCAATAGAGTATTTGAAAAGGGACCAAAAATTCCAAGAAGTCTCTCCTGCCACACGCTCTACATTCTTATATTCTAAGTATACCGTCTCAAATCCAACCCAGGCGAAAATCCCCTTAGAAAATCGATTGTACTCAGATAGTTCAAGTATCGCATCAACCATTTGGCGACGCATCAAACGGAAATCACGCGCCCCGTCGACCATTTCTACTTGGCTAATATGATTGATCAATTTATAAAACATGCGTGCAAAGAAAGAACGAATCGGGGGTTCACCTACCCGAGTTACGCGTCGGGTTCCGACGCAGTCCAAATCTGGCTGTTCATCCAACTTCTTTTTCATTTCGATCAATAGTTCAGGAGGATCCTGAAGATCCACATCCATAACAGTTACATATTCACCCTTGGCACGCTCAAGTCCTGCATACAATGCTGCTTCTTTTCCAAAATTACGAGAAAAAGAAAGATAATGCACATTTGAATCTTTAAGATGCAACTCTCGAAGAACAGATAGTGTTCGATCGGATGAACCGTCGTTTATAAAAATATATTCAAACTTTTCTCCCATCTCCATCCGAACACGCTCCATCTCCCTATAAAACAATGGAATTGATTCTTCTTCATTAAAACATGGGACTACAACTGATAATGTCATATCTTACTCCTTGACTTATTCACTCTCTATTGTAACAAAAAACTAGGGTTTCCCCTAGTAATAACTTATTTTAGTCTTTCAATTATACAACAGCATATAAAACAGAGATTGTTTGTAGTATAGTTAAACCTATAATAATGAGACTACTTTCTACTACAAAATGATCCGTGAACTTTTGTTCATCTGAAATTCTTTGCTTAAACAAACTGCAAATAACTGGTAGAGACAGAGCGACAACTCCTAAATAGTATCTACCTTGAACTCCTAAAACTTCAAAATTTCCAACTGGTGTCCAGGTTAGATACAAGGTTAAAGAGATTAACCCAACAATTGCAAAAGAAACCAAACTTGCTCCTACTACTGATACTTTCGGAAGTTTGATCTTCCCAAAATTTGAAAAAGTAATCAAGGTATAAAGAGCATAGATTGGAATAAGAACCTCTGACATCGATAAATCTAACCAACCAAAGGTATAAAGCTGATTTAAATGACTGACTGATAATAACATCTCCTTCAAAATCACTGGTAAATACCAATGAGGTTTTGAAATGATGCTAATAACTTGAGCTTTTACATCTGCACCTTCCAGTTTAAAGTTCTCAATTCGAACTTGCTGGGTAAGAACGTACCAAAAAATCGTAAATAAAAAGACAGCAACAATCAAGGCGAGAGAAATGAGATAGTAGTTTTTACACTTCATTTTCTTTCTCGGTATAAATAGCAATAATCCCACAAGCAGAACATAAGGAAGTTTCATTGTAACAAGGATGATACAAAGCAAAGCATACAGCAATAAATCCTTGATGCTAACAACTTTTTCATCATCTGTTACATAGTTCAAGAACAATCCAATAATGATGTAGGTTAAACCTAAGGCTACGCTATCTTGATTATAAGAAGCAGCTAGAACCAGATTCATTGGAAACATCGCAACCATTGTCATCAACTGCTTCGCTTTTCCACTTAATTTAATGGCAATGAGAGCTAAAATACAGTAAGCGATGACATTAAAAATTCGACCTAAGTAATAGGAGACTCCTACGCTCAAGTTCAAAAATTTTCCAATCCCGAATCCAAGAGCCTGAGGAATGTAACCAATAAACCAATATGAGTTGGTTGCCCTGTAGTCCGTTTCTTTCCCAAATTTCACTTGTTTGGTCGTCTGCCCTTCTTCAAATAAAGAAGATTTAGTAAACGGCTTTTTGAAGTTCTTATATACATCAAAGTAATCTTCCGTAATATGGATATTTTTATTTCCCATATTTACGTCACCTTCAACAATATGAATGGTTCTTGATAGGTGAACTTGTTCATCGGGCGTATTCAAAACAGGTGTAATGAAAGCAAAGGAAAGACCACCAATGAGCATAGCAATGAAGGTCCCTATATTTTTCTTCGGTAAAAGAAAAATGAGAAAAGCAAATACTACAAATAGCAGCACACCAATTTTAGGAAAATCTACTAAACGCTTTGTATAAATGACTGTCATACAAAAGGCCAGAACTGCGAAAGCTACTAAATACTTTTTATTTCGCTCATAACTATCAACAAAATATCCCATCAGTTTCTCCTACTTATTCGAATTTTGACTCTTCACATATTGTCTCATCAACAACTTAGCAATCCATTTGGGCCAGAAGAGTTCGTACATATATAGATCTTCTTTACTTCGAGTGTTGTCTGCAATAGTTTTTGATGTTTCTGACTCTCCATGGATACGGTGGCACATAAGCTTATCAGATACATAAGCAAAACGACCTTTATACTCACTGATCTTATACCATGCGTACCAATCCAAACTCACTCTCATTCCTTCATCAAAAAAGAAATTCTTCAGATTTTCAAGATGATAGGTTACAGCTGGACAACAAATCGGATTTCCAAAAGCCATCACACGGTTGCGCCAGAAATGACTTGCTGGGAAAAGATTCATGGTTTTTAACATCAAGGTTTTGATCTTCAGATTCGTATTAGCAGGAATTTTATGGCCGTCTTTTTCTTCAAAATAATCAGAATAGGCAATTAACACATCTGGATGTTTCTCCATCTTAGCCAATACCTTTTCAGCATATTCCGGCTCATAATAATCATCCTGATGGGCAATGGTTGCATATTTTGTCTCTACAAAAGACAGGGCATTGTTCCAATCCTTGCCAATTCCCCCACCTTGCTTCGTATAAAATGGAATATCATAACGCTGGCAAAGTTCTTTGATCGAATCCAATGGTGTTGAACTATAACAAATAATCTGCGATTGGAGAGTTTGCTTTTTCAAGGATTGAATACAAGCGTCTAAATATTCACTCTCTCCATAAGCACAAATTACCCAGGTGTGTTGTTGATTAACGAGCATAGTCCTTCCTTTCTACTTTTCTTGCAACAAAATAAACAAGTAAACTTCCACTAAAATAAACGGACATCACGATTAAAAAGCTTAAAGAAGCTCCCAAAAGCCCTAATCTATGTACTAAATAGTCATTTGTCAGTTTGGAAGTTATGAACATGAACAAATATACAGGCAATAAATAAGTTTGTTTGCGAATAACTGTCATGACATCTCCAAAAACGATCCCAAGAGAATACAAGATACCAGAGAAAACAAGAATAGCTAGAGTACTGCTATGTTGATATAAAGGTAAGCCAAAAACAAGACTTAAAATTGGAGTCCCAATCAAATAGGCTAGTACACTCAAAATCAAGCCAACTCCCAAGACAATCACAAACAATTTCTTAATAATAGCATCGAATTTTTTCAAGTCTTTATTCTTCCATAAGATCGCTAACTGAGTTGTTAAGGGTCTAAGGATTAAAATAAAGAGACTCATAAAAAAGACAGGCATAAACAAAATATTATAATCCCGTTGTGTACCTGCAATAAAATGTCCCAGTCTGATTTCAGAGTCAATGGCGATTCTAGGCTCATTGAAAATATAAGCTAGTAAAAATCCACTAATAAAAAGAGGAATACAATTTTTTAAAATAGCAATTGCATCAAACAAGTTACTTTTGAGATTTTTCACTGAGAAATCAATGGACTCAAATTCTTTTGATTTTACGTAATCATAAGAGAATACAAAAATGAAATTTAAAAGAACTAAATAAAGCAAGGACTGGGTCAATGATTTTGTGACAAGTAAAAATACCAATAAAAGGATTGTGCTAATAGAATAACGAATCGTCATTGATTTGCCAGCAATATCCAATCGTTCCTGACGCTGAAACAGTCCATGGAAAAGATCAGAAATTGCCTCACACATTCGAAAGAGAACATATAAGGCGATAATGGTAATTTTTGAACTCTCATGAAGATCAATCCCCGAAATAAATAAATAAGGAAAGAAGATAGCCACCATAAGTAGGAGAGAGAGACCTCTGGCAATACTATAGCTTGTAAAGGAATGTCTATAATGGACATCTGTCCCCTGGTAGCTTCGAACCTGAAACATGCCTACCACCACAAGAATCGCAGCAATTCCATAAGCAAGACTAAAGGAATCTGCTTCCATTGGAGAGGTCATTCGTGTAACGATTAATGTAAATAGCACAGATGATCCAGCGAATGCCAAGTTTCCTAACAGATTCCAAAAATACACCTTCTCAGTTGAAACAGGCTCATTATTCTTCATGCTCTTTTACCTGTAGCGCTATTTTTTGTGCTAATTGTCGAATTTGAACAGACTGTTTTGAAGTTATACGAGTCAAAGAGAAATTTAAATAAACAAGTAAACAAAAACCTAAGAAAAAGACTAGATTACTTGGAACTTGAATTCCTAACATCTTTGACAATTGTCCAATCAAATTAGGAAACCAAATGACCGGCAGCGAAAGCAAGCAAAGAATGAGCCAAGAAATAACATTTTTCATTTCAACGAGTTTCTTTGCAACGAGTCGTAGAATATAAAGCATAAAAACAATTACAATAATGGTCAACCAAATATTTAGCATCTTATTTCTTATATCCTCCACCTATTCTAGCCAATAACATGGCCATTGTCACTTTAATCATATAGTAAACCGACTTACTTAAGGTAATAGAAGATTCCCCGTGTTCGCGTTCATTCATTAATACAGGGACTTCTGCAACGGAATAGCCTGAGGTTAAAAGCGACACTATGGTCTCTGGTTCAGGATAATCACTTGGATACTGCTTAGCAAATTCTTCAATGACTTTTCGATCTGCTACACGCAATCCTGATGTAGGATCTGTTACCTTCTGACCAGTCAAAATCTTAATCAACTTTTCAAAAAATGTAATTCCAATTCTTCTTAAGAAAGAAGATTGAAACCCTTGGTTTTCAATAAAACGTGAACCAATCACCATGTTGACTTCTTGTTCTTGAAGAACTTCTAACATTTTTTTAATAAATTCAGGATTGTGTTGGCCATCTCCGTCTACTTGGACAGCGTATTGGTAGCCATGTCTAACTGCATATTGATATCCTGTTTGTACAGCGCCACCAATTCCTAAATTGATGGGTAAATCAATGACATTAAATTGATTCCTTTTACAAATTTCAAGAGTATTGTCTGTGGAACAATCATTGATAATAACATAGTCAAATTCTGGTGTATGTTCCTCAATCATCTTAATTGTCTTTTCAATATTACCACTTTCATTATAAGCAGGAATAATAATTAGCAATTCTGAAGTTCTCAATCCTTCTACATTCCCTTCTAAGCATATCACTTCATTATACTATATATTGAACCATATTTCTACTTACACCCAATGATTAGGGTGTTCTCAAAAAAAACAAGCCCACATCCTCTTTTTAAGGCTGTGAGCTTGTTTCTTTTTTGTATCTTATTACTTCACTCTCCTACTTCCGATACATCTTCACTTGTAGGTAAAGGTCGTTATAGACGCCCAACCACTTCTTGCCAAGTTGTTCGTAGACTTCTAAGTTCTTTAGCGTGTCATCACTTGGATAGAAGGCCTGGTCTTCTTGGACCTCTTTTGGTAGCATCTTCTTAGCTTCTTTGTTCGGTGTGGAATAACCGACATAGAGAGCATTCTTATATGCTTTTTCTGGGCGAAGCATAAAGTTGATAAAGGCATAAGCTGCTTCTTTATTCTTCACCGTCTTTGGAATGACGATGTTGTCAAACCAAAGGTTGCTGGCTTCTGATGGGACGACATAGCGGAGGTCCTCATTGGCCTCTAGCATTTGGCTGGCCTCACCGGAGAAAGTCACCCCAATAGCCGCATTGTTTTGAATCATGTAGCCTTTCATTTCATCGGCTACAAGTGCCTTGATATTGGGCATCAAGGTATAAAGCTTATCAACAGCTTCTTGGAGTTGCTGAGGATCCTTGGAGTTGAGACTATAACCTAAGCTATTGAGTCCAATCCCCATGACCTCACGCGCCCCATCGTACATCATGATGTCATTCTTGTACTCTGGTCTCCATAGATCAGCCCAGTGCTCAGGTGCCTTATCCACCATCTTGGTGTTGTAGATGATACCAAGAGTTCCCCAGAAGTAAGGAACTGAGTACTGATTGTCCGGATCAAAATTCAGGTTCAAGAAACGTGGGTCAATATTGTCTAAGCCTTTTAGTTTGGACTTATCCAACTTTTCAAGCAAGTTTTCGTCCATCATCTTGGCGATCATGTATTCACTTGGGATGGCAATATCGTAAGCCGTCCCCCCTTGCTTGATCTTGGTGTACATGGCTTCATTGGAATCAAAGGTATTGTATTGGACTTGAATGCCTGTCTCCTTGGTAAATTCCTTGAGCAATTCTGGATCGATATAGTCTCCCCAGTTGTAGATGACCAGCTTGTCACTGTCTTTTGGATTGGTCTTGGCTTCAAGACGGGCACTTAGTCCCGCTAACACGAGGATGACCACGACAATCCCTAGCAAGAATGAATAGAGTTTTTTCATACTGTCTCCTCCTTCTCTCTAGTGATGAAGTAATAGCCGACCACCAGTAAGATACTGAAGAGGAAGACCAAGGCAGAAAGGGCATTGATATTCAACGAAATCCCTTGACGAGCCCGTGAGTAGATCTCAACAGACAAGGTCGTAAACCCATTTCCTGTAACAAAGAAGGTCACCGCAAAGTCATCCAAGGAATAGGTAAAGGCCATAAAGTAACCAGCAATGATGGCAGGTGTCAAATAAGGAAGCATGATTTCCTTCAACATCTGTACCTGAGTAGCTCCTAGGTCATAGGCCGCATTGACCATATCACGGTTCATTTCCTTCAAGCGCGGCAAGACCATCAAGACCACGATTGGAATAGAAAAGGCCACGTGACTCATCAAGACAGAAGCAAAGCCCAGCTGGAACTTGATGGTCGTAAAGAGGATCAGGAAGCTAGCCCCAATCATAACGTCAGGTGCCACCATAAGGATGTTATTGATGGACAAAAATGGTCCTTCAAACTTCTTCTTAGACTGGTAAATGTAGATTGCCCCAAAGGTCCCAATAATAGTCGCAATCAAGGCTGACAAGAAGGCCAAGAGGAAGGTCTGTGAGAGGATCAACATGAGACGCGTATCCTCAAAGAGACTTTGGAAATGCTCCAAGGTAAAGCCTGTAAAAGCATTCATATCCCCACCAGCATTAAAGGCATAGGCAATCAAGTAAAAGATTGGGAGATAAAGGAGCAGGAAAATCAATCCTAAATAGATACGTGAAATCTTTTTCATCGTTCACTCCTTTCTCTCGTTACCCACATGACTAAGAGCATAGCAAGGATCAAGACCACCCCAATGGTGGATCCCATTCCCCAGTTTTGTGTTGTGAGAAAGTGTTGCTCGATGGCAGTCCCCAGAGTAATGACCCGGTTTCCTCCGATCAAACGCGTCAACATGAAGAGACTCAAACTTGGAATAAAGACTGACTGAACACCCGAGCGAACCCCGTTCATAGACAGTGGGAAGACAACTCGACGGAAGGTATCCCACTTGTTAGCTCCTAGGTCATAGCTAGCATTGATGAGGTTTGGATCCAAATCATCCAAAACATTGAAGATAGGAAGGATCATAAAGGGCAACTCAATGTAACTAGCAACAAAGATGAAAGAAAAGTCCGTAAAAAGGATCTGTTGCGGACCGATTCCGATGAAGCTCAAGAATTGGTTAATAGATCCCCCTTGACCAAAGATCCCGATAAAGGCATAAGCCTTGAGCAAGAGGTTGACCCAGGTCGGAAGGACAATCAGCATGAGCCAGAGTTGGCGATGTTTGAGCTGGGTCAAAAAATAAGCTGTCGGGTAAGAAATCAAGAGCGTCACAAAGGTGACGATTCCAGCATAGAGAATGGAGTTAAAACTCATCTTGAGGTAGGTCCAATTCTGCGCTGTAAAAAAGGTTTGGTAGTTCTCTAAGGAACCCTGTCCCTGGACATTAACAAAGGATTGCCAAATAATCAAAACTACGGGAGCCAAGACAAAGAGGAGGATCCAGAGAAAGTAGGGAACCACAAAGAGGTTAGAGGTTGTTTTCTTCATCTCTTTCCTCCTCGATGGCATTGATCAATCCGGCTTCTTGCTCTTCCACTTCGACGTACTCTTCGATCCGAGCATCAAACTCTTCTTCCGTTTCATTGAGACGCATGACGTGGATATCTTCTGGCTCAAAGTCCAGACCGATTTCCTCTCCTACGATAGCCTTACGGGTTGAGTGGATCATCCACTCATTTCCCAATTCATCATAGGCGATGATCTCATAGTGTACCCCACGGAACAGTTGGGTATCCACTTTTACCTGGAGCTTACCTTCTTCGGGCAGGGTGATTCGCAAGTCTTCGGGACGAATGACGACTTCGACCGGTTCGTTTGGTCTCATCCCTCCATCGACTGACTCAAAGCGTTTACCGTTGAATTCTACTAGATAGTCTTCGATCATGATCCCTGGAAGGATATTGGACTCACCGATAAAGGTCGCAACAAAATGATTAATGGGCTCATCGTAGATATCAACTGGCGTTCCTGATTGGACGATTTCTCCTTCGTTCATGACAAAGATCCAGTCACTCATCGCTAGCGCTTCTTCCTGGTCGTGGGTTACAAAAACAAAGGTAATACCCAAGCGTTGTTGCAATTCACGGAGCTCATACTGCATGTCAGTCCGTAACTTCAAGTCAAGGGCAGACAAGGGCTCATCCAAGAGGACTACTCGCGGTTCATTGATAATCGCCCGTGCAATGGCTACCCGCTGGCGTTGACCACCAGAAAGTTTCTGGATGGACCGTTTCTCAAAGCCTCCCAATTGAACCATCTTGAGGACTTCTGTTACTCGTCTCTCGATTTCAGACTTGTCAACTTTCTTCAAACGGAGAGGGAAAGCAACATTCTCAAACACATTCATATGTGGGAAAAGGGCATAGGATTGGAAGACGGTATGGACATCCCGTTTATTGGTCGGTACATCATTGATCCGAACACCATCCAAGAGGACATCTCCTGTCGAAGCGTCTAACAAACCAGCAATGATGTTCAGAATCGTTGATTTACCAGATCCTGAAGCACCGAGGAGGGTATAGAATTTCCCTTCTTCCAACTCAAAGTTGATGTCTTTGAGAACCACTGTATCACTGTCTTCAAATACTTTTGAGACATTTCTAAACTCAATAATTGGTTTTTTCAATTCACATAAATTCCTTCTTTTTCATGCGTTTCCTTCTGAGACCAACCATTAGTCTCATAGGCTGACGAGCGGACCCGTCAGACCACCAACACCTCTCGGGGACTTATAAGACTGCCCCACCTATTTTCGGTATCGATAGGCACTCACCCCCCTTCTAAAGTAGGAAGGGTCTACCTTAGAGTAGCCCCTATTCCATCTCGAACCGTTAATCTTTCCCAATAATACGGACTTCGCGCTCCAAGGTCACCCCAGATGATTTTTCAACTGTCGCAATGACATGGGCAATCAAGTCTTCATAATCTTTGGCAGTACCATGATCGACATTGATCATAAAGCCGGCATGCTTTTCAGAAACCTCCACACCACCAATTCGATGCCCTTTCAATCCTGCTTCACTGATTAATTGACCCGCAAAGTGCCCGACTGGTCGTTTAAAGACCGAACCACAAGACGGATACTCAAGTGGTTGCTTAAGCTCACGCAAATGAGTCAAGCGAGCCATTTCTTGATCGATCTGATCATAATTACCAGGTGCTAAGGCAAACTTGGCAGAAATCACTACGTCACCAGTTTCTTGAATCTTGGAATGGCGATAGCCAAAAGCTAATTCTTCTGCTGTTAAGGTTTTAATTTCTCCTTCTGGCGTCAAGACCTTACATGATTGAAGAATATGGGCAATCTCACCGCCATAGGCACCAGCATTCATATAGACTGCTCCACCGATGCTACCTGGAATCCCACAAGCAAATTCAAAGCCTGTCAAGCTATGGTAGCGGGCTACATGAGTCACATCAATTAGCTTAGCTCCCGCCTCCGCTTCAATCACATAGCCATTGACTCGGACGTCATGAAAATGATCAAACATGATCACAAAGCCTTCAATCCCACTGTCACGGACGATAATATTGGAAGAATTCCCCAAGACCATCCAAGGAATTTCCTGAGCATTAGCAAAGGTGACAATTCGTTTTAATTCATATTGATTGCGAGGAAAGGCTAAATAATCTGCCGCTCCTCCAACCTTGGTATAGGTATATTGTTTGAGTGGCTCATTGAACAAAATCTCAATACCAGCCAACTCCTCTTTGATTTGCTTTAGGATTTCCATCTCACAACTCTCTTCTATACGTTATCTTATCCATTATAACAAAAACCAGCCCACTTTTCGACTCAGAAGTAAAAAAACAGAAGCAGCCAAAAGACCGATTCTGTTTTGATTTTTTTAAACAAGGGTTAATTGAATTAGCCAATCTTACGTGCAATGCCACGTGTCTTATGAGTGGACAAGGCTGAACTAATGGCAACACCACCCCCAATAATAGTGAAGACTGCCAACATAAAGAAGTTAAAGAAGTATTTTTCAGGTGCTTCACCATTTAGAACAAGGGTATTGATCAAATCAAATCCATCACTAAAGTCGACTCCAAGTTGCTTAACTGCTTCTAAAGCGTAGTCAAATTGTTGCACGAGAACGATAGTCACTAACAAGAGAATGCTAGAAATAACTGCTCCAAGTTTACTAAATTTCTTCCCTAAGATTTCATAGCCTTTGACAACACAGATACCAAGGATAAAACCAGCATAAAAAGCTACGTAGCCGAGGCGAGCAATGAAAAGAGTAACAGCTCCTCCGATAATGGCACCAATAAAGGCACCGACTGTTCCAAGAAGGACATTTTCTTTCTGACTATTATACGAATCCGTATCAATCTTTAGTTGAGTACTGAGCTCTTGGAAACTATCTTCGTTCATCAAGAAGAGGGAATCTCCAATCTGATAGAGACCAACTGGTCCTTTTTCACCAGAGTAACCACAAACAGTGTAGAAGCCATTGGTTTGCAAAAATTGCAGGATTTCTGTTAAGGCTTGACGAACGTTTTCAATCGTTTTTGTTTTGGTCATTCCAGCTTTTACAGTGAAAGTTGTGACATATTGGTTGAGGCTAATGCTCTTCAAAACAGAAGAGTCTTTCACCATTTGATGCAATTGAGCCGCTGCTTCTTCTGCATCATCACGCGACACAGAAAGTGCAATGCTAAAAACATTTTTTGTGTCAGTTTCACTCAGTAAGAAGAAATAGCCAGCATTTTCCCCATAAATAGATGAAGTTTCAGGATCATACTGGAATCCAAGTTCCGTAGCAAGTTGATGACGTTCAAAGTCTTTCATTAAAATTACAATCTCCTTTACAATTCTATCTATCTTTCGAATAATTATTTATTATCCTAAAATAATTTGATAGACAAATGATTTATAGAACTATTTTATCATAGATAAATAAAATTAGATAGACTAATTTAGCCTATCTAATCATTTTTTTCATTAAATCAAGATTCGCTTTTCTCAACCTTCACACCAGTTGTGTCAATTTTCAAAGAGAAGACCTGACCATTTAAGCCCTTCGATTCTAAATCTTTGGCAAAGGCTTCTGCATGTTCAACAGGGAGCAAGGTCATAATAGTTGGACCTGCGCCAGAAAGGTAAGTCGCATAAGCATCGTGTTGATGTGCAACTTCTTTCACCTGAGGGAACTCTACAACCAACTGTTGGCGGTAGCGTTCATGGAAGCGATCCGCTTCGATAGCTTTCCCTGCGACTCTCAAGTCTCCCTTAGCAAGGGCGGCAATAGCCACGTTTGCGATTGCACTAGCTGCAACAGCCTCCTTATAAGTCCACTCACTTGGAAGGACATTTCGACTATCGCTGGTCTTGAGTTCGTAATTGGGAACAAAGGCTACCAAAGCACATTCAGGGAAGGGAAGGACCAAATGATTGGTCTGCTGATCCACATAGCTCGCTACGACCAGATTTCCAAAAATGGCTGGCGCTACGTTATCCGGATGACCTTCGATTTTTGTCGCAATTTCTAGTTTATCTTCATCACTTAGGGATAATTTGCCCAGTTGATTGGCCAACTCAATCCCCGCTACAATGACAGAGCTAGAAGATCCCAAACCACGCGCCAAAGGAACTTCACTGGTCATCTTGAGACGATGAGGAGGCAAATCAGATGCAACTTGGAGAGCAGTTTGAAGCAAGAGATTCTCTTCATTGCTTGGAATCTCCTCACCCAAGTCATGTTCAATCCACCAGTTTTCTTGTGCTTCTAGCACATCAATGGTCAAATACTTAGAAACAGCGATTCCAACAGAATCAAATCCTGGACCGACATTGGCACTGGTCGCTGGTACTGTAATTCTCATCTTATTCTCCCAATACTTTAAAGGTATTCAACAAGGTGAAGTCAGCTTCAGCATCAATTTTCTCAATGATGTGGTGCAATTGTGTTTGATTCAATTGGTGAGTGATAATCACAACACGAGCCACAGAATCTTTGGCACCTGATTGGAGAACCTGCTTAAAGGAAACATCTTCTTGGTTGAAAATTTGTGCCAACTTGAGCAATTGTCCCTTCATATCAGGAGTTTGAATAGAGAAGTAATAATCACTCTTCACATCTTCTGGTTTAGCCAATTGCACAGGACGGCTGTATTCGTTAAAGGCTTTTCCAATTGTTCCCTCATTGAGGCGACGAACAATGCGAATAATGTCAGCGACTACACTAGTGGCTGTTGGTTTTTGACCTGCACCAGGACCGTAGTACATAGACTCACCAATCCCGATCGATTCCACATAGACTGCATTCATGACACCATTCACGCCAGCTAGTGGGTGTGCTTTTGGTAAGAAGGTTGGAGTTACTTCTGCTGAGAGACCAGAAGGAGTTTCTTCGATAGATCCCACCAATTTGATTACATAGCCTAAACTTTGAGCCACAGCAACATCCTCAGGAGTAATGTTGCGGATCCCCTTATGACCTACTTGGTCAAACTGAACGTTCATCCCAAAAGCAAACTGGCTCAAAATCACCATTTTGTAGGCCGCATCAATCCCATCTACGTCATTGGTTGGGTCACTTTCCGCATAGCCCAACTCTTGGGCCTTAGCTAAAGCATCTTCATAAGACCAGCCCTCTTCGACCATCTTGGTCATCATAAAGTTGGAGGTTCCATTGACCACACCGAGTACGCGAGTCACTTTATCTGCAGCGAGAGAGTTTACCAAGGTCCGAAGAATTGGAATCCCTCCAGCTACTGCTGCTTCATAATAGAGGGCAACGCCATGCTCTTTGGCAATCGCAATCAACTCAGCTCCATGAACAGCAAGCAAATCTTTATTAGCTGTTACGACATGTTTTCCAGCTTGAAGAGCACGGGTGATAAAGGTCTTAGCTGGCTCAATTCGACCCATCAATTCAACAACGATGGCAATGTCTTTGTCTTCAATGATCTCATCAACATTGGTCACAAAGTTATAGCCATGACCAGCAGCTAATAAGCGGGCTTTCTCTTCTTCATCTTTGACAAGAACTTTAGCTACTTCAATTTCAGACTGAGCAGCTTGGCTGATCTTTTCATGGTTTTCTTTTAATAAAAATGGTACGCCACTGGCAACAGTACCAAATCCTAGTAAGGCAATTTTTACAGACATGTTGGTCTCCTTAAAAATCTAATATAGTCTATTATATCAAAAACTAGCCCCTTCTGACTAGTTCTATGGCCTTCTTCCTCTACAAGAACTCCACTTTCTCAGATTTAAATCTTCTCACTAAACGTACTAGCAAGCCATTCCTTCAAAAATCAAGGAGATTTCCCAAAATTTTAGTCCATTTGTAACTTTGTCTTGAAAAGATTTCCTGCCCCTATGATATAATGATAATGAATTAGAAAGGGGTCTCTATGAATCACCGAAAAAGACGTGTCCCAAAGAAAATACGCTTACTACTTATTTTAAATGCTTTTCTGCTATCCTGCATCTTCATTTTAGGCTTTCTTCTATTAAAACGAGCTGCTAGTACTCCCGTTGCTGACAAGCAAGAAACAAATACAAGTCAGACTGTGAATCAGCAAGGCTCCACCACTAAATGGGTAAAACAAGATCAACCTGTAAAAATTCCAATTCTCATGTACCACGCTGTTCACACGATGGCTCCTTCTGAAGAAGCCAATGCCAATCTCATCGTGGCACCAGAAACCTTTGAGAGCCATCTCAAAGCTCTTAAAGAAGCCGGCTACTATACCTTGACACCTGAGGAAGCCTATCGGGCACTCACTAAAAATGAACTGCCTGAAGGGAGAAAAGTCGTTTGGTTGACCTTTGATGATGGAATTGCTGACTTTTATACCATAGTCTATCCACTCTTAAAAAAATACCAAATGACCGCAACCAACAATATCATTACTTCCTTTTCTGACGAGGAAAGACCCAGTGTTTTAACCTTCGATCAGATCAAAGAAATGAAAGCCCAAGGTATGACCTTTGAGAGTCATACAGTATCTCATCCAGACTTGGCTCAATCAGATAGCTCTCGTCAGAAATCTGAACTCGCAAATTCCAAACAAGTACTAGATAAGAAACTCCATCAAACCACTACCACCATTGTCTACCCTGCCGGTCGCTACTCTGATGTCACCATGGAACTAGCAGAAAAAAATGGCTACAAAATGGGCTTAACGACCAATAATGGACTAGCCAGTCTAGATGATGGCCTTTACTCACTAAATCGCTTGCGAATCTTACCGACTACGACAGCAAAAAACCTACTTGCAGAAATGCAAACTAATCCATAAACGTACAAAAAGCACGAGTCCAAATGACTCGTGCTTTCTTTCTCCATAATGGAGGCTTTTATTTCGATTTGATGTAGTTCACACCATCTGCTTTCGGTGCAACCGACTTACCAAAGAAGGCTGCTAGGACAATGATGGTCAATACATACGGGGCAATACGGAGGTAAACTCCTGGAATATGGGCAAGGAAAGGAATCTGCGTAGATACAACTGCCAAGGCTTGTGAAAGTCCAAAGAATAGACTGGATAGCATGGCACCGATTGGGCTCCATTTACCAAAGATCATTGCCGCTAGGGCGATAAATCCAGGTCCTACAATGGTAGTTGCAGAGAAATTAACAGAAGCAGATTGCGCATACAAGGCACCCCCAACTCCTCCTAAGAATCCAGAGATGAGCACACCATAGTAACGCATGAGGTATACATTAATTCCAAGGGTATCAGCAGCTTGTGGATGTTCACCAACTGAGCGAAGGCGAAGACCGAACTTCGTTTTAAACATGATAAACCATGCTACAAATGAAAATCCAATCGCGACATATCCCATTAAGCTTGTATTCTTGAAAAAGATATCTCCAATGACAGGGATATCAGACAAGAAAGGAAAATCAAATTTACCAAATGACAAATCGATATTGTTGGTTTGACCTTTTCCGTAGATTGCTTTTACCAAAAAGACAGCTAAGGCAGGAGCCAACAAGTTCAATACCGTACCACTCACCACGTGATCAGCACGGAAGTTGATAGTAGCTACAGCATGGATAGCAGAGAAAATAAGACCAACCAAACCACCTGCAAGGAGAGATAACCAGATGGTCATGCCACCAAGAGAGTCAGCAAAAGTCAAGTTAAACACGACTCCTGTGAAAGCTCCCATAACCATGATACCTTCCAAACCAACGTTAACAACACCAGCATGTTCGGAGTAGGCTCCTCCGATACTAGTGAAAATGAGGGGAGCAGCATAGACCAGCATATTCGATACAAGAATCGTTAGTATAGCAACAGTATTCATCCTTACTCTACTCCTTTCATTTGTTTTTTAGGCTTGATGTATTTTTCGATAATGTAATGAGCACTTACAAAGAAAATAATCGAAGCTGTCACAATATTGACAAGTTCTGGTGGAATGGTCGCTGTGGTCATACCTGGCGCACCTGTTTGCAAGGTTCCAAGCAAGAAGGCCGCAAAGACAATCCCAATAGGAGAATTGCTAGCAAGGAGGGCCACCGCCATCCCATTAAATCCAATAGCCAAGGAACCAGGTTGAACATAAATGTTCTGGAAGGTACCAATCCCTTCTACTGCTCCACCGATCCCACAGAGAGCACCTGAAATCACCATGGAAAGAATGATGATTCGTTTAGCAGACATCCCTGCATAATCGGAAGCATTCGGGTTAAGACCAACGGAACGGATTTCAAAACCAAGTGTTGTTTTCTTAATAATGAACCAAACTACTGCAACAGCAATCAAGGCGATAAAGATACCGATATTCATCCGTGACTTGGTTAATTCAGTCAGAAAGCCTAGACGATAACTTGCATTTGCCCCTACTGTGATACTGGATTCAGAATCGACCATGAACTTTTTAGGGAAGTTCCGGATGATTTCATTTCCAGCAAACAGGACGATGTAGTTCATCATAATGGTAACGATGACTTCACTCGTTCCCAAAAATGCTCGCAAGATACCTGGAATCAAACCAACAAAACCTCCTGCAATTGCAGCCACAAGTACTGTCAAAGGAATCATTAAGATACGAGGGAGATCTGGGAAAGATAAAGCGAACCATACTGCCGTAATCCAACCAGCCAAGGCCTGTCCTGGTAAGCCAACATTGAAGAATCCAGCTCGGCTAGCTACTGCAAATCCGAGAGCGATCAACACCAGTGGTCCCATGGCGCGGAAAATTTCACCCACATTTTTAATAGAACCAAAAGCTGTCTTGAAGAGTTCTTCATAACCCCAAAGAGCATCATAACCAAAGATCCACATGATGACGGCTCCAAGGATGATTCCTAGGATTACAGAAATAAAAGGAATAGCAATTTGTCTTGTATTTTTATTCATTTGAAGCCTCCTTGATTTCTCCACCAGCCATTAGAATTCCAAGCTCTTGTTTGTTGGTCTCAGATGGCTTCACAATACCTTGGATTTTTCCATCATGAATAACAGCAATCCGGTCTGATAGGTTTAGAATTTCATCTAATTCGAAGCTGACAACGAGGACGGCTTTTCCTTTATCACGTTCGTCAATCAAACGTTTATGGATGTACTCAATCGCACCAACGTCCAACCCACGTGTCGGTTGGCTAACGATTAACAAATCTGGATTCCGATCAACTTCACGAGCAATAATGGCCTTTTGTTGATTTCCTCCTGATAGAGCACTTGCTGGAACAATCTCGTTGGCTGCACGAACATCAAATTCTTCCATCAACTTGCGGGCATATGAATTGATTTGATTGTAATTCAACACACCGTTTTTGCTAAGTGGTTCTTTGTAGTAAGTTTGAAGTGCGATGTTTTCAGAAAGCATCATTTCGAGAACAAGACCATCACGATGACGATCCTCAGGAACGTGGCTGACATTCATTTCAGTAATCTTACGTGGGGAAAGACCAACAACTTCTTGTCCCTTAATTTTAATACTACCTGATTTGACTTTACGAAGTCCAGTAATAGCCTGAATCAATTCACTCTGACCATTACCATCAATCCCTGCAATCCCAACAATTTCGCCTGCACGAACATTAAGAGATAGCTCTTTGACTGCAGGAACTCCGCGGTTTTCATTCACGATCAAGTCAGAAATTGCAAGAACCACTTCTTTCGGTTGCGCTTCTTCCTTTTCCGTTACGAACGAAACTGAACGCCCAACCATCATCTCTGCCAAATCTTTATTGGTAGCACCTTCGATGCTAACGGTTTGAATGGATTTCCCACGACGAATAACTGTGACACGGTCCGCAACCGCACGAATTTCGTCCAGTTTGTGGGTGATGAGGATGATAGATTTCCCTTCTTTAACAAGGGCTTTCATGATATCCATCAACTCCAAAATTTCAGCAGGAGTTAGCACCGCTGTGGGCTCGTCGAAAATCAGAATATCAGCTCCGCGATAGAGTGTCTTCAAGATTTCTACACGTTGTTGAGCACCAACAGAAATATCTTCAACTTTTGCTGTAGGATCCACAGCCAAGCCGTAGCGTTCTGACAATTCAAGGATATCTGCATTAGCTTTTTTCAAATCTAATACGCCTTTATTAGTGACTTCGCTACCAAGAATGATATTTTCTGCAACAGTGAAAGCTTCCACCAACATGAAGTGCTGGTGAACCATCCCAATCCCTAGAGAAGCAGCCTTTGAAGGAGAATCTAGTTTTTCAGACTTCCCATTGACCACAATTTCTCCGCTCGTTGGTTCCAAAAGACCAGCCAACATATTCATCAGGGTTGATTTCCCAGCTCCATTTTCACCAAGAAGTGCATGAATTTCACCTTTACGCAATTCGAGGTTGATTTTGTCGTTTGCGACAAATTCACCAAAGATTTTGGTAATTTCACGCATCTCAATGACGTTTTCGTGTGCCATTCGAATATTCCTTTCTAGAAAACTATATTTTATTTCAGTAGGACCTGCTAAACGAGTTAGTAAGTTCTATTGAGACAAAATGTCCCAACACCTCATAAAAAAGCGACCCAAGAAGGATGGATCGCTTCCGGAAGGTTTTATTTCTCAGGTGCTTTTACACTACCATCGATAATTTGTTTTTTAGCATCTTCTACTGCTTTTTTAGCATCTTCAGAAAGATTAGAAGTTGTCAAATCAACACCACCATCTTTCAAACCAAATGTGATCACTTTTCCACCTGGGAATTTGCCATCAGCAGTTTGAGTTGCGATTTCTTGAACAGTTTTACCAACTTGTTTTAAAGTTGAAGCCAATACGAAGTTAGATTCTTTACCATCTTTTGAAGTGTATTTACCTTCGTCAACTTGGTCACGGTCTACACCAAGAACCCAAACTTTTTCGTCTTCATTTTTCTTCTCGTTCAAGTCTTTTGCTTCCTTGAAGACACCAGCTCCTGTACCACCAGCAGCTTGGTAAATAACGTCAGCTCCTGCAGCGTATTGTGTCGCTGCAATAGTTCTTCCTTTTTCAGGGTTGTTGAAGTCTTCAGCATATTGTACGTCTACTGAAATGTCTTTGTTTACAGACTTCACGCCTGCTTCAAATCCTTTTTCGAAACGAGTGATAACTTCACCACGTGCTCCACCGATGAAACCAACTTTGTTAGTCTTAGTTGTTTTGGCAGCAGCAACCCCTGCAAGGTAAGCAGCTTCATTATCCGCAAAAACAGCAGATGCTACGTTCTTTTTATCTCCTACAACAGAGTCAATGATAACGTAGTTGATATCAGCATTTTCATCTGCAGCAGCTGTAACAGCTGGAGCAAGTTTGTAACCAACACCGTAAACTAATTTGTAGCCGTTTGTAGCAGCTTGGCTAAAGTTATTTGCAAAATCTGCTTCACTTGTAGATTGGAAATAAGTGAATCCGTTATCTTTAGAAAGACCGTTTTCTTTACCCCAAGCTTGTAGACCTTCCCATGCAGATTGGTTAAATGATTTATCATCAACACCACCTGTGTCAGTAACGATAGCAGCTTTTAAATCAGTTTTTGCATCTGAAGAATCTTTGCGAGACGCACGATTTCCACATGCAGCAAGTCCGATTGCAGCGACAGTTACTAGACCTAGGCCTAACCATTGTTTCTTGTTCATTTCTGAACCTCCTAAATAAGATATGCAACTAAGTTGCGGATTAATGAAAGGGTCAATAGACCGCCTTTACAGATGTTACTAGGTAAGATCTGTAAAGGAATATGGAAGCAATTCCTTGACCGTCATCACGACCGTCGATTTATCTTTGGCTACCAGAGTAACCGGTAGGTCTGGCTCGAAAAATTCAGCCATCACCTGGCGACAAGCACCACAGGGTGAAACTGGTTTTTCCGTCTGACCATAAATAATTAATTCCTTAAATGAACGCTCCCCTTCTGAAACAGCCTTAAAGATGGCTGTCCGCTCGCCACAATTGGTCAAGCCGAAGCTCGCATTTTCAATATTGACGCCTGTATAAATCTTCCCCTCATCTGTCACAAGAACAGCTCCAATTGGAAAATGAGAATAAGGTACATAAGCATTCTCACTTGTTTTTACAGCTAGGTCAATCAACTCAGTAGTCGCCATGGGCTACTTCTCCCTTCATGATTGCTACTCCAGAGGAAGTGCCGATTCGGTTAGCACCCGCTTGGATCATGGCTTGTGCATCCTCATAGCTACGAGTACCTCCAGATGCTTTCACTCCCATATCCGGTCCAACAACCTGGCGCATGAGGGCAACATCCTCAACAGTTGCTCCTCCAGTAGAGAAACCAGTTGAAGTTTTGACAAAGTCTGCTCCTGCCAATTTGGCAATCTGGCAAGCCACTACTTTTTCAGTTTCGGTCAATAAGCAGGTTTCGATGATCACTTTTACCAAGCGATCACCACTTGCATCTACAACAGCCTGAATGTCCTCTTCTACTAATGTCAGATTTTTTGATTTCAAGGCACCGATATTGATGACCATATCGATCTCATCGGCTCCATTTTGGATGGCATTTTGAGTTTCAAATGCTTTAACAGCTGGTGTATTTGCGCCAAGAGGGAAACCAATCACTGTACACACTTTTACATCTGAATCCCGAAGTCCTTCTGCAGCGAAGTTGACCCAGGTCGGTTGGACACAAACACTTGCAAAATCATATTCTTTCGCTTCTTCGATCAAAGCCTCGATTTGTTCTTGTTGTGCATCAGGTTTTAATAATGTGTGGTCAATATATTTGTTTAATTTCATTAATAAATCTCCCCCAAATGAATTACGAAACAATTTCAATAATTTCTGAAACGCTTACAACCTTGTCTAGTATTTTAACATTTTTTTGGAATTCTGCAATGGTTTTTTGACTAATTTCTAAATTTGTATAAATAGTTGCAACAAGGTCGCCTTTTTGAACAGGATCCCCAACTTTCTTAGCAAAAACAATCCCTGTTTCATAGTCCAAATCGTCTGATTTGACAGCTCTGCCAGCTCCTAGACGCATAGCGAAGAGTCCGTGTTCCATAGCAGGCAAGGCTACAATATAGCCATCCTCTTCTGCATAGACAGGCACTTGTTCTTTTACCTGAACTGGACGATAGAGATCGTCTAAATCTCCACCTTGAGCAAGGACCATTTCTTCAAACTTCTTCAGTGCTTTGCCGGCTGTCAGATGCTGCTTGATTTCTTCCAAGCTGGCCGTCACCCCGCCGAGTTCCAGCATAATTTGAGCCAATTCACAAATGAAGTGAGTCACATCTTCTCTACCTTTGCCTTGAAGAATATCTAAGGCTTCAAGAATTTCGAGACGGTTCCCGATACTGGTTCCTAAAGGCTGGCTCATATCTGTCAAAACAGCAATGGTCTTACGACCAACAGCATTACCAAGATCCACCATGGTACGAGCTAGTTCACGCGCATCCTCAATGGTCTTCATAAAGGCCCCTTCTCCAACGGTGACATCGAGAAGGATGGCATCTGCTCCAGCCGCAATCTTCTTACTCATAACGGAGCTAGCAATCAATGGAATCGTATCAACCGTCGCTGTCACATCCCGAAGCGCATAGAGAAGCTTATCCGCCATGACCAATTGGTCCGACTGTCCAATGACAGAAAGGCCAATCTCTTGTACTTGTTTAATGAACTCTTCCTGGGTCCGCTCAATTTGGAATCCTTTAATCGATTCTAGCTTATCAATAGTCCCACCTGTATGTCCAAGGCCACGTCCACTCATCTTAGCTACTGGGACACCAAAGCTCGCCACTAGAGGAGCCAATACAATCGTTACTTTATCCCCTACACCACCTGTAGAGTGTTTATCCACCTTGATGCCTTTAATAGCAGAGAGGTCGAATTGCTCCCCTGTTTCTACCATCTTCATGGTCAAATCTGAGATTTCTCGCGTCGTCATCCCTTTGAAGTAAACCGCCATGGCAAAGGCAGCCATTTGATAGTCTGGGACTGTTCCAGCCACATAGCCTTCAATCAGCCAGTGAATTTCTTCTTTAGTCAATTCAATGCCATCGCGTTTTTTCTGAATGATATCTACAGCTCTCATGCGGTTTTCTCACTCCTTAAAATATAATAACCCTTGTCTTTTTTTAGGATTTCACAATTTCCAAAGACTTCTTCCATCTTTGCCTTCGCACTTGGAGCACCCTGTTTTTTCTGAATGACAATGGTTAAATCGCCACCAGGTTTCAAATGATCAAAGCTTCCAGAAAGTACTTCATGAACTACCTTTTTCCCAGCCCGAATCGGAGGGTTACTGATAATATGGTCAAAACATCCCTCAACCTGATCATAGACATTGGATTGGAAGATAGTAGCTTCGACCTGATTGAAAGCCGCATTTTTCTGAGCCAGATCAAGGGCACGTGTATTGACGTCTACCATAGTTGCATGAACCCCTTGCGCCTTAGCCAAAGAGAGACCAAGTGGGCCATAGCCGCAACCAACGTCCAAAACTGTCTCTCCTGGCTGAAATGCCAGACAAGACAAGAGGACCTGACTGCCAAAGTCGATCATTTTCTTACTAAAAACGCCCGCATCCGTCAAAAAATTCATCCGCTCTCCTAGAAGGACCACATGTAACTCATGGATATCATGTTGGGCATCTGGATGTTCGTCATAGTACATTTTACTCATATTAGCATTATAGCATAATTTAACCTATTTTTAAATCGTTTACAGAAGATCTCAAAACTGATATACTAAAGGTCACTATGGAGGAAAGGCTTGCAATGGATAAAGAATTTCTACATTTCGAAAAGATCAATCGACAAACTTGGCAAAATCTCCACCGGAAATCAACCCCTCCTCTATCTGAAGAGGAATTGAATTCAATCAAGAGTTTTAACGACCTCATTAGCTTGCAAGATGTAACAGATATCTACTTACCCTTGACACATCTGATTCAAATCTACAAAAAAGCGAAAGAGGATTTAGCATTCTCAAAAGGCATCTTCCTCCAACAGGAAAGTAAAAAACAGCCTTTTATGATTGGAATTTCAGGGAGCGTGGCTGTCGGCAAATCAACGACGAGTCGTCTCCTTCAAATCCTTCTTTCTCGGACCTTTTCAGATTCTACTGTTGAATTGGTGACCACCGATGGTTTCTTGTATCCCAACGCCACCTTGATTGAACAAAACAATCTCAATCGCAAGGGCTTCCCTGAAAGTTATGATATGGAGCTCCTTTTGGATTTCCTCAACCAACTTAAAAATGGTCAAAGCTATCAAATCCCCGTCTATTCTCACGAGATTTATGATATCGTCCCTGACCAGAAGCAAACCATCCAAGCTGCGGACTTCATTATCGTGGAAGGGATCAATGTCTTTCAGAATCCCCAAAACGATCGGCTCTATATGACAGACTTCTTTGACTTTTCCATCTATGTGGATGCTGAGGTTGCTAATATTGAGTCCTGGTATATCGATCGCTTTAAAAAGTTGTTAGACCGTGCGAAAGATGACCCAAGCAACTACTACCACCGCTTTACCAAGCAGCCTGAAGAAGAAGTCCTCGCTTTCGCTCATCAGGTATGGGAGTCGATCAATCTCTTAAATCTAAAAGACTATATCGAGCCCACCCGGAACCGAGCCGAACTGATCCTGCACAAATCTGCCAACCATGAGATCGACGAAATCTATCTCAAGAGATAAAAGTTTTAAGACAAAATGATCTTTAAAAAATAGCGATTCGAAGAAAAATTAGTTTGGGCTTGTCAAAAGAAAAGTTTTCAGATATAATAAGAGAGTTAGAATATCATTGGAGGTGAAAAAATTGGCAAACATTAAATCAGCTATCAAACGCGCTGAATTGAACGTTAAACAAAACGAAAAAAACTCAGCTCAAAAATCAGCTATGCGTACTGCAATCAAAGCTTTTGAAGCAAACCCATCTGAAGAACTTTACCGCGCTGCTAGCTCAGCTATCGATAAAGCAGAAACTAAAGGTTTGATCCACAAAAACAAAGCTAGCCGTGATAAAGCACGTCTTGCAGCAAAACTTGGCTAATCAAGTATTGCATACAAAATGAGCTCTCCGGAGCTTTTTTTGTTGCTTCCAAATGAGGAGAAGACATGAAAATTATGATTATCGGCTATTCAGGATCTGGTAAGTCAACTTTGGCTGAAAACCTAGCCCGCTACTACTCCATCCCCAAGCTCCACATGGACACCCTTCAATTTCAACCGGGTTGGATAGACAGTGACCGGGATTGGATGGAGCAAGAGATGAGACAGTTTCTCAGCGATCATAGAGACTGGGTAATTGATGGCAATTACTCTTGGTGCTGCTATCAGGAGAGAATGGAGCAAGCCGACCAGATTATCTTTCTCAACTTCTCTCGTTGGAACTGTCTCTATAGAGGGTGGAAACGATACCGCCGTTATGAAGGCCGCGTCCGTGAGAGTATGGCAGCCGGCTGCCCTGAACGCTTTGACTGGGAATTCATCCGTTGGATTCTCTGGGACGGTCGAACTAAGAATGCCAAAGAAAGGTATCGAAATATCCGTTCTACCTATTCCGATAAATTCATCACTCTCAAAAACCAAAAGGAACTGGACCGTTTCCTAGATAAAGTAAAAAATGATCTACTGGAATCGAAGTAAACACTCGATCTAGTAGATCATTTTTCTTATTTTCTTTTCTTTTGAGGAAACAAGGGAAGACCTAAGGAAGCCATCTTCTCCGCCGGAACCTTCATGCCATCCTTGATCCATTTGGCCAGGACAGAGACAATGGCTGAGCTGAGGAAGGAATTCAAATAACTAGCTGGTCCTTGTGAGGATTTCTGACTTTTACTCCTCTTTTCTAGAAATTCATAAACAGCCTTGGTGAGTAGTTTCTCAAAATTATAATCGACGGCCAAGCTGATAATGCGGGCTTCCTTCTTGGCCTCTTTAAAGAGATAGACCCAAATCTGGTACAAATCGGTCTTGAAATTATAGCCTTCCAAAGACTTGGTAATCTTCGAAACAGTTGATTGGAAGATGGATTCGAGCAATTCTTCTTTTGACTCATAATTTCGGTAAAAAGCTGCACGAGAAACGCCTGCTCTCTCCACCAATTCTGAAATAGTAATCTTTTTCAAGTCCTTTTTATCCAACAACTGAAGCAAGGAAATCTCCAAGGATTCCCGTGTGATGGCATTGCTTTCTTGATTGGATCGCTTTAGGTTCGCTAAGGATTTTTCGGATATCTTTCTTTCTGCCATAACACTTACTTTCTATCTGTATCATCTGAATGTATCTGCTTTCAGAGAATGCAACTTCATGATATAATTGTAAAAAAAGACTAACTACTTGTCAATGTACAATTTTTTACATTTTGAGGTAATAAAAATGAAATGGAAAATTATTGCAGATTCTGGCTGTGATTATCGTACTTATGAAAGTGCTGCACCAGATACTAGCTTTGTTTCAGTTCCCCTTACCATCCAGATTGGTGAGACCATCTATACAGACGACGCCAACTTGGATACAGACAAAATGATGGAAGATATGTATGCTACTACTACTGCTTCCAAATCAGCTTGTCCTAGTCCTGATGACTATATGAAAGCCTTCGAGGGTGCTGATAATATCATCGTTGTTACCATCACTGGTACGTTGTCTGGTAGCCACAATAGTGCTCAGGTCGCAAAAAAACTTTATCTAGAAGACCATCCTGCAACCAACATCCATGTGATCGATAGTTTATCCGCTGGTGGTGAAGTGGACCTCCTCGTCCGCAAACTCCATCAACTCATCGCTCAAGACCTTGACTTTGATCAAGTGGTCGAAGTCATCACCAAATACCAAGAAAAAACCAAACTGATCTTTGTCCTGGCTAAGGTCGATAATTTGGTTAAAAATGGTCGACTTAATAAAATTATCGGAACAGTTGTCGGCCTCTTAAACATCCGTATGGTCGGCCAAGCCAGCGATACCGGAACCCTTGAACTCCTTCATAAAGCCCGTGGCCAAAAGAAAGCTATTTCCACTACTTTTGAAGAAATGCTCAAAGCCGGCTATAAAGGTGGACACATCACCATCGCTCACCGCCGCAACGATAAATTCGTAGAACAACTCTCTGCCTTGGTACATGAAAAATTCGCCAATGCGGATATTGAAGTTCTTCCGACCTCTGGCCTCTGCAGCTTCTATGCTGAAGAAGGTGGCCTCTTAATCGGCTATGAAATTTAACAACTAATTATAAAAGACTGGAACTCATTCCAGTCTTTTATAATGTAGACAAACTATTTTAAAGTAAAATAAGTTAAGCGATTCTGCAGAAATAGAAATGAGTTCCAATTTTTAAATCGATTCAAAAAAATACCAAAACTTTCCGCTGTGAGAAAAGTGCCTGAAACGTTATTGTTTCAGGCACTCGGAATTATTGAGACCTTAGGCTCAATAATTAGTCTTGGAACTTCGAAGAAGTTCGCTGACGTCCGTACTCACCTAAGGAAAGTTTTTAATATGACTTTGTCTTCAATCTGAAAAGCTAGAACTCATTCCAGTATTTTAAAATACAGATTCCCTCCGGTCAGACCAGAGGGAATCTTTTTTATTCACCAATCTCTTGGTTAAATTTATAAAAAGTACGTTTATAGATAGAAACAGTTGCAAGAGCTCCTATAGTTGCAATGAGAAGATAAATCACACTAGCAATCAAGGTGGTGAAGGCCACAGCAGAGAGATAGAAAGCAAATCCTATCAAAATCAGCATGACGATAATAAAGATAAAGATTAATAAGCCTCTCAGGGCAGCATTTCCTCTATTACGGTTCATCAGATCTGTCACAGTCGACCAATTGGTGGTTAAGAGCTTGTAATCACGTCTAAAAGCGATCACACTCAAACTCAAACTGGTCAAAAACCAAATTAAAAGCATGGCTAGAAGGGAGAGGGGATGGACCCCAAAGTAGCAAGATACCCCTACTAAGAGCACGATCGGCAAAGCAGATTGGACCGAAAAGAGGCTCCAAAATTTCTTCAAACAATAGCGTTTAAAGTCAATCGGAAGGGCACGAAGATAAGCGAAATTTTCCCGCTCCAAGGAGATCCCAATACTGGTCAAGCTTTCCACAGAGTTGAAGACTCCAATCATGAAAGCAATCAGCGATAAAGGAAGGAGGTATTGGGGCGTGAGGTAGTTTTCAATTTGAAGGGAAGCTCGCGAAGCCCCTAGAAACAAGCCAAAGGTGAACAGATAAGGGAAAATCGCCATCATGAAGATGACCTGCGTCAGCAAGGTACCATCACTCAGAAGCCGTTTATGATAGGAAACAGTAAAACGATGAAAGGCCTTCTGATCTCCTAGCTTCATCTGACTCACCCGCTCCTTAACCGCATGACTAGAAGAAACCTCAAGGGCAGCATCATAGAAATGAGGCAAGACCTGACTTTTGACCAGCCAAAGGAGGACTGCTAGAACCAATACCCAAGCCAAGATCCCAAGTAGAGCTCCTGAATCCAAAGGATTCAAGATAAAGGTATGGAAGACCTCTATCGGAGGAAAAATGCTGGGTTGAGTGACCAAATCACCAGCTACCGAGTGCTCTGACTGGAGCATATTGATATAGAGATAGGCTCCAATAGAAATGAGACTACTCAATCCAATGATGAGGTTAGACACCAAACTGGTGTGTTTCTTAAAGACAGCTGATTTGGTAATCAGATGGGATAGGAACAAGGTGCCTAAAAAGAGGATGGAGAGGAGAATCATGGCGCAAAGAAGGCCAAGAAGGAGCCCCACCAGAATATTTCCCCCTGCTTGGATAGGAAGAATGATGAAATAACTAATCATTGGAAGCAGGGCCATCAGGAGCACTAAGATGACCGAAATACTCTTTCCTGCAATTACTTCTGCATCCGAAAAGGCATAGGGACGGTAAAATTGTAAATCCTTGCTTTCGTAAAAGACATTGTAAAAACTCATCAAGCCTTGGGATATGGCTAAGAGCGCAAAGAGCGTAATCATATTGACAAAGGGACCAGGGCTAGAGACAAAATCATTGGCACTAGAAAGTATCCCAAAAAGGAAGAGATAAAGGAGACCGATAAATATATAGGTCCGAATGGACTGGGCGGAAACATTGACCTTCCTAGTCGGATCCTTTTCCTGCTTCTTTCTAAATTTCGCTAATTGGGCGGGCTGAGTCGCATAGATAATGTTGACATCGACTAGGCGACGAACCATTTTAAGACGCATCTGGACTCACCTCTTCTCTTCGACCAGCCAGTCCAAGATAAATGGACTCTAGGCTTTGTTCTGGGTGTTGCCCCTTTAATTCCTCGATAGTTCCATAAAAGATGAGGTTCCCCTTCTTCAGAATGGCAATCTTATCACAGAGCTGTTCTGCTACTTCGAGGACATGGGTAGAGAAGATGACAGTGTTGCCCTTATCAGCATGCTCCCGCATCATCTGCTTCAGATCGTAAGAGGCTTGGGGATCCAAACCAGTCATGGGCTCATCTAGAACCCAGATGTCTGGATCAGATAAAAGAGCCCCAATAACAAAGACCTTCTGCCGCATCCCATGAGAGAAAGACTCGATAACCTCATAACGATGACTAGCAAAGTCAAACAGATGCAGCAAATGCTCCAAGCGGTCATCACATTCCTGCTGGCTCATATCATAAGAAGTAGCGACCAACTCCCAAAATTCATTGGCCGTCAAACGAAGGAAGAGATCTGGCGAATCGGCTACGTAGCCAATTTTCTTCTTTATTTCCAAGCGATTACTATAGAGATCCTTCCCATCTACTAGGATTCTACCAGTCGTCGGGGTAATGACACTGACCAGACTCTTAATGGTCGTTGATTTCCCGGCTCCATTATGGCCGATCAAGCCGACAATTTGCCCATCTTCAATGGTTAAGTTCAAATGGTTCAATGCCAGTTGACCATCGTAATCCTTGGTTACACCTTGAAATTCAATCATAGATTCTCCTTCTTCCACTCCACTTTCCTGATGAAAGCAAATATTTTCCTTATATTGCCTATATTTTAATCCTCTTTTCCTCTCTTGTCAATGGAAAACTTAAGTATTAAAGCAATTCTTCAAAACGGTAGAGAAGGTCAAATAGATAGTTAGGGATGGTCTCCAGGAGATCCTCCCTATAGACCCGCTCCCCTCTTTGATGGAGTTCCTTGCCCCAAGGTCCTAAATTGATTGCCGGAACTTGGATCTGGGCAATTTTTTCCAAATCCAACTCGTAGACTTGAGAAGGGGTCGCCAAACTATCCAAGACGACCTGATAGCTTGCTAGGTCTCTCTCCAAGGCGCAATAACTGGTGTCACAAATTCCCATGAAGTATTCCTCTACCTTCAGGCTCAGGCCGCGTCTTCCTAAATAGTGGCGGTAATCATCCACCAGGGTGCCAATTTTGAGACTGGTGTTTGGTAAAGAGCGACAGTTCATGGATGGGTAATAGGGTGGTGCAAAGCCAATGACGACCAATGGCGTTTTCTCTGCTAGGAAGTCTAAGTAAGCTTGGATCTGCTGAATGGCAATGGCCTGATAGCTGACTCCAGATAAGAAAGCTTGGTAAGCTCTTTGCTTACACTGGTCTTGGAAGTTTGAAAAGCCTTCCTTCTTTTGGCAACGATCCAGCAATTCTTGATAGCTGATCACCCTTGGTTGACCTATCACATGTTCTTGGCCTGCTTGGTTCTGGAGGGACAGGTATTTGACGTAAAACTCATCAACCACTTCCTGGCTCAACTCCTTGATGCGTTGTAGCAATTCCTGAGGGGTCTTTTTCAGATGCAGCACACTGAAATAGCCAGCAGCATAGAGGACCGTCGATACATCATACTGGTCCTTCAAATCTCGCAGATAAGACCAAGAAGGGAGAGGAGACTGCTCTCCCAGCGCTTGGTCGGATAGGTCTGGATGGAGATCCAATTTCGATGCGACTGCGATTAATAGAGAGAGGGCGTTGATTCCTTTTAGAGGCTCCTTCATATGGGATAAGACACCCTGAGCCACGACGACTGGCATGAGCTTGCCGACAGTACCGATGTGCAGGACCTTCTCCTTATCACTAGTGGCTTCAAAGGGTTCTGAATCGACCGCTAAGACATAGTCCAAGTCAAACTCATCTTTTAACTGACAGAGCAAACTTAATGCTCCTCTCATCCCACGTGAATAGGACTCCTCATCTCCCACAGATAGGTAGAGGAGGTTGACCTGACCTCCTTCTGGATCGGAGGCGTAGGCTTCTAAGACACCCAGTTGGAGCGCTAAAGCCGCCTTCATGTCACAAGAACCTCGTCCAAATTGCCATTGGCCAGAATCTAGGTCCTCCTGCATTTCTGATCGAAAATCAATGCCCTTCAAGGCATGAACCAGTGCCTCGGAATCCAAAGCTATAGGGGCTAGGGGACCGTAATCTTCTAGATCTACCGTATCGTGGTGGTGAAAAAGGATCACTGTCTTTTTCTTGCCCTTATCGACCAAGGCCCAATTGACACTGCGATGAAGATGGTCATTGGGAAGAGGGTAGCGACCAAAGTGCTGGGGGTGACTCTTGAAATATGGAATAGACCCAATTCGTTGGTCTAGATAGTCTTCTATCTCCCTTTCTGTCTCGGTATTAGTAAAGCTCGGTATGGACATTGCCTCTTGAAAAATGGTGGCAATTTGTTCTTGGAAATGTTCTATGGATCTCAATGGAAGCCTCCTTCTGATGGACTGGATCCTTTGATATGCTATCACCCTTGGGCGATCAGTCTGGTATTATTGATCTTCTTTGCGACGGTAGACAACTTTCCACAAGCTAGTCGCAAGGACGGTTATCAAGCCATAAACTGTCCAGATATTTACTGTTTCTCCAGTTTCAGGCAAGTGAGCTTCCTCCTTTTCAGGCAAGCGAGCGACACTTTCCTCTCCTTGACTTTTGCTTTCGCTGACGTGTGCTAATTGAGCCAATTCTTCTTTCTGTTCTTTACGGAAGTCCATTTGGTCTCGTCCAACTGGTGGTTGTTGTTCCAGATGACTAGCTTGATCAACAACAGAGACCTTACCGGCTTCTTCCACTACAGTAGGCTTCTTCTTAGCAATTGGGAGAATACGATCTGCCAAGCTTGCATATTCAGTATCCTTTTCACTTGGCTGGTAGCGGAATAAGAGCGACCGACTAGCTTCGACAGTTGGGATGGTTGTTGAAATAGAGTCTGTCTTGAAGGTCACTTCATATGGATCCGCAAAATAGATATAATCCGGATCATAGGTATGTAGGCTCAAGACCAGACGATGACCTTTCTTCACTGTGTACAAGTTTGGTTGCAAGTACATGGTGTAATCATGGAATTCATTTTCTTTGACATCAATAGAATGACTAGAACTTGCTGAGTCATAGCGAGATGCTGGATTAGCCAAATTCATCCAACCACGCGCAATCACCACACTCTTAACCTTGTGGGTCTTATAACGTTTGAGAGGCAGAGTCTCTAGGTTGCTACCGTTCCAGTAACCTGTCTCATCGATGGTTTCTTTTTCCAGTGTGCGCGTGCTGTAGCCATCTTTATCATAGGTGATTTCTTCCTTAACGACATCAAATTCCTCATCGGAAACATCCATCAGGGTCGCACTGACATGGGCATGGTTCTTGTCTCCCTTGACAAAAGCTGCGCTAAAATGCACCGGAATATGACCTTTAATGGTCGTATCTTGGTCGACGGTGGCTGCATAGGAAGCTGCCACTTCGGAAGAATGGAAGGCTGCATCCTGGTTGCGTGTTGTCCAGTTGTTTCCCGTGCCATAATAATCCCCCGTTACCGTTACCTCTTCACGCTTGGAGTAGATCCGACCTGAGATAGCTTGATCCGTATCCCATTTGTCAAAACGGTGCCACTTGCTAGGATCCAAATTGTCCTGAGCCGTTACTTGTGGGAGATTTTCAATGCCATTTTCGATACCGTAGAGGTAATGGCTATACCAGAGATTCATCAGGTCATTAAAAGCTTGTCCTGCCACTTCTGTCCCTGACCAACGCGTGGATGGATAGATGTGATTGCCCTGGTGGAGCAAGACCTTGGGATCGATTCCTGCCTTCTTATAGGCTTCCAGCATAAGTTCGAAATGTTTAGGCTTGACGTTGTCATCATTGAGCCCTTGGATAATGAGAGGAGCTGCCTTTAAGTTGGCTGCGTTGAGCGTGTAGTCGCGTTTCGCATATTCTTCGTTATAATTATGACCATCCTTGTGTTGGAGTTCATTGAGCTTGGTGATGTAGGCTGCATAGTAATCCTTGACCTTGTCCCAATCTTCCTTGTCAAGGATACGACCAGAGGTATAGACAGATAACCAGGAAAGGTCATTGGAAGCACCTGTATCAAGGGGAGATCCTTGGCTGTTGAAATGGTCATACCAACTGGCAATCCCTGCTGCTGGCACAATGGTCTTGAGACCTTCCACTCCAGTAGACGCCACTCCAAAAGTTGTCGTACCTGCCCAAGACAAGCCTGTCATGGCTACATTTCCATTGGACCAGTCTGCCTTGACTTCATGGTTGCTAGTCTTATCTGAGTAGGCTTTACGTTTGCCGTTAAGCCACTCCACGATATTCTTGTAAGCTGCCACTTCAAGGTCTGAGCCGGTCGTATTGATCCCATCGGATCCTTTTGAGCCCAAGCCACTGCTGGTCACCACTGCATAGCCACGAACCAAGTAGTAATTGTACCAGTTGAGATTTTCATAGTCATAGTGTGTATAGTCATTCGAGCTTTCACGAGGATTGACATAATACCATTCTTTTGGATCGGTCGCTTTGGCTACTTCTTCTGTCGTTACAGTTTTGCTGGCTTGGCGTTTGGCAGGTTTTTCATAGAGCTTGGCCATCTCGAAGTTTCCACCTTCTTTGAGACCAATTCCCTCTAAGGTACGCTCTTCGGTCGTCCCTGTTACATAAGGGCTAGCTTCAAAGATACTGGCAGCCTTATAGTCCCCATTGACAGCAGCTTTTGGCACCTGTACAAAGGTCTTGACTAAATCCGGTTTGCCATCTCCATCCGTATCATAGTCAGTTTCAACATAGACAATATAGCGGACGATGTCACTCTTATCATAGGAATAATGCTCAATATCATCCCCAGGTGAAAATGGGAAGATGGGCTGGGCTCGTCCATTCAAAAAGAGAGGTTTCTTCCGCTCTGCTCGGTATGCAGTATGGAGCTTTTTAGCCACTTCTACCATGCTGGAGAGATCCGTGACCGGTGCAGAACCCTCTACTCCCTCCTTGACCATTCCTAAGCTCTTAGCAAATGCCAATCGATCTTTATCGGTAGACCCGACTTGATTCTCCTTGGTCGAGGCCCAGTTCAAGAGCTGGTTGACAGCGTCTATCACTGTAGCTTCCTTCTTCACATCTGACTCTGCTACTGGTTGACCAGTCACTTCTGAAAGTTCTCCTAGAGTCACTTTAGGAGCGCTAGAAACTGGAGAAGGATTCTTCTCTGCAACAGACACTTCTGCTGATTGAGGAGCATCACTAGTAGGCTGGACTGGAGCTTTTTCTGCTACAGCAGTCTCCTTGGTCGGAGAGGATTCATTTCCCGTTGTCGGCTGAATCGTTGTAGGACCTGTTTCAGCAGTCGCTTGGTCCAAGTTAGGTTGATTCGTAAGCTCCTTCTTAGGAGACAGCTCCCCACTTGCTGGAACTGCATCTGAAATAGGAGTGGCTTCAGCTGTACTTGGCTGTCCCACCTGGGTAGTCAAGGCTGGTTCTACACCATTCGTAGCTACTTCCTCCGCCTGGACATGGCGCGCCAAAACAACTGGACTCAGTAACAAACTTGCAAAAACAATCGAAACAAGGCTAGATTTTTTCATATACAAACTCCTTTGAAAGGTGTCGTTTTAACGGTTTATCCGAAACGACAATAAGTAGACAAGATCATTTTTCAATAGATGCAGTAAAAACGAACCCTCCTTTCAACAACGGCATCTCCTCCTGTCCGCAAGCTAGAATTCCTCTCATTTGGTATACAGCTAGCTTTCAAACAGGATAACAACTTAACTGACAGCAGGGAAAATCCTACAGACATTCCTTCCTGTCAATCAAATGATGGAGACACTTCTTCGACATATAGTCTCTTTTTAGACAGATTGAGCCAACTTGAACAAAAACGAAAAAATAGTTCCTATTCATGAGGGCAAATTCCCCATTTTTCTCATGCGAGAGCTCGTTTCCAGCCCATTTATCCTTAATCCAATAAAGACAGCGTTTTCGAGAGTGCAAACCTTTGCCCTATCCTGTCATTTTTGGTAAAATAAGGCATTATTCACGAAAGATGAGAACAAAATGGAAAATCAAACCTTAATGCAATATTTTGAATGGTACCTACCCTCAGATGGCCAACACTGGTCCCGCTTAGCTGCAGATGCTCCTCACCTGGCAGATTTGGGCATTCGTAAAATCTGGATGCCACCTGCTTTTAAAGCAACATCTGCCAATGATGTCGGCTATGGCGTCTATGACCTCTTTGACCTTGGAGAGTTTGACCAAAAAGGGACTGTCCGCACCAAGTATGGATTCAAAGACGACTACTTGCAAGCCATCCAAGCCTTAAAAGAAGCTGGAATCCAGCCTATGGCTGATGTAGTCCTCAACCATAAGGCAGCAGCCGATGGTTTAGAAAAATTTGAAGTGGTCGAAGTGGACCCTAACGATCGGACCATTGTCTTGACAGAGCCCTTTACTATCAAGGGCTGGACCAAATTTACCTTTGATGGCCGAAATGGAGCCTACAATGACTTCCACTGGCACTGGTACCACTTCACCGGTACCGACTACGATGCTTCCCGCAATAAGAGTGGCATCTACCAAATCCAAGGGGAAAACAAAGGTTGGGCACAGGATGATCTGGTCGACAGCGAAAACGGCAACTATGATTACCTCATGTACGCTGATATCGACTTCAAACACCCAGAAGTGGTCGAAAACCTCAACCAATGGGCTGAATGGTTTATTGAAACAACTGGGGTAGAAGGCTTCCGTCTCGATGCGGTTAAACACATCGACTCCTTCTTTATGAAGAACTTCATCCAGCAAATCACGGACAAATATGGAGACGATTTCTACGTATTTGGTGAGTTTTGGAACGGGGATGAACAAAGCAACAATGACTACCTAGCTAGCATTGACTATCAGTTCGACTTAGTCGACGTTGCCCTCCACCAAAATCTCTTTAGAGCTAGCCAAGAAGGGGAAAACTTTGATTTAACCACTATTTTCAATGGTACGCTCGCAAGCAATCATCCAGAAAGTGCTGTAACCTTTGTCGATAATCACGATACCCAGAGAGGACAAGCCTTAGAGTCCACTGTTGGTGAATGGTTCAAGCCTGCTGCTTACGCCCTCATTCTCCTCCGCGAGGCCGGACTTCCATGTGTCTTTTATGGAGACTATTACGGCATTTCAGGGGACTTTGCTCAGCAGGATTTCCAAGCGGATCTGGATCAACTCCTTCGTATCCGCAAAGACTTATCCTACGGTGAACAAAGGGACTACTTTGACGATCCTAACTGCATTGGTTGGACTCGCTCTGGAACGGAAGAGTCTTCTCCTATCGCCTGCGTCATTTCAAATGCGGCTGCATCTGCCAAACGCATGGAAATCGGCCAAGCATATGCAGGACAGACCTACTACGATGCCCTAGGAAATTACCAGGAACCCGTTCAAATCCAAGAAGACGGCTGGGCTGATTTCCCAGTCTCAGAACGCTCCGTCAGCGTATGGATTTTAGCAGACTAACTAGAAAATTTAATTGACTGAAGAGGCTAGGACAAAAGTTCTAGCCTTTCAATTGTCTTTGGATTGTCGAGCAAGACGCAGTGGTTGAGTGGGCTCTACTACGCTGATTTCATCAGCTTTTACAGCCCTACTCAACTGTGCGGAGGTGGGACGACGAAATCGAATTCTAACGAATTACCGATTTCTGTCCTACTCTCTTTCTTATATTTTATGGCAAACCACAGGTTCATTCTAACACCTTAGGAAAGCGCTGTCAATTCCTTATCTTATTCTGTTAACAAATTCATAAAAAGAAAAAAACTCGCCCACTTCCATCATCGGAAGTGAACGAGTTTGATACGCTAAGAAGCCAAGGGCTTCTTTTATCTTAGCTTAATTCCGCAACAATTGCTTTGAGTTGTTCTTTGGTGTGAACACCAGCGACTTGTTTCACCACTTGGCCATCTTTCTTGAACAAGAGTGTTGGGATAGACATGATGCCAAAATTACGAGCAGTGTTTGGATTTTCATCCACATCCATCTTAAAGATCTTCAAGTCATCTTCATGGATCTCTTCTGCCAACTGTTCCAAGATTGGTGCCTGCATCCGGCAAGGACCACACCAAGTTGCCCAGAAGTCCACCAAGACCAAGCTTTGGCTAGTTTCTTGTTCAAATGTTGCATCTGTTAGTACGTGTACCATAGTTCCTCCTTTGATCAGTGCTTTCCACTAATCTCTCATTGATAGTTCTATTCTACACCAAAATTCTAGTTTTTAGAAATATTTGCTACGTTCTCAGCCTTGGACATCTTCTTTCTTTTTCTTCCAGAAAAGAAGGCTAGACAAGAGGAGGGTACCTAACCCATAGAATCCTATCCATTCCTTTTCAGTGCCTGTTTGAGGAAGCTGACCTGCTTTTTCTTGCGCTGGAACTACTGCTTTACCCGTCTCATAGACAAATGTTTGTCCATAAGCAACAGATAGAGATTCTGGTTTTGCAGTTTCTTTCTCAGCCGTTTTGACGAGTGGACGAAGATTTGTACCAGCAGGAATCTCTGATCTACCATATCTTTCAGGCTCTGGAAGGACTGGCAGATGGTATTCTTCGATGTAATGAACTGCTGGTTCTACCAATTTGGCTCCTTGAATCTCTGGAAGGGCAGCATATGCTGTATCAGCCGCGTTAGGAAGATAAGTAGCTACTTGCGAACGCGTCCCTTCTACAATCGGAATGGTCGCACGGATAGAATCTGTCTTGAAGGTGACTTCGTAAGGATTTTCAACGGTTAAGTCAGATGGATCATAGGTATTGAAGACTAGGGCTAATTTGTGGCCCTTTTTAACCGTATAGAGGTTTGGTTGGAGATGGACCGTATAGTCGTGGAATTCTCCAACTTTTGGCTCGATACTATTTCTTGAGCTGGCTGAATCATAGCCAGACTCAGGGTTGGCCAGGTTGATCCATCCTTTAGCAATGACCTTGTATTTGGTCTTAATGGTCTCAAACTCTGCTACAGAGAGATTAGAAAGGTTACTTCCCATCCAGAAGCCGTCTGCTTTTTTATCTGCTTTGACGCCACCGTTGCCGACCACATCAAATTCCTCATCAGAGACGTCGACTAAAAGGGCATTGATCTGGAAGTTTTTGCCTTTCCCCTTAGCCAGGGCTGCCTTGAAGTGCACAGGGATATGCCCTTTGATGGTAGTATCTTCTGTCACCTCTGACACAAAGGTCATGTTGGCTTTTGAAGAACCTTGACTTACAGTTTCGTTGCGTTTAGCAATCTCTATGCCAGCTCCTGCGTAATCACTTGAAATCGTCTCTTCCAAGCGTTTCGACTGGGCATTGAGGAAGAGGCGTTGTGAAGTCTTCCAGTTATCATAAGTGGTCCACTTGCTTGGGTCATAGTTGTTTTGAGCCAAGACAGCTGGTAATTTGTCAACTTGATTCTCTACCCCGTACAAGTAATGACTAAGCCAGGTATTCAAAAGATCATAGAAATCTTGGCCATTGGCCTGAATACCATAACCACGAGACATGGCTGCTGGATAGACGTGGTCTCCCTGGTGGAGATAGAGCTTGACATTTTGGCCTGCCTTCTTGAGGGCATCGTACATGAGTTCAAAATGCTTGGTTTTAACGTTGTCATCATTCAAGCCGTGAACCAAGAGGGCACTGGTCTTGAATTTTTCAGGATGAAGGGTATAATCCCGCTCCTTCCAGACATCGCTGTAATTGCGTTCGTGCGCATTTTGGTCCTTGTTGAGCTGGTTGATATAGTTGGCATAATTTTGCCAAATGCCTGCCCAGTCTTTTTCATCTAGGATCCGAGTACCGACATAGAGGGACAACCAAGATAAATCACTATATGGTGGGTTCCCATAAGCTGTTCCTTGACTATTGAAATAGTCATACCAAGAAGCGATCCCAGCAGCTGGAACGATGGTCTTCAAGCCTTCGACTCCTGTACTTGCCACACCAAAGGTCGTGGTTCCAGCCCAGGATAGACCGGTCATGGCAACATTTCCTGTGGCCCAGTCTGCCTTGATTTCAACATTGCTAGTCTTATCGGTGTAGGCCTTGCGCTTGCCATTGACCCACTCGATAATATTCTTAAAGGCATTGATTTCGAGATCAGAGCCTGTGGTGTTAAATCCTTCTGATCCCTTGGTACCAAGCCCAGCACTAGAGATAAAGGCATAGCCTCTGACCAAGAAATAGTCGTACCAGTTGAGATTTTCGTAGTCATAGATGTACTCGTAGGGACTGTAGTAATACCAATCCGAAGCCTTGGCCTTCTTAGCCGCATCTACAGTTGATGAGTTTCCAACAGCCTGTCGTTTAGCTGGTTGATTCCGCAACTTCTTCATATCATAGGAGCCATCTGTCGGCAAGCCCAAGCTTTCAAGAGTCACATAGTTCTCATCCAAGGTTCCTGCTACATAAGGACGCGCTTCCAGAATGGTCGCCGCCTTAAAGTCTCCCCTGGCAACTGCCTTAGGCAACTGGACAATGGCCTTGACTAAGTCCCGCTTGCCATCCGCATCTGTATCGTAATCGGTCTCTACATAGACTGGGAAGCGGACGATTTCGCTATCCTCATAGTGGTAGTCTTCATCTGATTTTTCCCCACTTGTATAAGGAAAGATGGGTTGAGCCCGCCCATTTAAAAAGAGAGGAGCTTTCTTTTCAGAGCGATAGGCATCATAGAGTTTCTTAGCAATGCTATACATATTGGTCAGCTCTTCTTGACTGACCTTGCGGTTCAAGTCCTCTTGAGTGCTAATCATCCCTAGACTCTTAGCAAAGCGTTCCCGATCAGCAGCCGATTGACCAGCCTGCTTAGGATCCTTCGCCGCCCACTGAAGCAATTCATCAACAGCATTTTGAACCGTTAATTCCTTATCCTTGAGCTCACTATTTGCCAAGCTTCCTGTGTAAGAGGTTAAGGCTTGTCCTGTCGCTGGAGTTGATGTTCCCGTCGAAGCCGCTGGACTAGCTGGGACACCTGCCCCCTGAGGTGCCTGTGGGAGATTTATTATTTCAGTTACCGCCACGGTCTTTTCTTGTCCAACTGGCTGGTCAGCCTTCTCCGCCTCTGCAGCAGCAATTGGACTCGGTCCTGCAGGTTCAGAAACCTCTACTTCCTTCTTAGGTTCCACATTTGGAGCGGATGCAGACGGATCTGCCTGACTCTGGGAAGTTGCTCCTTCAGAAGCTACAGGCTCCGGAGCCACCTGAGTCACGACTTCTTTCGTTGGAGCAAGCTCTGGTAGGTTCTCATCTGCTGCTACCACTTGATTTAAGACAAAGGGAGCTAGCAAAAGGCTTGAAGCCACCATGGACACCACTGTTTTCTTTTTCATAAAAGAGACCTCACTATTTTGTAATCAATACAGCTATTATACTATGTAAGCGCTTTTATAGCAAATTCTAAACAAGAAAAAAATCGAGGCAAATTTGCCTCGATCAAAAGATATTTATTTCACGTGATCTTTTAATTCTTCTTGAACTTTTTGGTTAGACTCTGCTTGCTCTTTCTTCCATTTTTCAAGAGCTTTGTTGTAGTCTTCGGTTGTTACAGCCTTGTCTTGAAGTTCCATACCTTTGTAGACAACGTTGTCTTTCCCTTTACCACCGGTCCAGCCAAATGGTGCTGAGAATGGTACAACACGAGTCAAGAATGGACGACCAGTCTTAGAAGTGGTTGGGATAACCAAAGCACTATCTGTCAACCAAGCTTGAGCTGCAGCATATTTCTCATAACGTTTATTAAGGTCTTGTGTTTCAGCTCCTGCTTCTGTTACCATCTTCTCAAAGTCGTACAAGCCAACTTTCTTAGCTGCCTCATTGTTTTCGCTTGGGTCAAATCCAAGGAAGGTACGAGTGTTTTCACCAGAAGAAGCTTTCAAGATATCAAGGTAAGTTGATGGGTCTTGATAGTCAGGGCTCCATCCAACGTTATCTGAGATATCCCAATCTTCGTCTTCTGCTTTAGCAGCAAAGAGGGTCACGTTCAAGAGATCTTCTTTTGATACCATATGGATATCGACAACGACATTTTCTTTTCCAAGCGTACTTTCAACCGATTGTTTGAAGGATTGAGCACGTTGAACCTTAGATTGAGTCGTTTGGTCTACTGGCATATCCAAGTGAATTGGGAATTTCACGCCATCTGCTTCAAGTGCAGATTTCGCTTTGGCAAACTCTTCTTTGGCTTGTTTTTCGTTGTAAAGACCATTTTGACCATCGTCAAGATTTGCATCTTTCCACTCGTCTCCATAAGTCACCAACTCAGATTTAACCATCTCACCGAAGGTCTTACCATCAGCTTGAACGAATGTAGGTGGGATGTACAAGTTACGGATCAGTTTGCTTGCTCCATCTTTACCATTCGCTTGGGCAGCATAGGCTTCACGGTCAAAGGCAAAGCTGATTGATTGACGGAAGTCTTTGTTCAAAAGAGCTTTCTTAGTAGATGATTTTTCTTCATCTGTTGTTTTTGCAGTGTACTTGTAAGACTGACGGTCGATATTCACACCGATAACGAAGGTGCTGGCATCTTGAGGAGTGTAGATGATTTCATCTTTAAACTTCTTAGCTTGGTCTGTAAATCCAGGTCCAGTTGGGAACAATTTAGCAAGGCTAAGAGCGTTGTCCTCAAATGAGTTCGCCAATTTACTTTGGTCTTGACCATCATAGTATTCGAGCTTAACATCTGTGATGTGAACATTGTCCTTATCCCAGTAGTTTTCATTCTTGCTCATCTCGATAGATGATTTAGAAGTGAAGCTCTTCAAGATGTATGGACCATTGTAAAGAAGAGAGCTAGTGTCACTTGCTTGGGCAAATTTATCCCCTTTTGATTCAACGAATTTCTCGTTGATTGGGAAAGTGATCCCAAGAGTCAACTTAGAATTCCAGAAAGGCTCTGCTTGGTTCAAAGTGATTTGAAGGGTATGATCATCAACTGCTTTAATGCCTACATTTTTGAAGTCTGAAGTCTTACCTTCAACATAATCATTCAAGCCCTTGATAGAGTTTTGAATGATGTAGAGCATTTCAGACTTGTGGTCAGCGGCATACTTGATCCCTGCAACGAAGTCATCTGCTGTCACATCCGCATACTCTTCCCCTTCTGAATCATACCATTTGGCATCATCACGAAGTTTGTAAGTATAAGTCAAGCCATCTTGAGAAACTGTCCAATCTTTAGCAAGTGAAGGAATCAAATTTCCATACTTGTCGTTTTCAAACAAACCATCAATCAAGTTTCCTGTGATTTCGTGGGTTGCAGCTTTACCAGATGTGATGTAGTTCAAGTTTTCAGGTTCTGTCTCATAGACGTAAGAGAATTTTTGACCTGCTTCACTTGATTTTGAGCTTGAGCTTGATGATTTAGAACCACCAGAACATGCTGCAAGAATACCTGCTGAAAGAAGAGCTACTCCTGCAAGAGCAATGACATTTCTTTTTTTCATTGTTTACTCCTAATAAATTTTTAAGGTTGTCTTAAGATTATACCACAAAGATTTTCAGAAGAGAAGTAATTTTCTGAAAATTTATTTAATTTTGTAATTTTTCTTATCCTTAGCATTTATTAAAGTGTGAACCATAGTCTACAAAGTCCTTAACATCGCTGGTTTTGCCCTCATGAAGGTCCCGAACAATTTTTGACCCCACGATGACACCATCTGATACCTGATTAAAGCGTTGGATATCTTCTTGGGTGGAGACCCCAAATCCTGTCAGAACTGGAATAGTGGCCAGGTCTCTCAAGGTCGCCAAGTGCTGATCCAAGTCGTCCCGGTAATTGCCCATCTTTCCAGTAACCCCATTGATGGCTACCGCATAGATAAAACCTTCTGCTTCTTGGATCAAGGCCTTTTGGCGTTCGATGCCTGTGGTCAAGCTGACCAAGGGTACAAGGGCAATATCACTCCCTTCCAAGTAAGGTGCTATCATATCCGCATGTTCATTTGGCAAGTCGGGAATGATCAAGCCTTTGACGGAGGTAGAAGCCAATTCTTTTATAAAAGCCTCTATACCATATTGGAAGACTGGATTGATATAGGTCATGATGACCAGAGGAATCTTGGTCTCTTGTTCTTGGAGTTTTTTTACAATAGCGGTTAAGGTCACTCCCTTGGCCAAACTACGTTGCCCAGCCATCTCGATGACTGGCCCATCCGCTACAGGATCCGACCAAGGAATCCCCACTTCAATAGCCGATGCTCCACTTTCTTCCAAGAGCTGAATGGTCTCAAAAAGCCCATCTAGTCCCTTCTCATGATCCCCCGCCATGATGTAAGGGACGAAGATCCCACGCTTGCTGTCTTTAATGGCTTGTAAATGCTGTGTTAGTGTTTTGGTCATCTCTACTTCCCTTCTGCTTCAAACCGTTCTTTCACCTGCATGACATCCTTGTCTCCACGACCAGATAGGCAGATGATGAGCGTTTGGTCCGGAGTCATTTTTGCTGCGACTTTTTGCGCTAGAGCGATAGCATGACTGGACTCCAATGCTGGAATGATTCCCTCCAAACGAGAGAGCAACTTAAATCCTTCGAGGGCTTCTTCATCCGTGATGGAATCATAGCTTGCCCGGCCAATTTCATTAAAATAGCAATGCTCTGGCCCCACACCAGGATAATCCAATCCAGCAGAGATAGAGAAAGCCTCCATGATCTGTCCATGGGCATCTTGAAGCACTTCCATCAAGGCTCCGTGAAGGATTCCTGGACGACCTTTGGCAAAGGTGGCTGCGTGTTTGTCCGTATCCAAACCAAGACCAGATGCCTCTGCTCCGTACATGGCTACAGATTCGTCTTCTACAAAGGGGTAGAACATGCCAATGGCATTGGAGCCTCCACCGATACAGGCTAGGACCGCATCAGGAAGTTTTCCACCTGAGACTTCAGCAAACTGACGTTTGGCTTCCTTACCAATCACGGATTGAAAATCTCGAACAATCTCTGGGAAGGGAGCTGGTCCAAGGGCAGAACCCATGATGTAGTGGGTATCATCAATCCCAGCTACCCATGCACGAAGGGCCGCATTGACCGCATCTTTCAGCACGCGCGATCCATCTGTCACACTATGGACTTTTGCTCCCAAGAGCTCCATCCGAAAGACATTGAGGGCTTGGCGTTTGACATCTTCTTCCCCCATATAAATGGTACACTCCATCTCAAAGAGTGCCGCTGCCGTCGCTGTCGCAACCCCGTGTTGACCAGCCCCTGTCTCCGCGATAATCTTCTTCTTGCCCATCCGTTTAGCCAGCAAGACCTGACCAAGGGCATTGTTAATCTTGTGGGCCCCTGTATGGTTGAGGTCTTCCCGTTTCAGGTAGATTTGCGCTCCTCCGATGTGCTTGGAGAGGCTTTTGGCGTGGTAAAGTGGAGTCTCCCGCCCTACATAATTCTTGAGCAAGTCATCCAATTCCGCTTGAAAGCTTGGATCTGCTTTGGCTTCTCGGTAAGCCTTATCCAGTTCGATCACGGCTGTCATCAGGGTTTCTGGGACAAACTGGCCCCCAAATTTCCCATAAAACCCTTTTTCATCCGGTAGTTGATAGTTCATGCTTTCGCTCCTTTTATAAATGCTTTTATCTTTTCTATATCTTTGCGTCCGTCTGTTTCGACCCCTGAAGAGACATCCAGGGCATAAGGCTGAAAGGTCTCTCGAGCTTGGCGGACATTGTCCACTGTCAAGCCCCCTGCAATAAAGAAATTCTGCTGAATCTTCTGATCTTTCAGCAAGTCCCAATCAAAGGTTCGCCCACTCCCAGCTACGGGAGCATCAAAGAGCAGAAAATCTGCCGGGCTGGTTACTTTAGCTTCCTGCTCACTGAGCTGGATTGCTCGAATGACTGGAACTGAGATCTTTGGAATCAGTGTTTCATCAAACATTCCATGAATCTGAACGATGTCTAAGGGAACCTGAGCAATGGCTTGCTCCAACTCCTCTAGACTTGGTGAGACAAAGACTCCAACAATTTTGGTCTTGCCAGTCACCAGTTTTGCTAATTCGTGGGCTTGCTCCAGACTGACTTGTCGCTTGCTCTCAGCGAAAACAAAACCGATATAGTCTGCACCTGCTAGGACAGCCGTCTCCACTGCTTCCACTGTAGACAGGCCACATATTTTAACCTTTGTCAATTTGCAACTCCTTGACCTTTTCTGCTACATCCCCTGCTGTCATGAGGGCAGTCCCTACCAAGATCCCATTAAAGTAGGGAGCGACTAGAGCCGCATCTGCACCATTAAAAATAGCGGACTCCGATATATAAACCGGCTGGTCTTTAAAATGTGTAGACAATTCAAGACTAGCATTCAGATCCGTTTCAAAGGTGACCAGGTTCCGGTTGTTTACTCCGATGATGTCAGCCCCGATCCGATGGGCTATTTCGAGCTCAGGTAAGTTATGGGTTTCTACCAGCACCTCCAAACCAAGCCCCGTCGCAAAATCATAAAGCTCCTTGAGCCGGGCTTCTGGCAGAGTTGCGACAATCAAGAGAATAACCGTAGCTCCGGCATTACGAGATCGGACAATCTGTTTCTCATCAATGATAAAATCCTTGGCCAAGGTTGGAATCGTCACCTGGGAAGAAATCTCACGAAGGTAGTCTAGATCTCCCTTGAAGAAGACTTGGTCCGTCAGAACCGAGATCATGGCTGCCCCATTTTCTTCATAGGTCTTGGCTTGGGCGACAATATCTACATCCAGATTGATATCCCCCATACTAGGGCTGGCTTTCTTCACCTCAGCGATGATCTGCAAGTGCTCTTGATGGCTTTTGAGAAAATCATAGAGACGATAGGTCTGACGGAGAGGCTGGAGATCTTCCATGACCATTTGCGCCACTTCTTTTTCTTTTTGTTCTAGGATTGTCGGTAGAAAGGCTTTACTCATACTTGAACCTCTTGTAAGTGTTGCAATTTAGCAAGGGCAGAACCATCCGCAATCAATTGACGTGCCAACTCTACACCTTCTTTGATGGTTGCGACTTTTCCATTGGCATAGAAACCAAGACCTGCGTTGAGAACCGTTGTTTCCAGATAAGGGCTGGCTTCATTCTTCAAGACACTAAGGAGAATCTTAGCATTTTCCTTGGCATCACCACCAGTAATTTCAGACAACTCCACCTTGTCCATACCCAGATCTTCATAGGTAAAGGTATGCTGGCTGATCTTGCCATTTTCTAGCAGGGTGTAGGTATTGGTTCCATAAAGAGCCGCTTCGTCCATATTGTCAGGACCTGTGATAACGACGGCACGTTTACGTCCCAACTGTTGAATGGCACGTGCGACAATCTCTTGCAATTCGGCACGATAGAGACCCATGAGTTGCGTTTCTAGATCCAACGGATTAGCGAGAGGGCCGACAAGGTTCATAATAGTTGGAATCCCCATAGCTTGGCGAGCTGGGCCAATGAAGCGCATAGCCGGATGCATGGTCTGCGCAAAGATAAAGGCTAAACCAACCTCATCCAAAGCTTTCGAAAGGATCTCTGGTGAGGCAGCCACGTTGATGCCAAGTTCTTCTAGGACATCTGCAGAGCCCGACTTAGAAGAAACAGAGCGATTGCCGGCCTTGGCCATGCGGATCCCACCAGCAGCCAAAACGAAGCAAACAGTCGTCGAAATGTTAAAGCTATAGGATTGATCGCCACCAGTCCCACAGTTACACATGGCATCTGAGAAGGTCTCTGGAAATACCGTCGCATGGGCCTTTAAGGCGCGAACGATCCCCGTAATTTCATCCGCTGTTTCCCCCTTGGTTTTGAGTCCCATCAAAAAGGCAGCGATTTGACTTTCTGATAGTTGGTTCTGCAAGATTTGATCAAAGACTTCTTGGACCTGCTCTTGCGTCAAGTCTTGGCGATTAGAGATTTGTAAGAATAATTCTTTCATAAAGGTTTCCTCTTGTCTTTTCTACACGTTTCAATAGAAATTTTATCTGCTTGGAACTGCTGGTCTAGTCTAGGACTAGCTTCACAAAATTTTCGATCATTTTTAGACCATCTGGACTGCCGATACTCTCAGGATGATACTGAAGTCCGTAGATGGGCAGGCTCTTGTGTTGAATGGCCATGATTTCTTGGTCGTCCGTGGTAATGGCCGTAACCTCAAATTCTTCTGGCATTTGGTCAACGACGATAGAATGGTAACGCATGATGGGTACATCATTCTCGATATCTTTGAAAATGGGAGATGGCGTTTCAAAGGTAATCTGGCTTTGTTTGCCATGCATGACATTCTTAGCCAAGCGCAACTTACCGCCAAAAGTCTCCGCCAGGGCTTGGTGACCCAAGCAAATCCCTAACATAGGTTTTTTAGCTGCAAAGTCCTTGATCATGGCTTCCATTTTCCCAGCATCTGCCGGCCAGCCTGGACCGGGGGAGAAGACGAGGGCATCTGCCACCTCCGCCTGCTCATATAAGCGCTCGTCATCATTTCGCAAGACCTCAACCTCTGTAAAAGTTCCCAGGTATTGGGCCAAATTATAGGTAAAGGAATCATAATTATCCACTAATAAAATCATTGAACATCTCCTATTCTTGTCATCGATTTTGCTTTGTTAATCGTCTCGTAAAATTCATTCTCCGGAACACTGTCATAGACAATCCCTGCTCCTGCTTGGACATAGGCCTTTTGATTTTTGAGGATCATGGTTCGGATAGCAATGGCAAAGTCCATGTCCCCTGTCGCGGAGAGGTAGCCGATCGCACCCGCATAGACCCCACGTTTTTCCTGTTCCAACTCATAGATCCGACGCATGGCCCGAATCTTAGGAGCTCCAGAGACTGTTCCCGCTGGTAGTGTAGCCTTAAGGGCATCCAGGGCTGTTAGGTGAGGAAGGAGTTGACCCTTGACCACACTGGTCAGGTGCATGACATAGCGGAAATACTCGACCTCCATATACTTGGTCACTTCGACCGTCCCATTTTGGGCGTTTTTCCCGATATCATTGCGTCCCAGATCCACCAGCATGCGGTGTTCAGCTGTCTCCTTGATATCGTGGAGGAGTTCATGAGCCAGAGCTTGGTCCTCTTCTTCCGTCGCTCCACGAGGTCGAGTTCCGGCGATCGGATTCGTCGTCACCTCTCCTTTTTTCACAGATACCAGGCTTTCCGGACTGGCCCCAATGATCTGGTAGTCTCCAAAGTCATAGAAATAAAGATAGTTGGACGGATTGGTCACGCGCAAATTTCGGTAATAATCCAAGGGATCTCCCTCGAAGTCTGCTGAGAAGCGTTGACTGAGGACACACTGGAACATATCGCCTTCGCGGATCAGCTTCTTAGCCTGATCCACCATCTCCATAAAAACTTCCTTCTCAATGTGGTTGCTGAACTGCAGAGCCTGCAAGGCCTGAGGGGTGAACTCATTGGGCGCTTGGGTTTGCAGATCGGTCACCACTTGCCCCAGTGATTGACGGACTGTATCATTGCTCCGACCAGAGTAGATATTGTCCTCCACCACATAGACTTTTTCCTTCTTGTGGTCAAAAATCACATAGGACTCGTAGATGAAGAAATGCATGTCTGGTGTCCCGATCGTATCCTGAGGAATCCGTCCAATCTCTTCGTAAACCCCGATCATATCATAGCCTGCAAAGCCGATAGCTCCACCGGCAAAAGGAAGATCAGACGTCAGCCCCTTGACCGTTACCTGGTGTAGATAGTCAAAAGGATCTTGCTCCAACACCTTGCCATTCTCATACAGGATCCCATCCTGATAGACCACCTCAAATACTGGATTATAGGCCACGATAGAAAAGCGGGCGTTCTCCTTCTCGCGCGGGATTGACTCAAGGATGACCTTATGGTCACCTTGGACACGCATGTAGGCTAGAATGGGGGTTAAGGTATCAGCTGGTAAAATTTTTTTCATAGGAATTCCTTTCTTTTCCTAGGGACGAAGCGATGCAAGTCCTGATCCAATCACATCCAATACTCTTTAAAGTTAACAACTAGACCAACTTCAAAAGAATACAAAAAACCTCACAGAGTAACACTCTGTGAGGGCATTAAATCGGGTTTAACACGGTACCACCTCAGTTAATGGTCAAAAGGGTAGAAAACGACCATTATCTCTATCTCCTCTAACAAGGAGTTGCACGATAAGGGGTGCCTACCGAGAAGAATATGTGTTATCTTCTCCTACTCTAAACAATCAGCCCAATGTTCACTAGCTCCGACTACCTGCTCACAATACCCGCAGGCTCCCTGAAAATCTTAGACTAGTTACTTTCTGATTTACTACATATTTTACTACATTTTTTAGGCTTGTCAAGAATTTTTTGACAGTTTATCCTAAAAAATCTGCCTAGACAGCTTGTCCAAGCAGATTTCATCCGATTTTTTAAATTTGAAAATGACCCCTATTTCACCAAGTCACTCTTTAGATAGGCATCGACCATGCGCTCTGTCGCCACCACTGAATCCACATGGGTCCGCTCATAGGAATGGCTAGACTCGATCCCTGCTCCGAGAAGACCATGCTTGACTTCTGCTCCTGCACTCATGGCTGCGGAGGCGTCGGATCCATAGAAAGGATAGATGTCCAGTTTGTAAGAGATATTTTGCTCCTTGGCCAAGGAAACCAAGTGTTGGCGGAAACCATAGTGGTAAGGACCCGAAGCATCTTTGACACAGATAGAAACTGTGTACTCGTCTGTCTGCTGGTCATCTCCCATCGCCCCCATGTCCACTGCTAAGTATTCAACCGCTTGAGCTGGGATGCTAGAGTTAGCCCCATGTCCCACTTCTTCAAAGACAGAAAAGGCAAAGTGAGTCGTCACTGGTAGGGTCACGCCTTCTTCCTTGTAGACGCGAAGGAGATTAAGCAAGATGGCAGCGCTGACCTTGTCATCCAAGTGACGAGACTTGATAAAGCCTGTATCTGTGACGATGGTCCGAGCATCAAAGCTGATAAAGTCTCCGACTTCAATCCCCAAGTCACGGGTTTCTTTTTCAGAGGTCACTTTTTCATCCAAGCGCACTTCCATATTGTCCTGAGTCCGCTCCACAGTTCCCGCATCCTTGTAGACGTGGCAAGAGGTTTGGTGGACAAGAATAGTACCCGAATGTGTCTTTCCTGTATTGGCCACATGGACGGTACAGTTTTCCCCTTCGATCATGTTCCAAGGGAAGCCACCGATGCGATCCAGCTTGAGACGACCATCTGGTTTCACAGCACGGACAATCGCTCCCAAGGTATCCACATGGGCTGTGATGTAGCGGTGTTGCTCGTCATTCTCACCCTTGAGGACAACGGTTACGCCTCCCTTAGCTGTCCGAACAGGGCTGTAGCCCATGTCTGTCAAAGTCTTGACTAGATAGGTAGCCACTTCTTCTGTAAAGCCTGTCGGTGATGCGATGGCTGTGAGTTCTTTTAGATATTCAACTGTTTGATTCATGAATTTCTCCTTCAATAATCTGCTAGTACGATTATAGCACGACTGCCCCTAAAAGACTAGCTCAGATAGAAAGCAAAAAAAGGCTGGGATAAAAGTCCTAGCCTCTCAATTGTCTTTGGATAGTCGAGCAAGACGCAGTGGTTGAGTGGGCTCTACTACGCTGATTTCATCAGCTTTTACAGCCCTACTCAACTGTGCGGAGGTGGGACGACGAAATCGAACTCTAACGAATTACCGATTTCTGTCCCACTCTCTCTTTCTTTATTTCTTTTCAGATCCAATCTACAGCTGAGGAAACTGAGTCCCCACAGAGAAGACAGGGGCCTTAGCTACTCAAACCTCCAACAAACTTATAAGCAGTTACCAAAGCATTTGTCATGGTATCACGGGTTGCTTTGAAGGCCTCAATAAAGGCTGCACGGTGCTCTTCTGGGAAAAGCGTTGTATCATCTCCAAATTGAGTAAGAGTTTCATTCACAGAAGCCAACTCTTCATCCATCTTCTTGATACCAGGTTCCAAGGTCTTGAAGTAAGATTCTTGTTCAGATTTTGGCAACTTTTCACCCAATTCATTGGCATGCTTCTTGTAATTTTCAGCTAGTTTTGCATAAAGTCCCTTGATATCCCCGATTGTTTTCGCATTTTCAATTTCTTGATCCGTTACCAAAACAACTTCTGGAGCTGTTGCTTGAGCGCCAGAGCCTGAAGTAGACTGACTAGAAGAGCTGCTTGTATCATCTGTCAATTCAAATTTCTTTGATGAAGATGATTTCTTCTTAGATGAGGAAGACTTCTTAGAAGAAGATTTCTCCACCTTGCTTGAAGACTTCTCTGAAGAAGCCTTTGGTTTTGCAGTTTGATTTCCCGAACATGCGACCAAGGTCAAGACCGAGAGAAGGGTAATACCGCTTGCGACTAATTTTTTCATGGTTGACTCCTATTCATAATTCATTTATAGAATTATATCTAAAATTATTTCGATTGTCAAAGCATTATAATATCTTAGCTCCTTCTGCTGACGGTACATTTTTAAGATGAGATAGACCTTCTACCCATTATAGACCTTTCTTAAATTGTCGAACTTTTATCATTTAGGACAAAAGTCTTGCAATATTACTTAACTTTAATTATAATCATTCTAAATAAGGAATCAGGAGACAAGTATGACTGAAACAAAACATGGCCTTGATGCTTCTTTCAACGACCGCTTAAATATCTTACGGGCTGGAGTGCTCGGTGCCAATGATGGCATTATCTCAATCGCTGGAGTTGTTATCGGGGTTGCCAGTGCGACCAGTAACCTCTGGATCATCTTTCTCTCTGGTCTCTCTGCAATTCTAGCTGGTGCCTTCTCTATGGCGGGTGGTGAATACGTCTCTGTATCTACCCAAAAGGATACAGAAGAAGCTGCTGTGAGCAGAGAACAAACCCTTCTGGATCGCGATCCAAAGGCTGCACGCGACTCCCTCTATGTGGCCTATATTCAAAATGGGGAATGTGAAACGGCTGCTCAAATCATGACCGAGCGGGCCTTTCTCAAACACCCTCTCAAAGCCTTGGTGGAAGAAAAATATGGCCTGGAGTTTGAAGAGTTTACTAATCCTTGGCATGCGGCCATCTCGAGCTTTATTGCCTTTGTCCTCGGATCTCTTCCTCCTATGCTGTCGATCATCCTCTTGCCAAAAGAAATCCGGATCCCAGCAACGGTGATCATCGTCGCCCTTTCCCTTCTCTTTACTGGCTACACCAGTGCCAAGCTAGGAAAAGCTCCTACCAAGCAAGCCATGATCCGTAACTTGGTCATCGGACTACTGACTATGGGTGTTACCTATCTCTTCGGACAATTGTTTAGTATCTAAAAAAGCTGAGACAGAAGTCTCAGCTTTTTTACGCTTCCAACAAGGCTTGGGCTTGTTTTTCCAATCCTGCGATTGCTTCGTCTGTCAAGACCAATTCACCTGTTGTCCAAGCTTCTGGGTTAACGGTTGTTCCTGTGAAGTCTCCCACTACTTGTGTACGAACGAATGGCAAGAGGGCTTGGTAAGCCGCAAACATTGGCTCGTGTCCTGCATTAGCGACTGAAGAGACTGTTACGATCTTGTCTTGGAGGGCAGATGGACCACGAGTTTCTGATAGGTCAAGGGCACGGCTGAACCAGTCGATCAAGTTTTTCACCACACCAGGAATAGCAAAGTTATAAACTGGTGAGAAGATCCAGATAGCATCTGCCGCAAGGACCGCATCACGCGCTGCTTGCACTGCTGGTAAGGTTGGAGTTTCCAAATCTTGGTTCATCATCGGGATGTCCTTGTAGTCCAAGTAAGTCACTGTTGCTTTTCCTTCAAGAAGGCTTTCTGCTTTCTTAGCCATTTGGTGGTTAAAAGATCCTTGACGAAGGGATCCGACGATAAATAAAATGTTTTTCATAGTTGTTTCCTCCTTCTGTTGTAAGTTTATTTATTACAAAAACTATTATACATGGCCTAGATGTAATGTCAAGAATTACATCTTGAAATATCACTAATTTTTACTATTTCTGTTTTTTCTCTCAAAAACCCTAATTTATCAAGCTTTCTAACCCTTTCTAACTCGAGTCACGATCCCATCCGGATCTGTAAACGCGAGCTCACTTGAGGTCAGCCAGGTGACTGGTGCCTCCTGCTCTTTTGCTCGCTCTGCGATGGCAACCAAGTCTTCTTTCTTTTCTACGTGGACGATGTAATAGGCTAGGCCAGGAAGCTGTGCTTCACGTTTAGCCAAGTGCTTGCCACCCCACTCATTGACTGCCAGGTGATGGTGGTAATCCCCAGAAGCGATCCAGCTGGCTGATGGGACGGTGAACTTATCCGACAGGTCTAGCACCTTCTGATAAAAGGCTGACGCTGCTTGGCTATCTCTCACAGAGAGGTGAATATGACCCATGCGGGTAGCGGACGCAATCTGGAAGGGCTCCACCTTGCGGCCCATCTCATAGATCTCTTGGGCAGAGAGCTCCTCCGTCACGCCAATGATACGACCATCCTCACGGATATCCCACTCCGCAACTGGCTTATCCCGGTAGAGCTCAATACCGTTGCCCTCTGGATCTTCAAGATAGAGAGCTTCGCTGTAGCCATGGTCAGCAGCCCCGACAAAGGGAACCTTCAGCTCAGCCATATGCTTGAAGACATCCGCCAAGTCCTCCCGACTAGGTAGGAGAATGGCCATGTGGTAGAGACCGTAGCTAGCCTTAACAGGCTCGGTCCGAACCGTTTGGATGAGATGAACCAAGGGCTTGCCTCCAGCCCCAAGAAGAACTTCCTCCTCAGTCTGAGACAAAATCTCCAAACCCAGAATCTGGGTGTAAAAAGCGGTCTGACGGGCCAGATCCTTCACATTGAGGACTGCTTCTGCCAAGTAAATCTTGCTATTGTATGCGTAAGGCATAGGTGTCTCCTTTTCGGTTTCGTTTTTTGTTGTAACCTTTTTTATTACAACATTATACACTCTTTTATAAAAGAAGCAAGAAAAACAACTCGACAGAAAACCCTCCTTAGAAAACTAAGGAGGGAATTGTCTGTTAAATGTATTAAGAACTACCCCTTAAACTCTTGGACAAATTTCTTGAGTTCGGCATCAGCTTCTGGTGTCGTTCCATGAAGCTGGCTGAGCATATCTAGAAGAGAGGCTGTCTGGGTCTCGATAGTGGCATTGGTTTGGTTGATCTTAGCCACGATCTCTGTTAGTGGTTCTACTTCTTCTTCCTCAAAGGTATCCACATAGCGTGGGATATTGAGGTTGTAGTCATTCTCGACGATCTCCTCAAAGCTAGCTAGATGGGCAAACTTATCCATGTCCTCTCTACTCTTATAGGCCTTAAGGATCTTCTCGATATGGGCATCCGTCATGATATTCTGGTTCTTGCCCTTGTCAAATTCCTTAGAGGCATCGATAAAGTAAACGTCCCGATTGGTGCGGTTCTTCTTGAGAATGATGACCGTCGTTGGGATGCTGGTATTGAAGAAGATATTGGCAGGAAGACCGATCACCGTATCAATGGCCCCTTCTTCCAGCAAGGCCTTGCGAATGGTTCCTTCAGCATTGCCACGGAAAAGGACTCCATGAGGAAGGACGATGGCCATGACTCCCTTGTCCTGCTTGAGGTGGTAATAACCATGCAAGAGAAAGGCAAAGTCTGCCTTGGACTGAGGCGCGAGCTTGCCAAATGGGGAGAAGCGAGGATCTTGGAGAAAGCCGGAGCTTGCGGACCACTTGGCTGAGTATGGTGGGTTCATAAGGACTCCATCAAAGTTGGTCGGCTCTTGAGTCGGCCAGTCTTCGTCCAGCGTATCCGCATTATGCAAGAACTGGTTTTCCACCGGGACCCCGTGTAGGATCATGTTCATCCGTGCTAAGTTATAGGTTGAGGTATTGAGCTCCTGACCAAAGTACTGGACGGTTTGAGGCTGGTGAGAAAACTTCTTGGCATTGAGCAAAAGCGAGCCTGATCCCATGGTGGCATCGTAGAGGGTAAAGCCCTGCTCGTCTTCACGCCCTAAAAAGGCAATCTGGGTCATGAGCTTGGCTACAGGCTGGGGAGTATAGAACTCTCCTGCCTTCTTACCAGAGTCGGTCGCAAACTGACCAATCAAGTACTCATAGGCATCTCCGAGCATATCACCCGCATGACCTGCCACATCCAGCACTGCCAATTCTTTCATAACGGCAGCCACTAGCTGGTTTTGCTTTTGAGGTGTCGCTCCAAGTTTCTTAGAGTAGAGATCAATATCCTCAAAGAGATTCTCATAGAGGTCGTCACTCTGCTCGATATCTCGGAAGCCCTGAGCTAGATCTTCTAGCTGAAAGGTCCCTTCATTGACCCGGTCCACCAAGGCCGTAAAGGTCAAGTCTGGCTTGATGACATAGTTGAGCTCATCAGTAATGACAGAGATCAAGTCCTCTTGAGAGTATGGATCCTCATAGTAGGATCGGTAAAGCGCCAAGGCTTCATCTAAGCTCTCTGTCTCCTCCTCCATAGTCTCTGCCACGAAGAAGAGCAACTTATCTGAGAGGTACTTGTAAAAGATCATCCCCAATAGGTAAGACTTATAGTCATTGGCATCCATTTTAGAGCGGAGCACATCCGCTGAGTTCCACAGTGCTTGGTAGAGTGCCTGGGAGGTTTGTGTTGTTTCCATAATAGTTCTTTCTGATTTCTTTTAGACCTTTTCTTGTTCCAGTGGGACGACAGCGAGGGTCTTGCCCAGACTGGCTAAGACTTTCAAGACCGTATCCAATTGAGGACTGGTCTTTCCCGTCTCCATCCGAGCAATGACCGGTTGGCTGACCCCACTAAGTTCTTCTAGTTTCTTTTGGCTAATGCCCTTTTCATGCCGAGCTTCGATCAGCTCTGTCATAATCGCGACCCGCAGATCACTTTCCAGGATTTCTTCCTTGGTGAAGAGCTCTGCTCTCACATCTTTCCAATTGCTGCCGATGGCACTATTCTTCATCTCTTAGCCCTCTTTCCTTCAAATCTTGCAACTCCCGCTTGGCTTTCTCAATCTCTCGTCTAGGTGTCTTTTGCGTCTTTTTGACAAAAGGATGCAGTAAGACAAAGCTCCCATCCAGCCAAGCCACGAATAAAATCCGATCCCGCAAGGGTCTCAACTCCCAAATCTCCGCATCCAGATGCTTGATGTAGGGTTGGCCAGCACGGGTTCCCTGCTGGCTCAACAGTTCAATATAGTCGTTGAGCTTGTTGAGTTTGATCCGGCTGTCCTTGCTATCGTGGCGAGCTAGCTCCCTCATATAGTCCAAGACCGGTTGATTCCCCTGTTTGTCCTTATAAAAATAAATTTCGTGCACTAAGCAACCTCTTTTCGAATATATTATAACTTTAAAGTTATTAAAAGTAAATACTTTTAAGTTATTAAATACTAAGGAGCACCCTTTGAAAGAATCAAAGAGGCTCACTTATACTATTCGAAAAAGACTGTGCTTATGGATGCTGATAAGGTTATTTTAAAGGTTAGATAAACATATCTTGTAAGAGTTTTTTAGTGTTTAAAGTGAGGATTATAATAAACTAACACCCTTAATTATTATTAAGCAAAGTTACAAGTTCACCAAAATATTTGTTTCTCAATAATTTTTGCAACTCGGGATTTATTGTAATCCTATTTATTGACTTATTTTTAAAGTCGCGAGTGATTAGATCATCCCCTAGTTGATTGATAATCTCATTTTTTAAGTTACAAACCTTTAAAATTGATGCAAAATCTGATGAAAATATGCTTTCATCAACAATAGAAGTTATATTTTTAACTGTTGAAGTTACATTAAATCTAGTTACTAAACCTTCTAAAAATTCTTGAGCATCATGTTTAGTTGGTTTACTCTTCTCTATAAAATGACTTTCCATAAATTCATCAAGTTTCTTTTTTAAGGCGATACTTACTATCTTCTCTTTATTTTCTATACACAAACTTTTAATAGCTTCTTGGAATTTATTTAACTTTTGCTCTTTATCCAGATCATCAGATGCCAAAACTGACTTTACTATTGCTTCATCCACTAGAAGCATCTCTATCTCATTAAAAGGAAGTACAAAAATATTTTTCTTTTTATATTTTACAATTTTCGCCTCTTCCATCCAATCAAAATCAATAATTCCATAGGCTTTATTCCCATGAATTTTGTTTAAGTTATTATAAGCCTTAGTATGCTGGATGACTTGTTTATGTCCTTGTACTGGTTTTACAAAGCAAAATTTACTGAATAATTTAGAATAGATTTTATAATCTATACTAGTTTTAGTACCCTCACAAAATAGTATTGGTTTCCTTGTACCAGAAACTTCTGTTAATAAGGATAAAGGAAACTCTTGAGAATCTTCCAATCGTTCATAATCTAGGTCATAAGGTGCTTCAAATTTCTTGCACCACATATAGGTAGCATTGGTTCTTGATTGAACAAAGTCCATATTATGTGAAGCAAAAACAAATTGGCAATCAGATCTCTCTAATATGAGCAAATCCCACAATTCATTATAGACAGCAGCGTTTAAGAAAGTCTCAGGTTCGTCAATAACAATATAGCTATTTTCTGGAGCTAAAAGTACATTCCCAATATAAAACAATATACAACGTTCTCCATCACTAAGCCCATTTATACTATATTTAGATCCATTTCTTACAACTTCTAAAACTCTATTATCAGGTTCAGGATTAAATGTTATTTCTGGAAAAATTTGATTCCATATTTGTTCCACTCTGTCTAATAAAGTTAAAGGTAAATTTTTTTCTTTTCTTGATCTACGAGTAACTATGTTTGTGTAGTCTTTTACCAACAATGTTATTAATTTGGTAAACGTATTTGAAAAATCGTTTTCAATCTTTGTTGGATACAAATCAATTGTTTCATATTTAAGATCGACTTCTTTTAAATCTTGAATATATCTTTCTCTAGAAATTCCATTACGATCATGGATATTTGAAACAAAATATAACAATTTCTGGGCTGGTAAAACATACATCTCATCAATACTATTCTTCCGTAATTCATTAATAAGACTAGTTTTCCCTACTCCATTAGCCCCTATAATAACAGTAGTAGAATCTATTTTAGCAATAAAAGAGAAAAGTTTAATAACTTTGAAATTATACAAAATTTGAGGAAAGATAGAATCATACAGATAAATTTCACCACCAAAACAATTGTAGATGCTTTCTAACAAATTATCACGTAATGTTTTGTACCTTACCGTTACATCATTAGAGAAAACTCCTTCATTTAGCTCATCATTTATAAAAGAAATCAGTTCAGATAGATAATTATCTACTCTACTATATAGATCTTTTTCATGATCAGCTATCTGACTCAAGTTATCTTGAAATCTTTCTCTTTCAGATTCTAACTTTTCAATTAAATCTGTTTTAGAACTGTACATAACTCCTCCTTAAATAAACATATCCTGCAAGAGTTTCTTTTTCAGGGTTTCCAGTTGAGAAATTTTTTCTTGGTGAGAAGCGATGAGGTTGTCGAGGTTAGAGAAATAGGCACCGATGGCTTGTTGTTCAGGAAGAGATGGTATAAGTACTTTTTTCGATAGTAATTCCACTTTAGTAATACCCTTTATTGATGTCCCTTGAAGTTGAGTAACCTCCTTTTGAAGTAATCTATAAAGTAAATATGCTGTGAATTCTATATTTGATTTAAGATTTGAGAATGATAAAAAATCCTGACTTGTTGCGTATTCATGACGTATCACTGCTAACTTCCCAACTCCAACTCTCGTAACAACCGCAATTGAATCCTTTGGTATTATTTTGGCTGATGAATTTTTTAAACCTTTCTCAGAAATACTTTTTTGAACTTTAATTTCAAATAGACAATTTGTCTCTAAGTCAGATGATTGAATCCAAGGAATATCCCCATCCCAATATTCCTGAACATTTGTTTTTGGAGTGCCACCACTTTGAAAGTCATCAGCTAAATAATTAATTTCAAGAAGCTCCCACTCACCTTTAAATCCATCCAAACGAATCTCAGGAACTGTCTGACCAGCTTTGGGAAACATCTTGGAGAGCATGGTCGCCTTGAGAGATTGGTAGTTGGCGAGATTGTCCTTGTAGCTAACCAGAAGGTCGTCGAGAGTGCGGAAGAGGGAGCCAATGGTTGATTGTTCGTCTATTTCTGGATGATACACTTTGTAGTTCCCAAGTTGAGGAGCTGTTAGTTGAGGAACTCCCGTAGACTCATTTAAAATTCTCATTGAATTAATCTGATTTTCAAGATAATCAACATCAATATCTTCCGATTGAAGAGTCAGAAGTCTAACAATTGGAGTGAAATTTTCATGTCGGGCTACTGCATATCCAACATCTCCGCGACCTGTAACAGTCACTGCAGGAGCTTTCACTTTATAATCGTCATAAAAACCAACGATTCCTTTGTTTGTCAAAGCATTTGCAATAACGGGATATTTCCCACTTTCCTTCAATCTTTCTTTATCTACATCACCACCAGCAGATATTTTGACTATATCTTCAATTTTAGCTTCTTCCCAAACACTATCAAATCTGTTAAATCTAATTTTGGGATTTTTTCTATTCTGATTTTTCATTGTCACTTCTTCCTGACTCTTTTAACGCTTAAGATTTACCCTTAAATTTCACTTGTGGAGTAACTGTTATATCTATTTCACCTTCTCCATCAACATCCACTTCAACAGGTATAGGGTATAACTCACCTACTATGAATGCTGTCCCAGTCGGTAAATATGAAAACCTTGTTAACTGATTTTTATTTATATAAGGTATAGTTTTCAGAAGATATTCTAAGTCGACATTATTTTTAATTCGATGAATTAAATAATTATTGCATTGAGAAAGAACAGTTGAAGATAACTCGCTCGGACGCTGGCTAGATAACATCAAGAAACAGCCAAATTTCCTACCCTCACGAGCTATCTTTTTAAAGACTTCAACTTCACCAAACAGACTATTTTCGTTTAATCTTGATATATATCTATGTGCTTCTTCAAAAATAAACAAATTGACATCTCTATTTGTTATATCTATTTCAGAACTCTTTTTGAACTCTTTTTTTAATATATAAGTGGTAAAAAACAACAATAAATCATCATCTAAACCCGAAACATTATAAACCGTAATTTTTGATTCATTAGCACAATCATCTTTTTTTAATTTAAACAAGTTACCATATCTGAATTGAATGTGTTTAATTCTAGTTTCAAGGGTTGCTGAATACCCTCTTGCTTGAGTATTCCCCTGACTTTCTTCTAGTAGAAAAACAAAATTCAAAGCTTCAAATAAGTCTTCAAAACTTTTTATTATATAACTAGCATTCTCAATTTCTTTAGTTATTTCTGAATGGCTTACATACATTTTACTCTTTAAATTAGATTTGAATATTGTTTCATCATTACTGCCATTGAAGTTACCAAATCGAGCATCATACTTTGTTGTATCAATACTTGTATTCTGTAGGATTCCAATGATTTTAGCTCGTTTAGCTACAGCATCAGATTGTTGATTATGATATAAGTTATAGGCTATAAAACAGCTTAATTTTTCTCTATCTAATTTGTTTTCTGATAGACAATTAGCCAATTTCAATGCTGTTTGAACTACAGGCAACTGTACAAGTTCTGATGGTTTTATCAAATTCAACCAATCTTGCAACTCTAATGACTCTATTTTTATCGAAAAATCTTTCAACACATCAATATTATTTACACCGTCTATCTGTGAGTATTCATTATGAACATCAAAAATATTTAAATATAAATTACTAGTTTCTTTAGTTGCTATTTCTTTAATTATTTTTCTAACTGTTGTCGATTTACCTGATCCGGTATTTCCTAAAACAGCAGAATGATGAGTAATCAATTTATTTAGATTAATTTGCGCATCATATTTATCTTGGATAGTTCCTAATAAAATTGATGCTTCTCTTTTCTCAATAGAAAATACCTTCTGCAAATCCTCATCACTTGATAAATAGACTCTATCTTGTAAAAAGGGATATTTCTTTAGATTAAAGTTAATTTTATCGTTTTCTAATATTCCTACAGGAACACATTCAAATCTCCCTACATAGTCAAACTTTGATTTTTCATCATTAACAATTTTAATTTCCTTGTCTTCTACTCTAACAACTTGGTAAACAAATTTATCTCCAAATTGACTTTTTATAGTTACATAATCTATGACTCCTTGGGTGATATAAATTTCCCCTTTAAAATTGTAAATTAATTTTTCAAAGTCGCTAACTTCAAAAATCAATCTGTCATATGAGACTGATACTACTCGCCCAATACTATTCATCTAAACCTTCTCCATCTTGTTCTGATTCAACCTTTGGAGCATGATTTATTATTTCATCAACAATATAGTTAAAGTAGTGGGCTTTTACTCCATCACAAGACGTATCTCCTCCAATTAAATGAAATCCATCTTGAGTCTTAAATTCATCAAAAAATTTCTTCATATTGTCTTCTGATTTATTACCAAAAACAATCAAAGTAAAATCTTGATGTTTTAGATTTTGCGAAATGATGTTATTAATGTGCTCGTCCGGAAAACCATATCCCATAACAATAAGGACTGTATTTGGAACTTGAAGTACATTTGCAAACTCTCTAAACAGTTCTGAATATGGAGCTTGTGCAGTTTGTCTATGCTTTAACATTGTTGGATAAATAATAATTTCTTCATCACTCTGTTTAAAAAAATCCTTTTGGATTAATTGCCCACTTTCATCAGAAGTCCAATTAATTGAACCATGTATTTTTAATAAATTAGCTTCTTTAGAAGTAGGTTGCCATACATCCTTATATCTATTTGTATCGTCTACTACCCGTTGCTTAAATGAATTTACATTAAAGTTTCTATATAAATTATTCTCAAAACCTGTTGAATAAACAATGCGGTTGCTTTCTAATGAATATTCATTAAACAAATCGTAGTTCGTTGTCACTATGTTGATTTTATTACTCAACTCAGTTCTATATTTAAAAACAGATTGATAAAATTTATTATAAGTATTTATTGTTTCACTATCTTTATATTTATCATCATCCAGAGATGGTATAGTTTTTAAAAACTCACTTTTCAAGGTTCTTATCACTTCTTTTAAGTTCTTATTATTTGGTTGGAAACTTAAACCACTCTGTAACCAGTTGAGTAAACTTTCAATATCTGAAAAAGATTTATAGATATATTCTTCTATTAAATCCTGATATTCTTTAGACAAGCCCTTTAAAAAATTAGCGATAGTACCATTACTTGATTTTATTTCCTTAAGTAAATCATCAACCTTTTTACTTTCATCCTTTGTTAGCCACTTCTTACATGATTCTAAACTTTTGGTTAGATAATCCAAATCTTTAGCATTTATAAACTCTTTTACTTTTTTATAAACATTTTTATGACTCTCTAAAATATTACTCATCGTTTTATTCATAAGCGGAATTGCTCCTGATGAACAACCAGAACCTATGAATATGACAAGATTTTTAGATACAAAATATTTATTGATGAATTCTTTGAGTTTAATGATTTGTTGATTTTTATCTAACCCTTTTAATATATCCTTATTATTTTTATAATGATAGATTTTCCCATTTACACTATTATTACTCATTGTTCAACTCCATATTCTTCATTTTCAATACTTTTTCACAATAAGCATCAAAATGATTATCAATAATGTCATTTAAATCATTTGTTAAATCACTTGTTCTCTTATCAATATCTGATTTCTCAAAATTATCTCTTTTAAAAATTTCGTTAATGTAAAACTTCGACTCATCCTTATCAAGTAATACTTTCTTTTTTTCTACAAAATTTTCGTTTGATATTTTTAAATTTATATCTCTATGTAATAAAGTTAAATTTCCTAATTTATTCTTGTCAGAATCTCCCGGTTCAAATTTACTTTGAGGTATGATATGTTCCAACTGCCAAATCAATTTACCTGTATGATCTAATTCTGTAAAATCAATTTCATTATTACTCTTAAACTTCTCAATGCTGATGAGTAAAAATCGCGTAAAATATGTATGAGTCCCACGATAATAATTATCTCTGTCTTTTGAATCATCTCGAACAAATTCCAGAATTACTTCTTGATAACTATTCAATTTTTTATAGCCGTGTTTATTTGATTGTTCTTCAAAATACTTTCGGAAACTTTTACCGAATACAACTTCAAAACTATCTAATAATTTATCCACGTTATCTCCTTTATCTCCCCACTCTCAACGGTTCAATCACCTCTTCGATCAGTTGGGTATAGGCTTCTTTGATTTGTTTTTTGTAGCTGAGTGGGTTGAGGGCGTCTGCTACTTCTGCCTTGTAGTCTTTGTAGCGTTGGCTCTTGGTCAGCTGGCTTTCACCGGCTTGTTTTTTGGCACCTTTGCGATAGTGTTGGATATAGTAGCGAAGTTCATCGGCTCCGATATACCAGTTTTTGGCAAAGCTTACGATATGGCTATCGATGATGGTTTCGATCATCTGGTCCAAGACTCCAGTGATGGACTGTCCTCGGTAGCGTTCGGGCTCTTCTTGGACTTGGATCCAAAGGTTTTGGATGATCACGGCTAGGCTTGGATTGGTCCGGTTCAGGCTCTCGATATAGCTGTCCACGGTTGCGATATCCTTGTCACTCAGATTCTGCTCGTCATTTTCCTCCTGCTGGATCATACTCTGGATCAGCATCAGGATATAGGAATAGTTGATCTCATCGACTTGGACAGACTCCAGCTCATAGTGGATGTCCAACTCATCTTCGTTGTCCACTTCTGGATCCCTGCTCTTGATCTCCGCCAAAATATTTTGATAGAGGCCTAGATAAGCTTCGAGCTGGCTGTCGCTGAGGCCTGTTTCCCGATAGATCTCTTCCTTATCGTACTCTGAGTAGACGCGGATCGAGGCTTGGTACTTGTCAAAGACCTGATAGACTTTAGCGACCTTGCGGAGCTGAGCTGTTGGGGCCTGCTCGAGTGCGACTCCTTCTTCTTCGAAGTCCGTGACTTGGCCTTTAAATTCTGCCCAGGCTTTTAAGAAGTTGCGTTTCTCTTCTTCCCAGCTTGGTGCTAGGACCTCATTTTCTCCTCCATTGGAGTAGAGCTTGAGGGCATTGTCGACGGCTTCCTTAAAGGCTTGAGGACGCTGGAAGGTGATGATATGGCCGAAGTGCTTCTTGTCATCAAAGATCCGATTAGTCCGGCTAAAGGCCTGGATCAAGTCCTGTGGGCGCATTGGCTTGCGATCGATGAAGAGTGTAGAAAGACAAGGTGCATCAAAGCCCGTCAAGAGACGGTCAACCACGATGACCAAATCCAACTGTTCATTTCGGTAGAGGTACTTGTCCTGCTTTCTAGCCAGGCGATTATTGACATCACTATTAAATCCTCGCAGGTCCGCTAGGCTAAAATGCGTCCCAAACTCTTGGTTGTAGTCCTCCATGACCTGCTTCATGTGGTCTTGGTAGCCGATAGATTCTTCCTCATTTTCAGACACCGAGTAGGTGATGGTAAACTTTGGAAAATCTGGCAAATAGCTCTTGACACGCTCGGAGACCTTGACGCGCTCCTTGCCAGCGAGGATACTCTTGAGCAGATTATAATAAGCCTGTGCTCGTGGGATGGACTTGACTGTCAAGATCGCCTCATAGCTCTTTCCGACCCCTTTAGGGATATTGAGCTGTTGCTGGCTCTTATTGAGGATGGCATCTAGGACTTCTAGCATGTGCTCCTTGTCCTCATAGGCCTGGTCAGGGATATCTTCTTCTAGGAGATCTGAGATGATGGTATTGCGGTAGTCGACCTTAAAGCCTAGAACCGCTCCATCATGGATGGCTTCCTTGACCGTGTATTCATGTAGGCGGTCGCCATACTGTTGGTGGGTGGTCTGAGCCAGATCTCCCACTTGTTTGCGTTTGTTTTCCTTAAAGATAGGGGTTCCTGTAAAGCCATACCAGAGAGAGTTCTTGAAGTAGGACTTGATCTCTTTTTGTGTCTGAGGGGTGACCGCCCGGTGGCACTCATCCACGACAAAGGCCACGCGGAGGTCCTTGATCTTCCCAGCATCCCGCTGGTACTTCCCTTCTTCGAACTTACGCATCATGGTCGTGATTTTCTGAATGGTCGTGACGACCACGCGCTTGTCATTGCCCCCTAGGCGCTTAACTAGCTCATGGGTATTGTCCGTCTCGTCGATGTCGATGACATCATTGGCCGCATAAGAGAGAAAGGACGAAGTCGTCTGCTGGTCCAGGTCTCTGCGGTCGACGACAAAGATGGTCTTTTGAATGGCTGGAATCTGCAAGAGATTGCGTGCTACCTTGTAAGAAGTCAGGGTCTTGCCTGATCCGGTCGTATGCCAGATATAGCCCGACTCTTGACGGCGAGAGGCTTCCTGCACAGCCTCGATGGCATGGATCTGGTAGGGACGCAGGAGGATGAGGGCTTTCTTGCTATCGTCGATGACTGAGTACTGCATGACCATCTGGTGGGCCCTGGGGATGGAGAGGACCTCATGAGCAAAGCTGTTGATATCGATCATGGGCTGGTTATCCTTGTCCACCCACTTGGTTAGGAATTGCTTATTTAGCTTGCTTTCACGGGCTGCAGCGATGTAGCGAGTGTCGACTTTATTGGTCACGACAAACATCTGCAAGCTGGAGTAAATGCCCCGGAACTTGCCTTCACGGTCGTACTTTTTGATCTGATGAAAGGCATCTAGAAAGGCCACTCGGGGACTCTTGAGTTCGATATGGATGAGGGGTAGGCCATTGATCAAAAGGGTCGTATCGAGCCGTCGATCCTGGTCTAGTGGATAGGCCTTGTCGCGTTCGACTTGGTTGACCACTTCATAGCTCGACTTCCCAGCTGCGATATTGTCCCGCCAGATGACCGCCAGACGGATGGTTCCTAGACTGGCATCTTCTCGCTGGACTTCTACTTTGGCGATCCCATTTTCACCCGCTAGCCACTTGGCCGCTTCATAGTAGCTGACAAAGTTAAGCTGGTTCTTGATCTGGCGCTTTTCCTGGTCGGTCAAGGGGTGGTCTGCCAGCAAGGCGACATTATTTTGCGCGAGCTTGTCAAAGAAATTTTCCCATAACTGGTCTTCATTCTTGAGATCCTCGCGATAAGTCCACTGACTTTCTCCTGATGTCAACTGCTGGATCAACTGTCTTTCAATCTCAAGTTCTGGAGTTGCTACTGCCTTCATCCGTCTATCCTTTTCCTGTACATAATCTCCTATTATTATAGCATTTTTGGGAAAGAAATTAATGCTTTCAAAGCATTTTCTTGGTTTTTCGCGCAAAAAACGAACCTGATCTGGTCCGTTTTTCTTAGTCTAATTGAATCCCTTTTTCTGCTAGGTTCTCCAGGCATTCTTGCAGGTAAGTATCCTGGTGCTCGGGATAGATAGGTGTGCTCAAAGTTTCCTCTTCCAGCTCTTGATAAGCTGGACAGGTCTTGCCTCGGTAGGTCGACTCCCACCACTCTGGGCTGACCTTGTAGCCACGAGCGGTCATCTCCTCCATGATCAGGCGGTGATAGGCATAGAGGCGATAGGGCGAGTAGTCAAAGACATAGTTGACAGTCGCGTGCTTTTTACCCCAGCCATTGCCTCTCAGGGCACAGCACTCCCGGTGTTGGCCTAGGAGCTGAGGACGAGGGAGTTTGGGAATCAAGTCTTGGTGCCAGAGTCTCATTTATTGACCTCCTAGTAGCGTCGAGTCTTGTAAGTAGCGATTCGGGTAGCGCTCAAGCAGGATCTGAATCCCCTTGATCAGATCCTCTTGCTGGGCTTGGCCATGCTGGTACTTCTCAAGTAGCAACATAAAGTCCGCCTTTTCCTCAGGAGTCGCCTGCTTTTTGAAATAGCCCCAGATATGCTGGAAGGCATTGGAGACCTGGCCACGATTTTCCGGCAAGGCCAGCGCTTGCTGGATCAGGTCCTCAACGTGACTGACCTCCACCTGGTCTTGCTTGAGGTATTCCCGGATCTCCTTGTAAATGTTGCTGGAATGACTCAGCACCAGGTATTTATTTCTCGCCCATAGGACTTGGCAGTGATGTTTTTGATCCACTCGTGTCTCCTTTTGATCTTCTCTATCAATAGTCCTCCCATTATACCATGGAAATAAGTTAAGTCATAAAAAAAGCGGACCTACTCGGCCCGTTTTTCTCTCTGCTTTATTTATCAAAGGGAGGCTTTTAACTGTTCTATCTGCTCTTCACTTAAATCGGTATACCGTTGGACATCTTCGGTGCTAAAGCCATTGGCCAAGAGCTCTTGGGCGATACGAAGGGTAGCTTCTTCCCGTCCTTGTTCTAACCCCTGCATTCTTCCTTGTTCTAAACCTTGTTCTAATGCAATCTTGCCAGCTTCTTCCTTGGTTTCTTTGAGCAAGGTTTCCATACACATATTCCAGTTTTCTCTGAGGCGGATGCGTTCATCTATCATGTCTTTTTCCTCCTTGGTCCAATTGGATGGGATTAAGAGTGACTCTGCTTGTTCGATCACCTGATCAGGTTGATGGCTAAAAGGATGATTCCCGAAGAATTCTAGCCACTGTTGCAATGGATCACTCACTTGCGTCCTTCTCCTTTCATTATACTTGTCCAATTCTAAAAAGGCAAGTCGCAATAGATTATGACTCTGATTCCCCTTGCTATTCGCCAGTAGGGGTCCACCATGGATAGCATGACGCACTTCATACACATTTACAGGAGAAGCCTCATCAGGGAAAATACTTTTCTCCAAAATCGCAATCCCATAAACTGGAACTAGATCCTCGTACATCTGATGAGTCTGGCCTTTCTTCCGTTTCTTCCGGACATTTTCAATCAACTGATTGGCCAAATAATAATAAAAGCGATTGACAAAATACTCCTGCTTCATGACTTGAATCTCAATAATGACTTCTAGGCCCGAATCTAATTTGGCCCTTACATCTACAGAAGTCTCAAATGGGTAATCACCTAGAAAGCCTTGTTCATGAATTTGATTGCCTTCTAGGATTTCTACCGAGCGGATGGGTAAGTCTAGGACCTCTTGGATAAATTTTGCAGTGACATCTGGAATACTAAAAATTTTCTTCGCAATCAGGTCCAAAGTGGGTGAAATATGGGGATGACGTTTGCGCATGTTTTCCTCCTTTTACATCGTTAATGAGAGAGAACCAACTCCTCCTTCACTTATATCATTCATAAAAAGATATACTCCCACGAAAAAAAGTCTGAGCCAACGCTCAGACATTAAATATAAACAGACTATTTTTCATAAAACAATCATCGATTTTACAAAAATTGTATTAGTTTAAAAGTGATTCAAGTAGAAGCTGAAACTTTCCGCCGTGAGAAAAGTGAGAGTGGGACAGAAATCGGTAATTCGTTAGAATTCGATTTCGTCGTCCCACCTCCGCACAGTTGAGTAGGGCTGTAAAAGCTGATGAAATCAGCGTGGTAGAGCCCACTCAACCACTGCGTCTTGCTCGATAATCCAAAGACAATTGAGAGGCTAGGACTTTTGTCCCAGCATCACACGGGAGTTTTGAAACTTTAGGTTCAAAACTAAGGCATGGAACTTCTTCGAAGTTCGCTGACGTCCGATCTCACCTAAGGAAAGTTTCAAAGACAACATTATCCATAAGTAAAAAGTCTGAGAAAAGCTCAGACTTTTTTGTATTAATCAATTTCAAGGCCACCGGTGTAGAGGCGGTAATAAGTCCCACGTTCTGCCATCAAGGAAGCGTGGTTGCCTCGCTCGATGATGCGTCCCTTGTCCATGACCATGATCACATCCGAGTTGACGATGGTTGAGAGACGGTGGGCGATGACAAAGACAGTCCGTCCTGCCATCAGGCGATCCATCCCCTCTTGGACCATCTTCTCTGTCCGTGAGTCGATTGAGGAAGTTGCTTCATCAAGGATTAAGACTGGCGCATTAGCCAAGGCTGCACGCGCAATAGCGATCAGCTGACGTTGACCGTTAGAGAGACCAGCTCCATCATCGTTCAAGACGGTATCGTATCCTTGGTCCAAATGTTTGACGAAGGAATCCACATTGGCAATGCGGGCTGCTTCCAGGATCTCCTCCCGGGTCGCATCTGATCGACCATAGGCGATATTTTCTGCGATAGTTCCAGTAAAGAGGTGGGTATCCTGCAAGACAATCCCTAGCGAACGACGGAGCGAATCTTTCTCGATCAGCTTCACATCGATCCCATCATAGGTGATAGATCCTGATTGGATATCGTAGAAACGATTGATCAAGTTGGTAATGGTAGTCTTCCCTGCTCCTGTCGCGCCGACAAAGGCCACCTTTTGCCCCTTGTCCGCGTAGAGGTTAATATCGTAGAGGATTTGGTTCTTATCATTGTAGGAGAAGTCTACATTTGTAAAGACGACATTTCCGACCAGTTTGACCAGTTCGTAGTCGCCGTTTTCCCGAGGGTGTTTCCAAGCCCAGAGATTGGTCTTCTTATCAGTGATGACCATGCGACCATCGACCTCTTCATAGTTGACCAAGGTGACTTTCCCTTCATCCACTTCGACTTCTTCATCCAAGAGATCAAAGATCCGATCTCCCCCAGCAAGAGCCATGAGGACAAAGTTCAACTGTTGCGATACTTGGGTGATTGGTCCGTTGAAGGAACGGTTGAGCTGGAGGAAGGCCATGAGCCCACCAATGGTGAGGCCACTGATACCATTCAAGGCGAAGATCCCTCCGACCAATGAAGTCAAGACGAAGGAGACATTTCCCAGGTTCCCCAAGACAGGCATCAAGACATTGGCATAGCGGTTGGCTTGATAAGATGATTCAAAGAGTTGGTCATTGATCCGCTCAAAGGCTTCGATGCTTTCCTCTTCGTGGACAAAGGCTTTGACTACCTTTTGACCTGACATCATCTCTTCGATAAAGCCATTTTCAATCCCTAAGTTCTTTTGTTGGTCAGCGAAATAGCGACCAGACTTTCCAGAGATCTCCTTGATGACATAGGCCATGACTCCGACCATCGAAAGAACGAGAAGGAAAAGGAGAGGGCTGATCATGATCATGCTGACGGCTACACCGATGATGGTGATGGCAGACTGCAGGAGCTGCGGGATGGACTGCTCGATTGCTTGGCGAAGAGCGTCAATATCATTGGTATAGATCGACATGATATCCCCGTGCTGGTGGGTATCAAAGTACTTGACAGGGAGCTTCTGCATACGAGCAAAGAGCTGATTCCGTAGAGAGCGCAGGACATCCTGAGACACTGTCGCCATAATGAGGGAGAAGCCATAGTTGGCCAAAACTCCCACCACTCCAATCACAGCCAGTGTTGATAAGAAAGTTAAGAGGGGTCCAAAATCCTTGCTTCCTGAATCCAACATGGGTTGGATGTATTGGTCTACCAAGGCTCGGATAGAGGACGTAATATAGACCGTAGAGAGGGAGGCTGTCACGATGAGGGCAGCTGCTAGGAGAAGAACAAACTTATATTGCTTCCACATATAGTCTAGCAAGCGTACCAGAGAGCCCCAGCTAGCTTTTTTCTTATTCTTCATCTGCTTGTCCTCCTTTCCCTTGGGTTTGCATGTCATAGACTTCACGGTAGATGGCATTGCTCTCGATCAGTTCTTGGTGACTACCAATCGCATCGATCTTCCCATCATTCATGACCACGATTCGATCTGCATCTTGGATAGAAGATATCCGTTGGCCAATGATGATTTTGGTGGTGTCCTTGAGACTAGTCGCTAGACCTTGACGGATCAGACTATCCGTTTTGGTATCGACAGCTGAGGTCGAATCATCCAAGATCAAGATTTTTGGATTCATCAAGAGAGCGCGGGCGATACAGAGGCGTTGGCGCTGACCACCTGAGACATTGGCACCACCACGTTCAATCATGGTATCATAGCCATCCTTAAAGTTCTGGATAAATTCATCCGCTTGAGCGATCTTACAAGCTTCTATGATTTCTTCATCCGTCGCGTTCTTATTCCCCCAGCGCATGTTTTCCTTGATGGTACCAGAGAAAAGGACATTGGTCTGAAGCACCATGGCAACTTGCTTGCGCAAATGGTCTAGATCATAGTTTCGCACATCCTGACCAGCGACCTTGACGCTACCAGACTCCACATCATAGAGACGAGGGATGAGCTGGACCAGACTAGACTTACCAGAACCAGTCCCTCCAAGGATTCCGATCACTTCTCCCGAGCGAATGCTGAGGTTGATATCGGACAAGACATGGGCCTTGTCGCCATTTTCGTCCGTGTAGGCGAAGTCTACATGGTCGAAGGTAATGGATCCATCTGCTACTTCTGTCAGACCATTCTCCGGAGAGACGATGGTTGACTCTGTTCCAAGGACTTCATTGATCCGCTCTACAGATGCCATAGAGATCGAGAGCATCACGAAGATCATCATAAACATCATGAGGGACATAAGGATGGTCATGACATAGGCAAACATAGAAGTCAGCTCACCAGTGGTAAAGCTTCCACCCACGATGAGATGTGCCCCAATCCAAGAAATCAAGATAAAGGAAGCATACAAGGAGAGCATCATGGCTGGACTACTCAAAATCACGATGCGAATAGCCTTCATGAACATGTTGTAGATCAAGCGAGAAGCTTTCTTAAACTTGACCGTCTCTTCTTCTTCCTTGACATAGGACTTGACCACGCGCATGTTGGTGATGTTTTCCTGAATGCTATTGTTCAAGTTATCATAGGCATCAAAGACCTTGGTAAAGAGTGGATAGACGATCTTAGTGATCACACCCAAGACCAGACCCAAGAAGATAGTAATCCCTATAAAGATACTAGCCATTTGCGGATTGATCAAGTAGCTGGCAACAATGGCAAAGATCAGATTGAGAGGTGCCCGCACACAGATCCGGATCACCATCTGATAGGAGTTCTGCACATTGGTCACATCCGTCATCATCCGGGTTACCAGACCACCTGAAGAGAAACTATCGATGTTTTCGAAGGAGAAGGTTTGGATTTTCTTGAAGATTGCCTTCCGTAGATTCTTGGCAAAACCTGCTGATGCAAAAGCCCCGTAGCGAGCCGACTGCATCCCACAGAAAAGAGAGAGAAAGGCAAAGACCAACATGAGGAGACCATAGGTAAGAACAGTGGTCATATCCCCCTTCTGAACCCCCTTGTCCAGAAGCGTCGCCATAATGAATGGAATAGAAATCTCAAACATGACCTCAAAGACCATATAGAGTGAGGCTAAAATTGAGGGTTTCTTGTATTCCTTGATTTCAGCAATCAATGACTGAAGCATAGATACCTCCTAAAATACTAGTTAGTAAAGTTTTCTTTAGCAAGACGTCCATTTCCGAACAAAGAAACAGTTCCTCGGTCTGAAAGGATTGCACCTGTAAAAGAAAGCTATAGAAAGAGAAAGCGCCCTGACAGCGTTACTGTAGGGACGACTTTCGTTATTCATACTATTTAGTATAGAGGAATATGGAAGAAAAATCAAACATTTAGGTAACATCACTAAAGAATATTCCAATTTGGCCATCTTGAAACCTAGTAAGCCAGATTTCTATTTAAACCGTATTCCTATTCACTCGTACTGAGGGACACCCAACTCAAGGCCGCAGCTCCTATACCAACCACAAACTGCAAAAGTATCCCCACAGAGATAAAGGACCATTTATTGCGCCAGATTAAGTAAAAGGCCCCCTTCAGGTCCTGCCAATAACTCCGTTTCATGCTGTCTCTCTTTCCTTTCTTTTATTCCCCTAGAATAGCGGAAAAGCCTCTCCCTGTCAATGATTCTACAAGAAAAAGGCTGGGACAAAAGTCCTGGCCTCTCAATTGTCTTTAGATTGTCGAGCAAGACGCAGTGGTTGAGTGGGCTCTACTACGCTGATTTCATCAGCTTTTACAGCCCTACTCAACTATGCGGAGGTGGGACGACGAAATCAAATTCTAACGAATTACCAATTTCTGTCCCACTCTCTTTTCTATTTATTCAGCTAAGAGCACTTCTTTGATGGTTTGTTTTTGGAGTTTTCTTTTGGATAGATAAAAGAGGCTTTCGTAAACTACAGCAAAACCTATCAAGGTCCAAAAGCACACATTCCCATCAAAGTGATGCTCAATCTTTTCAGGAACCGTATCTTTGATCACACCAATCAAGATTTCCATGATGCCATATTGATAAGCTGTCCCAAGAACAAATCCTAAATAGGCCCAGAAACGATAGGGAGTCAGAATATGACTTTGGCATTCACGATCGGTGAAGCCAAAAGCCTTCATAAGAGCCAAGGTTTCGCGACTTTCTGAGACGACAATCCCCAATGACAAAAAGAGAATCGAGAAAGAAAGGATCAATCCAATCATGATCATCATGGTTTGGATGATATCATCTGTGTAATCCCTGAGGCCAAAGGACAATTGAACCATGGCCGCAAAACACATAGAGCCAAAGACCACAAAAAACAAGATCGATTTTCTCCCCCAAATCAGCGATGAGGACAGTTCTTTTAGGAAGTCCTTCTCTTTCTTGGGAACCCTCTTTCTCCTTTTGACCTTGATCGGACTTGGAGACTTTTTCAATAAGCGAAGTGCCGGCGTGTGTAATTGTCTTCTAGCATAGCCAATCGCGAGAAGCATAAAAAATGTCGTTGGCAGGATCACCAAAGCAAGCAAGAGCTGCCAATGAAAATGAATGGTGATTTCTGGCAGGATCCCCTTCTCATTACGAAAGTCATAAAAATGTCCCATCATGAGAAATGAAGCGAGATAGCCAAGAAGCGCTCCAGCTCCAAAACTCAGCCCAAAGGCCCAAAACCGTTTAGCCAACTGGCCATTGCTGTATCCCAAAGCCTTTAAAATTCCTAATTGTTCCTTGTGGTCATCGACAAATTGTTTGATATAAAAACACATGAGAAGAATCGATGTCAAGGACAAGACGACCCCACTGACCATGGCCACCATCCAAGAAAGCGAAACCTGGGCATCATAGTAGGTCTGAATCATGGGATTGGTTTTCGAAATCTCTAATTGCTCGATGTCCAAGTAAAAATTTAAGAAGAGATTGGCCACAAAGACCGCACAAGCCCCAATGATACTGACGACAACTAATTTTCGAATATCTTTTACTGAAAACATGGCTTACCATCCAATCTCAAAGGCAGTCTGAGGCTGATCATTGATCACAACTTCGGTAATCTTACCACTATTGACACGAATGATGGTTCTGGCCATATCCGCAATATTTTGGTTGTGCGTCACCATGATCAAGGTAAAGCCCAGCTTTTCCTTCAGTTTCCAGATATAGTCGAGAATCTTGCGCCCTGTTTCTTCATCCAGGGCTCCCGTCGGCTCATCTAAGAAGAGAATCTCTGGCTTTTTGGCCAAGGCCCGAGCAATGGACACTCTCTGCTGTTCCCCACCCGACAATTCACTCGGATACTTGTCTAGCTTATCGCCAAGCCCCAAATCTTCTATGATCTGCAAAAAATCATGATTGTTTGCCAGGTCAGCTCCCATCTTTACATTTTGTCTGACCGTCAGATTCGGCAATAGATAATACTGCTGGAAAATAAAGGCAATCTTCTCCCGTCTAAAGGCTGTCAATTGAGCATCTGTGAGTTGTGATAAATCTTGTCCTTGAATGAGGATATGCCCTTCGTCTACCTTTTCTAAGCCTGATAACACATTTAAGAGAGTTGATTTCCCCGATCCAGAAGGGCCGAGGATAACCACATCATCCTGGTCTTGAATCTGCAAATCAATCTCCTTTAAAACCTTGGTTTGGCCGTAACTTTTGTGCACATTTTCTAGTTGAATCATTTCTTTCCTACCATTTCTTTGATGAGAGATTGACAAACCTCTGTCAGTAATCCAATCACTTCTTCCATGCCGAACTGGTAAATACCAGAAGCAACCATAGAGGCCATCCCGTGTGAGTAGATAAATAGATGCTGGTACAAGCGACTAGCCTCCTCTACAGTCAAAGGATAGTCTGCGACAATCGAATCCAGAACCAATTGGTAACTATGATCCTTCATGGGAAGAAAATCTTGAAAGCGACGAATCGGATCTTTGCTAGGATTTTGGAAAAGCAATTGAAAGAGTTGGGGTTCTTTTGAGGCGAAAAGGATATAAGCAACCCCGACAGATCGGAAAGGTTTCTCATCTTCTAAGGCCTTGCGAATATACTCCACCACGACCATCTCCGCAGCACCAATAACCTCTGCTTGTAACTCAGCCATATTAGCAAATTGCCCAAAAATGACTCTCGGTGTGGCTCCCAGTTTCTCCGCTAATGCTCGAGCAGTTAAACTAGCCATTCCCTCTTCTCTCACCAATTGTAAAGCTGTCCCAATGATAGCCTCTTTACTAAATTTAACCTTGGGTGGCATAAGACTCCTTTCGCGCAACATTCGTTGCGCAACACTTGTTGCATAAAGATTACCATAAAAAAGAAAGACTTGTCAAGAAAAAACTGAAAACCACAAAAAAACCAGACCACCGATAAGAGTGGAATCTGGTTTACTAACAAGATTCTAAGGCAAATCATTTCCCGCCGCCAAGTAGATTTGATACCATTCCTTGCGAGTTAGGGTGACTGTTGCTGCTTTTCCTGCTTCAAGGACATGCTGGGGCTTGGTCGTTCCGATGACGGACTGCATCTTACCCGGATAGCGGAGGACCCAGGCAAGGGCGATAGCTGTCGGTGTGACCTGGTATTTTTTCGCCAAATCATTGAGGACGTGATTGAGAGCCGCAAACTCTTCTTTACCGACAAAATTCCCCTTGAAATAGCCATGCTGGAGAACAGACCAGGCCTGAATCACCGTATCAGTTAAGCGACAATACTCAAAGACACTGCCATCTCGCACGGCTGCTTTAGGCCCTTCCATGTTGACATGAAAACCAGCTTCAAAGCTCGGTGTAAAGGCAGCACTCAACTGCAACTGGTTGATCTTGAGAGGCTGTTGGACAGCCGTTTTGAGCAATTCCATCATCATAGGGTTTTGATTGGACACCCCAAAATGGCGGACCTTGCCCGCTTGCTCCAAGTGATCAAAAGCTGCCGCCACTTCTTCCGGCTCCATGAGGGCATCCGGTCGGTGAAGGAGGAGACTATCTAAGCGCTCGATCTGCAAACGCTCGAGAATGCCATTGATGGAGTCCAAAATATAGTCCTTGGAAAAATCAAAATAGGTAAAGCCGTCTTTGCGAATCCCACACTTGGACTGGATCCACATCTGGTCCCGAAGATCCGGACGACGCTTGAGAACCTTACCCAGCAGGATCTCACACTGGCCATCGCCATAGATATCCGCCAGATCAAAGGTGTTGATCCCAATCGACAAAGCTGCCTCCACCAAGGCCTCCACCTCATCTTCACTCATCTGACTGATCCTCATCATCCCAAGGACAATCGTGGACAGACGCTCATTTTCAGCAAACTCAATATAGTTCATGTCCGCCTCCTTTTCATTCTTCTTTCATTATAATGTAAAGAAGATCAAACAGCAATGATTTCACAAAGTAAAACACCTCCAGTATCCACTGAAGGTGTCTCTTTTAACGATAGCTCAAGGCTTTTTTAACAGTCTTGACTAAACCTAGGTCATCTGTTTGTAAGATAAGGCTTGAATAGATTTTTCCAATGATCATGGTGCCGAGGAGCGTGAAGGCCAAGGCAATTCCGAATGATCCCCATGATTCAAGTCCACTTGCATAGCCATTGATGGTACGGAATGGCATGAAGAAGGTTGAAATGAATGGAATGTATGATCCAATCTTCAACAGAAGGACATCACCTGCGCTACCTAAGGTAGTTACTCCAAAGAAGCTAAAGAACACTAACATCATCAGTGGCGAAATCGCTTTTCCTGTATCTTCTGGACGAGCAACTGTTGAACCTAGGAAAGCTGAAAGAACCACGTACATGAAGATTCCAAGAATGATCAAGAATAAGGTATTCAAGGAAATGGATTGTCCAATATGTTGGGTGATAGGAGAGTCTGGAGATAAGATATCTTTCACAAGAGGAATGGAGTCTCTAAAAATCCAAACGCCTCCCAATCCGACTGCATAGATACCAATATGAGTACAAATGACTCCGAAAAGACCAATCATGCGAGCATAGAAATAGTGAGTTGCGCGAATGCTTGAGAAGACCACTTCCATAATCTTGGTCCCTTTTTCACTGGCTACCTCTTGAGCAGTGATACCTGAATAAAACATCAGAATCATGTAGATAAGAAAACCGATTCCTCCAGCTACCACGGTCTGCACCATTTTCAGCCCTTCTTTCTTCTCATCAATTTTTTCAATCAATGAGACCTGTTGCGAAAGGGCTGCTAACTGCTCTTGGCTTAAATCCGCTTTAGAAACATTGAGCATTTGTTGGACCTGACTCAATTTAGCCATAAGGATTGCTTTGAAACCTGGCTTCATGGCATCCTCACTCTGGTAGCGAGCCTCTAGCTGGCCATCCTTTTCTTCAACTGTGAGGATTCCCTTGATTTCTTCCTCTTTCATGGCCTTTTTAGCTGCTGCTTCGTCCTTATAGTCAAAGGTCAAGCCATCGGTCCCTTTCAAGACTTCCTTGACAGGAGCTTGATCTGTAATCAAGGCGATGTTGCTTTTCGCAGATGTAGAAGATCCGACGAAATAGTTCACTCCAATCGTCAATCCGAAGAAGAGAAAGGGAGTAAGCACCATCAGTAAAAAGCTCCATGATTTCACTTGGCGTAAATAAGTTTCTTTGATAACAATCAGCATCTGTTTCATACTTCTACTCCTGATTCTAGTTTAAAGATTTCATCAATGGTTGGGGCTTGTTGGTCAAAGGTTGCTAGATAGCGACCCTTGGTCAACTGATCAAAGAGGTCCGGACCTGCTGTTTCATCATCCAATACCAACTTCCACAGGCCTTGCTTGGTCATGGTCACCTTGGTCACGTGAGGCAGCACTTCCAACTCCTCTTTACTGAAGTCATTGGATACGAAGAGACGAGTCTTCCCGAAGCTATTGCGAACTTCTTGTACGGGACCTGAAAGAATCACAGATCCATCACGAATCATAACCAACTCATCACAGAGTTCTTCCACATTGGTCATGACGTGGTCAGAGAAGATAATGGTGGCACCGCGTTCTTTTTCTTCAAAAATGACCTGCTTAAGCACTTCTGTATTGACAGGATCCAGTCCGCTAAAAGGCTCATCCAGGATGATCAATTTTGGCTCATGGATCATGGTAATGATCAATTGAACCTTTTGCTGATTCCCTTTTGAGAGGCTCTTGATCTTATCGGTTAATTTTCCTTTTACTTGGAGCTTTTCCATCCAGATTGGAAGTTTCTCCTTGACCTCAGCAGTTGACATTCCTTTGAGATTAGCAAGGTAACGGACTTGCTCATAGATGGTTAACTTAGGCATAAGGCTTCGCTCTTCTGGCAGGTAGCCAATTTCCTTATAGGTTTCTTGACTGATTGCTTGGCCATCCAATTGGATATCACCGCTGTAGTCAAGGAAGCGGAGGATACTATGAAAGATAGTGGTCTTCCCAGCTCCGTTCTTCCCGATCAAACCTAAGATGGATCCTTTTTTCGCAGTCAAGTCAATGCCGAACAAGACTTGCTTCTTGCCAAAACTCTTTTCTAAATTTCTAATTTCTAACATGAATGACTCCTTTACTCTTTATAATAACGTTTGGTAATCTTGTATTGAGAGACCAAGATATAGACATAAATTAGTGATACAACTACTAATGCTAACAAGATATCTGCCTGGAAAGCAATGCCAACTAAGAATATCGCCATTAAGGAAATCGGTAAGACATAATTGCTTAACTTGAAGACAATATCGTAATTCTCCTCGTAGCAAATTTGTTTCTCTGCCTCATCTATCATGCTCATTATTAGTTCACGGACTTCTGCCCCACTAGCATTGCGTGGGATTGCTTTTCCATAAATCTGTTTGAAGGTTTTTCGAAACTGATGTTCTAGCCCAAAAGTAAGAAGGAACAAAGCAAGAAAAATAAGCGGGATGGTGTATTTCCCAAAAGCACCTGTTAGTTTTTCTTCATAGACTAGTTTTTGGCAAGAGAAGAAAATCACTAATAGATAGGGAACAATCATGACGCCTTTGAACATCGTAGCCAAGTCATAGATTCTTCTCGTTTGGCTTTCATAACGGTAGGCTTCGTCTTCATCTTCTGCCTCCTCCATCATCTGATAAGACTGGCGCGATGAGATGAGGTAGGTAGACGCAATCCCGAAAACCACCAGATATAAAATGATTGACCCTATATAGATCATATCTCGATCAAATAGCTTTTGGAATTCAATAGGATGGTCTGAACCAAAATAACCTGTCAAAAAACCAATGATTAATCCTGATAGGACCATGGCCATGTTTCTCCAAAAACGAAAACGGGCTGACCTTTCTTTTAACTTCTTTTTCACTTTTATTCCTCTCCCTCTACTAGACTAAAGACATTCTCCACCGGTTCCTTGAAAATCTGGGCGATGGTGATGGCAATAATAACCGAGGGGGTGTATTCCCCCCGCTCCAAGAGACTGATGGACTGGCGCGTGACTCCTGCTAGCTTGGCTAGCTCGGATTGGTTGAGGCCATCACGCGCCCTCAGCTCTTTCAGTCGATTTTTTAAGATCATGGCTTTCGCCCCCTTATAGTTGAATACCTTGAATATCTTCGATGCGGACTAATTTGGTTTCCCTCTGTTGTTTATGATTCACACGAGTCAGTTTGACCCAATCTTCGTCGATATCCAAAATTTCATACTCGAATCCAACACCACTCACTAAAACAGTGGCCGTTTGGCCTTTCAATTCTTCTAAAATTCTAGACATGTCTTGATTTCCTTTCACTTGTTTTTCTAATCGTCTAATGCGTTTGTTCAACCTTTTATTCTTCTTTTCTGAGCTCGCATAAACCATAATCAGAAAAGGGATAAAAAGAATCCATATGGCTCCCATAAGAAACCTCCCCTTCTTTCAACTAAAATCATTGTAACACTTCTTTTTCTTTTTGACAAGTGTATTTGTCAAAAAAATAAAAATATTTGTCAAAAATAGAAGGATGGTTGACATGGATATTTTGAGTACTTAAAGGAATTTCTTTATTTTTATAGGGTTTCAAGGCCTATAACTTGCAAATCCTGTAAGAAAAAAAACAGTTGAGAATTTCTCAACTGTTTCATGTTTTTACGATTTATCGCACTTCTGCGTCTACTTTTTCTTCGAGTGATGCTTGGATTTTTTCCATATAGCGAGCGACTTCTTCGTCGGTCAAGCTATCTTCTGGATTTTGGAAGGTCAAGCTGTATGCCATAGATTTCATTCCGATACCCAGTTTTTCACCTGAGAAAACGTCAAAGAGTTTGATGTCTGTCAAACGTTTCACGCCTGCAGCTTGGATGGCATCGACCACTTCTTGGTGAGTCACTTCTTCTTTGAGGAGAAGGGCGATATCACGGCTGACTGCTGGGAACTTCGTAATTTCCACAAATGGAGCAGCTGGTTGAAGGGCTGCTTCGATAGCTGAAAGGTTAAGCTCGGCTACATAAGTTTCTGGAATATCATAAGCCTTAGCCGTCACAGGGTGTACTTGACCGAGGAAACCAAGAACTTGATCCCCGAGTGAAATCAAGGCTGTACGTCCTGGATGGAGGCTAGCGATTTCAGAGGTTGCTGTATAAGTCACTTCAAGACCCAAGCGAGCAAAGAGGGCTTCCAAGATTCCCTTAGCATAGAAGAAATCAACTGGAACAGCTGGAGTCTGGAAGTCTTTTTCAGCAACTAAGCCAGTCAAAGCAAAGGCAAAGCTGTTGATTTCATTTGGCAAGTCTTCTTTTGGATTACCTGTTTGCTCGAAGACTTTTCCAATCTCATAAAGAGCCAAGTCTTTGTTCTTACGCGCTACGTTGTAGGCAACTGTATCAAGGATACCAGAAACCATATTTTGACGGAGAACTGAACGGTCCACAGTCATTGGCCACATAAGTTCTGTTAGGTTGCTTGGTGCAGTCGTAAATTCAACGGCTTTTTCAGGAGTTGTCAGAGCGTAGGTAATGATTTCAGTCAAGCCTGCCCCTTCAGCAATCGTCCGAACCTGACGACGCAATTTTTGAGTCGCAGTCAACTCACCTGCTGTCCCATCGTCTTTTGGAAGACTGGTTGGCAAGCGGTCATAACCATAGATACGTGCGATTTCTTCAAAAAGATCAGCTTCAATAGTGATGTCCCAACGGCGACGTGGAACACTCACAGTAAAGGAATCAGCATTTCCAGAAAGGCCAAAACCAAGGCGACGGAAGACATCTTCAATATCTGCGTAGGAAAGCTCTGTACCAAGGACACGGTTGACGTCAGCAAGAGTGGAAGATACTTCTACATCTGAAGTATCCAATTCACCTGCTGAAACGATGCCCTTACGCACGGTTGCACCTGCAAGCTCTGCTATCATGCTTGCTGCCGCATCAAGGGCTTCATTGACAGTTGCCACGTTGATGCCTTTTTCAAAACGAGAAGATGATTCAGAACGAAGGTTGAGACGACCGCTGGTCTTGCGGATAGATTTGCCATTGAAGACAGCGGCTTCAAGGACGACACGACTAGACTTTTCAGAAATTTCTGTAGCCTGACCACCCATAACACCGGCAAGGGCTACTGGCTTGTCAGCCACAGTAATGACTAGGTCATTCGTCTCCAACTCACGCTCTTCCCCGTCCAAGGTCACCAATTTTTCACCCGCACGCGCTTCACGGACACGGATCTCGTTTCCTTCAAAGGTATCCAAGTCAAAGGCATGCATAGGCTGACCAAAGTAGAGTAGGATATAGTTGGTCACGTCAACGACATTGTTGATCGGACGAATACCTTCATTCATGAGGAGGTTTTGCAACCATTGTGGACTTGGTGCGATGGTCACATTGTCCAAGATACGAGCAGCATAGTATGGCGCCTTGTCTGTGTCAATGCTGACAGAAAGAGCGTCTGCTGCAGCTTGGTCTGTTTCAGTCAAAGCAAAGTCTTTGAAATTGACTGCCTTGTCATAAATCGCTGCTACTTCGTGCGCTACCCCACGCATAGAAAGAGCGTCTGCACGGTTAGGCGTGATGGAAAGTTCGATGATTTCATCATCCAAGTCTAGGTAAGAGAATACTTCCTCACCTGGTACTGCATCATCCGGCAAGATTTGGATGCCATCTGCAAATTCCTTAGGTACAACGGAATCAGAAATGCCCAATTCACCAAGTGAACAGATCATCCCTAGTGACTCTAAGCCACGGATTTTCCCTTTTTTAATCTTGTAGTTATCCGCGATGCGAGCACCTGGAAGAGCCACCATAACCTTGATTCCTGCACGCACATTTGGTGCTCCACAGACGATTTGACGAGCTTCTTCTTCGCCCACATTGACTTGGCAAACATGAAGATGAGTTTCTGGCACATCTTCGCAAGACAAGACTTCTCCGACGACAATTTTTGAGAGGCCAGCAGCTGGTGATTCGACACCTTCTACTTCAATCCCTGTGGTTGACATTTTTTCAGCCAACTCTTGTGATGGCACATCAATGTCCACCAATTCTTTTAACCATTTATAACTAACTAACATATGTAAGATACCAAGGGCTAAGCAGAAATCTAGATATCTTTCCTAGATCTCCATCCACCCTCGTTTTGATCCTTTCATTTTGTGTTTTCCAGCTCGAGGCTAGCTTAGGAAGGTCTAATAACCTCCCCTTCTCTAGAATGGAAGCTTCCAATTCTGAGACTTCTTGTCCATTCTAGATCAATTTCTTTCTCAACAACCAGTCTGTATCCACGGTATCTCCGGTAACATACTGGTGTTCACTAAATCGTTCAAAACCAAAGCGATAGTAAAAATCTTGCGCCTTAAAGTTGCGTTCCCAGACACCTAGCCAGGCCCACTCAAAGCCCCGGCTCTTGGCTTGATCCAGCGCAAAGATAAACATTTCCTTGCCAAAACCAGCCCCATGAAATTCCTTTTTGACATAGATCCGTTGGATCTCAAAGGACTTGTCCATCTCTACTGGCTCCGTCTGTGCTTGCCCCCAATTGATCTTGAGAAAACCACAGATTTCTTGTTCTTCATTGAGGACAAAATAGATTTCAGATTCTGGATCTAGCAGATCCTTCTCGATTTGCTCCAAAGAGAGCACGGTAGAGAAGTACTCTTCCAAGTCTTCCTCAACAATATAGGGACCAAAGGTCTCCCGATAGGTTTCCACCTCTAGGTCACGTAAGGTCTGTAATTGATCGATTTTTACTCTAACTAACATGATTATTTAAACTGTTCTGAGAAGCGAACATCTCCTTGATAAAAGCCACGGATATCATTGATTCCATAACGAAGCATGGCTACACGCTCCTGACCAAGTCCAAAGGCGAATCCTGAATAGACTGTCGAATCAATGCCACTCATCTCGAGCACGCGTGGGTGAACCATACCGGCCCCCATGATTTCGATCCAACCTGTCTTCTTACATACATTACATCCCGCTCCACCACATTTGAAGCAAGATACATCGACCTCAACGGATGGCTCGGTGAATGGGAAGTAAGAAGGACGCAGACGGATTTGACGTTCTGCACCAAACATCTTTTGCACGATCAACTGAAGCGTTCCTTGAAGGTCCGCCATAGAAATGTTCTTCCCAACAACCAAGCCTTCGATCTGATGGAACTGGTGGCTGTGGGTCGCATCATCTGTATCCCGACGGAAAACACGGCCTGGAGAAATCATTTTCAAAGGTCCCTTGCTAAAGTCATGCGCATCCATTGCACGCGCCTGAACTGGTGATGTGTGGGTCCGAAGCAAGATTTCTTCTGTGATATAGAAGGTATCCTGCATATCACGAGCTGGGTGATCCTTTGGCAAGTTCATGCGTTCAAAGTTGTAGTAGTCTTTTTCGACTTCAAAGCCATCTACAACTTGGTAGCCCATCCCGATAAAGATATCTTCGATTTCTTCACTGGTTTGGGTCAAGACATGGCGATGACCAACTGCGACTGGACGTCCCGGAAGGGTCACATCGATACTCTCACTAGCTAATTTGGCTTGGACTTTCTTTTCTTCCAAGAGCTTAGCTGTTTCTTCAAAGGCAGCCGTCAAAACATCACGGGCTTCATTAACGTGTTTCCCGATGACCGGACGCATCTCAGCAGAGACATCTTTCATCCCTTTGAGGATCTCGGTTAGAGAGCCTTTCTTCCCAAGGACAGAGACGCGTAGCTCTTGCATCTCTTTTTTATTTTCAGCAGAGATCTGCTTCAAGGCTGCCAGCGTTTCTTCTCGAAGCGCTTTTAGTTGTTCTTCAATCGTTAACATATTTCCTCCATCATGGTCCTCACTCAGACATAGAAAAAACCACGCGCCACATCCATATTCGGAGCGTTGACACGCGGTACCATCCGTTTTTTATCTGAAACTCAGACCTTAATTTCTAAATCCTTGCGCAAGTGAATTCACTCAGCTTTCATGCAAAGAGCTTTCAGTCACGGCTCTTCTCCCTGTTGCACTTCCCTTGAGGTACTAGTCTTGCAGATTTCTATTCAATTACTATCTAGTTTAGCAGATTTTTAGTTAAAAAACAAGTTAGATGAGACTAATTTCAATAGACAAAGAAACAAGACCCAGGGCATTATTTATTTGCCTTGTCTGTTTCATCTGCTTTCCTTTTCAATAGAAGAGTTGCTGCTTGGTTAAAACCATCACACCAGTTATACCATTTTGCTTCATACTCATCTTGAGGTAAGATACGATGTTTTAAATCCAAAACAGAGGATATCTTTCTTTCCTCACAAGCTTGCGCATAGAGATGATAAATTTCATCACCACCATCTTTATCAAACTCAGCAGAAATCGTATCCCGACCTGCCAATAAAGACTGATAAGCCCTGTGATGCCCGTTTGTAATCAAGAAGCAATTTCCAAACGCAAGAATACTAATTGGATCCACATTGATGATTTCCGCCGATTGATCAAGCATCTGGATATCATGTAACTTCTTTTCTGATAAATATAGTTGGGTCGGATGAAGATCTGTTATTTTGATTTTCAATTCTTTCTCCTCTACCAAGAGTAAAATAAGCTGGTCCTGGGCACTGGTGAACATTTTTAAAGGTCAGGATTTAAAGACCTGCCAAAGCCAAATTCCTCTGCCGTTCTTGTTATCCGTTTGTTTTTATTCGATGACTTGTCCAGCTTCTTTCAAGACAGATTCTGGAATGGTAATGCCTAATTCTTCTGCCACTTTTTTGTTGATGACAGATTTACCATCTGTAAAGATTTCGACTGGTGTATCCGCTGGTTTTTGACCTTTCAAGATTTTCGCAGCCATTTTACCAGTTGCCACTCCAAGATCGTGTTGGTCGACAACGACTGAACCTAAACCACCAGCTTCGACCATGGCTGTCGCACTTGGGAAGATTGGTTTTTTAGCTGTTTTGTTTGCTTCGACTACCGTTGAGAAGGCTGATGCAATTGTGTTATCGATTGGAACCCAGATAGCATCGACTTTCCCAGTCATGACAGAAACCGTTGAAGCAATTTCATTTGTAGAAGGGACTGAATAAGGAACCACCTTGTAGCCTGCTTTTTCAGCCAATTTTGTAAATTCTTCTACTTGCGTTTTAGAATTATCTTCACTGGTTGAGTAAAGGACACCGATTGTTTTCACGTTTGGAGTCAACTCTTTGATCAATTTCAACTGTTGTTCCGTTGGGTTGTGGTCAGATACTCCTGTGATATTGCCACCTGGTTTTTTCAAATCTTTGACCAAGTTAGCGCCGACTGGGTCTGTGATAGCACCCATGACGATTGGTTTGTCCTTGGTTGCACTAGCCAAACCTTGAGCAGATGGGGTTGCGATTCCGATCAAAACGTCGTTGTTGTTTTGGACCAATTGCTTACTCATGGTAGCAACCTTGTTTTGGTCCCCTTCTGCATTGAGGAATTCAATCTCAATCTTGTCCTTGTCATAGCCTTCTTCAGCCAAGCCATCTTGAATCCCCTTGTAGATTTCGTCTAGCGATGGGTGGCTGACCAACTGCAAGGCACCGACTTTTACCTTTTTAGTTCCATCTGCTTTATTAGCTTCATTTTTATTGTTTAACATTGGATAGACTACTGCTACTAAAATAATAGCTAGCAAAGCACCAATCATTCCCAATACACGTTTGTTTTTCATTTTCTTTACCTCAATTATTTATTTTTTCGTTTTTTCGCATCTTTGTTAAAGACTGAGTCGCCATCGTTTCTTCATCTTCTTTTCTCCCTTCTTTTTGAAACAAAAACACGCCCACACATAGCTATAGCTATGTGAGGACGTGTCATCGCGGTGCCACCTCACTTATGGGAAAATGGATATACTCCTCCCATGTCTCTGTCTTGTCTAGCAACAAGTTGCACGATAAGGTGTGCCGACCGAATTTTTATTGTTTCAAATTCATCTCATCATTAGTCCAATTTCATAAATGTCCACTACCCACTTCCACCAACCGTGAGCTCTCTATTAAATTTTCATTTATTACTTTTCTAATTGAATCCATTGTAAATGTTTCCGTAAGCCTTGTCAATACTTTTTTATGTTTTTTTTGAAAACGTTCGTCATTTCCTGAAATTCATTTTCTAACGGATGCTTTTACAAGGATTGAAAACCGCCTTCTTACTGGGTTTTCAGGCACTTTTTTGATATAATTTACTAGAATTAGTCTAGAATGTTGAGGAACCCCATGTCTTTTGATGGATTTTTTTTACACCATATGGTGAATGAATTACAAAGCGAACTCCTATATGGTCGCATCCAAAAAATTAACCAACCCTTTGAACAAGAGTTGGTTTTACAAATTCGTAGCAATCGCAAGAATCAAAAACTCTTGCTGTCTTCCCACTCTGTTTTTGGTCGGATCCAACGGACTCAGACCAATTTTGAGAATCCTGCCTTCCCTAATACCTTTATCATGGTCATGCGCAAGTATCTCCAAGGGGCAGTCATTGAGCAGATCCAGCAACTGGAGAATGACCGTATTTTAGAAATTGCCGTCTCCAATAAAAATGAGATTGGGGATGATATATCTGTAACCCTGATTATTGAAATCATGGGTAAGCACAGCAATATCATTCTTCTGGACAAGGCAACTGGAAAAATCATCGAAGCAATCAAGCATGTGGGCTTCTCACAAAATAGCTACCGGACCATTCTCCCTGGATCAACCTATGTAGCTCCTCCAAAAACCGAAGCGGTCAACCCCTTTACCATTAAAGACGAAGCCTTATTCGCCTTTCTTCACCGAGAAGAGTTGACACCTAAAAACCTTCAAACCCATTTCCAGGGTCTTGGTCGAGATACTGCTCAAGAATTGGCCAGTCGATTAGAAAGCGGAGAAAAATTAAAAACCTTCCGAGCATTCTTTGAAGCTCCAACAGATCCCCGTCTAACGAAAAAATCTTTTGCTGCTCTCGCTTATGCAGATAGCCAGGAGGAGACCTTTGAAACCTTATCAGATCTACTCGACCACTACTACTTGGACAAGGCTGAGCGCGACCGGGTCCAACAACAAGCTGGGGAACTAATCCGCAAGGTGGATAATGAGCTAGAAAAGAACCGGAAAAAATTGGCCAAACAGGAAGCCGAACTAGCAGCGACAGAAAATGCCGAAGAATTCCGTCAAAAAGGCGAACTACTCACTACCTTCCTCCATCAAGTCCCAAATGATCAAGACCAGGTCACCTTGGACAACTACTATACCAACCAGCCTATTACCATTGCTTTGGATAAGGCCTTGACCCCCAGTCAAAATGCTCAACGCTACTTCAAGCGTTACCAGAAGCTAAAAGAAGCCGTCAAACATTTGACCTCTCTCATCCAGGAAACCAAGGAAACTATCTCCTACCTAGAGACGGTCGAGACCGCTCTGGCCCAAGCCAGCCTTTCTGAAGTAGCCGAGATTCGCGAAGAGCTGATCCAAACAGGCTTTATCAAACGACGCAACCGAGAAAAGATCCACAAACGGAAAAAACCAGAGAAGTACTTAGCATCAGATGGCAAGACCATTATTCTGGTCGGCCGGAACAATCTTCAAAACGAAGAATTGACCTTCAAAATGGCTAAAAAGGACGAACTCTGGTTCCACGCTAAGGATATTCCAGGTAGTCACGTGGTCATTACAGGTAACCTCAACCCTTCAGATGAGGTCAAAACCGATGCAGCTGAGCTTGCAGCCTATTTCTCTAAGGGACGCCTGTCCAATCTGGTCCAAGTCGACATGATTGAAACAAAAAAACTCAACAAACCGACCGGAGGAAAACCTGGATTTGTAACCTATACCGGTCAGAAAACCCTACGGGTCACCCCTGAAGAAGAAAAGATCAAATCTATGCGCATCAATGAGTAATAAAAAGGGCTGAGAATCATCTCAGCCCTTTTGTTTTATTCTGATTTGTGGATATCCTCTTTGACCTGGTCAACGTTGAACTTGGCAAAGAGATACTGGCGGTCCTGGACAGGAAAGCGTTGGTCCAATTGATCAATGGCTCCAACTTCGACGATGCCCTCTTTGATGACAAAATCCATAACATGTCCTCCAAAGGTATGGTCATCTGAGATAAAGTGAAGGTGATAGCCTGCTACACTGACCCCATGAAACATCTCTGGCGTCCAAAAACCAACAATGGTTCCTGTAACATTTTCTCGTGTAAATTCTGGCTGATGGGTTGCTACATCTGCAAACTTGGTCTCCGAAGTTGATTTGGGAATCATGCGCACATGCATTTTGGCGAAATCACCGTGAATCTTGATGGAACGAAACAAATTTTCGCCATCGTAATAAGATTCAATGCGAGCCTCTAACTCCTCATCTGTCATTTCAAAGCGTTGTCGAAAAATCACTTCGGCCTGGTGGGGAACAATGGCTGCATAGGGGACAGTCGCATCTGAAGATACTTCCACAATCTCTGGTTCCTCTCCTGAACCCTTAGCTTGATAAGCCTTACCATCTAAGACAATCAATTCGCCATCGATTGAGTCCAGGGTCCCAATTCCTAAATCTCCATGCTCTAGTAATTCTTTAACCGTAAAGGATCCTCCATAGAGACCAGCCATCAAAGCCCCCAAGGTATTGTATTGAAACAATTTCACCGGTTCCATTATCTTCTCCCTCATTCATCTTGTCTTCTTTTTAGCCCTTCCAGTATACCATATTCTCAAGGACAATAACAGAAAGACTGATTAAAAAAGAGCGGGACCGAACCATGATACAAACTTGTTCTGATTCCCGCCCTTCAAGGGTCAAGTAGTTAATCTTCTAACAGGCTCTCATAGAAAGCTTGCATTTGCCCATCATCTGGGACTAGCTGCAAATAGCCTTCTGCCACTTCCCGGGCTTTTGCGATTTGTCCCAACTCTCTCAAGAGGTAACTATAGCTTTCTAAGTACTCTGGATTTTCTTTCAAATCTGGGTAGAGCTCTTCATAGATCGGAGCCGCTTTTTCAACCTCTTCGAGTGCTACCAAGGCACGAGCGATATTCCAACGGGTGACGACATTTTCCACTTCCACTTCTTGCCATTCAAGGACGTCTTCATAACGTTCCTGTTCCAGATAAAGAGTTGTCAGACGAAGGGCGATATCTTCAAGATCCTCAGCAACTTCTTTGGCTTCTAACAAATACTTCTCTGCTTTTTCTGGCTGGTGCAACTCGTAGGCCAATTGGGAGGCTAGAAGGAGGAGATAAGCGTCAAAAGGATTCTTTTGGATTCCTTGCTCTGCTATTGCTAACGCTGTTTCTCGGTCATTTTCAGCTTGAAGAGCCAAGGCATAGCCGTATTCATACCCTTCAAAGTCTGGCGACAGTGTATCAATCTGCTTGAAGTAGATCAGAGAACGTTGATACTCTTCTCGGTCAGAGAGAAGGGTTGCCAATTCATAGGCAATCTGGTCATCAAACTCAATTTCCAAGGCCTTTTCTAAAAACTCAATAGCAGACTCAAACCGACCCAGATTCGCATAAGCATAGCCAATCCGCTGGTATGTGGAAATGCCCGTTTCTTCTAAAATGAGACGGTTGTCTAACTGAGCATACTCTTGAATGGCTTCTTGGTAATTTTCAAGTTCTAAATCAATCTCTGCCAAGCCTAGTTGAATAATAGGGTCATCTGAAAGAGTCGCTGCTTCCATCAGTTTTTCTCGAGCCACATCTGCCAAGCCCTCACTTTGGTAGAGGTCTGCCTTGACTAAGAGACTGGCTAGATACCATTCCGAACTTTCCGGGATTTCTTCCAAATAAGCAAAGGCTTCTTCCATTAGTCCATCTTCCGCTACGATAGTGGCTAGACTCAGATAGACCTCTGGATAATCATCTCTCAGATGCAAGTAGGTTTGCTTGGCTTCTGGGTAAAAACCAATACTTTCAAAATATTGTCCCAATTCTAACAAGGTAGCTGGATCATCTTCTAGCAAAGCCTTATCCAAATAAGCTGGCAGACGATCTAGCTCTTGTTTCTCAATTGCTTCTAGAATTTTTTGACTATTCTTCACTTTGAATTTCCTCAACTTCGTCCTTTTCGTACAAACCACTGACCTCTTTATACCATTCAAATAGAGCACTGATGACTACTTTAGCCGAAGCATAAACCGGGATTCCTAAGAAGACTCCCCAGATTCCAAACATAGAGCCAGAAGTAATCAATACAAACAGAATCGTGATTGGGTGGATATTGAGCTGACTCCCCAAGACAAGTGGGGAAACGAAACGTCCCTCGATTGTTTGCTCAACAATAAAGACAATGACGACTTTGACAAACATCTCTGGTCCTGCCACCAACCCCAAGACTAAGGCTGGGAGCATGGCCAAGAAGCTGCCCAAGTATGGTATCAAGTTCAAAAAACCAGCGGTTACACCGAGTGTCACAGCGTAACGAAGCCCAATGATCTTAAGCAGAAGAATAAACATTAAAGCTACGATGATAGCAACAGTAATCTGACCTCTGACATAATTAGCCAATTGTGTATTGACATCAGACAGTACTTTGTCTGCAGATTTACGAATCTTGGTTGGCAAGAAACGGATGATTTGCCCTTTTAAGTTCTTTCCATCTATCAAAAGATAGAAGACGATGAACGGCATGATAATTAAAGCGATAATGACCTGAGAGGCGACCGCAATCAGATTGCTGACCCAGTTGACTGCACGGGCAGAGAAGGAACTCGTCCAACTGGTAATATTCTCTGACAACTGGCTGGTCCATTCATCCAGTTGAGGCTTGATTTCTGGCGACACTTTGTTGTCTAAGAAATCATCAATGGTCATATTGGCCTTTTCCAAGTAATCTGGCAGATTCTTCATAAAACTGAGCACCTGACGCTGAATGGCTGGAATAGCGACGGCCAAGCCCCATAAAATGAGAAGGGCAATCAAGATGAAGACGATGGAAATTGCAATGATCCGTTTGACTCGGTGCCTTTCCAAAAAGTCCACGATTGGATTTAACAAATAATAGAGGAGCCCTGAAATAATGACTGGTAGCATGACTGCTGCTCCAAACTCTAACAGGGGTGTAAAAATAAAACTAATCTTGCTGAGAACTAAAATATTCAATCCCATCAGTAAGGTTACTAGAAAAACAGTAATGGCTTTATTATCTACAAACCATTTAAAAAACCAGGATAAACTAAAATCTTTTTCTTTATGTTCCACGGGAATCTCCTTCGTTTTCAATCTGTCTTTATTTTAGCATTTTTAGTCCATAATTTCACGATATAGCTGAAATGTGAGCTTTTTTTTAATGCTTAGCTTGTCAATCCTTCACCTAATCGTTTTCCATCCCCTTCTTTTCTGATATAATGGAGCTATCAACAAAGTCGAGGTGCATGTGATGCAAGATATTTATTTCGGAACCTATACCAAACGAGACTCTAAAGGAATTTATAAGGCTTCCTTCGATGAAAGAACTGGTCAACTTAGCGACTTACAACTAGTTGCTCAAGAGCCAAACCCAACCTATCTCGCTTTTTCAAAAGCTGGTTTCTTATACAGTGTGGGTGCGGAGCAAGGTCTTGGCGGCATTGCAAGCTTTAGTCCTGATCACCAGTTAATCAATCATGTGGTCGAGGAAGGGGCGCCCCTCTGTTATGTCTCTGTTGATGAGGCGCGTGGCTTGGTCTATGGAGCTAACTACCACAAGGGACAAGTCCTCTCATATCGCATCCATGAAGATGGTCATTTAACCTTTGTCGACCAAGCGACTCATCAGGGTTCTGGACCTCACGAAAACCAAGCGAGTCCCCATGTACATTATGCAGATCTCACTCCCGATAAGCTACTCATCACTTGTGATTTGGGTACCGATCAAGTAGTGGTCTATCAAGTCGATGATCTTGGTAAACTAACGAAGACTCAAACCTATCAAACAGCTCCAGGTGCTGGTCCACGTCATATCATTTTCCACTCTCATTACAAGACCGCCTACCTCATTAACGAATTAAACGCTACCATCGATGTCCTTTTCTATGACGGACTTGGCTACTTTGAACATTTCCAAACCATCTCAACCCTACCTAAAGAGTATGAAGGTCAAAAATGGGCCGCTGCTATTCGCCTCTCCGAGGATGGGAAATTCCTCTATGCCTCAAATCGATCTCATAACTCCATTGCAGTCTACGAAATCTTGGCAGATGGTAGCCTAGTGCTTCTAGAAATCGTTCCAACCAACGGTCTCAATCCGCGTGATTTCATTCTTAGTCCAGACCAAAAACACCTCATTGCAGTTCATCAAGATTCGGACAATGCCACTGTTTTTAAACGCGACAAGGCGAGTGGTAGATTGACTGAATTAAGCCATGATTTCCACGTACCAGAGGCGGTTTGTGTCCTCTTCAACTAACAATCAAAACGCTTGCTAGTTTGGTTAAAAAGTGATTAAATAGTGATAATAATAAATAGGTTATAGGAGAAAACTCATGAACCCAATGGATTTATTTAACCAAGTCAAAGAAATGATCGAAAAGAAAGATTTCGATGCTGCTAAAAAATTTATCGATGACAACAAGGATAACCTTGGTGACTACTTAGAACAAGCAAAAGCTCTTGTTGCTGGAAACGATCTAGTGAGCGGTGCTGTTGATAAAATCAAAGGCTTATTCTAATCCCTAAAATTCTCAACTACTTGGTTGAGGATTTTTTGTTTAGCTCGATAGCAAAAAAAATCCTTGAGAAAACTCAAGGATCTTTTTAGTCTAGTAAACTAGCTTATTTTTTCAAGTTGTAGAATGATTTCAATCCACGGTATTCAGCTACTTCACCAAGTTGATCTTCGATACGAAGCAATTGATTGTATTTAGCGATACGGTCTGTACGTGAAAGTGAACCAGTCTTGATTTGTCCTGCGTTTGTTGCAACTGCGATGTCAGCGATTGTTGAATCTTCAGTTTCACCTGAACGGTGTGATACAACGGCAGTGTAACCAGCTTCTTTAGCCATTTCGATAGCATCGAATGTTTCAGTAAGAGTACCGATTTGGTTAACTTTGATAAGGATTGAGTTAGCTGCTCCTTCTGCGATACCCTTTTCAAGGTATGAAGTGTTTGTTACGAAGAAGTCGTCACCAACCAATTGAACTTTTCCACCAAGACGTTCAGTAAGAGCTTTCCATCCGTCCCAGTCATTTTCATCCATACCATCTTCGATAGTGATGATTGGGTATTTGTTAACCAATTCTTCAAGGTAGTCGATTTGTTCTGCAGCAGTACGTACAGCAGCGCCTTCACCTTCGAATTTAGTGTAGTCGTAGACTTTACGTTCTTTATCGTAGAATTCTGATGATGCACAGTCAAACCCGATGAATACGTCTTTACCTGGTACATATCCAGCAGCTTCGATCGCAGCAAGGATAGTTTCAACACCATCTTCAGTTCCTTCGAAACGAGGAGCGAATCCACCTTCGTCACCTACGGCAGTTTCCAAACCACGTGATTTAAGGATTTTCTTAAGAGCGTGGAAGATTTCAGCACCGTAACGAAGAGCTTCTTTAAATGTAGGTGCACCAACTGGCAAGATCATAAACTCTTGGAAAGCGATTGGAGCATCTGAGTGAGAACCACCGTTGATGATGTTCATCATTGGAGTTGGAAGAACTTTAGTGTTGAATCCACCAAGGTAGCTGTAAAGTGGGATTTCAAGGTAGTCAGCAGCAGCACGAGCTACAGCGATAGACACACCAAGGATTGCGTTCGCACCCAATTTACCTTTGTTAGGAGTACCGTCAAGAGCGATCATTGCACGGTCAATAGCTTGTTGATCACGAACATCGTAACCGATGATTGCTTCAGCAATGATGTTGTTTACATTGTCAACAGCTTTTTGAGTTCCAAGACCACCGTAACGAGATTTGTCACCGTCGCGAAGTTCAACTGCTTCGTGTTCACCAGTAGAAGCTCCAGATGGAACCATACCACGTCCGAAAGCACCTGATTCAGTATAAACTTCTACTTCAAGTGTTGGGTTACCGCGTGAGTCTAGGACTTCGCGAGCGTAAACATCAGTAATAATTGACATTTCTTACTCTCCTTTGAGTTTAAATTTTTTACACCTCTATGATACCTTAAAAATACGCTTTTTTCAAGAAAAAACGTTATCTTTGTGCAGATTTTCCTTAACTTTATCAAGAAATCGCTTTCTTTTTGTTTGGAACAGCCTTTATTCGTTTGGCATTTTCAACCTAAAGTATGATATACTATTCTTATGACTGATCTATCTAAAGAAATTATGGAAAAGGCTAACGGTGGCCTAAAATTAAATCCTGATGAACAGCGTCGCTTTCTAGGTACATTTGAAGAGCGCGTTCTAGGATATGCCGATTTAAAAACAAGCAATAGTCCTCAGCTTCAGAAGGGCTTTTTGAAGGTGCTGAAAAGCTTGAATGAACAAGCTAACCCTCTCTTTGTAAAGATCTCTCCAAATGTTGATTCTAGCGTCCAGTTGAGCTATCTAAAACAAGCAAAAGAATTTGGTTGCCAGGCTACAATTGTTTCGGAGGAACACGACTCCTCTCCTTTTGGGCTCGTGATTCATACAGATGCACCAGTGACCACTACTGACAAGGACCTCCGAACTGCTTTTTCGGATCTCTGGGAGGAAGAAAAGAAACCGAGCAAACCTTCTCTTTGGAAGAAATGGTTTGGTTGATCATGACTGTCCCCTAGGCATTTATATCAATAGCAAAAGATTACATAGAAAAAAGCGGTTTAACCGCTTTTTTCTATGCTTAATAGATTTCCAATATTTCTAGCTGTAAAGAGAAGATTTTCCCTTGCGTTCTTCAGAAGTTGGTCTAAACTATCAGGGTGTTTCGTTATGGAAAAAGCTCCGACTATATTTTCAAATGGGAGACTTGGTAAATCATCTGCAAGACTTCCACAAATAGCTATGACAGGGATTCCCTTTGGGGTTCGTCTCGCAACTCCTATCGGAGCTTTTCCTGATAGACTTTGATGGTCCAGTCGCCCCTCACCGACAATGACCAAGTCTGCATTTGCTACCTTGGAGTCAAAGTCGATTAGCTCTAAACAAGTTTCAATTCCTGAAACAATCCTTGCATGCGCGAAGGCACAGAGACCTGCCGCAAGGCCACCACCAGCTCCCATCCCTGCTTGGGTCAACACACTAGGACAGTTCTTTTCATAAAAGCTGTAAATAGCTTGATCCACTTTATCAAACATAGTGGGGCTAAGCCCCTTTTGTTTTCCAAAAATATAGGTTGCTCCATCTAGTCCACATAGAGGGTTCGACACGTCTGCTAAGATATGTATCTGGACATCCTCTGGAATCTTTATCGCTTTCTCTTTACGGATGGAATCACACTTTAAAAGACTTTGTCCACAGGCCTTCAATTGCTTTCCTTCTCTATCATACAATTGATAGCCTAGACCTACTGCAAGACCAAGCCCACCATCATTGGTGGCTGTTCCTCCAACCCCGATATAAATATCCTTTTTTCCTTTATTGATCAAATAACAGATCAGTTCTCCAATTCCTCGGGTCTCTATGTCAAGTGGATGACGTTGATCAACTGGAATTTTTCCTAAGCCGATCAAGTCGGCTACTTCAAAGAGAGCCATAGTTTCCTTCTCCACATACCGCATTTCTACCGGCTCTCCAAATGGACCTGTGACAAGGGTAAAAGTTTCCTTCAATCCCAATGAGTAGCTGATGGCATCCACTGTCCCTTCCCCACCATCTCCAACAGGACAGGTGACCGGTTCTACATGGAGGAGAGACTGACGCAAGCCTTCTGCAATAATTTCCGCTACATCTTTCGCAGGTAAGCTTTCTTTGAATGAATCTGGAGCAATTAAAACTTTCATGGACTCATCTCCTTTTTCTATCCTTCCCTTTCCCATCACAGCTTCATTTCCATAAAAAAACATCCAGGAATATTCTCCTGGATGTTTTAGATTAGAATCGGATGGATTCTCTTGTTTTTTCAAATGAGGTAACAAATCTCTCTGTTACTCCTGGTTCAACTGTTTCCAATGCTTCTGAAATGACTTTGAATGAAGCAGGATAGTCATACTCTTTTTCAAAGATGTACAAGGCTTCATCAAACGCTGCTTGGACATGATCGTCGAATGAACGATAGCGATTTGAGTATTGAAGCAACTGCTCTGTTAGAGTAGCATATTGTACTAATTTGTATGTTTCTTCCTCTAACTCTGTCATATCGTTGGTCAAAATATCCAGGAGACGGTTGGCGTTTTCGATATTGACACGACGACCTTCTAACTCAGCCAAGAGAGCTTCTGTGTTATCACTTGCAGTGAAGAAGATAGTAAGGAAGGATTGAGGGATTCCAGGTAAGTTACGCTTATCCATGTAACGCTTAATGGCATGTAAACGGTTGGCGTAGATATTTACCTTTTGACGAGCATTTGTGTCGTCTTTCTCAATCTTAGACAAGGTTTCGCTCAAAGCAATTTGATCATCTTCAATCTCTTTCAGACGTTCTTCAATCGCTTCTAACTCTTCTTGAAGGATAGAGTAGGCTTTTTGAGTTTCAGATGTATCCTTCAAGGCATCTTCTACAACGAGCTCTTGAGCTGTTAATTCAGCTTCTAACTCCTTCAAATGATTTTCCTTAAGTTCTTTGCTTTCAAATGTTTTGCTGAGACGTTCAACTTCTTCTGCTAAACGCTTGTTATTTTCCTTCGCATGGGCAAGGTAACCTGGTAAGGCTTTGACCAATTTTTCAACAACTTTGTATGATTCAATTTCACGAGTGAAAATATCATACAAGGCGTTGATTTCTTCTTGAATCTGCTCATTTTCATAGAGCGCATTATCTAATTCAAGAGCAGCAACATTTTGTAGGTTGGCTTTCAAAGCTGCATGCAATTGTTGGAAACGTGCTTCCAAATCGGTCTCTGTAAAATGATAACCAGACTCCAATAGTTTGCGATGACCAGCTTCCAAATCTTCCAATTGATCAGGAAGAGTTGTTTGTACATCCTTCACAATTGCAGGAACTTTTTCAACAATATGCGTCAAGGCTACAATGTGGTTTTCAGCTGTATCCAAAATTTCTGCAGCTTCAACAGGGTCACCTGATGAATTCAAGGTTACAAATTTTGAAAACTCAACTTGAATATTTTCAGCTTGCTTCTCGATTTCGGGAAGTGCTGGGCCGTATGCGTCTGGATCAGAAGCTACTTGTTTTTGCAAGTTTTCAAACATATCCAAGGCATGAACAACCCGACCGCTATTCTTTTCTTCTTTTTCTTTTAATTCAGATAAAGCTTGACGGATGGCCTTGATGTCTTCATCAATTAATTGAACCTGACTCTCAATATTTCCAATTGCTTGCTTGGCTTTTAAAAAGCGGAAAGAATTGTTGTAGCCTTCTGCTTCAAAGAGGTTGTTCTCGATATCAGCAAAAGAATTGAGGGATAGGTCCACCCATTTTTGATTCCATTCACGAAATGCAACTTGACTTTGACCAATCAAATGCATATTCTTCACTTCTTCTACTTCATCATTTACCGGAAGGTTATACAACTGTTCTTTTCGTTCTTCCAGAGATGCCAGTAAGGCTTCGTTACGCTTTCTCAATAAGACTGCCACTACATATCCTAAAACCAAGAGGACCCCAATGACAATAATGAGAATAATTAGTCCACTAGACATATAAAAACTCCTTCATTAAATTACTTGAAAGTAATCGTAGTTATTATATCATAAATATTCGAATAATTGGCAAATATCGCAGAATTTTATACATCAAGTGTACTATATTCGGCATTTTCCTCGATAAATTCACGACGAGGTTCTACTCGATCCCCCATGAGCATATCAAAGATTTTATCTGCTTCTGCTGCATCATCAACTGTCACACGCGCCATGAGGCGATGTTCTGGGTTCATCGTTGTTTCCCAGAGCTGATGATCATCCATCTCACCCAAACCTTTGTATCGTTGAATCGTTGGTTTGGAACGACCTTCAGAATAGCGCTCCAAGGCTTCAGCCAATTCTGCTTCTTGGTTGGCTCCTGGTTGGATGTATTCTTTGATTTCACTACCGACTTTTACACCATAGATTGGTGGTTGGGCGATATAAACATAGCCTGCCTCCAAAACTGGTTTCATATAGCGATAGATCAAGGTTAAGAGGAGGGTTCGAATATGAGCTCCATCGACATCGGCATCTGTCATGATGACTAATTTTTGATAACGTGCTTTCGATACGTCAAATTCTGCACCAAAACCGGTTCCCATAGCTGTGAAAAGACTACGAATTTCTTCGTTGGCTAAAATCTTGTCCATGCTGGCTTTTTCCACGTTGAGGATTTTCCCACGGATAGGGAGAATCGCCTGGAACTCCCGGTTTCGACCTGATTTAGCAGATCCTCCAGCAGAGTCTCCTTCGACGATGAAGAGTTCTGTCTCAGCTGGATTGTTAGATGAACAGTCTGCTAATTTACCTGGAAGGTTTGAGATTTCTAAACCAGATTTCTTACGGGTGACTTCACGGGCGCGCTTAGCAGCAACACGCGCTTTGGCAGCCAAAATTCCCTTTTCGACAATTTTCTTGGCAATCTGCGGATTTTCCAACAAGAAATCAGAGAAGGCATCGCTGAACAAGCGGTTGGTAATCTTCACCACTTCAGAGTTTCCAAGTTTGGTCTTGGTTTGTCCTTCAAACTGTGGATTTGGGTGTTTGACAGAAATCACTGCCGTCAACCCTTCCCGGACATCTTCTCCTGTTAGATTTTCTTCATTGTCTTTGAGAAGTTTATTCTTACGCGCATAGTCGTTGATAACACGGGTCAAAGCTGTACGGAAACCTTGTTCATGAGTCCCCCCTTCATGGGTATGGATGTTATTGGCAAAACTCATAACGGTTTCGTGATAACCAGTCGTGTACTGCATAGCTACTTCAACCGTGATATCATCCAATTCTCCATCGGTATAAATCGGAGTTTCGAAGATGACGTCCTTGTTTTCATTGATGTATTCTACATAACTAGCAATCCCACCCTCATAGTGGTAATCTTTCGTTTGCTCCTGCCCTGCACGCTTGTCCGTGATCGAGATCCGTAAGCCACGGTTCAAGAAGGCTAATTCTTGAATCCGTTTATTCAACTTGTCAAAGTCAAATTCAGTGGTTTCTGTGAAGATCTCTGGGTCTGGAGTAAAGTGAACGGTTGTACCAGTTCGATCAGTTTCACCGATCACTTCAAGATCTGCAACGACTTGTCCGCGTTTGTATTCTTGGTAATGAATTTGGCCATTCTTATGGACGTGAACATCTAACTGAGTCGACAAGGCATTTACGACGGATGATCCAACTCCGTGGAGTCCACCAGACACCTTGTACCCACCACCGCCAAATTTTCCTCCCGCATGGAGAACGGTAAAGACAGTCTCAACCGCTGGACGACCCGTTTTTTCTTGAATGTCAACCGGAATCCCCCGTCCATCATCGACGACTGTAATCGAATTGTCCGCTTCGATAAAGACTTCGATATGGCTAGCAAATCCTGCAAGGGCCTCATCGATTGAGTTATCGACGATTTCCCAGACCAAATGGTGAAGACCTTCTTTAGAAGTGGATCCGATATACATCCCCGGACGCATCCGAACTGCTTCTAAACCTTCCAAAACCTGAATCTGACTGGCATCATATTCTTGACCAGTCGTTTCTTGCTTCAATTCTTCTGTCATTCTTTCCCTTTTCTAATTAAAAATATAGGCACTTAATTGATCCATTGAGTCAAACAAATAGGTCGCCATGCCAGCTCTCTGACCAGCTTCGATATCGATCGGGCGATCTCCAATCACCAAGCCAGACTCAATCGCATACTTGTCTTTTAGATACAACATGGACGTAGGATCTGGTTTACGTGGAAAACCATCATCAGCTGTCACAACTTCTGTAAAGTAATGACGAATCCCTGTTTTTTCTAGGATGGTCTCTACGTGATGGTCACGGTGAGAAACCAAAAAATGACGGGCTCCGAGTGCTGTCAGACGATGCAATAACTCCTCAGTCCCCTCGAATAAGCAGGGGATTTCAAGAGCTTCTTTCTCTCGCTGTTTATACTCTCCCAAAAAGTCTGGAAGGTCTGAGGCAAACTGCTGAACAGCATAATCCGTGGAAATCTTTAAAGCTGCATAAACGGAATCATGATCAGCCTCCCTTTGGAAATACTGTAAGGTCGCTACAAAAGCTTTTGTAGAGGTCTCATAATTGTCCAATAAAGTCCCACCAAGATCCCATATAAAATCATGATAATCCATAGCTACAATTATACCATAATTTTCAAAAAATTGCTTGTAAAGTCAATGTTTTCAAGGTTTTTTTACAGTCATCTCCCACCTGTTTTACTTTCATTCAAAAGCATTTATATTTCGACAAAACTAGCCTATAAAAAAATGAAGACAGGAATTTTCCTACCTTCATTTTTCTTCTCAACAACTAAGGGGCCGATGTTCCAAAAACATCTTGATAGAGCATCCCTTCTCTCAATGCTGTGGCATCTCCCCCAAAATGGTTGACCAGGGCATAGGAAAAAGCAAGTGCTGTCGCAGGACCCCGACTGGTCAAGATGTGACCATCCTGAACCACTGCTTCCTTCACATAATGCTCTCTTCCAATTTCTTTTTCGAAGCCATCATAGCAGGTATAGCGTTTTTCATCAAGTAGTCCAGCTCGATCCAACACAATCGGAGCTGCACAAATAGCTGCTAGACTTTTTCCTTGTTCATGGGCTTCTTTTAAAGACTGAATCAAGCCCTCATGGTCGCGTAGATTTACTGCTCCCGGCATCCCTCCTGGAAGGACAATGCCATCAAAATGATCCAACGAACCGGACCAGACCTCATCAACCTTCACTGTGATCCCATGGGAACCTGTCACTTCTGGATCAAATCCAACCATCAAACACTCGATTGCTGCTCTTCGCAAGACATCGACAACGGTCAAGGCTTCGATTTCCTCGAAACCATTTGCTAACATCACTGCTACTTTTGTCATATCAAATTATTCCTTTCTCGTGTAGTCGACTCAATTGTTTCTGTCTCAATAGTCGACTTTCTTTTTTCCGTTCTTCACTCACTCTATTTTGATGGCTCATGGATAACAATAAGCCAATCCCAATAAGGTTACTCACAATAGCGGATCCTCCTTGTGAGATAAAAGGCAAGGGAATTCCAGTGAGAGGCAAGATCCCAGTTACAGCCCCAATATTCTCAAATATGTGGAAGACCAACATCATGATGAAACCAGTTGAGATATAGGTGTAAAATTGATTATTGGATTTCAGGGTAATGCGCAACATCTTATAAACTAGAAACATGTATAAGAGAAGGAGGCACAGTCCTCCTACAAATCCAAAATCTTCCGCGATGACAGTAAAAATCATATCACTCTCCCTGACCGGGATTAACAGATTAGATACATTAAAACCTTGCCCCAATAGACCACCGCTGGCAATGGCCAGCTGTCCCTGAGCCTGTTGGAAGGTCATGGTTTGTGCATAATCAAAAGGATTCAACCAGGCTAAAATGCGATTCATCTGATAGGTGGGCATCCCCAGAGTTTGATGGAGAAAGGCCCGCCCACCGTCGGATAGAAAGACAGCCAAAAAGAGAGCAATTCCACCTGCGAGGGTCAAAAAGACTGGTAAAATGATTTTCCAAGAGACCCCTGAAATAAGGACTACTCCAGAGAAGATAGCCATAAATACCAAGGAGGTTCCAAAATCATGTTGAAAGGCTAGAAGCCCTAGGACCGGTATGGTATAGGCAGCAATTTGGAGAATGAGAAAAAAGTCTTTTTTTAGCGTCCGATCTTCTTCCCTATTGTTTCGTAAAAAATGAACAATCGCACGAGAGACCATCAAGATATAAGAAATTTTCATAAACTCTGATGGCTGAAAAAGGCTGATCCCCTTGTAGGCCACCCAGTTTTTAGAACCGGTCGAAGCAACCAGGTTTGGGTTGTAAAAATAAAGGGGCGAGACCATTAAGACCAAGCCAAAGACATACAAATAGGGCGTTACTTTCCATAAAAATTCTGTATTAAAGAGCATAACGACAAAACTAATCATACATCCTAAAACAATCCAGGCAACCTGTTGGCCTAAAATAGACCAAACCAAGTCAGGATAATCATTCGAAACTGCAATGTAGACTGCCACCACACCAAATGCTAATAATAACAAAACAGTGGTGATCAAGGAGAAATCTCCTCTAAGTTTGAAAGACTGACGTCTCTTCATTTCATCTCCCTTTCATTTAGATTCCTAAAATGTGTTGAAGTAGCAAACTAGAAATGGATACAGCTAGCCAGGCCACAAGGCCGATGAGGAGAGGAGCACCCCCCTGCTTACGGAAGGCCTGAATAGACACTTGACTTCCAATGCCAACCAAGGCCATGGCCATCAAATATTGTGACAACCATTTACAGAAGGGAATCCAAGAACTTGGAAACCAGCCAAAGGACGTCACTAAAGAAGCCAAAAGGAAGTAAAAAATAAACCAAGGAACAATTTTACTCAATGCCACTTGCTTGCCTTCTCGATCCTGTTTCGACCGTCCTAGTAGTTTTAGTCCCAACATCCCAAAACAGATTGGAATAATCATCAGAGCTCGGGTCAACTTTACAACCGTAGCCACTTCACCAGCTACTTTACTATAGGAAAATGCGGCCGCTACAACAGATGAGGTATCATTAATGGCCGTTCCTGCCCAAAAACCAAATTGCCGATCCGTCATAGCAAGGAGGTGACCAAAGAAAGGAAAGAGGAAAACCGCTAGAATATTGAAGAAAAAGATTGTCGACATGGACAGAGCGATGTCATTTTCATCAGCTTCTAGAACGGGAGAGGCTGCCGCGATTGCAGAACCTCCACAAATAGCTGTCCCCATTCCAACCAAGGCTGTTAAGATCTTTGGAGCTTTTAAGAGGTAGCCCATTGCAAAAGCAGAGAGAAAGGCAATACTGATAGTCGGTAAACTAATGACCAAAGAAGACAGGCCCAATTGGGTCACCTTTTGAAAGGACATGGTAAAGCCCATCAAGATAATGGAATATTGCAAGAGTTTTTTCCCTGAATAGGCTAGTCCCGGCCTGCTATTTTGAGGCAAGAGTTGACTAGCATTCAAGAGGATCCCACATAGGATAGCAAAGAGACTAGAGCCAAGGATAGGTACTGCTTTTCCTAACACCATAGATAGTCCTGCTGTGAGAGCGGCTAGCAAGACACCGGGAACATACTGAGTTCCATTGGGTTTTTGATTCATGTTAACTCCTAAATTGTTCAACAACTTCTTTTACTTCTCCTGTCTTAGCAATGACAAGAGGAGCTATTTTCTCTAAACTAGCTTGAATCTGCGAACCATATTGACGATTTAATAAGCGTTGATCTAATAAAATGACCAGAGATTCTTGCTCGCTCGAACGACTCGAGCGTCCAAGAGCCTGCTTCAAGCGTAAGATAGCTAGTGGCAAACTATAATCATAGAAAGGATTTTTCCCTTCTAGGCGCAAGGTTTCATGCAGCTTTTGTACAAAGAAATCACTTGGATTATCAAAAGGAATGCGAGGAATGACTTGAATGATTTTTGCTTGCTGGGCAAAATCGACCCCTTCCCAAAAACTACCGGATCCTAAAAGGACGGAAGCTTCCCCTCTATCAAATCGGCGTTTAATAGTTGCTGCTTCTCCATTCTTATACTGAGCCAGATGCCCCACTGTCATCAGCTGAGAAGTTGCTAAAAGCAAGTCCTTGGAAGTGAACAAGGCAAAGAGAGGCAAGCCAGTAGCTGTTAGATCATCCAAATAACTTGCTAAAGAGCTAGCTAATTCCTCTTGCGTCAAATTGGTCAAATCAGGAAATTCTCGATCGATGAAGATGGTTTGCCCTTGATGATAGGACAGTTCTTTCCCAATGAATTGGTAATTCTCAATTCCTAAAATCGAGGCTAGATTGACCTTTTTACTAATGGATAAGGTAGCTGAGACCAAGAGAAGTCTGGTAGTTGTTGGAATAAAGTCTTGAAGGGAAACCAAGCCCTCTCTTCCAGACTGCAAGCGAATTATCGGATGCTGATTCTCTTGTGTACGATCAATCCAAAAAATTTGAAAACGAGGATCAAAGACCGTTTTTAATGCAGCCAAGACTGGACTATCTAGTTCAGATAAATCCTGGCGAATTTTTTTCACCTGTTCCGGTGTTAGTTCGACCTTTCTGCTACCCGATTCAAGATGTTTGAGTAGAGCATTCAATTCAAATTGGAGACTCTCAAGGATCCGTCGTTTCAGCAAGGATTTTTCTATTTCTATCTCCCGTTGCAGATCTAGCATGAAATCTGATAATGATAAGGAAGCCCTTGAAAACTGCTCCAATGAAAAATAAAGTTTTTGTGCTTCATCCACCACTAGAGTCCGATTTTCTACTAGAGAAGGATCATCTTCTAATCGAGTCAATAAATAGGCATGATTGGTGAGCAAGACCCGACTCATTTTGGCTTTTTCTTGACCGAGATGCCAAAAATCTTCTGTGTAAAATAAAGATTTTTTTGATAGCTTTCCGTCATGACGGATTCGTTGAACAAAATTCCCGTAACGATGGAGCTGTCCCACTTCGTTTAGATCACCCGTCCTTGTTTGGGTCAGCCAGACTAGCAATTGCATTTTGAACCGATTCCAGAGGCGATTTTCCTCTGGTTCATGCAAGATTCGAAAGAACTCATCCAGTTTTAGATAATTTTGAGGACTCTTTAGGCTATGAAAAGAAGTCTGAAAAACGTCCTCAATCATCTTAGCTTCCTGTTGCATGATTTGGTCTTGTAAGACCTTGGTTGGAACACTGACAACAATCTGGTCCTTTGTATGCGCTAGTAAGGGAAGGAGGTAGCCATAGGTTTTTCCAATCCCAGTAGGTCCCTCGATAAAGGTTGCTACTTCTCTTGAAGACTGAAGACTTTCTTCAATTGACTGGGCAAACTCTTGTTGCAAGGGACGGGGTTCCATGCCCATTAACTGGATATTAATATCAAACTGATCAGAAAAATTCTTGGCATCTCTTTTGATCAGAGGCTTACGAAGAAAAATCCCATGGTGAGATGTCAAGTCCTCTTTATGAAAAGCTCCCGCATCCTCGAATGCATCCTCTATCAAGAGTCTCGACTCGTAAATCAGATTATCAGAAAATGATAGCAAGGTTTCCACCAATTCCCTTGGTAAGGAAGCAATCGTTTCACGAAGCTTAAGAAATAGCTGGGCGGTTGCTTGCGCATCAGAAATAGCTGAGTGAGCATGGTCTAGAGGAATCGCCAATTCTTCACACAGGCTACTTAAATTGTATCTTTCTAATGTTGGGAAAAAGACTTGGGCCAATTCAACCGTATCGATCCGGGGGGTTATGAGCTCAAAGCCTTCCCAAAACAATGATTCTGCCAAGAGATTGGCATCAAATTTGACATTATGAGCCACAAAGACAGCATCTTCAATCAGTTCGTATACTTGTCTGGCCACCTGTGAAAAGTCAGGGGCCTTCCTGAGTTGCTGATTGGTAATCCCAGTCAGTTGACGAATATGTTCGTCTAGTTCCTCATGCGGATTGACATCAGTCTCATAGGTCTCTACAATCTGCCCATCTTGAATGATGACAATCCCGATTTGAATAATTTTTGCATTGCTGCTTGCACTGGTCGCTTCTAGGTCCACGACAGCATATTTTCTTTTAACATTCGTCGTCATAGCACTTAAAATTATATCATTTTCCGACTCGCTTTGCTTGGTATTTTATGACATTGAAAGGACCAAATCCAGCCAAGCGACGATTCTTCGGTTTCTAGAGGCGTTTTAGTCAGCTATTTTACAATATTTTTGATAGACTAATAGAGAAAGGAGCTCTTATGAAAATCCACCGCATTGTCAATCCCATCGCTTATGAAAACACCTACTTGCTTGAAAACGAGGACTATCTTCTGGTCGTTGATCCTGGGAGTGCTTGGGAACAAATTCGCAGCCGCATCGATCAACTCGCAAAACCAATTGCTGCTATTCTCCTCACCCATACCCACTACGACCATATCATGAGTTTAGAGAAGGTGCGGGAAACTTATGGCCATCCACCTGTTTATGTAGATGCTCATGAAGCAGCCTGGCTTCAAAGTCCTGTGGACAATCTTTCTGGTTTAGACCGCCATTCTGATTTAACGGATGTGGTCTGCCAGCCAGCCGAAGAGCATTTTGAATACCGAACAGATTATCATTTGAAGAACTTCCATTTTTATGTTCTTCACACACCAGGACATTCCATCGGAGGGGTCTCCTTGGTCTTTCCTGATGACCACCTTGTCTTGACAGGAGATGCTCTTTTCCGAGAAACCATTGGACGGACCGATTTGCCAACAGGAAGCGGTCCCCAACTCCTTGAAAGTATTGAGACACAATTGCTCACTCTTCCATCCTCTTATGCAGTATACCCAGGACATGGGAATGATACCACTATCGGTCATGAAAAAATGTTTAATCCCTTCTTTCGAAATCGATAAAAAAGGAAGTTCAAAAGAACTTCCTTTCAATTTAAAAATAAAGTCCTCTAAAAAACTTTCCTTAGGTGAGCACGGACGTTAGCGAACTTCTCCGAAGTTCCATAACTTAGTTTTGAACCTAAGGTTTCAAAACTCCCGAGTGCCTGAAATCGAATTTTTACAGTCACTTTTCTCACAGCGGAAAGTTTTTAATCTTCTTAATTGACTAAAATATTATAAGTTGTTTTTTGAAAATCATCTAGCTAATTTATTTAAAATAACAGTTTATTTGCATTAAAAAAGGAAGTTCTTTTGAACTTCCTTTTTTGTATAATCTTAAATCTTCAAGAAACGTCTCATTGAAATAGATGAGCCAAGTGCTCCAATTAAAATACCGAGACCAAACAGTCCTCCGACCATAATCGGAACAAGAAGGTTTGGACTATATAAGAACAATTTCTGATCTTGTAGGGTATTGTACATGGACTTGTAGACAATATTATAGACATAATAAAGCAAGAGAGCTGGTGGAATTGCACCAATCAAGCCAATCCAGGCACCTTCCAGAAGGAATGGCGCACGAATATAGCCACTTTTAGCCCCTACCAGACGCATAATCTTGATTTCTCGACTTCGTGAAATAATGGTAATCCGAATCGTATTAGAAATCAAGAAGACTGCGATAAAGATTAGTAAAGCGGCACCAATCAAGCCCCAAATACGGATGAAGTTCCCTAGAGCAAAGAGACGTTGAGTATCAACTCCCCCGTCTTTTACTTCAGATACCCCTTCGATTTTCTTAGCGGCTTTAGAGACTTCTTTCACATACTTAGGAGCCGTTGTCTCTACAAAATAGGCGTCATAGAGTGGATTGGCATCTCCGTCAAAAATTTTCCAGTTGTTACCGGCAGTCTTGATCAAGTTTTCATATTGTTCTTCCTTGCTGGAGAACTCAACTTTATCAACATTCTTCATGGCTGTCAACGCATTGTAGACTTTTTTGTAGTCCTCATTATCAACCATCTGGCCTTCTTTTTCGATCTGCTGGCTTTGATCTTGGATATCCTTACGCATATAGACAACAATCCGTACACTATTTTGAATATCATCTGATAGCTTGATCGTATTCGCAATAACTGAGGCAAAAATCGCTACAAGTCCAAGTGTAATCATCACCGAACTAACCGCAGCAATGGTCATCCAGCCATTCCGTTTTAAACTTTTAAATGATTCAATGAGATGGCGGAAAAATCTTCTAATCATCGTATCCGTACTCTCCTTCCGCTTCATCCCGTACAACACGGCCATTTTCAATGGCGATAACACGGTGACGAAGTGTATTTACAATTTGGCTATTATGAGTCGCCATCAAAACAGTGGTACCTTGCAAATTAATTCGCTCTAAGAGGTTCATAATTTCCCAAGAGTTATCTGGGTCCAAGTTCCCTGTTGGTTCGTCCGCAATCAATACTTTAGGATTGTTGACGATGGCACGCGCGATAGCGATCCGTTGTTGCTCACCACCTGAAAGCTCATTTGGGAAGGAACGAACCTTGTGTTTTAAACCAACAAGGTCTAAAACTTCCATAACGCGTTTTTTAATGTTGCGACGACGCTCTCCGATTACTTCCATTGCGTAGGCAATATTTTCATAAACGGTCTTTTTAGGAAGCAATTTGTAGTCTTGGAAGACTACCCCAACGTTCCGACGCAACATCGGAATATCGCGTTTTTTGATTTTATCTAAATCAAAACCAGCAACTTTCAAGCTACCTTTATCATGCTTCACCTCACGGTAAAGCAAGCGAATAAAGGTTGATTTACCTGCACCAGAAGGTCCTACAATATAGGCAAATTCTCCTGGTTCAATATGAACGGTCACTCCTCGAAGAGCTGTCGTTCCGTTGTCATACTTTTTGACAACATCTTTCATTTCAATCATTGACATGTATTGAAAATTCCTTTCCACATTTTATATAGAAGGAGGACTTTAATTGAGACGCCATTTTAAATAGGCATCAATAAAGCCATCAATATCTCCGTCCATTACTTTATCAACTTGGGCTACTTCATAGCTTGTACGGTGATCCTTCACCATGGTATATGGTGTAAAGACGTAGGAGCGAATCTGACTTCCCCAGGTGATTTCTTTTTTATCACCTTTTAAGGAATCTACTTCAGCTGCCTTCTTTTCTTGCTCCAATTGATAAAGTTTCGCCTGCAACATTTTCATTGCACGGTCACGGTTTCCGTACTGAGTCCGGTCAACCGTCGAAGCAACTACAATCCCTGTTGGGATGTGAGTCAAACGAACACCTGTAGAAACCTTGTTGACATTTTGTCCACCAGCTCCACCCGAACGGAAGGTATCCATCTTGATATCATCATCTCGGACTTCCACTTCAATGGTATCATCCAATTCTGGCATGACTTCAACTGATGTGAAGGATGTATGGCGACGTTTAGCTGAGTCGAATGGCGAGATCCGTACCAAACGGTGAACGCCCATTTCAGATTTCAACAAGCCATAGGCATGCGGTCCTTCAAAAGACAAGGTAACAGATTTAATCCCAGCCTCGTCTCCTGCCTGATAGTCCAAGACTTCCACCTTGAAGCCATGAGCATTTCCGAAGCGGGTATACATCCGAAGAAGCATATCTCCCCAGTCCTGAGCCTCAGTACCACCAGATCCCGGATGGATTTCCAAGATTGCATTATTATTATCATAGGGTTCTGATAAGAGAAGCGTCATCTCATAACTGGTCATCATCTTATCCAACTCTGTCAACTTCTCTTCTAGCTCTTCGTGAACGGATTCATCTTCTGAGAGAAACTCAAGAAGGATTTCGGATTCATCAAACAAGTCTGTCATTTGATGGAAATTCTCATAGGTTTGTTTCAACTCATTTAATTCCTGGGATGTCTTTTGCGCCGCAATATTATCATCCCAAAAATCAGGTTCTGTCATTTTGTTTTCCAAAATGGCAATTTCTTCTTCCAGACCCTCTAAGTCAAAGAGACCCCCTGAAAGAAGCTAATTTTTCACGATTCGCGTCAATTTTCTGACGGATTTCTGAAATATCCATAAGTACCTCTTTCTAAGTATCAGTCTATTATACCACAAACCCCGTCATTTGCACATAGTAAGAGATAGTAAGAATAGTTTACCCTACAAAAATCGCATAAAACCAGGTCGTTGTCACCTCCCTTGTTACATAATTGTTAGATTTGTTACATGTTGGTTACCTTTCTCTTTCTCATCAACTTATGATACACTAGTGATATGACACGTATTGGTTTTATGAGTGACCTGCACCTGGATTCCAATCAGTTTGGCGAGGCCGAACGCATGCAACTCCTGCAGGTCCTACAAGAAGAACAGATTGATCATCTTCATCTAGCTGGAGACATCTCTAATGACTTTAAACAGATAAGCCTTCCCTTCATTCAGGACCTCCAAAGACAGCTTCCTGTCTCCTTTAACCTGGGCAATCACGATATGCTATCTCTTTCAGAAGAAGAAATCAAGCAGTATGATTTTCAGGTCCAGACCTTTGGAGACAGCCATTTAGTATCTCTTGCTGGATGGTACGATTATAGCTTTGTTCCTGAAAAGAGCAAGGAAGCCCACCTGCGTACCAAGAATACTTTCTGGTTTGATCGAAGATTGGAACGTCCTTTAGATGATCCAACCATCACGCAAGAAGATCTCTTCCGATTGGATCAGGTCCTCGCTTCTTTAGATGGTAGAATCATCGTCGCTCTTCACTTTGTCCCCCACAAGGACTTCCTCGTTAGTCACCCCTACTTTCAGAAATTCAACGCCTTCTTAGGTAGTCAAGCTTTTCACGATCTCTTTGTAAAGCACGAGGTAGCTGATGTCGTCTTCGGACACTTGCATCATCGCCATCCTTCCAGAGCCATCGATAACGTCCATTATCACATGCGGCCTCTTGGCTATATTCGAGAATGGCAACTGACAGAAGACTTTTTCAAGGCCTATCCACAGTACAAGATCCCTCACATGTATCGTCTTCATAAACGCTACAACGCTGTGAAAGACTTACCTGAATTTCATCAATACAAAAGACAGCAGTTAGCAAGCGAATTTCGTCAGGCTTTAACCATCCTTGACTGCTAAAAAGAAAAAGATTTCGACCCCACAGGGAATCGAAATCTTTTTTTCGTTAAAATAGCTTAAGCTTCAGTTTCAAGGAGATTCTTTGCAACAAGCGCTGCCAAGACACCACCAACGATTGGAGCAAGGATAAAGATCCAAATTTGTTGGAGGGCTGCACCACCTACAAAGAGTGCAGGAGCCAAGCTACGAGCTGGGTTTACAGAAAGACCTGTAATGTTCAAACCTACAAGAATGATCAAGGTCAAGCTCAAACCGATGACAAGACCAGCAATCTTCCCGTTTCCTTTAGAAGCTGATGTCACTGTCATGATGACCAAGATAAAGATAAAGGATGCAATCACTTCAAACAAGAAACCGCCAAATGGAGTTACTCCTTTAGCCAAGGCATTTTCACCAAGACTAGCTGTTGACATCCCTGAATTAGACAAAAGGAAGAAGACAGAAGCAGTCGCAAGGAAAGCTCCTACTACTTGCGCTACAATGTAGTTGACTAAGTCTTTAGATGACAAGCGTTTGTTGACAAACATAGCAATCGAAACAGCAGGATTCAAGTGAGCACCAGAAACAGTCCCAATAGAGTATGCAGCTGCAACAATGGACAAACCAAATGCCAAGGCAATTCCTAAATGCCCAAGACCTTCTGTCCCATTTCCAAAAACAACTGCGCCAGTCCCGATAAAGACAAGCATATATGTGCCGATTACTTCAGCAAAAAACTTTTTCATAATATAAGTTTCCTTTCTTCAAACTGTTGTCTAGTTTATCAAAAATCCAGTCTTGCCTCAAGAAATATGCCCAGACATCTCTGCACACAAAAAAGCCATCCGAAGATGACTTTTGATACGCGTTTAAATGGCGTTTTTATCCTTACCAAGTGCACGTTGAACGGCTTTGACAATCTCAACCAAAACAACAATCATAAGGGCACCTACAGCAACAACTAACCATTGCGTCAAGCTCAAATGAGACACGTGGAAGAGTTTATTGAATCCAGGTACCATAATCGTCGCCATTAAGAGAATAAAGGCAACTGGGATGGACCAGTTAAAGGTCTTGTTCTTGAAGAGTCCCACTTTAAAGATAGATTGGTAAACAGACTTGACGTTAAAGGCATGGAGTAATTGGATCAATCCAAGAGTCGCAAAGGCCATGGTCAAAGCATCTGCATGGATTTCTGCTCGGGTAGAGTGTTCAGGAAAAATCAAAGCCCAACCGTAAACACCAAGTACCAAGATAGTTTGGAAGATCCCTTGATAGAGGATAGCGCCGAAAACCCCACCGTCAAAGAAATTAGATTTGCGGCCACGAGGTTTGTGGGTCATGACACCTGGCTCAGCTGGTTCCACACCAAGAGCGATGGCTGGAAGCGTGTCGGTTATCAAGTTGATCCAGAGAAGATGTACTGGTTGCAACACATCCCAACCAAAGAGGGTTGCAAAGAAGATGGTGAAGACTTCAGCCATATTGGCAGACAAGAGGTATTGGATAGATTTTTGGATATTGGAGAAGACCTTACGTCCTTCTTCTACCGCTACGATAATGGTTGCAAAGTTATCATCAGCAAGGACCATATCAGAAGCTCCCTTAGAAACTTCTGTACCTGTAATCCCCATACCGATACCGATGTCAGCTGTCTTAAGTGAAGGCGCATCGTTAACCCCGTCACCTGTCATAGCAACAACCTTACCTTCTTTTTGCCATGCTTTCACGATACGAACCTTGTGCTCAGGTGATACACGAGCGTAAACAGAGTATTGCTTGAAGACCTTTTGGAATTCTTCATCAGAGAGTTCATTCAACTCAGCTCCTGTAAAGACGTGGTCTTCTGTATCATTTGGATCGATGATTCCAAGACGTTTGGCAATGGCTTCCGCTGTATCTTGGTGGTCACCTGTGATCATGATTGGGCGGATACCTGCTTCCTTAGCGACACGTACAGCTTCGGCAGCTTCTGGACGCTCAGGGTCAATCATGCCGACCAAACCAGAGAAGATGAGGTCAGACTCAACAATTTCAGATTCCAAGGTTGGGATTTCCTTGCTTGTCTTATAAGCCATCATCAAGACACGAAGGGCTTGTTTGGCCAAGTCTTTGTTGATTGCAAGGATAGCTTTCTTGTCTTCTTCTGTGATAGGGCGAACTTCCCCATTTACTTCAATACGTGTCACACGCTTGAGCAATTGGTCAGGCGCACCCTTGACAGCGATAAAGTATGAACCATCAGCTTCCTTATGGATAGTCGACATAAGCTTACGGTCTGAGTCAAATGGTAATTCAGCAACACGTGGCTCATCCTTCAAGACTTCACGAACATCAAAGTTGTGGTCCAAACCAAACTGTACAAGAGCAGTTTCAGTAGGGTCACCGATCAATTTGCCAGATGGATCCACCTTGGTATCATTGGCAAAGTTCATGATACGGAGGGTATTATTGTTAGCAGCAATTTCAGCTGCCGAACTTTGCAATTGACCATTGGTATAAACTTTTTCAACCGTCATTTGGTTCATAGTCAAGGTACCTGTTTTATCAGATGCGATGATTTCTGTTGAACCAAGAGTTTCAACCGCTGGCAATTTGCGGACAATCGAATTACGTTTTGCAAGGGTTGTAGTTCCCAAAGATAGAACGATAGTTACAATGGCAGGAAGCCCTTCTGGAATAGCCGCTACTGCAAGGGCAACCGCCACCATCAAGCCTTCTAATGGATGTTCACCACGAACAAAGACTCCAACCAAGAAGGTAATCACTGCAATCACAATGATTAAGTAAGTCAAGGCCTTAGATAATTGTTCCAGGCTTTGCTTCAATGGTGTCTCTGTCTCGTCGGCATTAGCCAACATATCTGCAATCTTACCAACTTCTGTATACATACCAGTGTTAGTCACAACACCAATACCACGACCGTAAGTTACGTTTGAGTTTTGGTAACCCATGTTAACACGATCCCCGATACCAGCATCTGCTTCAACAAGTCCTGTCACATCTTTTTCAACTGGGACAGACTCCCCTGTAAGTGCTGCTTCTTCTATTTTAAGAGAAGCTGCTTCAAACAAACGCATATCTGCAGGCACGACATCTCCCGCTTCAAGCAAGACGATATCTCCAGGTACCAATTCTTTTGAGTCAATCTCAATCACATGACCATCACGACGAACACGGGCCATCGGGCTAGACATATTTTTCAGAGCTTCAATGGCTGCTTCTGCTTGCCCTTCTTGGTAAACCCCAAAGGCAGCATTCAAGACAACAACGGCCAAGATGATAATGGCATCCGTTAGACCGTCCATTCCTTCTGTAATCACAGAAAGTGCCGCTGCCGCAAGCAAGATGATAATCATCAAATCCTTAAATTGATCAAGGAATTTAGCTAGTAGGCTCCGTTTTTCGCCCTCTTCCAACTCATTGCGACCATAAGTCACTAAGCGTTCTTGAGCCTGGGCAGTTGACAAACCTTCAACGGATGAGTCCAAGTTCTTTAGGACTTCTTCTGAGGTCTGTGTGTAAAACAAGTCTTTATTTTGTTCTTTTGACAAAACAGTCTCCTCCTTTTTGGCCTCTTTTTACAAAAAAAGAGACCTGTTTTTTTAAAAAAAAAGTCTCGCTGTTTAATATAGTGCCGGAAATAATTCGTAATGACGACACTATCGCGGTTAACCGCCAGCTACTCCCTTGAGTGGTTTCATTATACCACAACTCGTAAAAAAATCAAGAAAAACTACTGATAAACTAGTCTTCCCATGTCACTTCTAATCGATAGGTCGCAAACTGTTGACTTCCGTCTGCCGTTAACAACTGATAGGACAAACCAAGCCTATTTTGCTCCAATCTATATTCCTGAGTATCAATCACAAACTGCTGCATGCCTAGGGGAGTTGGAATGAGCGCATGACCTTTCTCTGAAGCTATAAATTTCATGATGGATTTTGGCGTTGAAAAGCGCGTCATGGTCAATTCTTGATCATGAAATTTCAAAGCGACTTTTTCGCCTTCTTCGTTAACGTAAAGCAGATAGTGATAGCCGCCTCTTTCCTTCCATTCCCCTTCGTAATATTGGTCCATCACTTCCACTTGATCATCAAATTGAATCTGATTTTGTATTCTAATCTTCAAAAGTTCCCATCCTTTCCCTCTTTCCTTTATTTTACCAAAAACTTCTTTCTTTTTGCTATTGCAACCATCTCTCGATACCAATTTAGGCCGTTTTCTGCTATAATAGAGGCATGAATGAAAAAGTATTTCGGGATCCTGTGCACAACTATATTCACGTGGATCACCCAGTCATTTACAAGCTCATTAATACAAAAGAATTTCAACGACTACGTCGCATCAAACAGTTAGGAACCTCTGGGTTTACCTTTCATGGGGGCGAGCATAGTCGTTTTTCGCACTGTCTAGGAGCCTATGAAATTGCTCGGCGCATCCTATCAATCTTTGATGAGAAATACACCGACCAATGGGACTCAAGCGAATCCCTTCTCACCATGGTTGCCGCCTTGCTCCATGATATCGGACACGGTGCTTATTCGCATACCTTTGAAGGGCTATTTGATACAGATCATGAAAAAATGACCCAGGAAATTATTACCTGTCCTGAAACAGAAATCTACCAGGTATTAATTCAAGTAGCACCAGACTTCCCTCAAAAGGTAGCCAGTGTTATCGACCACACCTACCCTAATAAACAGGTGGTGCAGTTAATCTCTAGTCAGATTGATGTCGATCGCATGGATTACCTTCTACGAGACGCCTACTTCACTGGTGCTTCTTACGGAAATTTTGATTTAACTCGTATATTGCGTGTCATTCGCCCAGTAGAAAACGGAATTGCTTTTCAGGTCAATGGGATGCATGCGGTTGAAGATTATGTTGTTTCTCGCTATCAAATGTATATGCAGGTCTACTTTCATCCAGCCACCAGAGCAATGGAAGTCCTATTGCAGAACCTGCTCAAGCGGGCACGTCATCTCTACCTTGCGCATAAAGAGTTCTTTCGAGCGACTTCTCCTCGACTGATTCCATTTTTTGAACACCAAGTTAGCCTAGCCGATTACTTGGCTTTGGACGACGGCGTTATGAATACCTACTTTCAATCTTGGATGGAGAGTCCTGACTCCGTACTCTCTGATTTGGCCCAGCGTTTTATCAATCGCAAGGTTTTCAAATCCATTCTCTTTCAAGATAAGGATGAAGAACAATTAGCTGCTCTCAAACAATTGATTCAAGAGGTCGGTTTTGATCCAACCTATTATACGGCTATTCATCGAAACTTTGACCTTCCTTACGACGTTTACCGACCTGATTCAGAAAAACCTCGTACTCAAATTGAGATCATCCAGAAGGATGGAAATTTAGCTGAGCTATCCCTTCTCTCTCCTATCGTTGCTTCCTTAGCCGGTAGCAGACAAGGGGATAACCGCTTCTATTTCCCAAAAGAAATGTTGCTTGAAAATAGCTTATTTACACCTCAACTACAATTATTCCAGTCCTATATTGTTAACGATACCTTCACAGGAGAAAAAGATGAACATTAAACTTGTTGCACTTGATATCGATGGGACTCTTTTAACATCTGACGGCCAAATAACCCCCGAAGTTTTTCAAGCCATCCAAGATGCCAAAGCTCAAGGGGTCCATGTTGTCTTAGCAACTGGTCGTCCTCGTTCTGGTGTCCTTCGATTGTTAGAAGAACTTCATTTGGATCAACCAGGTGACCTGGTCATCACCTTCAATGGAGGACTGATTCAAGACGCCCATACTGGCGAAACGCTCTATGAAGAACACCTCTCCTACAATGACTATTTAGATATTGAAGCGCTAGCTCGCAAATTAGCGGTTTCTATGCACGCTAGTACCAAGTCTGGCATTTATACAGCTAATCGTAACATTGGTACCTACACTGTCCATGAAGCCAAACTGGTCCACTCGGATCTTTTCTACCGCACTCCTAAAGAAATGGAGCATCATACAGTGCTCAAATGTATGTATGTCGATGAACCGGAAGTCTTAGAAAGAATCATCTCCTCTATTCCAGATAGTTTTTACGATCGTTTTACGATTGTTCGTTCTGCACCTTTTTACCTTGAGATTTTGCCTAAAACAGTTGATAAGGGTCAGGCCCTCTTACACTTAGCGTCCAAGTTAAACCTAAGTCCAGACCAGGTGATGGCGGTCGGCGATCAAGAAAACGATCAGGCCATGCTAGAGGTTGCTGGTCTCCCAGTCGCGATGGACAATGCTAGTCCTGAATTAAAAAAGATTGCGAAAGTTGTTACGCGATCCAACGATGAGTCGGGTGTTGCTTACGCCCTTAGAAAGTGGGTACTCCATTAATGTATACTTACAAAATCGGCATTACTGCCGAGGAACATGATGAATTCGTTAAAACTAGCCCCCAAACCAATTTGCTTCAGAGCTCCGATTGGGCAAAGATCAAAGACAACTGGGGCAATGAGCGCCTTGGCGTTTACCAAGATCACAAACTAGTCGCTGTCGCAAGTATTTTAATCCAGCCACTTCCACTTGGTTTTACCATGCTCTATATCCCACGTGGACCTATTATGGATTACCAAAACAGCGAATTAGTAGCCTTCATGCTCCAATCCATCAAAACATATGCTAAAAGCAAGCGTGCTGTCTTCGCCAAGTTTGATCCCTCTCTTTTCCTAAGAAAAGGATTAATCGGCCAAGAAACAAGTGATCAAGAGGCTACTTTGGCGATTATCCAATCCTTAAAAGAATGTGGAGTGGAATGGGTTGGACGGACAGAAGACATGGGAGAAACCATTCAACCACGTTTCCAGGCCAATATCTATAAGGAATACTTCACTGAGGATCAACTGTCCAAATCCACCAAGCAAGCCATTCGGACTGCTCGAAATAAAGGAGTTGAAGTCATCTTTGGAGGCACTGAACTCTTAGACGAATTTGCAGCTCTGATGAAAAAGACAGAAGCACGAAAAGGCATCCATCTTCGTGGAAGAGACTATTATGAGAAACTGCTAACAACCTATGCAGGACAATCTTATATCACTCTCTCAAGAATTAACTTAGCTCAACGTCTTGCTTCACTCAAGGAACAGCTGGAAAAAAACCAAGCCGAAGCTAGTCGTTTTAACGAAAAAACAAAACCAGGCAAGATCGATAATAACCGACAAGAAAAAGAACGCTTGGAAGAAGAAATCCAATTTCTCCTTCAAGAGCTAAAAGCAGGCCAAGAGATTGTTTCTCTTTCTGGAACCTTAACTCTTGAATTTGGAGGCACTTCAGAGAATGTCTATGCAGGAATGGATGAGAACTTCCGCCGCTATCAACCAGCTATTTTGACTTGGTATGAAACAGCCCAGCATGCCTTTGACCGTGGAGCTACTTGGCAAAATATGGGAGGAGTTGAGAACCAGTTAGATGGAGGACTCTACCACTTCAAGTCAAAATTTAATCCAATGATCGAAGAATTTGTTGGCGAATTCAACCTCCCAACTAGCATGCTTTATCCCCTTGTTAACAAGGCCTATCAGTTACGAAAAAAACTAAGAAATAAACAGTAAGGTGACCTATGACATTCAAGATTATTGGTAGGGAAGATTTTTACCAACACTCTCTTACTACTTCCAATCACTCTTTTTTACAGAGTATTGAAATGGCTGATTTGCTTCATAAAAGAGGCGCAACCATTCACTATATTGGATGGGAAGAGCAAGGAACATTAGCTATCTCTGCCATTTTATACAGCCTACCTATGACGGGAGGCCTGCATTACGAAATCAATAGCGGGCCAATCGTTACGGATACTCGTTACCTACCAGATTTTTACAAAGCAGTGCAGGCTTATGTAAAAGAAAATGGTGGTATCGAATTCATTTTAAAACCCTATGACCACTATCAAGTTTTCGATAGCAATGGCAATCCGACTGAAGAAGAGCAAAAACAGCTTCTCCAATCATTACTGGATCTTGGCTATCAATTTGATGGATTACAAGTGGGCTATCCTGGAGGAGAGCCTGTTTGGCATTATCTGAAGGACCTCACCGATTTTGATGCCAAATCTCTCCTAAAATCCTTCAACAAGAACTGTAGCCGGAATATTACGACTGCCCTCAACTATGATATTTCCATTCGAAATATTAGGAGAGAGGAAATCCCTCAGTTTAAACAAATTATTGAGGAAACTGGAAAACGTCAAGGCTTTGAAGACAAGAGCCTGGACTACTACTACGATCTCTATGATACCTTTGGAGACAAGGCAGAATTTCTCATTGCTGAAATCAATACAGCAGATGCAATCGCTTACTTAGACCAGAAGATTTCCTTGCTCAATCCTTCATCCAAACAATATGAGCAACAATTGCAAAAATTAGAGAAACAAAAGACAATTGTCCGGGAGACCTTGGCGGACGAAACGGTTGAAACAGTACCCTTAGCCTGCGCCCTGATCATCTATAATCCATCAGAAGTGACCTATTTGTTTGGTGGTTCGTATACCAAATATCAGAAATTCTCTGCAGCCTTCTTGATTCAATACCATGCCATGAAGCGTGCACTAGAAAAAGGAATCACCTTATACAATTTCCTTGGTATTCAAGGGATCTTCGACGGTTCAGACGGCGTTCTTCGTTTTAAACAAAACTTCAATGGCTATATCGTTCGTAAGATGGGAACCTTCCGTTATTACCCAAATCCTCTGAAATTTAAAGCCTTGTCCTTGATCAAACGAATCTTAGGACGCTCATAAAAAAACAAAAGCCAGCTTACTAGCTGGTTTTTTTAAGATAAAAAAAGACGAGAAATCTCTCGTCTTATATATTTTCGATTAGTTTACGAAGTTCAACAATGCCAAGAAGCTTTCTGGATCAAGTGATGCACCACCAACAAGAGCTCCATCAACGTCTGGACAAGCCATGTACTCAGCAACGTTTTCAGGTTTCACTGAACCACCGTATTGGACACGTACTTTGTCAGCTACTTCTTGACCGAAGTCAGCAGCTACAACGTCACGAACCACTTTACACATTTTTTGTGCATCGTCTTGTGATGCAGATTTACCAGTACCGATCGCCCAGATTGGCTCATAAGCGATAACAGATGCAGCTACTTGCTCAGGAGTCAAACCAGCCAAAGCAGCAGATACTTGAGCACCTACGAATTCAGCCGCTTTACCAGCTTCGTAAGTTTCAAGACTTTCACCACAACAGATGATTGGAAGCAAACCATTAGCAAAGATTGCTTTTGCTTTTTTGTTGATGTCTTCGTCTGTTTCGTGGAAGTAATCACGACGTTCTGAGTGACCGATCACAACATAGTCCGTACCGATTTCTTTCAAAACTTGTGGGCTAGTTTCACCAGTGAAGGCACCAGCGTTTTCAAAGTAGCAGTTTTGAGCAGCAACTTTAAGGTTTGAACCTTTAGCAGCAGCAAGAACAGTTGTCAAGTCAAGAGCAGGTGCAGCAATCCCAGCTTCAACAAGATCAGATGAAGGAAGTTTTGATGCTACTGCTTCAACGAATGCTTTAGCTTCTTCTGGGTTTTTGTTCATTTTCCAGTTACCAGCAATAAATGGTTTACGTGACATTTCACATACCTCGTTTTTCTAATTTTATACTAACTATTTTACCATAATTTTCGTGATAATGAAAGGTTGCACAAACTCTTTTACTTTATAAAACAATAAAAACCCCGTCTTCACGGGGTTTTCTGTCTGTCTATATAATTGTTAATCTGGGAACTAGATCGAATTAAGCTTCGATTTCAGTAACCATACCTGAACCAACAGTACGTCCACCTTCACGGATTGAGAATGTAGTACCTTGTTCAACGGCGATTGGGTGGATCAACTCAACGTCGATAGTCACGTTATCACCAGGCATTACCATTTCAGTTCCAGCTGGAAGTTCGATAGATCCAGTTACGTCAGTTGTACGGAAGTAGAACTGTGGACGGTAGTTGTTGAAGAATGGAGTATGACGTCCACCTTCTTCTTTAGTAAGGATGTAAACTTCACCTTTGAATTTAGTGTGTGGGTTGATTGAACCTGGTTTAGCGATAACTTGTCCACGTTCGATTTCATCACGTTGGATACCACGAAGAAGCACACCAACGTTGTCCCCTGCAAGACCTTCGTCAAGTTGTTTACGGAACATTTCAACACCAGTAACAACCGCTTTTTGGATTTCTTCTTTAATACCAACGATTTCGATTTCGTCGTTGACTTTAACGATACCACGGTCGATACGTCCTGATGCTACAGTACCACGTCCAGTGATTGAGAATACGTCTTCGACTGGAAGAAGCAATGGTTTGTCAGTATCGCGTTCTGGTTCTGGGATGTACTCATCAACAGTGTTCATCAAGTCCATGATGATGTCTTCGTATTTAGCATCACCTTCAAGAGCTTTAAGAGCTGAACCTTGGATAACTGGAAGGTCATCACCTGGGAAATCGTATTCTGAAAGAAGGTCACGGATTTCCATTTCAACCAATTCAAGCAATTCTTCATCGTCAACCAAGTCAACTTTGTTCATGAAGACGATCAAGTGTTTAACACCAACCTGACGTGAAAGAAGGATGTGCTCACGAGTTTGTGGCATTGGTCCGTCAGTTGAAGCTACTACAAGGATAGCTCCGTCCATTTGAGCGGCACCAGTGATCATGTTTTTAACGTAGTCCGCGTGTCCTGGAGCGTCGATGTGAGCGTAGTGACGTTTTTCAGTTTCGTACTCAACGTGCGCAGTGTTGATAGTGATACCGCGTTCGCGTTCTTCTGGAGCAGCATCGATAGACGCATAGTCTTTAGGTTGGTTAACTGATGAAGGCAAGCGACGTGCCAAAACAGTTGTGATAGCTGCAGTTAGGGTAGTTTTACCGTGGTCAACGTGTCCGATAGTACCAATGTTAACGTGTGGTTTACTACGATCGTATTTTTCTTTTGCCATTTGAGTAAAAGCCTCCAATAAAATATATTTTATAGATAGACAGTAGGCAATACAGTCTAACTTTCCTTACTATTTTATCAAATTTCGTCTAAATTGCAAGTGTTTTACTAGCTTTTTTTCTTATTTCTTTTTTCTTAAAGGAATTTATCCAAATGAAAGTTTGTGAAATCTCATTTCCACTTCTTTTTTGAAATAAACAGCTAGATATTTTATTCTTTGCGACCAATTTTCGCGTTTTTTCACAATCATTTTCACTTTATTCCAGTAAAAAACCAATCCCTTTAATCGGGATTGGTTGTAAGGGCTCACGATTAACCAGAATTACGCAATCCTGTTGCGACACCATTAATCGTGATATGAATCAACTTGTCCTGATCAGCAGGCAATTCGCCGCGTCTCTGGCGTTTAATTAATTCTAATTGAATATAGTTTAGAACATTAAAGTATGGCATACGATAATCTAAACTATCTTTTAGATAAGGGTTCTCAGCTAAGAGTTCATCATGACCTTCAATCTGTAAAATAACATCCTTAGTCAATTGCCACTCGTCCAGGATAATATTGAAGATGTCACGAACTTCCTCTTCTTCACATAGCTTGGCATATTCAAATGCAATGTTCATATTGGCTTTTGAGAGCACCATGTCTACGTTTGAAAGAAGGGACTTGAAGAATGGCCATTTTTTGTACATATAACGCAAGGTTTCAATGTTTTCAGGATCTGCATCAATAAATTCTTTAAAACTGGATCCTACACCGTACCAGCCAGGGAACATCACGCGGCTCTGTGACCATGAGAAGACCCATGGAATGGCACGCAAACCACCGATTTCTTTGATGGTCTTACGGGCTGCTGGACGGGAACCAATATTGAAACTAGAAATGGCCTTAATCGGACTGGATTCGAAGAAGTAATCATAGAAATGTTCATTGCCAAAAACCAGTTCACGATAAATATCATAGCTACGATTGACAATCTGATCCATAATCTCATTGTACTGATCGGACATGCTCTTTTCACTCTTCATCTTAGCAATCATCCGGTTAATTGTTGCAGAGACCAACATTTCTAAGTTGTAATAAGCTGCATCCTTATTCCCATATTTGTTGCCAATGACCTCACCTTGCTCAGTCAAACGAATTCGGTCATTAATGGATCTTAATGGTTGTGAGGTGATAGCTTCATAGGTTGGGCCACCACCACGACCAACCGTTCCACCACGGCCATGGAAGAAGGTGATCTTGACACCAAATTCGTCGCCAATCGCTGTTAATTGTTGTTGGGCCTTATAAAGAGTCCAACAAGAAGATAGATAACCACCGTCTTTGTTACTATCTGAATAACCAAGCATAATTTCTTGGTAGTTATTCTTAGAAGCAATCCAGCGTTTAGCTATTGGAAGTGAAAGATACTTTCTCATCGTATCCTCAGACTGATCTAAGTCTTCGATCGTCTCAAAGAGGGGAACAATTTGCACACGTGCGCTTTCCTTATCAATCAGTCCCACTTCTTTCAACATGATGGCCAACTCAAGCATATCAGATACACTGGTCGCGTGAGAAATAATGGTTTGACGAATGACATCTTCTCCTAAGCGGTCTTTTAATTCACGCGCTGTTTGGAAAATAGCTAATTCTTTCTCAAGCAATTCTGATTTTTCTGCATGGGTAGCAGATAAAATCCGAGGATCTTCTAACAACTCTTGTAACAACAACTCGCACTTTTCGTCTTCTGATAAATCACTGTAGTGATCATTAATCCCTGCTTCCTTTAATAGTTCTGCAACACAGGCTTCATGGACACTCGAATCTTGACGCATATCAATCGAAGCCAAGAAGAATCCAAAGACTTCTACTGCTTCTAATAACTCAGCAAACTCACCTGAGATTAAAGCCTCTGCCTTATTTTCAATCAATGATTCTTGAATCAGGGTCAAATCCTGTTTAAATTCTTCAACTGTTTCGTAATAAGGAGGACGATCTTCTGCCAACTCTTGGATAGCACCACTGATACGGGTACCAATATAATCGGAAACCACTCCTTGTTGATGGGTGTGAGCACCGAGAAGACGTTCAATCGGATGGCGCTCATCTACTGTTGAGCCAACTACTGACCATTCCTTAATATTCAATAAGGTTTGGACCAATTTGGATTGAATATAATGGAAGGCTCGACGGTAGGGTTCCTTCTCTCTAAAGACAGAGGTATCACTCGAACGGGCCGCCATCTCTTCAACCGCTTGACTGGTTTTTGAAAGATTGGTAGAAAGGGAGAAATTCCGATATAGGCTAGATATTTTCTGAATATAGTAGTTTAGAATAACTTCACTTTGAATGGTAGCTGATCGCTTCAAGGTCTCAGCAGTTACAAAAGGATTCCCATCCCGGTCTCCACCAATCCACATTCCCATCGTAATCGGTTTAGGTTGCTGTAACTCGATCCCTTGCTCCTTGGCAAGACGTTTGTATTCCAACATTAAGTTAGGAACAGCCTGAAGGAAGGAACTATTATAGTATTCCATGACATTGGTAATCTCATTTGTTACCTTGAGTTTCTTTTCACGGATCATATCGGTTTGCATCATAATTTCAATATTTCGACGCAAATTATTGTACCATTTGGTCTCGTTCATCAAGCCTGCTTTTACATCCCGGTGTTGGCGCAAAAGGCTGTGAATCTGAGTGGTTAGGTCCAACATGGTTTTCCGTTGCACTTGGGTCGGATGAGCTGTCAATACTGGTACCACGTTGAGGCGTTCCAAAATTTCCTGAGCATTTTCAGTCTCAGCCACCTGGCGGATGGTTGACGATAGTTTCCCTAGATAGTCCTGTCCCACATTATTCTGATGATTGATTTCAAAAGCCAAATCGACATCTTCAGAGATATTAATCAATAAGGGGAGAATGGCAAAGTATCGAGAAATCACGATCATCTCTTCATTTGATAGCTCTCTAACAATTTGATCCAATTTTAAATAGTCTTTTGAGACAGATAGTTTTTTCAATTCAAGAATCTTATCAAAGGTTTCTGGACTCACCAAATTTTTAGCAATGTCTTCTAAAATAGTGGTTAAAATCTCAACTTCTTCTTTGATAATCTCTTTGTTGGTATAGCTCTCTAGTTTTTGTAAAGTCATGATAACTCCTTTCTTTACTCACTCCGGTTTAGTAATAGCTTTGGATTTTCTGAGGCTTCTCGTAAGAAGGGGCCTCTTGAATAGCCCGGGCGCGCTTTTCACTCGCATCAATATTCAAGACAAGGGCAATCGCAATAGATAAGACCCACAAACTATTTCCTCCTTGTGATAGGAAGGGGAAGGTCACCCCTGTCGAAGGAATCAACCCAGAAATCCCACCAATATTAATAAAGGTTTGAGTCAGAAGCATCCCTCCTATACCGATGGCCATCATCGAATTAAATGGATCTCTAGCCCGTATCCCCACAAGAATAATACGCAAAATTAAGAAGAACAACAAGGCTAAGATGAGACTAGCTCCCACAAAACCAAGTTCTTCAATGACGATCGAAAAGACAAAGTCTGTATGTGCTTCTGGCAAATACCCTTGCTTTTCAATCGAATTTCCAAGACCTAAGCCAAACCAGCCCCCATTACTCATGGCGTAATAGGAATTGGCCAATTGGTGTCCAGAATCTGATAAATCATTAAAGGGGTTATAAAAAGCACTGAAACGTTTCGCTACATATCCAAAAACAGGGATTTTAGAAAATCTCTCAACCCCAATTAACTGAATGGAATAAAGGAGAACAGTCGATCCCCCCACTAGCATAGCTAATAAGCTTGAGAACCAGCGGTAGGCTATCCCACTTGCACTAATCATGATTAAAGTTGTTAGTGCGAGAATGGTCGCATTTCCTAAGTCTGGCATGATGACTACAATAGCGATCAAGAAGAGCACCATCCAACGCCAATCTGCCAAATCACGAGGAATCCATTGATTATGGGTAAGTGCCTGGTAATCATATTGCTGAATCTCTTCTTGCTTTTTAGAGAAAACTAAGGCCAAATACCAAACTAGGATAATTTTCAAGTACTCAGCTGGCTGAATAGAGAAACCTCCAAAATTCAACCACCCATGCGCCCCATTCACCGTGTCTGTGATAAAACGCGATAGCAAGAGAAGGATCGTCTCCGCAATGATAACAATCCCAATGAAAGCCTTTTTCTTAAGGTTATTCAATTTTACCTTATAGATAAAGAGAATGGTAACCAAACTCAGAACAAAAAAGATTCCCTGGCTTTTGATCATCCCAAAAGGACTAACTCCTTTTTGGATGGCTAATGCACTCGTTGTCGAGTAGACAATAATCAATCCTAATATTGACAAAAGGAGGTACGGAATCAGGATTGAATAGTTTAAAAAATGACGTTTTTCTAATTTCATGTAACACCCATACTTCTAATTTTCAGTCTTCATTATATCACCTTTCAATAGTAAAAAAAAGGAAATACCAAATAAGATTCGGTTTTCACCTGTCATAGAGGATTAATCAGATCAGTCTAGCCCTTTTTTTTCCTCCTACTAGCTTAGTCCAAAAAAGTAATCCGCATTTTTACGACAATCGTTTGTTTTTGCGCTTTCAGACCCTTTGTTTTGCCTTTTTCCATCTTTTGCGGTAAAATGATTCTGTATGAGAAAAAGGATTAAACCAATTGTCCTCTTCGTCTTTTTCCTAAGCATCTTTTCCTTTCTGCTCATTTCTAAAACAGTAGCAGATATTCAAAGGAATCAACTTGCTAGAAGCAAGACTACACAAGAGGCAAAGAAAACCAATCAATCAAAACTCCCATCTAGTTCTTCTTCTGACTCAGTAGAAGAACTAGATCAAGAATTTTTGAATCGACCAATTATTGACATCTCTGGTTGGCAATTGCCAAGCGAGATTGATTATGATCTCTTAGCACAGAATGTTTCTGGAGTCATTGTTCGCGTTCATAGTGGCGCTCAAGCTAAAAAAGAAAATGCTGCGACTTATTTAAATGGAATAGACAAATCATACGAAACTCATATTAAAGAGTTTCAAAAACGAGATATTCCAGTTGCGGTATATGCTTACGTAGCTGCCAAGGACAAGAAAGAAATGGAAAAGGAAGCAGAAGAGTTCTATCAGGCATCCAAAAAATACAAACCAACCTATTATTGGCTGGATGTAGAAGAAAAAACCATGGGTGATATGAACGCTGGAGTGGAAGCCTTCCGTGCCAAGCTAGCATCATTGGGAGCCAAAAATATCGGAATCTATATTGGGACCTATTTCATGGAAGAACATAGTATCTCCACTGATAAATTTACCGCCCTCTGGATTCCAACTTATGGGTATGATGATGGCTATTACAATGCAGCTCCATCTACTGATGATGAGTATGATCTTCACCAGTACACCTCTCAGGGGCAATTGAATGGCTTCACCCACTACTTGGACTTAAACCAGATTGCACCTACACAAGATCAAGAAAAAATCTACCGAAAACTATTTACAGTAGAAAAGAATTAAAAGAGGCAGACGCCTCTTTTTCTCTTAAACTGCAACTCAAAGAGTATGATATAATATTAGAAAATTTAGAGAAAGACAACAGTAAGATGGCAAAAAAACAAAAAGTAAAAAAAACATTGGTTGAACAAATCTTACAAAAAGCAAAAATCCCCCATACAGGACTACAAATTAATGCCCTTAAGGGAATGATTCCAGAAGGGATTAGGACTGAGCAAATTTATAAGACACTGGCCCTTACAGGTGATAAAACTGGTCCTGTTATCGGAATTGTTCCCATCTCTGCGCACTTGTCAGAGAAAAAATTGGCCAAACTATCTGGCAATAAAAAAGTCAGTATGATTCCACAGAAAGATTTAGAAAAAACAACAGGCTATGTTCACGGGGCCAATAATCCTGTTGGCATTCGACAAAAACACAACTACCCCATTTTCATTGACCAATCTGCCTTGCAACTTGATCAGATGATTGTCTCTGCAGGTGAAGTTGGTCACAGTATTCAAATCAAGGCGCAAGATTTAGCTGATTTGGTCAAGGCTAGCTTCGAGGACTTGGTCGAGTAAAGGATAAAACTACTATGAAACTATATTTTGTCCGTCATGGACGCACTGAGTGGAACGAGGAGGGCCGTATCCAAGGGGCAAACGGCGACTCCCCGCTTTTAGAATCTTCCATACAGCAGTTAGAAGCCTTGGGTCGGCATCTATCTCAAACACGCTTTGATGCGGCTTATTCAAGCGATTTGCCTAGAGCCGTCCATACTGCTCAAATCCTCCTCAAGCAAAATCAGCATCCTACCTCCCTCCAAGAGACTCCTGCTCTACGGGAATGGCAGCTTGGTAGGCTAGAAGGTGGAAAAATTGTGGAGTTGAAAGCTCTCTATCCTGAGGAAATGAAGGCTTTCCGACACGATCTATCACAATTCCATCACGACCTATTTGAGGCAGAATCCGTTTCTGAAACAACCAAGCGTACCTGTGATTTTGTGAAAAGCCTGAAAGGAAAAGAGTTCGATACCGTTCTTATCGTTGGACATGGGGCGAATTTAACAGCTTCCATTCGGACCCTACTTGGCTATAAAGCAGAGGAACTCCGTAAAAACGGTGGCCTCAACAATGCTAGTGTGACCATTTTGACAACAGATGATTTTGAGCACTTTTACTTAGAAACTTGGAATGATACCTCTTATTTGGAGACTTAAAAACACTGATTGCAAGATAATTGTTTTAGAATAGAGGCAAAGTTCACTTAGAAACTTTCCTTAGGTGAATGCGGACGTCAGCGAACTTCGAAGAAGTTCCATGACTTAGTTTTGGACCTAAGGTTCCAAAACTCCCGAGTTCCTGAAACAATTTAGTTTCAGGAACTTTTCTCACTGCGGAAAGTTTTTAATCTTCTTAAATAACAAAAAAATAAAAGATATTTTTTGAAAATCATCTAGTTGTCTTATGTAAAACAATAGTCTGTATACATTCAAAAACACTGATCTTGTGATCAGTGTTTTCTTTTAGCTTATTTCATAGTTGGGAAGAGCAATACGTCACGGATAGTAGTCGTATCAGTAAGGAGCATGCAGAGACGGTCGATACCGATTCCGAGTCCTCCTGTTGGTGGCATACCATATTCAAGAGCTTCAATATAGTCGTAGTCAATACCAGTCGCTTCATCGTCTCCCAATTCTTTGGCGCGTGCCTGCGCTTTGAAGCGTTCCAATTGGTCGATTGGGTCGTTCAATTCTGTAAAGGCATTGGCATATTCCTTGGTCATGATGAAGAGCTCAAAACGATCCGTGAAACGAGGATCTTCATCATTCTTCTTGGCCAATGGAGATACAGCTACAGGGTGTCCATAGACAAAGGTTGGTTGTGTCAAGGTTTCTTCCACATATTCTTCGAAGAAGGCATTGATGATGTGACCTACTTCAGTGTAGTGTTTTTCAACTGGCACATGTTTTTCTTTGGCAAGGGCTACTGCTTCTTCAAAGCTCATTTCCTTCCAGAAATCAACGCCAGCAATTTCCTTGATCGCATCCACCATGTGGACACGCTTGAATGGTTCATTGATCTTGATTTCAGTTCCTTGGTAGTTAACAGGACCATCCCCATGAATAGCTTTCGCAGCGTGTTGGATAATCCCTTCCGTCAAGTCCATAATATCTTGGTAGTCAGCATAGGCTTGGTAGACTTCGATGGAGGTGAATTCAGGGTTATGAGTAGCATCCATTCCTTCGTTACGGAAGATACGGCCAATCTCATAAACGCGCTCCATTCCACCAACAATCAAGCGTTTCAAGTGAAGTTCGGTCGCAATCCGAAGTACCATGTCAATGTTTTGGGCATTGTGGTGAGTGATAAACGGACGGGCAGATGCTCCACCAGCTTCATTGTGAAGGACAGGCGTTTCTACTTCAAGGAAGCCTTGACCATCCAAGTAACGACGGATTTCTGAGATGATTTTCGAACGGGTTACAAAGCGGTTAAAGCTTTCACGGTTAGAAATCAAATCCAAGTAGCGTTTGCGGTAGATGGTTTCCACATCAGACAAGCCATGGAATTTTTCAGGCAAGGGACGAAGGGCTTTAGACAAGTGTGTGATGTGAGTAGCTTTGATGGAAAGCTCACCCATGTCAGTCCGCATCACTTCTCCTTCTACCCCAAGGAAATCTCCAAGGTCAGCCTTTTTGAAAATTTCATAATTTTCTTCACCAACTGCGTCTTTCCGAACGTAAATTTGGATCTGACCTTCACGGTCTTGAAGGTGGGCAAAACCAACCTTCCCTTTCCCACGTTTGGTCACAAGACGGCCTGCAATAATGGCTGTTTCGTTCAAGTCATGAAGTTGTTCTTTATCTAATTCTGAATATTTTTCTTTCAATTGACCAGAATCTGCAGTTCGTTCGAATCGCTTTCCAAATGGGTCGATTCCTTGTTCACGAAGGGCCGCCATCTTTTCACGACGGACAATCTGCTGGTCATTTAATTCTTCCATATGTTCAGTAGTCATTTGGAACCTCCTAAGTTATTCTCCCCTATTTTATCATATTTGATGGGGAAATACACTATTCTTGAGCAGGAAAAATGAAAAAAGGAATGGAAGGAAAGGGTTCCTTCTCCCTTTTCCATCACATTCCATTCATTCATAATCAAATTTTACTTCATCCGAGTCAACTATATAGGTCATTCATCCTTATTCATAGCGAAGAGCTTCAATCGGATCGAGTTTTGATGCCTTGCTTGCTGGTAAGATACCAAAGACAATTCCGACACAAGCTGAAAAGATGATACTTCCGATAGCCACTGACATGGAGACGACTGGTGGTCCTTCTAGAGCACCTGCGGCAGCTGTGGCGATGAGGGCATTGACACCATAGGCCAATCCCAGACCGAGAATTCCTCCCATCATGGTCAAGACCATGGATTCGATGAGGAATTGAATCAAGATTTTTCCACGAGTAGCTCCAAGAGCTTTTCTCAGACCGATTTCACGTGTCCGCTCAGTCACAGATACCAACATGATATTCATGACCCCAATCCCACCAACGAGAAGGGAGATTCCTGCAATCGCTCCGATGACTGTTGTCATAATACTGAGCATTTGATTGGTCTGCTCCAAGATACTATCCATGTTAAAGATTTGGAACTCTCCTTGGCGAACTCCCGATAACTCGGTTAATTTTTTCGCCGCTTCGATCCCAGTTGGTTTAATCTGTTTGACATCCGGGATATGCACCACAATAGTAGAAATTTCTTCTGTTCCAAATTCTGAAGCTACTTGGGTATTGGCCATCAAGGCACTTCCTCCAGAAGAAACCCCGTATAATGCAGATCCAGCATTTGGATCCTTGAAGATCCCTACCACCCGATAGTTGTTGTCTCCGACAGCAACCACTTGGTTGAGGGCACTTTCCGTCTCAAATAAGGTCGAAGCTAAGCCTTCATCCAACATGATGACCCGTGAGAAACTCTGATAATCTGAAGGATTCAGTTTTCTTCCTGAAACCAATTCAAATTTTCTTACTGAGAAATAAGTATCATTGACTCCCATGATATTGACCCCTTCAGATTTTTTCTTCTGATAGGAGATAGTGGCATTGGCCGTATTACCAACATAGTAGCCATCAATGCCAGGAATCTTGGTCAATTCCTTGACCCATTCTTCTTGAACGACGGGTGGTGTTTCAAGTATTGGGTTGTCAACGTCCTCGCTACTTTCCTCTCCATAGCCAGCTGGCGGTGACATTCCTTGGTCTTCTTCACTGGCAACACCGCCTTCGCCACCACCTTCTGCGCCTCCTTCTTCTGAGACAGGTTCCGGGCCAAGATTAAAACCAGTCATGTAGCCACTCTTTCGGGCGGAATAGGAAATCTGAACATATTGTTGATCCTTGGTAAAGGTCTTAGTCACTCCCGCTTTCATCCCATCTCCGAGAGCCATGATGACAACGACTGAGGCAACCCCGATGATAATCCCTACCATGGTTAAGAACGATCTCATTTTATGTCCCATAATGGAACTAATGGCGAATTTCCAGTTCTGCATCAGGCCCTCCTTTCGTTGCGGCTATCCGAAGAAATCACTCCATCTCGAATGACAATCTGACGTTTGGCATAGGCAGCAATCTCCGTTTCATGGGTCACCATGATAACGGTTTTTCCTTCTTGATTGAGGGCTGTCAAAAGCTCCATAATCTGATCGCCGGTCTTGGAGTCAAGAGCTCCTGTTGGTTCATCCGCTAAGATAATAGAAGGATGATTGACCAAAGCACGCGCGATGGCCACCCGTTGTTTTTGCCCTCCAGACAATTCCGAAGGAAGGTGGTGCATCCGCGTATCTAGCTCAACTTTCTTTAAAAATTGTTCAGCTAATTCTTTTCTTTTAGAAGGATTTACTCCTGCATAAATCAAGGGAAGCTCGACATTTTGAAAGGCATTGAGTTTCGATAGGAGAAAGAATTGTTGGAAGACAAAGCCTATTTGCTCATTGCGAACCTGGGCTAATTTCTTCTCACTAAGATTTCCTACCTCTTCCCCCTCTAGCCTGTACTCACCGCTGGTCGGACGATCCAGAAGACCAATGATATTCATTAGGGTAGATTTCCCAGAACCGGAAGGTCCCATAATAGCTAGAAATTCCCCTTCTTCCACATCTAAATGGATATCCTTTAATACCTGTAGGGTTTGATCGCCATTTTGATAACTTTTATTGATGTTTTTCAGCTCAATCAATTTTGTCATATTTTCCGACCTCTTTCCCATCTTCCAAATCTCCAGAAGGGTTGATGATCACTTGCGCATCTTTCTTCAAACCAGATAAGACTTCTTGATTTTCTGCATCTGCATTTCCTAAGGTAACATTGACTTTTTTAGCCTTGCCAGCTTCAATCGTCCAAACATAGCTTTGATCGCCGTCTGATAAGACACTTGTCACAGGAACTAAAGGATGGATGGTTGAACTTTTTACTTCAATATTGACAGAGAAACCTTGTTTCAAATCACCAATCTCACTGGTAATATCGACCGTAAACGGATATTTAGCTCCCCCTGTTCCTTGTCCAGAACCTGCGGCATTTGCACCAGCCTGACCAGCATCTGTCGGATAGTTGGCAACGTAGCTAATCTTTCCAGTCCATTTTTTCCCAGGATAGACCTTAGAGGTTAAGGTCACTTCCTGACCAACTGAAATGTTGGCTAGATTGTACTCAGACAACTCACCTTTTACTTGAAGGTTTCCATTGCTGACGATATGAACCAGGGTTTGATTGGTTCCGGTTGTTGATTTGGAGACATCTTTATTGACTTCTACAACCGTTCCATCTGTACTACTTTTTACGGTTGTAGCATCCAACAAGGCCTTGGCTTTTTCCATATTGGCTACTGCATCTGCACGAGCATCGCGCAAATCACCCACTTGTGTATCCAAGGAGCGTTGGGCTTGAGAGGCCGAACTACTATCTGCTTCCTCATCCCCTGTTGTATCAATTGTCACTCCATTGGTCAAGAGATCGTTCAATTGACGATCTGCCTTATTGACCGCACGTACCGCCGCGTCATAGGCAGATTGCGCTTCTGTACTACTATATTGAACAATAGCTTGGCCAGCGGTTACTTGATCCCCGACATTCACTAGGATGGATTGCAAATCTCCTTTGGTTCCGTCAAAGTAAATATATTGTTCTTGATTGGCTGTGACCTTACCTGTCAATAGAACAGAGGAAGCAATCGAACCTTCTTTCACGGTTTGTACCATAGGTGTCATATCGACCATTTCTTCAGGGCCACTACCTGATTTTCCAAAAGCAAGCCAGCTCCCCATTCCTACAACTGCTATTGCAGCACCTGTCGCTGTAATAATTTGCCATTTTTTAAATTTCTTCATTTCTTTCCTCCAGTATTCGAAAGCGTTTCAATTTATAAGTTTAGTATATCATATTTCCTCATTTTTCAATTCAGAATCATCTGTTTTGCACGTTTTTTTTGCTATCTTGTTTTCTCCTCCTATTCAACGATGGTAATTTCTTGATTTTTGTAACCTTTGTTGTTACAATGAAAGTGTAAATCAACAAAGGAGTACTGACCATGAAAGAATTTGATATTATCTCCATTGGTGGAGGTAGCGGAGGGATTGCTACCATGAACCGAGCTGGAGAACATGGAGCCCGCGCTGCTGTTATTGAAGAAAAGCAGCTAGGTGGAACCTGCGTTAACAAAGGATGTGTCCCTAAAAAAATTATGTGGTATGGCGCCCAAATTGCTGAAGCCATTCGTGATTACGGTCCAGATTATGGGTTTACTTCTGAACAGACCCATTTTGATTTTGCGACCTTAAGAAAAAATCGCGAAGCCTATATTGATCGGGCTCGTTCTTCTTATGATGGTAGTTTTAAACGAAATGGTGTGGAGTATATCCAAGGTCGCGCACGCTTTGTCGACGCCCATACAGTTGAAGTCAACGGGGAAACCATCAAGGCTAAACACATTGTGATCGCTACAGGGGCTCATGCTTACATCCCAGATCTAGTTGGAGCAGAACTAGGAGAAACCTCTGACGATGTCTTTGCTTGGGAAGAACTACCAAAATCAGTTGCCATTATTGGCGCTGGCTACATTGCGGTAGAACTAGCCGGTGTCCTCCATGCCCTTGGTGTTAAGACAGACCTCTTCGTTCGAGGTGATCGTCCCTTAAGAAAGTTTGATTCTTACATTGTCGATGGCTTAATGGAGGAGATGGATAAACAAGGATTGCCTCTCCATCCTCACAAGGTTCCTGTCCGACTCACGAAGGAAGAAAATGGTCAAATCCGAGTTTATTTTGAAGACCAAACATCTTTTGTTGCTGATCATGTCATCTGGGCGACTGGGCGCAAACCAAACGTCCAAGACCTCAATCTAGAAGCTGCAGGCGTCACCTTAAATGAAAAAGGATTCATTGCAGTAGATGAATACCAGAATACGGTTGTTCCTGGCATCTATGCTCTTGGAGATGTCACGGGCGAAAAAGAATTAACTCCTGTCGCTATCAAGGCAGGGCGTACCCTATCCGAACGTCTCTTTAATGGAAAAACCGATGCTAAAATGGACTACGCAACCATTCCGACCGTTGTCTTTTCTCATCCAGCGATTGGTACAGTCGGTCTCACTCAAGAAGAAGCCGAAAAACAATATGGAAAAGACGCTATCAAGGTCTATACTTCAAGTTTCGCCTCTATGTATTCAGCAGTGACCCAGCATCGTCAGTTGGCTAAATTTAAACTCATCACTGTAGGACCGGAAGAAACCGTTGTCGGTCTCCATGGTCTTGGGTATGGGGTGGACGAAATGATCCAAGGATTTGCTGTTGCTATCAAGATGGGAGCTACAAAAGCCGATTTCGATGCAACTGTCGCTATTCATCCAACTGGATCCGAAGAATTCGTTACCATGCGCTAATATCAGAAAAGGTTTGTTTGACAAGCCTTTTTCTTCTGTTTTTATTTTAATGGATCATCATTGGAGCTACCATAGTCTAATCTTTCATTTTAACTTTCTTTCCTTACATTTTTGTAAGATAAGAAGGTTTGATAAGATAACCATCAGATTCAAAAATAGATTTCAACATCCATATAAAAGAGCCCGAAGATACGCTTCAGGCTCTGTTTATTTAAGGCAAGATAGCAATGGCACGGACAGGTGAACCAGTTGCCTTGTCCCAGTGAGGGAAGGCAATTGAAATCAAGGCACCTATGGCTGGCACTTGATCCAAGTGGTTCAAGACTTCTACTTGGTAGATATTTTGCTCCAAAAGGTAGTATTCATTGACCAAGCCGTGTTCTGCTGCTGGAATACCAGCATCTGTATCGAAGGTTTCATGACCCACAGCCTTGACATGGCGTTCATGAATCAAAAATTCCAAGGCTTCACGGCTCCATCCAGGACTTTGTTGAACCCCATTTTCATCGAGGTTACGCATAGCCTCTTGATCTGGCCAGCGTTTTGACCAATCACTACGAAAGGCAACAAAAGCACCTTCTGCAATTGGTCCATGTTCAGCTTCAAAATCTAAGATATCTTGTTTGCTCAAGATAAAGTTTGGATTCGCGGCTACTTCTTTAGACTTGTCGATAACATAGAGTGGCAAGAGGAGATCTTTGAGATCAATCTCATCCAACCAACGACCACCTTCTACAAAGTGAATTGGTGCATCAATATGCGTTCCGTATTGACCAACCACTGTAAATTTTTGGACATGGAAGCCATCTTTTAATGTGAAAAGGTCTTCTTGTTGCAAAGCAGGAAGGGCTGGGAAGTGTGGACTTTCTGCATTGATTTGGTGACTCAAGTCTACCCATTTTTTAGCTTGCAATTCTTTATAAATACTTAGTAAATCTGACATATGGATTCCTTTCCTATAAATGCTACATGAGATAAACGAATAAGGTTATTATAACAGTCCATCCCATCATCCACAATGATTTGCGTTAATCTTGTTTTCTTGAAAGGGATATAGTTTCAAACTATAATTATAGAAAGCATCAAAAAAGAGGATGGGACAAAAGTCCTAGCCTCTCAATTGTCTTTGGATTATCGAGCAAGACGCAGTGGTTAAGTGGGCTCTACCACGCTGATTTCATCAGCTTTTACAGCCCTACTCAACTGTGCGGAGGTGGAACGACGACATCGAATTCTAACAAATTACCGATTTCTGTCCCACTCTCTTTCTTACTCAGCCTGTTACTGTTTAAATGCATCTAGCAAAACTTGGAATTCTTCGTTGGTCAAAGTGATCCCCTTGCCCATCTTCGTATGGTCAGGGCTCCAAGTTCGGATATCATACTTGGCAGGTGCTCCATTAAAGCTAACCCGGTTTAACTCCTTGGTCCATCCTTTTTCATTTTCAGATAAGACCAAGAGTTGTTCTTCAATTTCAAAACTAAAATCTGCCATTTAATACTCCTTTCAATGTCTTTCACCTTAATAATTCGTAAAAAATTTTACAAAATGAATGAAATTTTCTATAATATATTGTATCAACTTATGGAGAATTATGCTATGAAAAGATTTCTTGAGCTTCTCAAGGACCGAGCCAATGAATTTTTCAACGATAAAACCTCTCTACCAGCTCCTTTAGAGGATGGTAAAACGATTCAGATTATTGAACTGGCCCTTCGAAAAAAACAAGGAGTCCATGTCATCTTCCAAAATAAGAGTTTTACAGGCGATATCGTTAAATATGATCAGGAACGAAAACAACTTATTGTCAAGAATTTTAAAAAGAGTATGTCAACCATCATTCGAATTTCTGACATTCAAAAGATTAGTCTCGTTCCACATACGATTCGAATCGCACAACAAAAAACACCGTAAACTTCCAAGCTCGGGAAGCATGCGGTGTTTTTTTTTTACGTTTTATGCACGAACTGTTTGGCTGGTTCCATCCTCTTTATAGAGGTTGATCAAGCCTTCTTTAAGAGCACGGATCATATCACCTGGTTCAACTGGAGTTGACATATGAATGGTCAATAACTCCATCGGATTTGGAGCCCGATCAATTTTATTGCCCTTGGCATCATGCAAATCTTCAATGACTGTTTCAAAATGACGGAACCCAGGCCCGTAAAATTCCACTTGGTCTCCTTCATTGATAACATTCCGTTGTCGAATGGTCGCAATTTGCTTGTCCGCATCATAGGCTACCACTTCTCCGACAAACTTGTACTCTGGAATCTTCCGACGAGCCCCAAACAGTTGCTCATTTTCAGACGGTGTTCCGTAATAGAATCCTGTAGCCAACTCACGTTGGGCAACCTTCCACATTTCATCAATCAAGTCTTGCTTAATCGCTTCAAACTTTTCAGGACTTTCCAAATAAGCATCAACAGCTGCCTTGTAGCAGTTCGTTACAGTAGAGACATAGTGAATGGACTTCATCCGACCTTCAATCTTGAGGCTGTCCACTCCATTTTCAATCATATCAGGGATATGGTCAATCATCGACATATCCACAGCTGACATCGAGAATTCTTCAGGGATTTCCCCTTTGAGACTCTTACGTTCTTGGCCAAATGGCATATCATAGAGATCATACTTCCAACGACAAGATTGGGAACATCCGCCACGGTTGGCATCCCGCATACTCATATGATTAGACAAAGTACAACGGCCAGAGTAGGAGATACACATTGCTCCGTGAACAAAGGCTTCAATCTCAACGTCCGTCCGCTTACGAATTTCCGCTAGTTCTTCCATCGAAACTTCCCGAGCCAAAACGACCCGTGTCAAGCCCAAGTCTTTCCAAAACTCGAGGGTTTCATAGTTGGTGGCACTAGCTTGAGTAGAGAGGTGAATTTCCAAGCCAGGTGCTTCTGTCGCTGCAATGGTAATCAATGCAGGGTCTGAAACAATGACCGCTGCGATTCCGATATCCCGTAAGCGACGGAACCATTCACCAGCTCCAACTTCATTTCCTTCATGCATGACCATATTGGCTGCAACATAGACCTTGGCACCATACTTAGCCGCAAATTGGACACCTTCTTCCATTTGCTCGAAAGTGAAGTTCCCTGCACGGCTACGAAGACCATAGGCCTGACCACCGATGAAGACTGCATCCGCACCATAGCGCACAGCAACCTTTAGTTTTTCAAGTGTTCCCGCAGGTGATAGAACCTCAGGACGTTTCAATTGTTTAGTCATCATATCTCCTAGTATATTACAAGTATATTAGTTAGATTATCAATCTTGTCTATTTTATAGCAAATTCAGTTGAAAGGCAATGGTTTGGGAATTGTTTTGACAATTCTCATTCTTTACCATCACCAAAAAGGAAGGCCCGTACTCCTGGCAGGCTTTTCTCCTTTATTTAACCATGTCTGGATCGTAATCATAAAATCCAGTGTCAAGGAAACGATTCTTAGGATGCAATTGGTGAATCTGCTCATCCAATAAGAAGGCTTGATCAGATGTGAAGGTCCCAGCTTCTAGAAGCTCTCGTGCTTTCACAAAACACTTGGCAATTTCCACAAAGTTTTGACCAGGTGTATAAATCCCCTCTAACTTCCAGTGGGTAAAACCATGTTCGACTAACTCAGAGAGTTTGGTCATCAAATCCAGGTCATTATTGGCAAAAATATGAGTTCCATGCTTGTCCTCAAAGATAGAATAGTGGCTTTCTGGATCTCCTGGTTCTGCCAAAAAGAGATCGCGCTCTCTCGTCTTTTCGTCATCGATGTGCGTAAAATTGTAGTAATTCTGCAAAAGAGGGCGTTTGGAATGGTGAATCACACTGGCCCCATAAACCAATACTTCAGCAGGAATCTCTATGATTTCTGGCATCTTGAAAAGCTCTGCAGATGGGATTTCTCGAGCAAGAACAGCTTCTGAAGCACCAGCCTTTTGTCCCCAGAAATTAATCTGACGGCTACTTGTCACCATAGTTGAAGCATCATAAATGGTTTTAAAGCTGTAGCCATCCCGCTTCAATACATAAAAGACGCCTGCATCTCCTACCGTGATATAATCGACGTTAATCGAAGCAAGGAAATCTAAAAATGGTTTGATACGATCCATCATGTCTTGGTGCATCAAGGCATTGACAGCCACTGTCATTTCCTTACCTGCCGCATGGACTAGATCAGAAATTCGACTTAATTCGTCATACGAGAAAGTGTGAGGAAGTCGTAATCCAAATTCCTTTTCTCCGACATAAATACGGTCCACACCTACTTCCAGAAGGGCTTGAACCTGTTCAATACTTTCAGCTGTAGCTGTAATAATTATCTTTTTCATGAAAACTATTATACCAAAAAAGTCATTTTGCTCTCTGAATTTCTTAATTTTGTAAAAATTGTAACAGTTTTGTAACATTTCTATGCTTGAAAACGTGTTAAAATAATAGAGTACTGTTAGGAGAGAGAAATATGCCCGCAAGAAAACTTAGAGTTGTTGAAGAATACGACTATGTCGAAATCCCTCTTCAACAAGAGAATACAACAACTAATTATGATTTTAACCTTGATACTGAACCAGCTCCGCAATTAAGTGAGCTACTATTTTTCCTTAATATTGCTGTGTTTTGTGTCTTAACTGTTTTATTTAGTTTCGTCTTTTTATCAATGAAGATGAATACCTTCTTTGCTTTTGCCTCAGCAATTGCTTGTAGTTTGGGAAGTATCCAAGCTTTCCGCATTTTCCAGTTGAAACGGAAAAAGGACTAAGATTACATTTTTAGCCTCCTTCGGGAGGCTTTTTGGCATTTCCCATCCTCGTTTGTCATTTCATAAAAGAAATCCCTCACCATTGGTGAGGGATTATTTTATTCTTCTTCTACAGCTGTTTCTTTGATCTCTTCTTCCACTTCTGGAATAGCTGTTTCTTCTAATTCAAGGACAATCTCTTCACTTTCTTTTTCCTGTTTAGGCTGGAAAGGACTTGCTTGATTGCCGGTCTTTTGCTGGATTTTTTCCTTAATCGTTTGGATAGCATCTTGTGAAAATTCTACCACATCCTGTGTCTTATCTTTCACTGTCTCGATAACAGTGTCTTTGTTGATCTCGCCACTTTCAACTTTTTCCTTGGTTTGCTGAATAGCGTCTGATGCTTGCTTGGATAGTTCCATTGCAGATTGTTTCACAGAATCATGAACTTCTTGTGGATTCTCTTGGTATTCTTTTACAAAACCTTTCACTTTGCCAGTCAACTCTTTCCCTTTTTTGGTTGTCAGGAAGTAGGCTGCGGATGCGCCAGTGATCGTTCCAATTAATAATGATGATAAACGTCCCATAAGGTACCTCTTTTCTTATTTAAATAATTTCATAGCCATGCGAGCTGCTTTTAATCCGACAGATGTTTTAACGGTCTTTCCACCAACAACGACAGCTTTTTTGCTAATCTGACGTGCTTGATCATTCAGATCTGACACAGATACAGATAAATCTGCTACTGCTGTGAAGAGTGGATCAATGGTTGCAACTTTTTGATTCAAATCTTCTGTCAAAACATTCACTTTTGCTAACAACTCATTGGTTTGGTGTAAGGTTACATTCACATCTGATGTCAAGGTCTTAATCGTTACCTGAGTCTCATCTACAACTTTTCCAATCTTTGAAAACAAGATAATCAAGTAGATGACCAAAACTACTAAAGCTAACCCTAAAAGCCCATAGGCAATTTCAATAAACATTTCTTTTCTCCTTAATCTATTTCCGTTCTATAAAATGGTGCATTCTTTTTTCGTTGATAGATCATGATGCTGATACCAAGTAGGATGAGGATCAGGGAAAGCCATTGTGATACTCGAATTCCCAAAAACATCAAGCTATCTGTCCGCATTCCTTCAATAATCATTCGACCAAAGCCATACCAGATCAGATAGAAAGCAGTAATTTCGCCCTTTCTCAAAAGTTTCGGACGACGACGCAAGTAAAGAATCAGCACAAAACCAAGCAAGTTCCAACAAGATTCATATAAGAAGGTCGGTTGACGGTAATGTCCATCAATAAACATCTGATTCCGAATGAAAGAAGGTAAATAATCTAAATTCTTAACAATGGCTCCGTAGGCTTCTTGGTTAACAAAATTGCCCCAACGGCCAATACTTTGAGCAATCATGACACTCGGTGCAGCGATATCTAAAAAATCAACTGGGTCAATCAAACGACTGCGTGAAAATAGGTAGAGGACTAGAGCCCCTGCCAGGAGTCCACCATAGATAGCAATCCCACCGTTCCATACGGCAAAAATCTCTCCTGGGTGTTCCCTGTAATAAGACCATTGAAAAATAACATAGTAAAGACGGGCCCCTATGATCGCTACTGGAAAAGCAATCAGAATGAAATCAATAATATCGTCTGACTCTATCCCTTTACGAGGGGCTTCTTTCATAGACAGGATAACCGCCAAAAGGAGACCGAGGACGATACAAATCGCATACCAGCGAATGCTAAAGGGACCAAGTTGAATGGCTACTGGATTCATACTTTCACCTCATTCTGATCAATCAACTGGGTCAATCGATCTTCAAAGGTTTTAGTAGCATCATATCCCATTTCTTTGGCGCGGTAGTTCATTGCTGCTGCCTCAATGACAACGGAAATATTGCGACCTGTCTTAACAGGGATGCGAATTCTTGGAATAGTCACTCCACAGAACTCAATTTCTTCTGCATTATTGCCAAGACGATCGTAGGTTTGTTCCTTGGTGTAGTTTTCTAAATAGACCGCGATTTGAACCTGTGAAGAATCTTTCACAGCACTGGCACCATAGAGACTCATAACATCAATGATCCCTACTCCCCGAATCTCTAGCATATGACGTAGAATTTCAGCAGGCTCACCCCACAAGGTCATCTCATCACGGGCGAAGACATCTACCCGGTCATCTGCTACCAAACGATGCCCTCGTTTGACGAGCTCTAAACCAGTCTCACTCTTCCCGATTCCACTATCTCCTTGGATCAGAACCCCCATGCCATAGATATCCATCAAGACACCATGGACACTAGTTCTTTCCGCAAGGAGAGAATCTAGGTAGCTTGATAGTTCACCAGATAGGCGACTAGTTGGAACGCGACTGCTTAAAATCGCGATTTGCTTTTCCTCTGCAGCACGGAGCATTTCTTCAGGAACCTCTAGATCCCGCGCGATGATGAGTACCGGTGTTTCCGGCTGGAACATCTTTCTCAAAACTTGGTGACGATTGTGGGAGGTCATCTTGATGAGGTAAGACCACTCTTTCATCCCAACCAATTGAATTCGTTCTGGAGTATAGTAATCAAAATATCCTGTCATTTCAAGTCCAGGACGTGAAATATCTGCCGTTGTGATTTCTTTTTCAAATAGGCTTTCATTGCCGTACACAACCTTCAAACGAAGCTTATCAATTAAATCTCGGACTGTTATTGCCATAGGCTTCTCCCTTTTTGTTTTCTCTTACTATTATAGCAAATTATCCCAGGTAAGACTTGCTCAAGCATCTTTTTTTAGTATCAAAACTGATGCTATTATTCTCACACTCATTCCAGTACTCTTTGATGTTTCTCTTTATCCTTGTTATCCCATATTTCTATCGTTTCTTCATTTGAAAAAAAAGATGAGAGTGGGACAGAAATCGGTAATTCGTTAGAATTCGATTTCGTCGTCCCACCTCCGCACAGTTGAGTAGGGCTGTAAAAGCTGATGAAATCAGCGTAGTAGAGCTCACTCAACCACTGCGTCTTGCTCGATAATCCAAAGACAATTGAGAGGCTAGGACTTTTGTCCCAGCCTCACATTCTTATTCGATTCATGAAAATTCTTTAAAAGAATGGATCATCGTCTTTGATTACTTGTGCATCCTTCCGTTTGCGAGGTCCGAGGCCATACTTTTCTCTTTCAAGATCTTCTTTATACGGCAAGGAGAAGGCACATAGGCAATAAATAGCCAAGCCTACAAGCCCATAAGCATGAAAGATACTAAAGAGCACAAAGAGAAAACGCAATAGGTTTGCATCGAGCCCAAATCGATCCGCTAGTCCAGCAAATACTCCGAAAACGATTCTGCCTCGACGTAATTTATAAAAAGTTGGATTCAAGGGCATACCTCCTATTATTTTAGAACAGTATATCCCGAAATCAAGTCACTGTCATCCGACTCAAGGCCGATTTCCTGGATCAATTGTCCCTTGATACTTAAGTAGTCCTCGACACCGACCACAGCGGTACTTTTGCAGATCAATCTGCCGCTTTCTCCTGAATTCTTGCCCACAGCTCGTACAAACATAAATCTTATAGTTTCCCTTATCAACTGAAGGGGCATACCGCAAGCCGTCTACCTTTTTGAGTAAGGCCTTGAAATCTTGATCCTGGTGGCGATAGCCCTTTTTCATATAGTAGAGATGGTAGTGACACAACTCATGACGGACAATCTTTCGAAAAATCTCCCAGCCAAATCTTTCTAGGATTCTAGGATTGAAATCCAGATGACCATCTTTAGGAAAGAAGCGACCGCCGGTCGAACGCAAGCGAGGGTTCCAGATCGCTTGGTGAAGAAAAGGGTGACCAAAATCTTCCAGCGATACTTCTTGAACGTATTTAGTCAGATTCATGTGGTGCCAAGAGGGAAAGATTCACTTTTTCCCGTTCTAAATCAATCTTGTAGACCCAAACGGTCACTAGGTCGCCAACTGAAACAACTTGACTTGGATGCTTGATAAATTGCTGACTCATCTGTGAAATGTGGATCAAACCATCTTCATGAATCCCAATATCGACAAAGGCTCCAAAGTCAACAACATTGCGGACAACTCCTTCTAGTTTTTGACCAATCTTCAAGTCTTTCAAATCAAGAACATCCTGGCGAAGGACAGGAGCATCAAAAGAATCACGTAAATCGCGACCTGGTTTGAGAAGATCTGCGACAATATCTTTCAAGGTTTCAGGGCCAATTTCAAGTTCCTGGGCCATAGAAACCGTGTCAATTTGTTTCAACTTGGCTTGGGCCTCTTCATCCATCTCCTTGATGCCTAGTAAGGTAAAGAGCTTCTTCACTGCAGGGTAACTTTCTGGATGGACCCCTGTCCGATCGAGGAAATTCTCACTTTCTGGGATCCGTAAGAAACCAGCTGCTTGTTCAAAAGCCTTGGCTCCCAGACGAGGAACCTTTTTAATCTGTGCCCGAGAAGTGATCAACCCTTCTTCTTCCCGGTACTTCACGATGTTCTCAGAAATGGTTTTATTGAGACCAGCCACGTGAGACAAGAGGGCTGGACTAGCAGTGTTAATATTAACTCCGACTTGGTTTACCACGGTATCGACTACGAAATCAAGGCTTTCAGATAATTTCTTCTGGCTGACATCATGCTGGTACTGGCCGACTCCGATAGATTTTGGATCAATCTTAACCAACTCAGCCAGTGGATCCTGCAAACGACGGGCAATGGAGATGGCTGAGCGCTTTTCAACTGTCAGTTCTGGAAACTCATGGCGAGCCAATTCACTAGCTGAATAGACAGATGCCCCGCTCTCGTTCACAATGACATAGCTGACATTTGGAACTTCCTTGAGAACTTCCGCAACAAAGGCTTCGCTCTCTCGACTAGCCGTCCCGTTCCCAATCGCAATGATTTCCACGCCGTATTGACGAATCAGCCGTTTCAGTTCTTCTTTGGCCGCTTCAATTTGTGCTGGTTTAGCCGGCGCAACAGGGTAAATCACCTGGGTGGTCAACATCTTTCCTGTCTGATCGACAACAGCTAATTTAGCTCCTGTCCGAAAAGCTGGGTCAAATCCCAAGACCACGCGCCCCTTGAGGGGAGCAATCAGCAAAAGGTGTCGAAGATTTTCAGAGAAAAGCTGAATGGCTCCATCTTCTGCCACTTCTGTCAGTTCTGTCCGAATTCGACGCTCCATAGCTGGTAGCATTTTCTTTTTCAGAGCCTGGTTAATGACTTCTTCAATGTAGCTATTCTTCGATTTAAATCGGGCTTCAAAGTGACGAATCAAACGGTCTACAGGATGCTCAAATCCAACCTTTAATACCCCTAATTTCTCTCCACGGTTTAAGGCCAGGGTTCGGTAGCCCTGCATGTTTGCAATCTTCTCAGAAAAATCATAATAGATTTGGAAGACTTGCTTCTCGTCTTTGCTTTCATCCTTCAAGCTAGAGGTGATCAAAGAGTGTTTGCGAATCTCCTGGTAGGTAAGGTTGCGCAATTGTGGGTCTTCTGCAATGGCTTCGACCAAAATATCGATTGCTCCAGAGATTGCATCCTTTACAGTTGGAAATCCTTCAGATAGGAATTCTTCTGCTGCTGTTTCCAAGTCCTTTTGATCTTGCAGAATCATCCGAGCAAGTGGAAAAAGTCCTGCCTCACGCGCAATGGTTGCCTTGGTCCGGCGTTTTTCCTTGTAGGGAAGATACAATTCTTCCACATCCGCCAATTTTTCAGCTTGCTCAATCGCTTCTTTTAAGGCTGGGGTCAGTTTCCCAAGCTCTTCAATCTTAGCGAGAACAGTTTCTTTCCGATCAGCTAAGGCTGTTAAAGACTTGTCCATGTCGATAATAGCTTTGATGGCTACTTCATCTAAATTACCCGTAGCATCTTTCCGATACCGAGCGATAAAGGGGATGGTGGATCCCTCTGCTGTTAAGGTCAAAACAGTATCAATCTGTTTGAGACTGACGCCCAATTCTTGGGCTATTTTTTCATATTTTTCCATAGCTTCTATTATACCATAGAAGGCCTTCTATACTGCTTTTTCATCTTACTTTTGGACTTGATTTTCCCCTCTTTTTTGAGAATTTGATATAATGAGAAAAAAAGAAAAGGAGACCTATCATGGCGATTAAATTTTCAAAAACAGACGATTTAGACAAACTCTTTGAGGAATTTGCTGTCTTCCCAGATCCCCCTCAAGTCACTTTACCAGATGACAAGAAGAATGAGAAAGCAGGGGAAAAAGAGCAGAAGGATTCTAACAAATGAGTTTCTTCCAACAACTGCCAACCAGTGTCCTTCAGGCTGGAGCGATTTTTCTTTCGATTATGATTGAAGCCCTTCCCTTTGTTTTAATTGGAAGTATCATTTCAGGGGCGATTGATGTCTACATTACCCCTGAAAAAGTCTACCGAGCCCTTCCCAAAAATAAATGGGGGAGAATTCTATTTGGGACCTTGATTGGCTTTATTTTCCCTTCCTGTGAGTGTGGTATCGTCCCCATCATCAATCGCTTTTTAGAGAAGAAGGTACCTAGCTATACAGCTGTGCCCTTCCTAGTGACAGCCCCGGTTATTAATCCCATTGTCCTCTTTGCCACTTATTCTGCCTTTGGCAATTCTATTCAAATGGCTCTCTTACGAGCGATCGGCTCTATCCTGGTGGCGACTGTTCTGGGAATTTTCCTAGGTTTTTTCCAAACAGCTTCTATTCAACGGGCCAACCGCAAGGAAGTCCATCTTCATGACTTTTCAAAACTATCTGCCGGTCAACGCTTCTTCCAAGTGTTTGTGCAGGCCATTGACGAGTTTTTCGACACTGGACGCTATCTGGTCTTCGGTTGTTTATTTGCCAGTGTGGTTCAGGTTTATGTGCCAACTCGCGTGCTAACTTCTATTTCAGCGACGCCACTCCTAGCCATACTCCTCCTTATGCTTCTCTCCTTCCTCCTCTCCTTGTGTAGTGAGGCGGACGCTTTTATCGGCTCTTCCCTTCTCTCGAGTTTTGGCTTAGCTCCCGTTTTAGCCTTTCTGGTTATCGGACCTATGTTAGACGTCAAGAACCTCTTGATGATGAAGAATTATCTGACCAATCGCTTTATTGTCCAATTCATTAGCATCGTCAGTCTCGTTGTCTTGGTTTATGCTTGGTTTGTGGGGGTGGTCCTATGATTCGATTTCTCATTTTAGCAGGCTATTTCGAAATTACTATGTATTTGCAGCTTTCTGGTAAGCTCAACCAATACATTAATATGCATTATTCCTATTTAGCCTATATCTCTATGATTCTTTCCTTCCTCTTGGCTGTCGTCCAGCTCTATATTTGGATGAAGAATCTGCCCGTTCATAGTCACCTCACCAGTAAAAAAGCCAAAGTCATGAGTATTCTTCTGCTCCTGATTCCCTTGATTGTAGGGATTGGATTCCCGACAGTGACCTTGGATTCCCAAACGGTTTCAGCCAAGGGCTATCATTTTCCCATCGCGGTTGGCTCTTCCAAAGATATTCAAAATGATGAGGGCACAACCAACCAATACCTCAAGCCAGATACTAGCAGTTATTTTACCAAGTCTGCTTATGAATCTGAGATGAGGGCTGCAGCCAAGAAGTACCTCAAGCAAGATCATATCCAGATCACGACAGAAAACTATATGGAAGTCATGGAAGTGATCTACGACTATCCAGATGAATTTGCTGGAAAAACCTTTACCCTAACCGGCTTCATTTATAAGGATCCCCAGGATCCGGGCAGTCAGTTCCTCTTCCGTTTTGGAATTATCCACTGTATCGCTGATTCAGGAGTCTATGGTTTGTTAACCAAAGGAGCCTCCCAAACCTATGACGATAACACCTGGGTCCAGGCGACTGGAACTCTCAAGATCCAATACCATAAACAACTTGGCCAAAGCCTTCCTGTCTTAGACATAGAGGAAGCTCACTCAGTAGAAAAACCTACTAATCCCTATGTCTATCGAGTCTTCTAAAGGCTACTAAACATTACTCGGTTGTGACCTTTCGGTCCAACCTTTTTTCGTGGTTTCTTCCCTCATCCTTCTCTATGAAACTCAGAATCCTTTTACTTTCAAAGAGAAATTTTCTGAATTTTATGGTAGAATATGGTTTATCAAGTTAGAAAATAGGTATGAACATGTCCTCAAAAGTAATTGTAACCATTTTCGGGGCCAGTGGAGATTTAGCTCAACGCAAACTCTACCCTTCCCTTTTTAGACTCTATAAAGCCGGAAATCTTTCCGAGCATTTTGCAGTGATAGGAACTGCTCGTCGACCTTGGAGCAAAGAATACTTTGAATCCGTTGTCGTTGAATCCATTTCAGATTTAGCAGACAGTCCTGAACAGGCGCAAGAATTTGCCAGCCATTTTTACTATCAAAGTCACGATGTCAATGACACGGAGCACTACATCAAGCTTCGTGAACTCCAAAATCAACTCAATGACACTTACCAAGCTGAACATAATAAACTCTTTTTCCTATCCATGGCACCTCAATTCTTTGGTACGATTGCCAAACATTTGAAATCTGAAGGCATTGTGGATGGAAAAGGCTTTGAGCGTTTGATCGTTGAAAAACCATTTGGAACGGATTTGGAAACAGCTAGTCAGCTCAACAAAGAATTGGAAGAAACCTTTGAGGAAGAGCAAATTTTCCGGATCGACCATTATCTTGGTAAAGAAATGATCCAGTCCATCTTTGCCCTCCGCTTTGCCAACCTAATCTTTGAAAACATCTGGAACCGTGACTATATCGACAATGTTCAAATCACTTTTGCAGAACGACTAGGAGTCGAAGAACGTGGTGGCTACTATGATGAATCTGGTGCACTCCGCGACATGGTCCAAAACCATACCCTTCAACTGCTTTCTCTCTTAGCTATGGACAAACCAGCTTCCTTCACCAAGGAAGACATCCGTAAAGAGAAGGTGAAAGTCTTTGAACAATTGGTCAACCCATCTGATGAAGAATTAAAGAAACTATTTATCCGAGGTCAATACCGTTCTGGAAAAATTCAAGGGAAAAAGGATATCTCTTACCGTAGTGAACCAAATGTCAACCCTGAATCCATGACCGAGACCTTTGCCTCTGGAGCCTTCTTTGTGGATAGCAATCGCTTCCGTGGAGTACCTTTCTTCTTCCGTACAGGAAAACGTCTGACCAAGAAGGGTACCCATGTCAATGTCGTCTTCAAACAAATGGACTCTATTTTTGGTCAGGAAATTGCACCAAATGTGCTCACCATCTACATTCAACCAAATGAAGGTTTCTCTCTCAGTGTCAACGGAAAAGAAGTTGGCGAGCAGTTCCAGATTGCTCCCATTTCCTTCGACTATGTAACAGAAGCTACCGCAACCGGTGCATCTCCAGAGCCTTACGAAAAGTTGATCTATGATGTCTTGAACAATGACTCAACCAACTTTAGCCACTGGAACGAAGTAAAAGCATCTTGGAACTTGATTGACCGGATTGAGAAATTATGGGCAGAAAATCAAGTGCCTCTTCATGAATATAAATCTGGAACCATGGGACCTCAAGCTTCCTTTGACCTCTTGAAGGATTACAATGCGGAATGGGTCTGGCAACCAGCAATTGAAGAATAAATTGTCCGACTGACTAAAAGTGCAACTTAAAAACTCATCTCTTTCTTGGGCACTGCACCCATAAAATGAGACACAAGAAAACACTCCTGTTGAAATCTGGTAAACTAGAAACAGGAGTGTTTTATTATGGTCAAAAAAGCATATTCAGTAGAAACTAAGCTAGCCTGTATCGAAA
>NZ_JASHER010000002.1:0-376095 GCF_047463015.1 Streptococcus australis | reverse complement strand
TTTTCAGAAGAACCTTCTTTCTTGGCTATGGGCTATCGGTTGAATTTTCATTGGATAGACGACGAACATTTTATTGTTGAGTCCAATTACAAAGGGTTGATTTCAGATACTTGGGAAGTTGATATTTTAAATAGGGTTGTTCTAACAACTCATAGGCAGTAGTCCGTATAACGCTTTCAATTTCGGCGTAGCGTGCAGAGGAAAGCACGCACACGGGTTCTGCTTTTCAGACGCCCCCATCCCCACAGTTCAGAAAAAGATACAGATAACGTAGAAATGAATCAGCCAATCGGCTATGACAGAGATACAGGAGCAATTCTTACAAAAGTCAAAATTATTGTAATGAACGGCACCAATAAAATTATTACAGGAGACTCATCATGATAAGTACTGTTTATTTTTGGTTTAGAGAGTGCCCCATATGCGATAGGCAAGGTAGATTAATTATTAAAAAAATATTGACTCTAATAAATTATTTCTCTGTTGCGATGAATGTGTGAGTTGCTGGGAAAATGAGGATGACTTAACTCAACAAAGAAAAAAATTTATGGAATATTCTATCAAGTCAAAGATAGTGAATGCTTCAGAAAACGATATTAGTAATTTTCATTGGGAAAAATATAAACTACACAAGTGTTCTGATACATTCATCTGATTTTATTAACTGTAGCAAGCGTAAGTTGGGTCGAGACCCAACACCCCATAAACAAGCCGTAGCCTGTATGTAGGTGTATGCCCAAAGGCATGCACACAGTTTCTGCTTTTCAGTCGACTTCAAACCTTCATCAAGATTGTTTGAGAGATTTGTTTTTTGACAATCTCATTAATAATAAAAACACAGAAACTTCTAGATATAACTTACGAAATAAGCATTTTGCAAGTTTTGCATATGGAGCAAGTCAAGCTGCTGATATTAAAGAAATGAAAATGTCTGGTTGGGTTACTCCTGCTTCGTTAGCTAAGAAAATTAATAAATTAAATGGTAAATAAATTATGAAATCAATTTTATGTTCAATTTTATCTCTAATAGTATCCTCCTCTTCTAAATTACCTTATGTTTCACATTACTCGTATGATTTTCAACATGGCTGGTTAAATATAATTGTATCAGAATATAATAGTCAAAAAACTTGTGGAGACATAGGTATAAGTAATAATGAGTTACAATATAAGCTTTTTTGTGGAAAAGAAAATGGAAAAGGAACGATTCCGTTAAGTAAAATAAAATTCAAATATGAGAAAGATATTTTTTCTGCCCAAAGTATTATAAGTGGAAAACTATTTTTTTCAGTTAAATGTACGCAAGAGCAATATAGATATATAGAAAAGTATCTTAAAAAATAAAACGGCAAAAAGACAATTAAATTCTGTACAAATATAGAATTTGTAATAATCTGAAGCAATCCGTAGCCCGCATGAAACTTCTTCAGGTATTACGAGCCTGATGTAGGTCGATTTGTGAATCAGAATCCGATTGGGTTGGAAGGTGGAGAGTATTTGTATGCTTTTGCGCCTAATACAAATGTCTGGGTTGATCCATTAGGGATTATCCGTACAATCAGAGAGTGCTCAACGTGGAATTGATAAAGCAACTAAGTATTTAAAAAGTAGAGATTTTAAAATTTTATCAGATCAAGTAACAATTAAAGTTCTCGATAGAACAGGGAAAAATTGAAAAAGGTCCGAATTCGTCTTGATATAGTCGCAATGAAAGATAGAAAAATCTATTTTATTGAGGTAAAATATATACAGGACGATTAACGAAAGATCAAAAGAAATCAAGGGTATTCAATTGTTGTGAAAATTATTATGAAAAACTTAGAAATTAAAGAAATTCTAATAGATTTAATATTATCTATTGACGATAAAGAAAATTCATATAAGCTTAATACATTGCTTAATGAAGGATTAGATCCTAATGTATCATTCTCTTTTGATGAGTCTGACTCCAATCAGACTTTATTAGAACATTGCTGTCGTTTTGGATTAACGAACTATGTCGACATTCTCATTAAGCATAGCGTTAAATTAGATATACTTACAGAAGATAATGAAACCGTACTACATTTATTAGCGTATAATATTTTAGATAACACCTTAAAGGAAAATAGCAATAAAACCTATAAAAAAATTATAAAAAAACTGAAATACTTAATTAATCATCAGGATAACGATGGAAGAACTCCATTAATGCTTGCTATAAAATCTGGAGATAAAGATAAAGCCAACTCACTAATAGAAAACGGAGCTAATGTGAGTATTGTTGATTATTGTGGCAATAACTGTCTTCATTTTTGCTTTATGGAAAACCATTCAATCAACTTGCAACTAGATTTAATTGATTTATTAATTCAGAAAAATGCTGACCCTTTACAAACTAATAAATTAGGTTTATCACCCATCAGCTATTACTTAAAATTACACCCTCCCTTATGCCAAACACCTTTTTCAAAAAAGAAAGTAGAGAATGAAGAACTTTTTGTAGAATCAGAAGAAGGTATTTCACCAGAGAATATGAATATTAGAGATACTAAGTACAACACATAGGCATTCCCAAGCTCTAACGACCCCGTCCCCCAACAGGAGCAAGCCGTCATGGCATTCAATAAAATCGCCTGTAAAAGCAGCGACTTCAGGTTCGTCTTTACCGTCCCCGATTTCTGCTGGCCGCCCTCTCCTGCTCCTCCAGCCGCACCGCCTTAGCCGATGCGCCATTCTTCCTCGATTAAAATCCGCAAACGCTATATCGTGCGTACCGGCGATATGTTCCATATGAACGGCAAGTTCAGCAAAAGACTCCACCCTAAAACCTTTTTGTCCTGATACAGGGCGATTTGTTAATCCGGATCCGATTGGGTTGAAAGGAGACTTTAACGTTTATCAGTTTGCACCGAATGCTCAAGACTGGATAGACCCAAGTGGAAATATAGCTTTTGTACCAATTCTGATTGCAATGGGAGTGGGCGCACTCACGGGTGCGGCAACTGATGCGGGTATGCAGGTCGCTTCTAATGTGATTAATGGTAAAGATTAGAACGACATTGATTATGAAAGTGTTACACTCTGTGCCGGTATTGGTGCGATAGCAGGCCCTGTATTAGGCAAGGTAGGTAAATTGGCCATAGGTAAATGCCGAAACGCTTTTGGCCCTTTTAGAAAATGGGTATAGGAGAAAACCATCTTATAGTAGATCAGGAGGGTTTCGAACTAATAACTCTATTTCGTGGGGAGCTTCTCCGGCTAGAAATGGTAGATATGTTAACCAAATAGGAAATCCCAAATTGCGTCAATTTAATCAGTATATTCGCAATAAAAGACTTCCTCCAGGTCGATTATGGTGGAGGACACGAGACCCTGGACATTTCAATATTAAAAGGTAAATATATAAATTAAGGTGAACTATGTATACAAAGATTAAAAGAGAGAGCAGTGAAAAAGAGACACAAAAAAATTTGAAAACTCTTCTGAACATAGTAAATAATTCTTCTTGTTATCGTTGTTTTCTTGGTACAAGTGGTCAAGATTTAGATTTTTTTAGAAAGCTAAAAGAAAATACTAAAGTTAATTTAGTATGGAATGGTAATTTAAAAAAAGGAATATTAGGATTTTTATTGGGATTTGTTCCTGATCGCATAGGAATAGTTGAATTTTTAAAACCAATTGATGAAGTTTTTTTTGAAGATACTTTATATGACTGCGGCCCTTCAACAGTATCTATAGTGATTATGAAAGATCAAGATAAAATTCAGGACTTTATAAAATCATTTCAAGCTTCGCCTGTTCCAGATGATTTTGAAGCAAGCGTACTCAAAGACCCCTACTCTTTAATCTACACTATTGGAATTAGTGATATTGATGATGGTATTAATCTTGAAGAGATAGTTACTATGACAAGTTTTTGGGTGGATAGATTAATAGATTCTCATGAATATATTATTAACGATAATAGAAATATTATACCAATTATTGTAATTGATAGTGGAGACGTTAGTCTATTTGCCGATATCAAAGATGCTGAATTATATTTAGAACCAGACGATGTCAAACAAAATGCTTATGAAATATTTAATAGAAATGGAGATTTATTAAATCCGATTATATTAAAGAAGAGTAAAAAATTTCTTTTTGGTACCTTTGTAAAGGAGAGTATACAAATAATGCCATATATCCCTAATATAAATAATAACGAATACCTCTTGGAATTATTATTCAAATTTTGTGATAATGTTAAAATTGAAGTACCAAAAGGAATTAATTTAAATAATTTAGTCGATAGGTTAATAAAAGAAATTGGTTTTACTAAATAATCGTAGTGTCAACTTTTAGAAGAGCAAGTGTAGCAAACTGTAGCCCGCATGTAGGGTACGTGCCCCAAGGTACGCCCCCAGTTTCTTCTTTCAATGGCTTACCAGGCCGTCTGAAAAACTTGTTAGACGGCGTAAGTAATCATATTCGTTAATAACCCGATTTACACGGCTTCTGCCGCGACGGCTATTAGGAACAACTATTATTGAAGGTAAAGCTGCACCTCAAGGTTTGGGGTTTCCTGATGGACAAACACAAAAATATATGAATGACTTGGAAAGGTTAATAAGACAATGAATCAGGAGCAATTTATAAAAAAGATTAATATTGTTTTAGTCGAAATTGATAAAATGATTAATAATTGTGATGAATATAGTTATACAAATAAACAGCAGTTGATTTCTATAAAAAATGAACTATATGACATGATTAATTATCTAAATTCAGAAAGTATTTTTCAACAAAAAAAAGGAAAAGAATTTTTATTGTCTCGGATAGTAATTGATTCTTGGCCATTTAATAATGAAGTTGGTAAACTCCTTGTAGAATTAGAAGAAGATTTCAATTCTTTGACAAAAAATATAAAAATTTCTAAGTTAAAAATTTTTCTTGAAACTCCTTTAGAATTTCAAGAAAAAAATGTTTTTGACGAATGGGAAGTCAGTTACCTTGATTTGATGGAAGTAAATCAAGGTTCTCCTTTAGTTGGAAGTCTATCCATTAACGGTCAAGTTATTATTCAAGAACAGGGGTTTGGAGGGCCTTTGTTGTATTTCAATAAAAAAATATATATTCCTGTTTTCATTAGACGATTTTGGGTTGTTGGATTTAGGCTTGCAATATTAAATTTAGATGATTTATCCATTGAGTATATTGGTGGTATCGAAGACTTGGTTTATCTGAAAGAGATAAAAGATAATAGGATTTATTTCTATACAGATATATATAAAAGCACAGAAAAGAATTTAACTTTATATGAACAAATATAACTCAAGGCTATGCTGTAAACATCATAGCCAAAGGACTTCCATATTAATTAAATTTAAAGAATTTATTCAAAAGTATTGGATAAGTATTTTAATTTCTTGGTTTTTCATTTGGTTATGGATGGCTTATTATGGGGATAACACAATAGTTAAGTTGGTCGTGTTTCCGATTAGCTCTTTCTTTCTAGTTATTTTATTTCATTTGGAATTAGAAAGAAAAAATATTAAATATCTATCCATAATTCAAATGTTAATTGGGATGCTGCTGGGATTAGCTATACAAATCGAAAGTGAGAGTTTTATGCTCCTTGAAGGATTGATATTCGGAGGAATTTTGGGATTAACAACACCCTTTTGGATTAAAATATTTTTATTTTTAAGAAAAAAGATAGGAAATTATGTATAATAAAGCTCAAACAGATAGATACATGAGTAGGCAATTAACTAGAATTGGTGTAAGGTTTTTGGAAAATACGGATCACGTAGTAAATGTGCATAGAAATTGATTGATAACAAAAATTTATAAAAGGAAAATTAAAATGAGTATTTTAAGTAATTATATAATTCAAGATTTAATTCAGAATGTATATAAAGGAGTTACAGAGACATTTAACTATGTATTAGAGAGATATAATTCTAATGAAGTTTTTGCCTATACATTATATATTGATGACTATTGTTCATATCTGGGTTGGGCTGCTAACACTATTTCTCACTACGAAATAGAAAAAGTAAACTACCCAAAAGAAGAACAGCCTTTTATTAAATGGTATTACCCTCAATTTGCAATAGGACTAGGAGAGGTTCCTGAGAAAATAGATAGTATATTCAATAATGAGATTCAAAATATTCTTAATGATGCAAATACATTAATATCAGAAGATAATTTTGAGCAATATCAGGCAGAAGTATATGATTCAATTATAGAAGGATTTAAAAAAGCGATAGCAAGCGTAGATAAGGAAAAAACAAAAAATGTCATATTTTTTGTTTCTATTGCAGATAGTGATAATGCTGAAATTATGGAAAATTATTCTGCTGAACAACTAAATTCATATGATAAATTTCTTACGTTCAAAAATAGATTTCAAAGCAAGCCGTAGCCCGCATGAAACCTCAAATCCTGACGTAGGGCGGCACGCAGTTTCTGTTTTTCAGACAACCTCTGCAATGAAATAAATTTAAAATTAAATTTTCAATAATTGAGAAAGGACGATTAAAATGCTTGATTCAGATACAAAAAATATGATTTCTGTATGGATAGGAACATCAAATAAGACGTTAGATGAATTTAATAAATACACTGAAGGAATGGAGGACTCAGATTCTCATTGTCCAGCTTTTGCAGATTTTGGAGTTTCATTTATTGATTCTGATTATTTTGTGGCATTCCAGACAGATAATGGAGAAATTGTGCCAGTTGAAGTGTTAGCAGAAGAAGTTGGGGCACACTCCAATAAAGTTATAAAAGATATTGTGAAAGTAGCAAAAGAGAAAGGAATAAATGAAGGTAATTCTTTATATTACTATTCTAATGCAACATTTTATGAGGAAAATCCAGGTAAACTATACAATGATTTGAAGTTTATAGGAACTTTTAAAGACCCAAGAAAAAAATATCGCTAGTGATAGTGAAACATTAGTCAGGATAACGGCAATCTAATTGTTGCACCATCGACTACGCCTACGACCCGTTCAGACTGCAAAACCATTATACCGACCGTGAAACTGGGTTGCATTATAACTTCTTCAGGTATTATAAGTCTGATGCAAGGCCGTTTGTGAATCAGGACCCGATTGGACTAGGCAGGGGAGACAATCTGTATCAGTTTGCGTTAAATACAAATAAGTGGATTGATGTCCTAGGTTTAAATAAAAATCTTCCCGCACCATATTGCCCTCCTAATAGAGGCGCTTTAGGGGAAGTAAGGAGTATTACACTTCCGATTGGCACTCTTGTTGATAGGTGGTATCGTTATCCAGGAGGAACACTATACCCTATGAGAGACTTATCTCCTGGTTCTAATCGAAAGCCTTATACCATATATAGGCCAATTGATAATGTAGCTGCAAGTAAAATTATGTCATTGTTCGGAGAAATTGGATTAGGGACACAGTATGAATTACCAAAATCTGTTAAATCATATATAGAATCTGGGCATCTGGAAGAGGTGAAAATAGGAAAATGTTAAAAATTAATGAATTGAATTCATATCTTAAAAGTAAAGGAGTACCAGAAGATAGTTACTCAATCAATGAAGTAAATGATGAATCATTATGTATTGTTGAAGAAAATAAAAAATGGCATATATTCTATTCTGAAAGAGGATTGAGAACCGAAGAATACTGTTACCAAGATGAACATTTGGCAATTCTATATTTTATAAATCGGTTATCAAAAATGTTAAAATTTTCTTTCGAATGAAAAAAAGCAAACTGTAGCCTGTATGAAACTTTTAATTATGGTATGGGGTATGTGCGTAACATACACGCGGCTTCTACTTTTTAAGCGACATCTAAATCTTCTCTGAAGGCGTCTGAGCTATCGATTCTTTAACAATCTCATTACCATTAGCAATGGCATTCTATCTAAAGATCGTTTTCCCTGATGGCTGAGAAGCTAATTGACATAGACAAATACAGGAAAGGATATATATTATGTTGAAAATATTAAACAATTCATTGGATGGAATTGTATTGGGTCAAAAAAAGGCTGACTTTGATGATGTTATTTTAAATAATCCTAATTATTCATTAGAGTTTGATAGAAAACACAAGATACAATCTGATTCAGAATTGATTACTGTATCCTCCTTGATGAATTGTGATGAATTTTTCTTAAATGGAAAAGTTATTAACTTTTCAAATCTTGAAAAATTTTTAGAAGAGGAGGATCCTCTAATAGAAGTTTCAGATGAAGAAAATTATTTTTATATTTTTCCAAAATATAATTTAGTTTTATATGTTGACTATAAGGATAATTTGTTTCTGCAGGTATTAATTTACGATGAGAGTATAAGAGATTTATATGATAATAAAGGTAAAAAGTACTCAGACTTTCAAAAAAGTAAACTTAAAAACCCAACTTTAAATCATGATAAATTATTATTTATTCCTTATAAGAGCATAGGCGATTTTGAATTAAATTGTTCTCTATCAGATGTTATAAGAAAATATGACATATCAAACAATGTTATCCCGAAGGTAAAAAATATTATAGAGATAAACAATTTTGTACTAAGGTTTGATAATGAAAAGTTAACTGAGGTTACAATTTTCAATGATAAGAAAGTAGAGCTTGCAATATACTATAATGAAATCAATATATCATCAAAAAAAGGGCTTGCTGAGCTATTAAGTCAATATGATGTTATTGAGAGAACGAAATCTAAATATCTTTTCAAAGAATTAGGTCTAGTTGTAGAAAAAGATCTGTCCGAATTTCGTTTTTTTGAACAATCATTATTAAAATTTTGGGTAAATTTGCATAGACCTATTACTAGCTGGTAATCACAAGTAAGCCATAGCAAACCGTAGCCCACACAAATCCTTTAGTCCTGATGTAGGGTGTGTGCAGTACGCATGCGGTTTCTTTTTTTCAGACGACCTCTGTCAAATCGCCTAACCCGAATGCGACGCACAGCCTCACTTCCGTCACCTTCAGATGAATTATTTGAAATTATTCGATTACCTTAGGAGATTATCATGGATATAACACTATTTAATTTTCGGACATTTTGGGAAGCAAATGCTGATGAAGATTATCGTGAAGATACTATCAGAATGTCTATTGCACTTATGACGTTTCTCAAAAACAATAACTTACTTGTTGATATTGACCCATTTAATGAGGATGGCTCTATCAAAGAAGATTTGATCATCCGAAAATCCAATGTAACCGATGAAGGTTTTCAATTATTCGTTAAACCAGTAAATAACTGGTGGAATGCTTTGGATAGGGGAACTCCTCCCGAGAAAGTTACTATTCTGGAGAATGGATTGAAAAAAATTCGTGCTGCGAAAAAGTAATTTTATATTTTCAGACGGCCTCAATATTTTATTAAGGTTGTCTGAAATATTTGTTCTTTAAATAAACATTTTACAAATATACTTATGCTGCACCAATTTCTAAAAGTAATAGTAAAAAAGGAAAAAAATGATGACTCTTTATCAAATATACTCTGCTGTTGATAATAAAGATGCTTATGCGGACTTAAAACAGGATGATAGAAAAATTGTGGAATTTATTAATTACAATAAAGGCAATTATACAGATGAAGCAGTTTTTATAGCTCAGAGTGGATATACCTCCAAAAATATTTCTAAAACAGATTATATTCAAACAATTCCTAAGATGTTATTGTTCTCTGAAACTTTTATTAATAAATTAGCTGATACATTAAAAAATGAATTAGATTTTTTTCCAGCTAAACTTAGAATTAAGAATGATGAATTTAAATTTTTCCTTGGAAAAATTAAATTAACTGCTGAATTGGTAAATATGGAAAAATCAAATTTTTATGAAATAGATGGAGAGAAATTTATCGATTATCCACCTGTATTCTTTGAAAATATATCTGGCTTCGAGTTTTGTGCAAAAGATATAAATGATGATTTAATTTGGGCTTTTTCTGATAAATTCAAAGAATTAGTTGTGAGTAATAATTTGAAGATGGAATTTCTACCTCTAACATGAAATATTCTGTAAGTAAGTTATAGTAATCCGTAGCCCGCACAAAACCTTCAGTTCTGACGTAGGATATGTGCGGTACGCACGCGGTTTCGCCTATCAAAACCACATCAACGAAGACGGAGAAAACCGACAACAATCTCACTACTTCCACTGCGACCAAATCGGCATCCCGCATGAGATGACCTATAAGGACGGCAAGCTCTTGTGGTTCGGCAACTACACCGGCTGGGGGCGTCTGAAAGATGAAACCAAGGTAACGGATAGCTCGTACCAGCACTTCTGCCTGCAAAACCAGTACGCTGACCGTGAGACGGGGCTGCATTACAATTTATTCAGGTATTACGCGCCGGATGCAGGACGGTTTGTGAATTAGGAAAAGATTATGCTATGGATAAAGCAACAGGATGTTGAAAAGGACATGATGATCCACAAGGAAAAGAACATGAAAAGTACCCGCACATAAGTATTAGACATCTGGATGGAAAAAAAGTGCGTATTGATATTATAGGAAAATAGATATGTTAAATTTAACTAATTTACAAACAAAAGGATATGATGAACTTATTGAAATTGATGGAGAAGTTGTTTATCAAGTGTTTGCTATTAAGAAAAGTAATGGAATTTATATTACATATTACTATACGGTACCCAAAAATAAATTGGATCAGGCCGAAGATTATGAGATAGAAGAATTCGATGAATTTAATGAATTTGAATTAGCTATAAGACATATACAATCAAAAGGTGCAAATCTATCAAGATTTAATGTATTTAAAGGTAACAAGCCTCTTTAAGACCATTTTTAGACCGTAGGTTGGGTCGAGACCCAACAAAACATCAAGGTCGTCTGAAAGAGGAAACCAAGGTAACGGATAGTGCTTACCAACCGTTCAGCCTGCAAAACCAGTATGCCGACCTCGAGACCGGACTGTATTACAACTTCTTCAGGTATTATGAGCCTGATGCGGGTCGGTTTGTGAGTCAGGATTCGATTGGGTTGTGGAGGGACTAAAGAAGACCTTAACTCTAATATAGTTGGTGGGTTAGGCCCCATCAGCAATCCTACAACTCTTAAAGAATCTATCATAAAAGCTAATGGAGGAGTAGCAAATGCAACAACTGCTTTGCCTAGAAAAAGATGAAATTGATATTAATGACATTTGGAATTTTAAAATTACTACTACTGAGGCTCAAGAAAACAGAGAAGCTCATTTGACAGGTTTCCTTGGTAATAGTGCAATGGGAATATCAAGTATAGAAACTACTATTTACAATGACAATGAATTAAATGTTGTTTTATTTCAGAAACTAGCAGGATCAAAATATTCTGGGAAATTAGACAAAAGAATTATTATTGTCAAAAATATTAGTAAAGTTACTTTTGGCTCTGCAAGGGAAATCATATGGCATAACTAACTAGCCTAGACGGAATCAAACTCCAATACTACCTGTAAAATATAAAAGGGTTATTTGAAATACTTTTTTAGATAACCCCATCCCCTTCCCACTGGACGAGGTGGAAGACGCCAACGGCAACCATCAGCGTTTCGTTGATCATCCGCTGAACGGTCTGCCGCAATACGTCATCAACGGCAACGGACGGGTATTCTCGCTGAACTTCGGCAATGTGGCTGATGAGCAGTCACCCTTGTTGGAACTGTTGTTCTAGTTAGTGTTTGTATATATTCAACTGCGGGAGTGTGTTGTGCTTTTGTGGTAGGAGGAAGTCTTGTAGGATCAATGTGAAGTTTAATATTGATATAGGAGCATGATAATTATGAGCAATAGTGATTTTTATATACAAAATATGATTGAAGCTTCTTTAGAACAAGAAGATTTCAGTCAAATAATTATACTACTAGATTCGCTACCATCTAAAAATATACGTAGAGCATTGTATTTATTATCAAAAATATTCCCAAATAAAATAGAAATTACTGAGAATGAATTTAAATTTATTAAATGTATATTATCCAATAATAAATTTATAGTAGTTCAAAGCATCTCTGATTTTCTGAGAGCAATATCTATACTCAACTTTAATGACCTACAAAAACAGGATATTACTGATTTGATTTTTCAAAATCTAAATGTTTTAAGCAAAAATTGTGATTTTGAGTTAAATATACTAATAGCAAAATTAATAGAACCCAATAAATTTTTTATGCAAGTTGAGAAAATTAAAAATAATTTAGATGATTATTCAAGAAAATATTTATTAGATTTTATTTTTTACGAGAAAGAATATCTTGAAAATGGCTTTAATGAAGATGAAATAAATGATTTCATAAAATTCTTGAGCAATCCTAGATAAAATAGCAAGCCGTAGCCTAAATGAAACCTCCAATTCCGACGTACCTAAATGGGAAGACTTAGTAAGGATGAAATTGATTGGATTAGATCCAAAGCTGACTGGATTGACCCAATAGTTTCTTCAACAGACGAATTACTAGGAATTAGAAATCATGAAAATTCTAGAGAACAAAAAGAACAATATCTGAGTGAGAAAAGGTACTATTGGTAATTTTGTGTTTTTAGTTTTACAAAGTGTAGTGTTATTGGAGTAAATTATTAACTAATTTAGTAATAAATTATTTTACCTTTTTAAAATAGGAATTTGGTACAAGACAGTATATTCTTTCGTTCTAAAGTGTTATTTAAATGTTGATTCTATCCCTTTCGTTCTATAATATAGGAGTATACTAGCACCACATGAGGAGAAATCATGAGGGATATTATCAGTTGAATAAGTAAGAGTATAATCTACATCTCCAAAGTAGGAGTGGCTAGTTCCAGCAGAAAGACCTTCATAGGTTTTATAACTGAATAGATCGACTTACTTTGTTGTCGAATTTTTCCTGTTCTTCAAGTAATTCTAAGGAATAGACGACAACTTTAAAATCAAATAAGCTAAAAACGCTCTAAAATCATTAAATTGACATAAAAGTGTTTTTTATTGTCAAAATATACAATTGAAAAAATTTCCAGTTTTTTTTAAATCACTTTCTCAGATGACAATTTAATCAAAATATGATATAATACAGAAAAAGTAAAAATAACAAAAGTAACTTACAAAAGTAAAAGAAAAAAAGTAAATAGATAGCCACGGCGGATATTCCTTTCATCGTTTAGAAGGAGTTGCTGTGGTTATCGTTGTTGCTGAGCTAATTAATTGCTCTTATTATTTAGATGAAGTTACTTTTATTATTGAATTAATTTGAATAATAATAATGATCAATGAAAGTACTCATCGATATTCCCTTTATGCAGTTTAGAGCACAAAGGAAAATAGTACTGATTTGATCGTTTTTTTCTGTATTGACATCATAAAACACAGTAAGAACCTTCAGTCATAATAAACAAGGAGGTAACATGAGATTTGTTGTCAAAAGACTTTATCTGAATCTAAATTCGGATAAGTTTTTTTATTAGCCTTGATTCTTTCATATACTTCATAACTAAATTGGAGTAATAATTTATGAAAATCGTTATCCTCACTATTATTACTTGTATTTATGTCTTGTTTATGTCGTTCAATATGAGAAAGAGCTCTTCTCAAATTTTCTCCTTTTAATTTGTTCATATTTATATTATAAACTGAAGACAGCTAATTTTGATATTTTTCTCTGATCTGTACGATTTTGCGCCTGAAATGTAGGAATTACCTTTCGTTGTGATGTGATAAAACTTACAAGTTCTTTTTGTTATTCTTGACCTAGTTTTTATAGAAAGAAGGTCTAAGATGTTAAATAAAGTCAAAACTAAAGCCTTAATTAGTGTTGGAGCAGTAGCTGCGACTAGCTTTATTCTCATGATGGGATATACTGCTGGTCAACATTCTACTGCTAAACAAAGTCGCAAAGAAATCGAATTGGCTGCAGCTAAACTTGTAGAGGACAAACAAGCAGAAGATAAAGCCAGCATTTTGTCATCAGATACTGTAAAAGAATTTTTGACACAGTACTATACGAAAGAAAAGCTCGGAGAAAATAATACACGTATTCAACCTTATATGACTGAATCAGCTTATTCTCAAGAATTGTCAAGTCAAAATGATGCCATGAACCAAGTTTATAAGGACTATATTTTGGATTATCATTTTGAAAAAGCAGATATCTTTGTCAATCAGACTACGAATCAAGCCATTGCCATGGTCTCTTATAATGTAACCTATGTATCTGATTTAAAGAATGCCAACCAATCAAAGACAAATCAAACAGAAACCAGAACTGTTAAATTGTCCTATTCTAAACTACCTGGTAAGTTATTGGTCAACCAAGTACAGGTTTGGAAATCTGGGTTAGATGATTTAGATAAGGCAACTCCCAAAACTTTAGAAGAATCCTCATCTGTTCCATCATTACCAAATACTACAACAAAATGATGATATTGCATGGAAATAGAAGAATGTAAGCAAATTTCAATTCTTGATGTAGCCAATCGTTTAGGTATCTCCTTTAAACAAGTTTCGAGCAGTGTCTATGAACATCCTGAACACGATTCATTTCGGATTTTTTCAACTACCAATACTTTTAAATGGTTTTCAAGAGATATTCAAGGTGATGTCATTGATTTTGTTCGACTTGTTCAGGGAATTTCCTTTAAAGAAGCTCTAGCCTTTCTTTCTGAAGAACCTTTTCAAAAAGAAGCTGTTCAAGAAAAAAGAGAGAGACCATTTTATTATCCTTTAAAGAGAATAGAAGATTCTAACTGTAGTCTGGCCAGATATTACTTAACAGAATGTAGAGGAATTTCAGAAGAAATCGTACAAAGGATGATTCAACAAGGTTTAATAGCACAAGCCAGCTGGAAAACAAATGAAACAGTTGAACCTGTTATTGTTTTTAAAATCTTTGATCATCGTCACAAGCTGCAGGCAGCAAGCTTACAGGGGATTTATAAGAATCACTCTCTTCCTAGAGAGAGGCTGAAAACGATTCTAAAAGGAAGCCATGGATATGTTGGAATATCCTTTGATATTGGTAAACCAAATAGACTGGTCTTTTGTGAATCGTTCGTCGATTTGATGAGCTATTACGAACTTCATCAACAAAATCTATCTGATGTTCGTTTGGTATCTATGGAGGGATTAAAAAGGTCTGTTGTCGCTTATCAAACTTTACGACTGATAGCTGAAGAAAATCAGAAATTGGAATTTTTAGATACAGTAATACCTTCAAAGTTATTGCCTTTAATCAATACAATTCGTGATACAACCAGCTATTTTGATAATCATCCTGATTTATTGACACTGGCAGTAGATTGTGATGATGCAGGTAAAGATTTTTCTGATAAGTTATCTCAAGCTGGATTGCCTGCTTTACTGGATTTACCTGATAATGAATCTGGGAAAGAAAAAGTAGACTGGAACGATATTCTTCGAGAAAAGAAATCAGATTTACAATTGATGATCGAGAATGCAAAAGAGACATTTGGAAATCCACCAGTAAGACAAACCTCTCAATGTTTAGAATTGTGATAACAAAATCAAGATGTTTTAGCTAATATTAGAATGAAGGAGGATCGTATATGACCATTATTGAACGCTTAGAAGAAAAGGTCACTAGGCAAGAAAGTAAGGTAGCAAGAGAGACAGAAAAACTAGCTGCTTACAAAGAGCAACTGGAGACAGCGATGTTTGCGACGTTCAAAAGGCGTCAAAGCATTAGTCACATGAGTTTTGAAGAAGCTCTTGACCATGCATTTGGCAAAGAAAGACAATTCGATGATTCTGAATTTAGAAAGGATGAAATGAGTGAATGACAAAAGATTGGAATTTTAATCAACCATTGGAAAGTAAATCAGAAAATCAAGAAGATCCAGATAAAATTGCGTCCTTATTTGGAAATCATCAAGGAGGTAATGATGTAAACTATGAAGCAGCTTTTCAAAAGCGCAAACAAGCACCTGTGACGGAATCAAATTCTAGTTCTAAACCCAAAGTTACAGAGGTTAGAACAGGAAAAGAGACAGATATCACTACAAGTTATCAGCAACATCTTAAAAGACTTATTGCAGATAACAATAGCGATATTCAAAGTAGTCAAAAGAAAATTGAAGAGCTACATACGCTGATTGACACAAAGAATAAAGACAATAAGAAATTGCAGTCAATTTATGATGCGATTTCCGAATTACACTAAGCAGTCCTGATAGGCTGCTTTTTTTGAGAGGTTATAGATGTTTACAAAACTTTTTAAGAAAAATCACGACAATAGTGATGTATTTAAAAAGCTGATTCATAGACTATCTGATATGTCTGTCCAAGATCTTGAAAAAATAGACCGACTGCTAGATATCATTTTCACTCCAGATCAAGGATCAGAACAACTAAAAACAGAAGCAACTTACAGAGAAGAAACTTTGGACGACACATTAAAAGAAGCTAAGAATCAACTTCATAAGGAACAATTGGAGAAGAATTTAGAGAGATTTAGGAAAAACAATCAATAACGCACCAACGATTCTTTTTTTATTTTCTATTTTTTCTGGTTCTTTATCTTTTTCAAAAGTTATAACTTTCTTAAGTGATGGTTTCCTAACAATGTAAGTATAAATTAAGCACAGTTTATGATTATTTTAAATCTTGGGGGTTATTAAACTCTTGATTTTTTCCAGCAGCTATGGTATTCTTTTGTTAGTTAATAAACTTACAAAAGGAGAACAAATGTTTTCACCTACTAAATTAAAAGAAAAAAGAGAAAGTCAAGGATTATCACAATCTCAACTTGCATCCAGTTTGGGAATCAGTAGAGCTTCATACTTTAATTGGGAATCAGGTAAAACAAAGCCTAATCAAAACAATCTAACCAAATTGAGTCAGATTTTGAATGTTGATCCTCGATATTTTGAATCAGAGTATGAAATAGTTGAAACTTATCTCAAGCTAACTGAAAAGAATCAAAAAGCGACACTTCATTATGCAAAAGACTTATTGAACAATCAAAACTCTAAAGTTGTAGAAGTTTCTGAACGATTTGCTTATAAGGTCTATGAAAAATTATCAGCTGGTACAGGAACAGCTTACTTTGATGATGGTAATTACGATACAGTTTACTTCAATCATCAATTTGATTATGACTTTGCATCATGGGTGTTTGGTAATTCAATGGAACCGACATATGAAAATGGTTCTGTAGCCCTTATTAAGCAAACAGGATTTGATTATGATGGAGCTATCTATGCCATCGATTGGGATGGTCAAACCTATATCAAGAAAGTGTATCGTGAAGAAAATGGACTTCGTTTAGTTTCACTCAATCGAAACTATTCAGATAAGTTTGCGCCTTATGATGAGAATCCTCGTATCATAGGGAAAATTGTTGGAAACTTTATGCCTTTAGAGGACTGAGTATGACTTGGTTTGATTATAGTCTCGAACCTAAAAGCGACATTGCCTTTATTGATATGAAATCTTTTTACGCAAGTGTAGAATGTGTAGATAGAGGCCTGCATCCACTTAAGACTTCACTTTGTGTTATGAGTCGTGCAGATAATTCTGCGGGTTTAATTCTTGCCTCCTCTCCTATGTTTAAGAAGGTATTTGGGAAATCAAATGTTGGACGTTCCTATGATTTACCATTTGATGTAAAGACTAGAAAGTTCTCTTACTATAATGCTAGAAAGCAAGGGTTACCGACAACGATAGACTATGTCCGTTATATAGAAGAGTGGGCAAAATCAACAGTGATTGTTCCTCCGAGAATGGATACTTATATTGCAGTCAATATGGAGATTCAAAAAATCTTTCAAGATTTTGCAGCACCAGACGATATTTATCCCTACTCAATTGATGAAGGTTTTATTGATTTAACAAGTTCATTAAATTATTTTGTGCCTGATAAAAGTATTAGTCGAAAAGATAAGTTAGACATCATCTCAGCTGCTATTCAAAAAAAGATTTGGAGAAAAACAGGAATCTATTCAACGGTTGGTATGTCTAATGCCAATCCCTTATTAGCAAAGTTAGCACTAGATAATGAAGCTAAAAAGACTCCGACAATGAGAGCCAATTGGTCCTATGAAGATGTTGAAAAGAAAGTATGGTCTATCCCTAAAATGACAGATTTCTGGGGAATTGGGAATCGGATGGAGAAGAGATTACATAGTTTAGGTATCTTTTCGATTAAAGAATTAGCTAAGGCTAATCCTGACTTGATTAAAAAAGAGCTTGGTATCATGGGCTTAGAGTTATGGTTTCATGCTAATGGGATTGATGAAAGTAATGTTCATAAACCTTATAAGCCAAAGTCAAAAGGAATAGGGAACTCTCAAGTTTTACCTAGAGATTATGTCAAACAAAGAGATATTGAAATCATACTTCGTGAGATGGCAGAACAAGTTGCAGTTAGATTGAGAAGAGCTGGTAAGAAAGCAACTGTAGTTTCTATACACTTAGGGTATTCTAAAGTGGAACAGAAACGATCTATTCATACTCAAATGAAGATTGAACCAACCAATCAAACAGCACTACTTACAAACTATGTTTTAAAGTTATTTCACACTAAATATACTTCAGGAGCTATCAGAAGTGTTGCAGTGAGCTATTCAGGTTTAGTAGATGAATCATTTGGATTGATTTCATTATTTGATGATGTTGAGAAAATAGAAAAAGAAGAAAGGCTCCAGTCCGCAATTGATGCTATTCGAACAGAATTTGGTTTTACTTCACTATTGAAAGGGAATGCCCTGGATCAAGCTTCTAGAACAATCGCAAGAAGTAAACTCATTGGTGGTCATTCAGCTGGAGGATTAGATGGACTAAAATGATGAATCGTTCTTATTTACCTTTTTTGTCTGCAAGAGAGTATCAAGACCGTGGGATGGCTAAGTGGATGGGATTCTTTTTGTCAGAACATTCAAGTTCTCTTTGGGAAGAAAAAAATAAAGAAGATATCTCCATTTCCCTATCAATGGAAGAGAAAGTTTTATTTGTTCGTCAACTTTATACGAATGTGTTCCCTGCAACTTTTGTTTTTAAGTTCTCCAATAGAAGAAAAGTAGTATCGGGTATTGTTAAAGAGATTGGAAAAGAGTTTATATCTATTAAATCAGACACTGGTTTTCTTCGATTAGAATGGTCAGATATACTCGATATCCAGATAGAAGGTGAGGAATTACATGAATCGTAAAGAATTATATGATGATAAATTGCAGCTGGACTATTTTTCTGATTCTTATTTAAGGTTTGAGTCAGATTTTTATAAGTATTCTGCTTTAGACATACCATTAACATTTATCACTGATGATATTTTACGCACAATGGCTATGTCTCAAAAACATTATTTTAAACTTAATAAAAGTAAATCTTTAGACGGTCGTGACCATTACTTTGTTTTTTCTATCAAGATGAACAAAGACAGTAGTGGGATTAGACAGTATGAGTATCAGAGACATTGTTTTAGTTTGTAAGAGTCCGACAGGGCTCTTTTTTCTGTGATAATTTTATCAAAAAGTATTTGTTATACTTTTTTTAATTTAGATTTATCTTGGGGGTTTGGGGGCGGAGCCACCAAGTTATCTTATCGTTGGCTGTCAAAATTGGAGGATTTTGGTCGGCTGGCGATATGATTTTTGAGATATTGTGGACACAATATCTGAGCTCGCAAAGCCTTACAAAAAAGTTGAATCTATTTTGTAAAACGTACTGACAGTGTCTGTAAGCTTACATTGTCAGTACAAGTATCTATGAGAGAGGATAAATCATATGAAAAGAGATATACGTAGTATTCGGAAGCAATTTCGCTTAACAGAAACGGAAGAAAAACAAATACTAGATTTAATGAGAGAGAAAGGAGATGATAATTTTTCTGATTTTCTCCGTAAAAGCTTACTATTATCTGATGGACAAAAACAGATGGAAAAATGGTTCAACCTTTGGAAAAAACAAAAGTTGGAACAAATTAGCCGTGATGTTCATGAAGTATTCATAATTGCTAAAACAAATCATCAGGTTACTCACGAACATGTTTCTATTTTGTTAACTTGTATTCAGGAATTAATTAAAGAGGTAGAAAATACAAGTCCTCTTAGTGAAAATTTTCGTAACAAATACATGAGGTAGTAGAGTGGAACATCGATATAGAACAAATTTAAAAAAAGTCTTTCTATCTGATCTAGAATTAGTCAAATTGAATGAAAATATCTCAAAAAGTAACTGCTTATCATTCTCAGAATATGCTCGACGAACCCTACTTGACCCTAGCATGAATTTTATCACCATTGATACAACTGGTTATCAAGATTTGATTTTTGAATTAAAACGAATAGGAAATAATATTAATCAAATAGCCAGGAGTATAAATTATTCTAATTTAATAACGGAAGTTGAATTATATGAATTGAGAAAAGGTATAGAAGAGTTAATAGTAGAAGTGGAGAAAGATTTTCTTATCCAATCTGAAAAATTGAGGAAATTTTATGGTCATCACTAAACACTTTGCGATTCATGGAAAAAATTATCGTAGTAAACTAATCAAATATATTTTGAATCCAAATAAAACAAAAAAACTATCACTAGTTTCAGATTTTGGTATGAGAAATTATTTAGATTTTCCTAGTTATAAAGAACTAGTGAAGATGTACAATGATAATTTTTTAAGTAATGATACTCTTTATGAATTTCGTCATGATAGGCAAGAAGTAAATCAACGAAAAATTCACTCTCATCACATCATTCAGTCCTTTTCTCCAGATGACCATCTCACTCCTGAACAAATCAATCGGATTGGTTATGAGACAGTTAAAGAATTGACAGGAGGTAGATTTCGTTTCATTGTAGCAACTCATGTCGATAAAGATCATATCCACAATCACATCATCCTAAATTCAATTGATAAGAATTCTGATAAAAAATTTCTATGGGATTATAAAGCAGAACGTAATCTAAGAATGGTTTCAGATCGTCTTTCAAAAATTGTAGGTGCAAAAATTATAGAAAATCGTTATTCTCATCATCAGTATGAAGTTTATCGCAAAACAAATTACAAATATGAAATAAAACAACGAGTATATTTTCTAATCGAGAACTCGAAAAATTTTGAAGATTTCAAGAAAAAAGCAAAAGATTTACATTTAAAAATTGATTTTAGACACAAGCATGTTACTTTTTTTATGACTGATTCAAATATGAAGCAAGTCGTACGTGATAGTAAATTGAGTAGAAAACAACCTTATAATGAAACTTATTTTAAGAAAAAGTTTGTTCAAAAGGAAATCATAAACATCTTAGAATTTTTACTTCCGAAAACGAAGAATATGAATGAATTGATTCAACGAGCAGAATTTTTTGGATTAAAAATAATTCCGAAAGAAAAACATGTTCAATTTGAATTTGATGAGATTAAGGTTTCAGAGCAGGAATTTGTAAAAACGAATCGGTATAGTGTTAGTTATTTTCAAGACTATTTTAATAACAAAAATGAAACTGTTGTCTTAGATAATAAAAATTTAGTTGAACTTTACAATGAAGAAAAGCTAATTAAAGAAAAAGAGTTGCCGACAGAAGAGGTGGTATGGAAATCCTATCAAGATTTCAAGAGAAATAGGGATGCTGTTCATGAGTTTGAAGTAGAGTTGAATCTTAATCAAATAGAAGAAGTAGTAGACGATGGAATTTACATTAAGGTACAGTTTGGTATCCGACAAGAAGGACTTATTTTTGTACCAAATATTCAAATCAATATGGAAGAAGAAAAAGTTAAAGTATTTCTCAGAGAAACTAGTTCTTACTACGTATATCATAAAGATTCAGCAGAAAAAAATCGCTTTATGAAAGGTAAAACTTTGATTAGACAATTTAATCTTCAGTATGAACCGCAGTATATGTATAGAAGAATTTCTCTTAGCAAAATTAAAGAAAAAATAGAACAATTAGATTTTCTTATATCTGCGGAAAATAGTTCGAATGATTTTGAAGATATATTAAAGGATTTCATTGCCCAAATATCATATCTAGAGAATATGATTGAACAAGTTCAAAATAAAATTAATGATTTAACTAGTTTAGAGGAAGTATTGTTGAAATATACGACAAATAGTTCTAGCAATTTAGAAAATAGTATTCAAGATAAAAGTTCAGTAGATAAAATAGAGAAGGATTTATACATTTATAAAGGAAAGATTGAAAAACTGAAGGAACAACATAGAGAAGCAATAAATTTATTTGAAATGTTTAATAAAACAATAAAGAAATATAAGAAAAAACAAAATATGAAATCTATTGAGGAAAATGAGATACATTTAGAGTAAACAGTTTCCTAAAAAGTATATATAGAATAGTTTCATGTGCCAATTTGTCACATATTTAAAAATAAGAAAATAACTATATTATACTTGTTTTAGGAGACATTAGATGTTGAAAAGGATTAGAGATTTACGCGAGGATACTGATTTGACACAAGAGTATGTTGCAAAAACAATCTTAAATTGTACAAGATCAGCGTATTCTAAAATGGAATCAGGTACCAGATTAATCTCTATAGATGACCTTATCAAACTTGCAGATTTTTATAATGTAAGTTTAGATTACCTTGTAGGTCGAGTGGATAATAAAGAAGACCATTACTCCAAAAAGTATTAGGTTAAGAAAGCACATTGACAATTAAATAGTCCAAAATGGTACTTTCCTCATTTGTGGAGCAGTTTTGAATGGCTCGCCATGATAAGAGCGACATTAAAACCATCAATAAAATAGAGCGATACTTTATATGCCATGATACAAATGATATACAATGATACTTCTGACCGTTCAGGCTGCCACCGTAAAAGAGCAGCAAGTGAAATTCTTATGATGACTTCATCAGTCATGCCATGGAGGTGAAAAAATCTAAGAAAGGAAGTAGTAAAATCATGGAAACAGTAAACTATAAAGATTTAGTTGCGATTGGTTTTCCAGAGCACACATCGAGAAATATTATTAGACAAGCAAAAAAGATTGCGGTAAAAAAGTTTGAAGAAGCTAGAAAAAATAATAAGAATGCGGTACAATTAGGATGTTCACCTTTCGATAATAAAAGGTTAGGCATTGCTCCTAAAAATATTGTAGAAAATTTAATTGGTATTTCTTTTTCAGATATAGAAGGTGAGAAAAATGGTTATATCAAAGACAAAGAAATATAAAGGTGTATACAAAGATTCAAAAGGAAAAATTTATTTTCAAATTGAATTAGGAGTTGATCCAATAACTGGGAAAAGAATTCAAAAGAAAGGAAGGAAAAATCAACAGGGACTACCGTTTAATTCTTTTAAGGAAGCATATGAAGAGATACTTCGTTTAAAACATGAATTTGTGAACTCTACTATTAATAATAGTTTTCTAACTTTTAGAGAGTTTATGGAAGAGATTTATTTAAAATATTATCAACAAAAAGTTCAATTTGTAACTTATCAAACCGCTTTACCACATCATCAGTTATTTATTAAGCAATTTGGTAGTAAAAAATTATCAGATATTAGTACTATTGACTGTGAAAGATTTCGCTTAGCTATTATAGACAAGTATTCTAGTAACTATGCTAAAAATATGTGGTCTAGATTTAAAGCATGTCTGGGCTATGCAGAAAGATTGGGTTATATTGATAGAGTTCCTTTTAAAGGATTAGATAATCCTAGAGGAAAGCACCCTGATACAAAATTTTGGACATTTGATGAATTTAAGAAGGTAATAAACTCTTTTGATATTAGTGAGTATGAGGGACTCCATAATTACATGACGATCTGGTTATATTTTATGACTGGTTTAAGAGTTAGTGAGGGTATTGCTCTTAAATGGGAAGATATTGATTTTGAACGTAAATGGATTCATGTTCATTCGACGATTGAGAAGGATAAAAACGGTGTATGGTATGCTAAACAACAAACAAAGACAGTAGCAGGGAATCGTAAAATTGATTTAGATGATTTTACAATTACAATACTTAAAAAATGGCGAGAAGTTCAAATCAAGAATGATGATAAAGATTATGTAATATCACGTTTTGGTGAGCCCTTGTGTAAGTCTACAATCTCTAGGATAATAAAAAGGCATGCTAAGATTACTGGTGTACCAGAAATTACGGGGAAAGGATTAAGACATAGTCATGCATCTTATCTTATAAATGTGTTACATAAGGATACTTTATATGTTTCATATCGATTAGGACATGCTGATAAGTCAACCACGTTGAATACATATAGTCATTGGTATTATTCAGGTGATTCAACAATTTCAGAAGAGATTACAAGCAGTTTAGATAATCTTGGATTATCAATTTACCTACCAAATTCCTGCCAGAGTTGAAAATTGAGGAATTAACCCACTAATACTGGGAGAAAATAGGATTTGCAAATTATTACTCTTAAATAATAGAGTTTCCAATAAAAATGAAAACCGAGGTTTAGACCTCGGTTTTTTTGTGTACAATTTTGAGTTTAAGTCCTTATTTTTTACAGATTAATTCTGTACTTTGTCTACTGTTGGATTCTATGTAAATTTTTCAAGATTAGAAAGCTGTTGTCGATTGCATTTAAGTCCGAAGTTGATATTAGCGGCTTTTTAACCGAATAAAACTATTAAACACAAAATAGGAATCAGAAATTTTTGATGATTAAATGGTTGTCTATTTTTTTAAATCATACTCCTTTAAATTTAATTTCTGTCAATCAACATATCTACAATTCTTTTATATTTGATAAAATAATATAAATTAGAAAAATTTAAAATTCAAACGTCAAAAATAAAGTATATAAAGTAGATAGTATAGGGCTATCTACTTTTTTGGTCTCCAGAAAATAGGTATTGAACCGATCAAAATGCTGATTTCTGTTGGCTTTATCAAATCGAAACGTAATTTTTTTGGAGTGTGTTGCCTCTACCGAATAGTTTTCTACTTTCTAAGTTCTTACTAATATATTATATTGTTAGACTTTTAATTTTTTGATAAAATAGTGTTTATAAACACAAAAGGAGATTTCTGATGAAATACTTTAAACGTCTTGTCTTTGCTGCTTTATTGGCAGTTGGTGCGATTCTCCTTGTAGCTTGTGGTTCTACAACTTCTACAACTAGCGACAATGGGAAATATGTCTATAAAGCTGAGAAGGATCAAATTAAAAGTATCCTTAAAAAGCAAGGGGCTACTGATGAGCAACTTGAGCAGCTCATTGATCAATTTTCATTGACAATGACAATTGAAATTAAAGATACAAAAGCTAAGATAATTATCAAAATGGATGCTCTTGGTGAAAGCAAAGAGAAAACAATTGATCTGAAAGCTGATCAGAATGGTAAAACTCTTGAATCAGCAGAAGGTGGTAAAGATAAAGTCAAGTATAAGATTGATGGTGATGTTTTGACTTTGGATGTATCAAAAGCAGAATCTAGTGATTATGAAGTTTTTGCTTTCTTCAAAGATGCAAAATTCAAACGTCAAAAATAATCGTATCTAGAAGGGATAGCTGAGTCTATCCTCTTTTTTATTCCTTGCTTTTCATCTGCTCTTTTCCTTGCTAGCCTAAGGGGGTTCTGATATAATAGGGATGAATTAAAGAAGGCAACGTGCTTTCTAAAACAGCTTAAAAAGTACTGTACTGACCCCAAAAAGTTAGACAATTAATTTATCCAAAGGATTTAGTTCTGTATTGCACAGGACTGAGTCCTTTTAGTTTTATCTTAATTCGTTTGTTGTTGTAATAATCAATATAGTCTACAATAGCTTGCTCCAATTGCTCAAGTGAGTGAAAGGTCTTCTCATAACCATAAAACATCTCAGACTTAAGAATGCCAAAGAAGGATTCCATCATGCCATTATCTGGACTGTTTCCTTTACGTGACATGGACGGTTGGATTCCTTTACCCTCTAAAAAATGATGATAATACTGATGTTGATACTGCCATCCTTGATCACTATGGAGAATAGTATTTGTGTAATGATCCTCACTGAAGGCCTGGTTTAACATAGCTTCCACTTGTTCTAAGTTTGGTGAAGTTGAAAGATTATAGGCGATAATTTCGCTATTAAAGCCATCTAAAACTGGTGATAAATAGAGTTTTTGACTGCTTGCTGGAATGGCAAATTCTGTCACATCTGTATAACACTTTTCCATTGGTTTGGTTGCTTCAAATTGGCGTTGAATAAGATTATCTGCTTTCTTACCAATCTCTCCTTGGTAAGAAGAATACTTCCGTTTACGACGAATTCGAGCACTTAAACCAAGGACCTTCATCAGGCGTTGGACTCTTTTGTGATTGACCATATAACCACGATTTCTCAATTCAAGAGTCATTCGGCGATAGCCATAATTTCCTCTGTGCTCAGTAAAAATAGATTGAATTTCAGCTTTAAGATCTTTATCTTTGTCAAGCTTATCCAGTTGCTTCAACTGATAGTAGTAAGTTGAGCGAGGTAAACGAGCCGCTTCAAGAAGTAAATCTAGTCGAAATCCTCCTGAAGCCATTTCTCTAATTGTCTCTGCCTTTCTCGTTGTAAGGCTTCGTCCCTGTCTTCTAGCTCTTTTAACTTTTTTAAGTAAGCCACCTCGGTACGTAAGCGTTCATTCTCTTCTTTGAGTCGCTCTAGTTCTGTCATTTCTTCCCAAGTTTTCTTACGTTTACGTCCCATTTTAGGTACTCTCCCTCTTGTTTTTTCAACAATAGTATACCCGTTTTTCTTGTATTGTGCCATCCAATTTGGAAGCATACCACGATTTGGGAGAGCATATTCGAGAGAAACTCTATCTTGAGACCAGTTTTCATGTAGAACTTTATCAATCATTTCTTGTTTTAATTCAGGAGAGTAGTAACGATTTTTTCCTTTTTTGACGAACTCTATTCCGTAACAATCAATCAATTTAATCATGTACCTAAGATTAGAATTGTTTATCCCAAATTTATTTGAAAGCTGCTCTAAGCTATATCCTTGTTTTCTAAGTTCATAGATCTGAACTTTATCTTTATAAGTCAATTTCATAATAAAAACACCCCAAAAGTTAGATTTTTTCTGTCTAACTTTTGGGGTGCAGTTCATACTTAAGGGTGCTTTTTTATTGTATAGGGAGGAGAAAGGTATGGGATATATTTGGTCTTATTTGAGAAAATATCCAAAATGGTTGTGCTTGAATGTTACAGCTGCCATCTTTTTTGTGATTGTTAACCTCGGTCTGCCAACTGTTCTGGCTCGTATGATTGATGAGGGGATCAATCCGAGAGATATGGAGCGGGTTTATTTTTGGGCTTGGGTTATGTTCGGTGTGATCATCGTCGGGATTCTCGGTCGCATCGTTCTGGCCTACGCTGTTGGGAAGATTACTACAACCATGGTCATGGATATGCGCAATGATCTCTATGAGAAGCTTCAGGAATATTCTCATCACGAGTATGAGAAGATTGGGGTTTCTTCCTTGGTGACGCGAATGACCTCAGATGCCTTCGTCTTGATGCAGTTTTCTGATCAGATGTTGAAGCTTGGGGTCATTACCCCTATCATGATGCTTTCCAGTATTCTGTTGATTTTACAGACGAGTCCATCGCTCGCTTGGATTGTGGCGATTTCGATGCCATTTTTGGCGGTGGTCGTCTGGTATGTAGCTGTTAAGACCAAACCTTTGTCAGAGAAGCAGCAGGAAACCTTGGATAAGCTCAATCAATATGCGCGTGAAAATCTTACAGGACTCCGGGTTATTCGTGCTTTTGCGCGTGAGGAGTTCCAAGAGGAAAAGTTTGGCCAAGCCAATGCAATCTATGCGGACAACTCCAATAGACTCTTTAAATTGACCGGTTTGACGGAGCCACTCTTTGTCCAAATCATCATCGCCATGATTGTAGCTATTGTGTGGTTCGCCTTGGATCCTCTAGGGGATGGCAGTTTAGAAATCGGGAATCTTGTCGCCTTTATCGAATACAGTTTCCATGCTTTGCTTTCTTTCCTATTCCTAGCCAATCTCTTTACCATGTACCCACGGACAGCTGTCTCCAGTCATCGTTTAAAGGAAATCATGGATATGCCGATTTCTATCGATCCAAATGAAAATGGGGTTACTGAGACAGAAACTAAGGGTTATTTGGAGTTTGACAATGTAACCTTCGCCTATCCTGGTGAGACAGAGAGTCCAGTCCTTCATAATATTTCCTTTAAGGCTAAGCCGGGCGAAACCATAGCCTTTATCGGCTCGACCGGTTCTGGAAAGTCCTCTCTGGTCCAGCTCATTCCTCGATTCTATGATGTGACCTTAGGGAAAATCTTAGTGGATGGTGTAGATGTGCGTGATTTTAATGTTAAAGCCTTGCGCCATAAGATTGGATTCATCCCACAGAAGGCCTTACTCTTCACGGGGACTATTGCCGAAAACCTTCGTTACGGAAAAGAAGATGCCAGCATTGAGGAGCTAGACAAGGCAGCAGATGTGGCCCAAGCTAAAGAGTTTATCGAAAGCAAGGAAGAGCAGTTTGACACTCATTTAGCAGAAGGGGGAAGCAACCTTTCTGGTGGACAGAAACAACGTCTATCCATTGCGCGTGCAGTTGTTAAAGAGCCGGATATCTATATCTTTGATGATTCCTTCTCGGCTCTTGACTACAAGACAGATGCTACACTGAGAAAACGTCTCAAGGAAGTAACAGGAGATGCGACCGTCTTGATCGTAGCCCAGCGGGTTGGGACCATCATGGATGCGGATCAAATCATCGTCTTGGATCATGGAGAAATCGTCGGTCGTGGTACCCACGAGGAACTTCTAGCAACCAATGAAATCTACAGTGAGATTGCTCGCTCTCAGTTGAATAACCAATCATTAACAGAAGAATAGGAGGGAGGAGAAAATGAAAGAAAAACGTTCCAGTTTTGTACGTCTTTGGGGCTATTTAAGAGCCTATCGTTTTGCCGTTATTTTCGCTACACTCCTAAAGATTCTGAGTGTGATCATGAGTGTTATTGAGCCCTATATTCTTGGACTCGCTATCACAGAATTGACCGCTAACCTGACAGATATGGCTAGAGGAGTAGCGGGAGCTGAGATTAACGCTGGCTATGTTGGTTGGGTCATGATTGTCTATCTCTTCCGTGGAGTTTTGTATGAGCTTGGATCTTATTATTCCAACTATTTCATGACCAATGCCGTCCAAAGCATGATCGAGGATATGCGTAATGACCTATCTAAAAAAATCAATCGTATCCCTGTTTCTTACTTTGATCAGCACCAATTTGGAGATCTTCTGGGTCGCTTTACCAGCGATGTCGAGACAGTTTCAAACGCCTTGCAGCAGTCCTTCCTTCAAATTGTGAATGCCATTTTCACCTTAAGCTTGGTCATCGTTATGGTGCTCTATCTCAACCTCACTTTGGGGCTAATCGTGATTGCTTCTATCCCGATCACCTTCTTCGGTGCCCAGTTGATTATGAAGAAATCCCAGCCTTACTTTAAGGAGCAAGCTGATGTCCTTGGGGCTTTAAATGGTTTTGTTCAAGAAAATTTGAGTGGCTTCAACGTCTTAAAACTCTATGTACGGGAGGAATCATCGCAAGAAGACTTCCGAGACATTACCCGTCGCCTCCAGCAAGTTGGATTTAAAGCGAATTTTATTTCCGGACTGATGATGCCTATTCTGAATGCAATCTCTGATTTGACCTATCTTTTGGTCGCAGTTATCGGTGCCATTCAAGTTCTTGCAGATCGTCTGACAGTTGGGAACATGCAGGCTTTTGTCCAGTATGTCTGGCAGATCAATCAGCCTATTCAAAACTTGAGCCAGTTAGCTGGAACCTTGCAAAGTGCCAAATCTTCACTGGATCGTGTCTTCCAAGTCCTTGATGAACCAGATGAAGTACTCGGTAAAAATGAAGCTCTGGACAAGGAATTGACTGGTCAGGTTAGCTTTAACCATGTGGACTTCCAATATGTGGAAGATAAGCCATTGATCCGCGACTTTAATCTTGAGGTTAATCCAGGTGAGATGGTGGCCATTGTCGGACCTACAGGTGCAGGAAAAACCACGCTCATCAATCTGCTGATGCGTTTCTACGATGTGACCAAGGGGGCTATTACGGTAGATGGACATGATATCCGCGACCTATCTCGCCAAGATTATCGCAAGCAGTTTGGGATGGTTCTTCAGGACGCTTGGCTTTATGAAGGGACCATTAAAGAAAATCTGCGCTTTGGAAACTTGGATGCAACAGACGAAGAGATTGTCGCTGCTGCCAAAGCTGCCAATGTAGACCACTTTATCCGGACGCTTCCGGGGGGCTACAATATGGAGATGAACCAAGAGTCTAGTAATATCTCTTTGGGACAGAAGCAGTTGTTGACCATTGCGCGTGCCCTGCTAGCTGATCCTAAAATTTTGATTTTGGATGAAGCGACATCCTCAGTGGATACCCGTCTGGAACTCTTGATTCAAAAGGCTATGAAGAACTTGATGAAGGGACGGACTAGCTTTGTCATTGCTCACCGCTTGTCTACAATCCAAGAAGCGGATAAGATTTTAGTTCTTAAAGAGGGGCAAATCATCGAACAGGGGAACCATGAGTCTCTTTTGGAAGCAAAAGGATTCTATTACGACTTGTACATGAGCCAATTTTCCAAGAAAGTAGAAGCTCAATAAAAACGTCAAAAAAGAGCAGTCGCTCTTGTTTGTTAGGCAAAACACTTCATTTTGTTAGAAGTCGGATTTCTTGAAGGTGGTTGTTTTATTTGCTATAATCGTAGCAGAAATGGAGGCTTTATGCGCTTAACCAGCCAATTAATCACTGAAACGTTCCCAGATTTGGATAAGGTCGAAAGGCTAAACATTGAGGCTTTTCCAGAAGAGGAACGGATTCCTTTATCGGAGTTTTTACGCTATACGGATAATGATGACGCTCACTTTTTCGCTTTTTACAATGAGGAAGAATTTGTCGGATTTGCCTTTGCTATTTCAAATGCTAAGGCCTTTTACGTCAGTTTCTTTGCCATTATGCCTCACTTGCGGAGTCACGGCTATGGTCAAGAAATTATTGAAAAATTAGTGGAATTTTACCAACGGACCATGTTGTTAGAAGTTGAGCGATTGGATGAAGAATGTGATAATCTAGAGCAACGTCAAGCTCGGATGGATTTCTATATTCGAAATGGCTTTAAAACAGCCAATGCTTTTCTTGAATACGAAGAACTTAGTTTCGAGATTCTCTACCGAGGAGAGGGCTTCGATGAGGAGGCCTATCGTGATATCTTCCGTAAACTTCAGGAAGAGAATTATTTTGATTTCCGCATCCAATACCGACGCTTTAGTGAAGATTAAAAACAAAAAGTGCTCCTCTGTTAGATAGCAGAGAAGCACTTTTTTTATTAATGAATGAAGAAGTATATAAGAATCTACAGTAGAGTCTTCTTTGCCTTAAGTTATTTTTAAATGTAATTATTCCAGTAAAAAGAATTGCCGTGGTGGAAGAAAGCTGTTATACTAGATAAGATTGAAAAATGTAAAGGAGAACATATGTTACGAAAAGGTTCCTTAACAGGTTTGCTGTTATTTGGTATTTTCTTCGGTGCAGGGAATTTGATCTTTCCACCTGCGCTAGGTGCCCAATCGGGTAGCCATTTTTGGCCAGCTATTGCTGGATTTGTCTTATCAGGAGTAGGAATTGCGATTATTACCTTGATCATTGGGACGCTCAATCCTAAAGGCTATATTCATGAGATTTCACGTAAAATCGCCCCTTGGTTTGCTATCGTTTATCTAGTAGCCTTGTACCTCTCTATTGGCCCTTTCTTTGCCATTCCGAGAACGGCTACCGTTTCCTACGAAGTTGGGATTGCGCCCTTGTTAGGAAATTCAAGTGGAAAACTTAGTCTCTTCGTTTTCACCTTGGTTTATTTCTGTTTAGCCTATTTGATTGCCCTTCACCCTTCTAAAATCTTAGATAGTATTGGTCGGATTTTAACTCCTGTCTTTGCTATCTTGATTGTTGTATTGGTTGTCCTAGGTGCTCTCAAGTACAGCGGACACGCGCCACAAGTTGCAACAGAAGCCTACCAAGCCTCTGCCTTTGGTCAAGGTTTCCTTGAAGGGTATAACACCTTGGATGCCCTCGCTTCAGTGGCCTTTAGTGTGATTGCGGTAACTACCCTCAATCAACTTGGTTTCACCAGCAAGAAAGAATACATTAAAACCATCTGGATCGTTGGGATTGTTGTAGCCATTGGCTTTAGTATTTTATACATTGGCTTGGGTTACCTTGGAAATCATTTCCCAATTCCAGCAAAAGTAATGGCATCTGATGCCAATAAAGGGGTCTATGTCCTTTCAGAAGCAACCAAGGCTATCTTTGGACCAGCTGCTCAAATCTTCCTTGCGGGTATGGTGACGGTGACTTGCTTCACGACAACAGCCGGTTTGATCGTGTCAACCGGGGAATTCTTCCATAACACCTTCCCTAAAATCTCTTACAAGGTCTATGCGACAGTCTTCACTTTGATTGGTTTTGCGATTGCCAATCTTGGCTTGAGCGCCATTATTGCCTATTCATTGCCTGTCTTGATGATCCTCTATCCAATCACCATTACTATAGTGTTGATTGTGATTGTAAACAAATTTACTCAACTATCAAAACCAGGAATGCAACTGACTATTTTCTTAGTTAGCTTGGTGGCGATTGCAGATGTTCTTGCAAGCACCTTCAAACTTACAGGTCTGGCAAACGTCATTAAAACTTTACCATTTGCTGCCCAGTCCCTTCCATGGTTACTCCCAGCAGTAGTTGGTATTGTCCTCTCTCTTTTCTTGCCAAATAAACAAAGCGCAGAAGAATAATAAGTCGTCAATTGAACTCCAAAGTGATATGCTTTGGAGTTTTTGTTTGGCTATGAAACTAGTTTCTAAATGATCGATTAGAAATCAAAGCGTAGCAGAAATTTTTAATTTAGGAGCTGGAATGTTATACTAGTTGTAGCATATCAATATACGGAGTGTTTTATGAATCAAATCGTTTTCTCCTTCACTGTCTTTCTGGCAGGGATTCTCTCCTTTTTCTCTCCCTGTGTCTTTCCTTTGCTTCCGGTATACATCGGGGTTTTGCTAGGAAGTGATCAGGAAAAATCCATTCAGATTTTCGGGAAGAAGATTCGCTGGCATGGTCTTGTAAAGACCTTGTGTTTTATCGCAGGGATTTCTGTTATTTTCCTTATTATTGGTTTCGGGGCAGGTCTACTTGGGCAAATTATGTACACCAACTGGTTCCGATACTTGATGGGAGCGCTGATTATTATTCTTGGCCTTCATCAGATGGAAGTCTTTCACTTTAACTTCTTAGAAAAGCAAAAAACAATGGATTTCGGAGCCAACAAGCACAAGAATGAATTACTTTCAGCTTTTCTGCTTGGGCTTGGTTTTAGCTTTGGCTGGACGCCATGTATCGGTCCGGTTCTAGGCTCTGTACTTGCCTTAGCAGCATCCAATGGTCAAGATGCCCTCATGGGTGCTCTCTATCTTTTTATCTATACATTAGGGATGGCCATTCCGTTTTTACTTTTGGCTCTAGCATCTGGGATTGTTCTCCCATACTTTAATCGTTTAAAACCCCATCTCTTGTTACTGAAGAAGATTGGTGGCTTGATCATCATCATTATGGGGATTTTGTTACTCTTGGGACAATTGAATAGCTTGTCTGCTATCTTTTCATAAATTAAATGGAGGTTTACTCATTATGAAAGTTATTAAATACGCCTGTTTTTCGCTTCTTTCTCTATCCATTCTGACTGCTTGCTCTATGAATCAGTCCGAAAGCGGCATGAACAATCAATCCATGGATAATCAATCAATGACCAATACTAGCACAAGTAAACATCCTTTAGTAGGAAAAGAAGCTAGTGACTTCGAGCTAAAGGATATGAAGGGGAATACAGTCAAACTTTCAGACTATAGAGGCAAAAAGGTTTACTTGAAATTCTGGGCGACTTGGTGTGGTCCTTGCCGACAAAGTATGCCTGAACTGAATAAACTGGTCGAAGAAAAGGACCGGGACTTTGAGATTCTTACCGTTATGGCACCAGGGATGCAAGGGGAAAAAACAGAAGAAGAGTTTGTTGAATGGTTTGCCCAACAAGACTATCAATCAGTTCCTGTTTTGTACAATCCGGATGGATCTGCCTTTATAAATTACCAAGTCCGTTCAATCCCTACGGAAGTCTTTATTGATAGCCAAGGAAAGATTGGACATGTTCAATTAGGGGCAATTTCAAACGAAGATGCTAAGAAGATTATCAAAGAGTTGAAATAAAAGAGGCTGGGACAAAAGTCCTAGCCTCTCAATTATCTTTGGATTGTCGAGCAAGACGCAGTGGTTGTGTGGGCTCTACTACGCTGATTTCATCAGCTTTTACAGCCCTACTCAACTGTGCGGAGGTGGGACGACGAAATCGAATTCTAACGAATTACCGATTTCTGTCCCACTCTCTTTTTATTAGTTGCTTGCACCAGATGTAGCATCAGCAGCTGCGTCACCGTGTCCTCCAGCATCTGAAGCACCTGAAGTAGCGTCTGCATCCCCATGGCCGCCAGCAGGAGCAAATGGTCCGCTACCGCCTACAAGACGTTGACCAGTTGTTTGAAGGTACCAGTCCAACCATGGTTTGAAGTTGAAGACAATTTCGTTGATACCAGCGTATGAACCATCTGGATAGTACATAGCTTGATAGTTGTGAGTATTGATCACGCCTTCAGGAGAGCCTGGAACAATGGTACGAACATATTCTTGGTTTCCGTTGCGAAGAGTACCAATGACCCATTCAACGTTTTTCATACGTGCTGGTGGAAGAGAACCGTGAACGGTTGACATCCGGCTACCTGATTGAGGTGGCACGCGTTTCGCAAACATGGTATCTGGATCTTGGTGGGCATTGTTGTAGTAGAGGAACTGGTTGTTATCATCAGCGTATGTCAATTCGAAAGGCATAGCTTTCAAGAACATATCGATTTGATTAACAGTCAGGATACCGTGGTCCAATTTGACGTATGTATCACCAGATACAGCCCCTGTAATTTCTGCAACTTTTTCTACCCAATCTGGATCATCCGGATCAACCTCAGTAATAGTAGTAGCGATTGGTTTTCCGCAATCCAAATCTTCTGGTTCAATTGGTTTTGGTTTTTTCAATTTAGAAACGACTCCTACGTATTTCACAAAGTTATCTAAGCAAGTTTCAAGGAATTTTACAGTTCCTTCGTTGATGATGTTGCCATCTGCATCAAAAGCTTCTTTCGCTTTTCCTAGAAGGAATTCGTTCCCTGGAAGGGTATAGGCATTGACACCTGGAGCATCCAGAATCTTACGAAGGTGAACTTGGGCACGAGAAGTCCCTTGGTCATAGTAAGAAGCACCCACGATCATGACAGGCTTGTTTTCAAATGGATGCACTTCATAGGAAAGCCATTCTAAAACAGATTTTAATCCTGCTGAAATAGTGTGGTTGTGTTCAGGTGTTGCGATAATCACACCATCGGCACGGGTAATTTTATTGTTAAGGAGACGCAATTGGAAGCTTTCGTCCCATTTTTCATCTTGGTTGAACATTGGAACTTCATCGATTTCAAGAACTTCTAATTCAAATTTGATCTTAAAATGACGACGGATGAATTCCAAAAGTTTGCGGTTATATGATTGGTCGTAGTTTGATCCTACAAGTCCTACAAATTTCATGCTAGTATGTCTCCTATCTTACAAGTTTTCCCAGTCGAAGTCTTCGGCATCTTTGCGAAGCAATTCTTGAGCGTTGCGCAATTTTTCAGTAACTTTAACAAAGATACGGAAATCATCAAAGATGGCGTCGAGTTTCTTAATGACGTCAAGATCTACCAAGTCACCATTTTGATCAAATGCTTGAAGAGAGTGAGAAAGCAAGAATTCGTCTGGAAGGACAGTTGCCTTGATTTCTGGTGAGTTCAAGATTTGACGAAGCTGCAATTGAGCGCGAGATGAACCAAGCGTACCATAAGAAGCACCTGTAATCATCACTGGTTTGCTTAAGAGTGGGTAAATCCCATAAGATAGCCAAGCAAGGGCGCTCATCAAGACAGCTGGGATGGAATGATCGTATTCTGGTGTGCCAATGATGACACCATCAGCTTCCTCGATTTTTGCAGCAATCTCTAAGATAGCTTCAGGAACTTGTTTGTTGGCTGGCTTGTTGAAGACAGGGATATCTTTAATCTCAACCAATTCAATCTCTGCCTTATCAGCAAAATGCTTTTGCATGTATTGAAGTAGTTGGCGGTTTGTTGAACGTTTGGAGTTTGTTCCAACGATCGCAATAAGTTTTGTCATGGAAATTCCTTTCTGAAATAAAAATTACAAATAATCATGTAGCCCACTGGTATAGGCGAGGCGACCTGACTGATAGACTAGAATAGCATCCATGCCAGGTAAGGTTTCAACAATATTTAAAATGTTGGTCGGTTCTTCACCGAACAAGCGCGTTGTCCAAATCTCCCCATCGACTGATCGTTCAGAAATAATCGTGAGACTTGCCAGTTCTGTTTCGACAGGATAGCCAGTTTGAGGATCAAAAATATGATGGAAGGACCGGCCGTCAACCTCAAGGTGACGAACATAGGTACCTGATGTCACAACGGACTTATCTGTAACAGATAGAACTAGTAAATGTTCCCCTCTTGGAAGCTGCGGATCTTGGATCCCAATTCGCCAAGGGCGATGACTGACAGGGTTTTGACCAAGGGTAAGGATATTGCCCCCCAAATCAATTAAAGCTTGCTCGATCCCCTGACTCCTGAGATAACTAGCTAGTAAATCCGCACTAAATCCCTTAGCTAAAGCGCCTAGATCAATTTTCATCCCTTTTCTTTTGAGAAAAACAGTTTGTTGATTCGGATCTAAGCAAATCTGATGAGGGTCAATGACTGTTAGGGCTTGTTCAATTTCTAATTGATCAGGCTTCCTAGCATCTGAAAAACCAATTCTCCAGGTTTGGACAAGTGGACCAATCGCAATGTTTAAATGACTTCCTTGCGCCTGACTATGGCTGGTTCCTAGAGCAATCAGTGAAAAAAGATCTGGATGAACCTTTACGGGTTCAATGCCAGCCTTTTGATTGACCTCCATCAATTCAGAAGAAGGGTCATTGGCACTAAAGCGATGCTCATAGGATCGCAGGAGACTAAAGCAATCGGCCAGTATTTGGTCAGCTTGTTGATGAGAAATCGAAACGGTTATGGTGGAGCCCATTAGGCGTTCGGATCGACTAGTTAGTTCCACAAATAGTAAACCACCTTTCCAATATTCACCTACTTCAAGTTTATCAAAAAGAAAGCCATTTCACAATCCCCCCAAGCAAAATTATTGACATTTTTCAGGACTTATGCAAATGGATTTGAAAATAATATCACAAATTGTAAGCAAAAAATTTGGAAACGATATCATTTTTATGTTATAATTGTATGGTAAATAAAATTAAAGGTAGGATTTTTTCTATGAGTAAAATCGTAGTTGTGGGTGCTAACCACGCTGGAACTGCATGTATCAACACAATGTTGGATAATTTTGGAAACGAAAATGAAATCGTTGTTTTTGACCAAAACTCAAACATCTCATTCCTTGGATGCGGAATGGCTCTTTGGATTGGTGAACAAATTGACGGACCTGAAGGTTTGTTCTATTCTGATAAAGAAAAATTAGAAGCTAAAGGCGCTAAAGTTTACATGAACTCACCAGTTCTTTCGATCGACTACGACAACAAGGTTGTGACTGCAGAAGTTGACGGAAAAGAGCACAAAGAATCATACGAAAAATTGATCTTTGCAACTGGTTCAACTCCAATCTTGCCACCAATTGAAGGTGTTGAAATCGTTAAAGGGAACCGTGAATTCAAAGCGACTCTTGAAAACGTACAATTCGTTAAATTGTACCAAAATGCTGAAGAAGTGATCAACAAACTTGAAGACAAGAGCAAACACCTTGAGCGTATCGCTGTTGTTGGTGGTGGATACATCGGAGTTGAGCTCGCTGAAGCTTTCGAACGTCTTGGAAAAGAAGTCGTTCTTGTTGATATCGTAGACACTGTCTTGAACGGATACTATGATAAAGACTTCACACAAATGATGGCTAAAAACTTGGAAGACCACAACATCCGTTTGGCACTTGGTCAAACTGTTAAAGCAATCGAAGGTGACGGTAAAGTAGAACGCTTGGTAACTGACAAAGAAACATTCGATGTGGACATGGTTGTTCTTGCGGTTGGTTTCCGTCCTAACACAGCTCTTGCTGATGGTAAGATTGAACTCTTCCGCAACGGTGCCTTCCTTGTAGACAAGAAACAAGAAACTTCACTTCCAGGTGTATACGCTGTGGGTGACTGTGCGACTGTTTATGATAACGCTCGTAAAGATACTAGCTACATCGCACTTGCATCAAATGCGGTACGTACTGGTATTGTAGGTGCTTATAACGCTTGCGGACATGAGCTTGAAGGAATCGGTGTACAAGGATCTAACGGTATCTCTATCTATGGACTTCACATGGTTTCAACTGGTTTGACTCTTGAAAAAGCAAAAGCAGCAGGATATAACGCTGTTGAAACTGGCTTTAATGATCTTCAAAAACCAGAATTTATCAAACATGACAACCATGAAGTTGCCATCAAGATCGTTTACGATCAAGATAGCCGTGAAATCCTTGGTGCTCAAATGGTATCACGCGATGCTGCAATTTCAATGGGTATCCACATGTTCTCATTGGCAATCCAAGAGCATGTAACAATTGAAAAATTGGCTTTGACTGACTTGTTCTTCTTGCCACACTTCAACAAACCGTACAACTACATCACAATGGCAGCACTTACTGCTAAATAATGAAGTTCAAAAACGCTCATTAGGGCGTTTTTTTGGTTATCTCATACCCAAGAGCTGTGAAAAATAGTATAATAAAGGCAATTAATCTTGGAGTTTAAGTGAATTTATGAAACAAAGTCAGCAAATCCAAAAAGAATTTCAAGCGAGCTCAAGTTCTATTTTAACTCAGGTTAGCAGAGGTGTTTTAGTGGGGCTTGTAGTTGGCGCCATCGTCTCGAGTTTTCGCTTTTTTATTGAATATTTCTTTCATTATGTGCAGGGGCTGTATAAGGATCTAGGAAAAAGTCCGATCAATTGGGTCATCATTCTCTCTATGTATCTTTTTATTATTCTACTAGCAAGCCAACTGATCAAAAAGAACCAAAACGTAAAGGGTTCCGGTATTCCCCAAGTGGAAGCAGAATTAAAAGGATTGCTTCAAATTAATTGGTGGACTACACTTTGGCAAAAATACATTTTAGGGACACTTTCAATTGCAAGTGGCTTAATGTTAGGTCGTGAAGGACCAAGTATCCAGCTTGGCGCTATGGGAGGCAAGGGGTTGGCTAAGAGGCTTGCTCTCAGTCCAGTAGAAGAAAGGGCCTTGATTGCTAGCGGGGCCGCTGCGGGTTTGGCGGCAGCCTTTAATGCGCCAATTGCGGGTCTTCTCTTTGTAGTAGAAGAAGTCTACCATCACTTTTCTCGGGTCTTCTGGGTATCTACCTTGGCTGCTAGTTTGGTCGCAAACTTTGTCTCCCTTAACATTTTCGGTCAAACACCTGTTCTAAATATGCCAGATCACATTCCTCATATCGATTTATCCAGCTATTGGATTTTCCTAGTCATGGGTGTTTTTCTGGGCGGGACTGGTTATTTCTATGAAGTTGCTGTTTTAAATGTTGGTCGTGTTTATCAAAAGCTCGGTGCCTGTTTCAAGGTACCTGCACCCTATTATCCAATCTTTGCCTTTCTTTTGATCTTACCTATTGGTTATTATTTTCCTCACTTACTTGGTGGTGGCAATCAGCTGGTTTTGAATTTAGCCCGTGTCCCACTTAGTATCCAGACGCTCATCTTTTATTTTGGGGTGCGATTTATCTGGAGTATGATTAGTTACGGTAGTGGTCTTCCTGGTGGTATCTTCCTTCCTATCCTAGCTCTTGGATCAGTTTTAGGAGCCTTGGTTGCTGCGGTGTTATTGCCGTTCGGTCTCATTCAGTCCAATCAACTACCTTTGTTTGTCATTTTGGGGATGAGTGGTTATTTCAGTGCCATTTCAAAAGCACCCTTAACGGCTATGATTCTAGTGACCGAAATGGTAGGAGATATTCGAACCTTGATGCCGATAGGCTTGGTTACTTTGACAGCCTACATTACCATGGATCTACTAAAAGGAGCCCCTGTCTATGAGGCTATGCTGGAACAATTGATGCCCGAGGTGACCAGTGGTTCGGATATCTTAACCTTGATCGAAATTCCTGTATCAGAGAAAATAGCAGACCGTCAAGTACGCGACTTGGACCTGCCGAGAGACCTTCTAATCACTACTTACCAGCATAATGGTAAAAACAGTACAGTGCATGGCAGCACCCGTCTCTATCTTGGAGATAGTATCTACCTTGTAGTAAAAGAGACAGACATAGGTCGGGTGAAAGAATTACTCCTCTAATTCTTTTATTAAAGTTTTCTGACAATTGTTGAAAAATGAGAAAATCTCTGCTATAATAGACTACATAAAAAACGAATCCAGGAGAAAAGACTCATGAAAAAACTGGCAGTAGCACTCTTATCAGTTGCTTTATTAACAGGATGTGCCAATTCATCCTCAAAAAATACAACAACAAATAGTTCCTCTTCGTCAGTGACTTTGTCTAAAGAGGACCAAAAAGCCTTGGATCAGGCGACAAGCGAATACAAGGAGTTTGTGCAAGGCCAAATTGATCAATTGTTAAAAGATACAGAGGAATTTCAAAGAATCCTTAAAAGTGGTGATTTAGAAGAAGCAAAGAAGGTCTATCCTTTGATTCGGATGTCTTATGAACGTTCTGAACCAATCGCTGAAAGTTTCGGAGAGTCTGATGTTAAGATCGACTTCCGTCTGGTTGACTATGTTGACGAAAACAAATCAGAAGAAGGTTGGTCTGGCTTCCACCGTATTGAACGCATCTTGTGGGAAGAAAATACGACCAAGGGTACTGAAAAATATGCAGAGCAATTGGTCAATGATATCAAAGAACTGAAAGCTAAGATTGCTACTGTAGAAGTAACGCCAGATATGATGTTGACAGGGGCGGTTGACCTCTTGAATGAAGTGGCTACACAAAAGATCACTGGGGAAGAAGAAATCTTCTCTCATACAGATCTTTATGATTTCCGTGCCAATATCGAAGGAGCTGAGAAGATCTTTGCTCTCTTCAAACCTCTCATCGAGAAGAAGGATGCCAAGCTAGTGAAAACCCTTGAGACAGAATTCAAGGCTGTGAATGACTTGTTAGACAAACATATGACGGATGAATCCAACTATAAATCATATACAGATCTAACAGAAGAGGATACCAAAGAACTAGCAGAAGCAGTAACAAAATTGGGAGAACCTCTCTCTCAAATGGGAATCATTTTAAACGGTAAATAACGATGACAAAAGACGAAAAATTTTTTGAAAAGAAAATGGATCGTCGCGAATTTCTGAAAAAAGCAGGTATTGGGGGAGCAGGCTTAGCACTTGGTCTATCCGGTGCTTCTGCTTTTTTCGCTAATAAGGAGCAAGGTTCTAAGAATATCGCGGACGGTCAAGAAGAGATTAGTTTTTATGGCAAGCACCAGGCGGGGATTACAACCCCCATGCAGAAGAATATTTATTTTGTGGTGCTCGATCTCAGGACGACAGATAAAAACGAATTGATTCAGTTGTTTAAGGACTGGACGGACTATAGTGAGAAGTTGGTCAACGGAGACTTAGTCAAAAAGGATGGCTCTAATGCCCTCTTGCCACCAAGTGATACAGGTGAAACAGTTGGACTAAATCCTTATCGCCTCACCTTAACATTTGGTGTTTCGGCTAGTTTTTTGACAAAATTAGGACTTGAGAAGAAACGTCCTAAACTCTTCCGAGATTTGCCAGCTTTTCCTAAGGAACAGTTGAGAGAGCAGTATACAGGTGGTGATATCGTTATCCAAGCTTGTGCAGATGATGAGCAGGTGGCCTTTCATGCCGTCCGCAACCTAATCCGTAAAGGGCGCAATAAGGTGACCATGAAGTGGAGTCAATCAGGCTTTGCTGCTATTGGCGATCGTATGGAAACCCCAAGAAACCTCTTTGGATTTAAAGATGGGACTGCCAATGTCACGACAGAGAAAGATTTTGATAAGGTGGTCTGGGCTGATAGTCAAGACTGGATGAAAAATGGCTCTTATATGGCTGTCCGCCGGATCATCATGCACCTGGAAACCTGGGATCGTACCAACCTACAGGAGCAAGAAAACACTTTTGGGCGCTATAAGGAAAGTGGTGCACCGTTTGGGAAGCAAAACGAGTTTGACGAAGTAGATCTCTCCCTCTTACCTGTCGACTCACATGTCCGTTTGGCCAAAGAAGTGGATCTACCCATTTTGCGTCGCTCTTATTCCTACTCTGATGGGATTGATCCGAAAACAGGGCAGTTTGATGCTGGATTGCTTTTTATTGCCTTTCAAAAGGATCCAGACCGCTTTGTGAAAATCCAAACCAATCTTGGGGCAGACGATAAGATGAATGAATATGTGACCCACATTGGCACTGGCCTCTTTGCCTGCTTCGGAGGTGTGAAGGAAGGAGGATACATTGGTCAAGACTTATTTGAATAAATTGTTAGTCGTCCTAGTAGCCTGTCTCTTTTTCATCGTCACCCCTGTCCAAGCCGAGTCTTATAGTGATCTCTTTATCAAAATCACCGACGCCACGACCGCAGTTCGGGACAAGGACCAAGAAAAGGCCCACACGCTAGTATCTGAGATAAAAGAAGAGTTTCTGAAGAAAGCCAATCATGATTCCAAGGCAGGAAAAGAAGTCCAGAAAAGTCTGGACTTGGAAGGCGAGATCACAGAAAAGCAATTGGTGACTGTCTCCACTTCCTTGCTAGCCTTTGAAAAAGAGCAAAATCCAGTCGACCTGGATGCTGAAAAAGAGAAGCTAGAAACTCGCTTACGACCTTACTTTGAGAAGCTTCAAGAATCCATCACTGCAAAGGATCTCCAAGCAACACGTAAAGCCTACGCTGATTTAAACAACACCTGGACTCGGAATGAAGCGGTTGTCAGAGATTATAGTACCGCTTATTACGGAAAGGTAGAAACAGCTATCTCCTTCTTGAGAAGTGCGATCGAAACAGAGCCTACAAACTTTGACTCCATCCAATCTTCATACAATGACCTAAAGAATGTACTAGATCAATTTATCAGTGGGGAAAAGATCGAGGAAACCTCCACCAATCTGACCCTTTCAGACGGGATTAAGCTCCTCAAGAAAGCTCTGAGTCTCTTCCAAGCCAATGACACTAGCCAAGCTAGTCAAGTGATGAAAGAGTTCATTACCATTTGGCCAACGATCGAAGGGGACGTCAACACGACCAATCCAGCCCTCTATACCCGAGTGGAAAGCCAAAGTCCAGTCATTATGGTCAAGGGGAATGAAAGCAAGTATCAAAAGCAGTTGGAAGCCCTGATTAGTGATTTGTCTGCCATTGATACCACCGCCTCCTATTCGGCGGTTGACGCCATGTTGATCCTCTTGCGTGAAGGAGTCGAAGCACTATTGATTGTCATGGCTTTGGTGACAGTTCTCAAGTCAGCTAAATTGATCAAAGGCTTGAAATGGGTCTATGCAGGTGCCCTTCTGGGGATCCTGGCCAGTGCCGCCATTGCAGTTGCTCTTCAATTCTTATTCCCAGCTGTTACTTCAGCTTCCAACCGTGAAGTGATCGAAGGAGCAGTAGGGATCATCGCAGTAGGGATGATGATTGTCATTGGGATTTGGCTGCATCGCAAGTCCTCTGTTCAAAAATGGAACCAATTCATGGAGACGCAGATGAAGGCTGTGACTGCAACTGGAAGTTTCATTTCGATGTTTGCTCTCAGTTTCTTAGCTGTCTTCCGAGAGGGAGCTGAGACCATTCTTTTCTATGTAGGGATCCTCCCTCGTATTCGTTCCTTTGATTTCTTCCTAGGGATCGGCTTAGCTCTTGCAGTTTTAGCCATTCTTGCCATTCTCATGACCAAGGCAAGTCATCTGGTCAAGCCACATAAGATTTTCTTCCTCTTGACTTGGTTGATCTATGCCCTGGCCTTTAAGATGCTAGGGGTGAGCCTACACGCGCTCCAATTAACCAATATGCTTCCCAACCATATCTTGAGTAATTTCCCAACCATTGATTGGGCAGGGATTTACCCAAGCTGGGAAGTGGTAGCTTGTCAGATGCTGTTTATCTTTATAATTGTGATTGTGACGGTGAAGCAGCATGAAAAATGAAGATAGAAGGCTCACGATTGTAGAGCATTTAAGCGAGTTTAGACGACGCTTCATCGCTTGCATCCTTTGTTTTTTCCTTGTCTTTTGTGGAGCCCTCTTGTTTTCTGATCAGCTTTATGCCTACTTGACGGCTGGCTTTCGGGAAAAACTCTTGGTTCTCGGACCGAATGACATTTTAAGCATCTATCTGCAATTGGCAGGTTTAATGGCTTTTACCATCACCCTGCCCTTCACCCTCTTTCAAGTCTGGCAATTTGTAAAGCCAGCATTGAGAAAAGGAGAAGCAGGAGCTATTCTGCTCTATGTGCCAGCCAGTTTGATTTGTTTCTTACTAGGCTTATTCTTCGGCTATTATCTGGTTAGTCCAGCTATCTTAGAGGTACTCTTGAAGTTGGGACAAGGTCAGTTTACCATTCAGTTAACGGCACAGAACTACTTGACCTTCGTCTTTCATACGACCGTTCCTTTAGGGGTCTTGTTTGAATTACCAGTACTTGTAGCCTTTTTGACCTCGATTCATATCTTAACGCCAGATTGGTTAAGGCGCTATCGCCGAATAGCCTACTTTCTATTGCTGTTACTAGCCGTCATCCTGACCCCTGCTGATTTTATCAGTGATCTAGCAATGACTGTGCCTCTTATCTTGCTCTATGAAGTGAGCTTGGGCATCAGTCGCATCATCTATAACCGCATACAAAAAAGGAGATAAATATGGGAATTTTACGTGATATCGGTGCACCAGGCCTAATTATTATTATCCTGGGAGCCCTCTTAATCTTTGGACCAAAGCGTTTGCCAGAGTTAGGACACTCACTTGGAAAAATGTTCTCTGAATTCAAGTCGGCCGTCAACAATGGTGCCGCTGAAAAAGAAGAGGATAAAGACAGGAGCGATAAAAAAGAAGAAAAATAGCTTTCCTTTCATGATATTTTCTGACAGAACGATGATGTCTTCTTTCATTTTCCATAATAGCAAAAGCAGGAGGATAGACTTAAAACGATATCTGAGTAAGAATCCTGCTTTTTGTTATTTTTGAACAGTCTGAAAATTTTTGTAAATTACAAATTGAAAACAAATCAAATTTTGATAGCGTTTTCCTTGAATCTAAAATAGGCCAGGAGTATAATAGAGGGTGGAAAAAGTACATTAAAAAGGAGTGTGTCATGATGATCATTAGTGTGATTTTTGCTGTAGCTTACTTCTTGCTGGTTGCCCTTGTTGCGGCTCTTGTTTTCCGAGCGATAGGAAAAATATTTGAGCTCTTCGATGGTTTCCTGATGTACCATTAAGAGAGAAACAAGCCCACTCACTATGAGTGGTTTTTTACTATTAAATGGGAGATGATGATGAAAACTGAATATGAAAAGATGATTGCTGGTGAGTTCTACAGTCCCATGGATCCAGAACTGAGGAGGTTGGCGCAAGAAGCTCGGACCAAGCAATTTGCCTTTAACCAAGAAGCAGATGGCGAGAAGCGGAGCCAAATCATAAAAAGTTGGTTCGGATCCACTGGGGAAAATCTTTCCCTGCATCCTTTTTTGGCTTGTGATTATGGGGTAAATATCTACTTAGGAGAGAATTTTTATGCCAACTGGAACCTAACCATGCTGGATGTCTGTCCAATCAGGATTGGAAAGAACGCCTTGATTGGTCCCAATTGCCAATTTCTCACCCCTCTCCATCCCCTGGATCCACACGAGCGTAATGCAGGGAAAGAATATGGAGCTCCGATAACGATTGGAGATAACTTCTGGGCAGGTGGAGGAGCCATCATTCTTCCAGGCGTTATCCTAGGCGATAATGTCGTCGTTGGAGCAGGGGCAGTGGTGACCAAATCCTTCGGAGATAATGTGGTCCTAGCTGGTAACCCGGCCAGAATCATCAAGGAAATCGAGGTGAAAGAATGAGGTTTTACTTTATCGGAGGCCTCGGTAGTAACGAGAATCATATGACCGAATTTGCTCAATGCTTTCCATTTCCCATCTCGTATCTAGATCCCTATAAGGTTAAACTGGAATCTGCAAAAGATTTAGTAAATTGGTTTGAAGCCCATGCGGATACTAATGAAAATACTTGTATCATCGCCCATTCACTAGGTGGAGATTTGGCTCGCTACCTAGCATCGAAAATACCACAAATGACCCACCTGGTCCTCCTTGACGGTGGCTATCTTGACATGGACCAGATCCTACCACTAGAGCAGGAACTAGAAGAGACAGTCGCCTATCTGAAGCACCAGGTATTTTCATCTCTAGAGGAAGCAATTGCGAGTGAACTTGGAGATAGGGACAATCCTTCGCCAGCGACGATAAAGGCCATCCAATCCGGTTATCGCTGTAATTCTGATCTCCATCATTATGAACTGGATTTAGATCCACAAGCTGTTCTTCCCTTACTGAAACTCAGACGGGACCTTCGATCTATTCAAGCTCCACTCTCAGATACTGACGTTTTATTCATCGCTCCTAACTACGAAGAAGAACCCACTTGGAGAGCTCAAGCCCTTGAGACATTAGATCCCTCTATCAAGAAGGTACTCTTAAAGGATCTCGGTCACGATTTTTATACAGCAGTCCCTAATCTTGTCAGTAAAGAAATCATCAATTGGATTGGCGTTTGTTCATAAATAACTCATATATAGAAACTCCTCTAAACAATCGTCTAGTAATTTCCGAACATTATTTAGATAATCAGCATTCTAATTGAATCGACTCCGTATCTTTGTTATAATCTTGAATGGAAACGTCGGAAGGCGTAGTGATGAACCATCACGATTTAAAATTTAGAAACGAGATTTCAATCCGTATGTTAAACGAATTTCCAATCTTTGATTACGAAGATATTCAATTAATCCCTAACAAGTGCATTATCAAAAGTCGTGCAGAAGCTGACACGTCAGTTCAGTTTGGTAATCACACTTTCAAGTTGCCAGTCGTACCTGCCAACATGCAGACTATCCTCGATGAGGATGTGGCCGAGCAACTGGCTAAAGGGGGATATTTTTACATTATGCACCGCTTTGACGAAGCTGGTCGAATCCCTTTTATCAAACGCATGCACGATCAAGGTTTAATTGCTTCTATCTCAGTTGGAGTAAAAGACTATGAGTACGACTTTGTGACTCAACTCAAGGACGATGCGCCTGAATACATCACCATCGATATCGCTCACGGTCACTCAGATAGTGTGATCCAAATGATCCAGCATATCAAGAAGGAGTTGCCAGATACCTTTGTCATCGCAGGAAATGTCGGAACACCAGAGGCCGTTCGTGAGTTGGAAAATGCTGGAGCGGATGCTACCAAGGTCGGGATCGGTCCTGGTAAGGTCTGCATCACCAAAGTGAAGACTGGCTTTGGTACTGGCGGTTGGCAGTTAGCAGCCCTTCGTTGGTGTTCAAAAGCAGCTCGCAAGCCGATTATTGCGGACGGGGGGATTCGGACGCACGGAGATATTGCTAAATCCATTCGCTTTGGTGCTAGCATGGTCATGATTGGCTCGCTTTTTGCAGGACACATTGAAAGCCCAGGTAAAACCGTTGAAGTCGATGGGGAATCCTTCAAAGAGTATTATGGATCTGCTTCTGAGTACCAAAAAGGGGCCTATAAAAATGTTGAAGGTAAGAAAATCCTCCTACCAGCCAAAGGTCACCTGCAAGATACCTTGACGGAGATGGAGCAAGACTTGCAAAGTTCTATTTCCTATGCTGGAGGTCGCAAGGTTGCTGATCTCAAGCATGTCGATTATGTCATCGTAAAGAATTCTATCTGGAATGGTGACTCTCATTAAAACTACAATTACTTATTTATCTTGCGGATTGGCGCAAGGTCTCTACAAGGTGCCGGAACACCTAACAATAAGTAAGTCTTAGATTGATCCAGGAATACTTGGATTCTGTAGAGGCTTACTTGGTAAGTCTCTATTTTTTGTTCCAAACTGTTTAGGAGAAAACATGAAATTATTAGAAGAACGCATATTGAAAGACGGAAATGTCCTGGGAGAGAATATCCTCAAGGTCGATTCCTTCTTGACCCACCAAGTGGATTACCAGTTGATGAAAGAAGTTGGGAAGGCTTTTGCGAATCGATTTAAAGATGCTGGACTGACTAAAGTTGTCACCATCGAAGCTTCCGGAATCGCTCCTGCCCTCTATGTGGCAGAAGCTTTGGAACTTCCTATGATCTTCGCTAAAAAAGCCAAGAATATTACCATGAATGAAGGGATTTTGACAGCAGAAGTCTATTCCTTTACCAAGCAAGTGACCAGTACCGTTTCCATTGCTGGCAAGTTTTTATCACCAGATGATCGCATCTTGATCATTGATGACTTTCTAGCAAATGGCCAAGCTGCTAAAGGCTTGATCCAGATTATCGAACAAGCTGGGGCACGTGTAGAAGCAGTTGGAATCGTCATTGAAAAATCCTTCCAAGAAGGCCGTGGACTGTTAGAAGAACTCGGCTACCCTGTTGTATCCCTAGCTCGTTTGGACCGTTTTGAAAATGGTCAAGTTGTATTCAAGGAGGCAGACATCTAATGCAAAAGCAAGAAAATCATTCACAGGCAGCCATTCTAGGCTTGCAGCACCTATTGGCCATGTATTCGGGTTCTATTTTAGTACCGATTATGATTGCGGGCGCTTTGGGCTATAATGCCCACCAACTAACCTATCTGATCTCTACAGATATCTTTATGTGTGGGGTAGCCACCTTCCTGCAATTGCAGTTAAACAAATATTTTGGGATTGGTCTACCGGTCGTCCTCGGGGTGGCCTTCCAGTCCGTGGCACCTCTTAGCATGATTGGGGCTAGCCATGGTAGTGGGGCTATGTTTGGAGCCTTGATTGTTTCCGGGATTTACGTCGTTCTGGTCTCAGGTTTCTTCTCTAAAATTGCCAACCTCTTCCCATCTATTGTGACAGGATCTGTCATTACCACAATCGGTTTGACCTTGATTCCAGTTGCGATTGGGAACATGGGAAACAATGCAGCAGAACCAACGGTTCAAAGTTTGTTTTTGGCCGTGATTACCATTCTCATCATTCTCGTGGTTAATATCTATACGACAGGCTTTATCAAATCCATCTCTATTTTGATTGGGTTGATCGTTGGGACAGCTATTGCAGCTTCTATGGGCTTGGTGGACTTCACGCCCGTGGATCAGGCCCCTATTCTTCATGTTCCAACACCGTTCTTCTTTGGAGCTCCTAAGTTTGAAATCACCTCAATCGTTATGATGTGTATCATCGCAACTGTTTCAATGGTGGAATCGACTGGTGTTTATCTTGCACTTTCGGATATTACAAAAGATCCAATTGATAGCACGCGCCTCCGTAATGGCTACCGCGCTGAAGGGTTGGCCGTACTTCTCGGTGGTATCTTCAATACCTTCCCTTACACTGGATTCTCACAAAACGTAGGCTTGGTGAAATTGTCTGGTATCAAGACTCGTCTTCCAATCTACTATGCAGCTGGTTTCCTCGTTCTCCTTGGTCTCCTTCCTAAGTTTGGAGCTTTGGCACAAATCATTCCAAGTCCAGTACTTGGTGGAGCCATGCTGGTTATGTTTGGTTTTGTATCTATTCAGGGGATGCAGATTCTGGCTCGTGTCGATTTTGAACACAATGAGCACAATTTCCTCATCGCGGCTGTATCGATAGCAGCAGGAGTCGGTTTGAACAATAGTACTCTCTTTAACGGCCTTCCAAGTGCATTTAAAATGTTCTTTGCAAATGGAATTGTTGTTGCCAGCGTCTTGGCAATTATTCTCAACGCCATCTTGAACCGCAACAAAAAATAATCTAAATAGAGGCTGGGACAAAAGTCCTAGCCTCTCAATTGTCTTTGGATTGTCGAGCAAGACGCAGTGGTTGAGTGGGCTCTACTACGCTGATTTCATCAGCTTTTACAGCCCTACTCAACTGTGCGAAGGTGGGACGACGAAATCGAATTCTAACGAATTACCGATTTCTGTCCCACTCTCTTTTAATTATTTTGACATTTAAGGTGACATATAGTAGAGTGGTAAGAGAAAATTTCAAATTGACAAGAAGAGAGTATCATCCGTGTATCTAACCCATCATTTTAAAGAGCGCTTGCGTTTGTTTATCAGTCTATTTATCCCTCTCCTGGTCTATCAACTAGCCAACTATTCTGCTAGTTTTGTTGATACAGCCATGACAGGACAATACAATACCTTGGACTTAGCTGGCGTGTCAACCGCCACCAGTCTTTGGAATCCCTTCTTTACCTTTTTAACCGGGATTGTATCTGCTTTAACGCCCATTATTGGTCATCATTTAGGGCAGGGGAATAAAAAAAGAATCGCTTCTGATTTTTATCAATTCATTTATCTCTCTTTTATGATGGCTGTCCTCTTGATCGCTTTTGTCTTGCTGATTGCACCGATTGTCTTAAGTAAAATTGGTTTAGAAAGTGTCGTAGAGGGGATTGCAACCCATTACTTAGCCTTTCTCTCTCTAGGAATTTTGCCTCTCTTACTCTTTAGTGTGGTCCGTTCCTTGCTGGATACTTTGGGTCTCACTCGCTTGTCCATGTACCTCATGCTCCTCTTATTGCCTTTAAATGCTAGTTTTAATTATATGTTGATTTATGGAGCTTTTGGTCTACCTGAGCTAGGAGGAGCAGGAGCGGGACTAGGGACTTCCTTGGCTTACTGGGTCCTCCTCATCATTGCCTTTTTGATCCTTTTCAATCATCCGAAAGTAGCTATCTACCAACTTTGGAAGGTTCAACCTATCAATTTCAAAGAGATGAAAGAGACAATTCGCCTAGGTTTACCGATTGGGGGGATTGTGTTTGCAGAAGTCATCATCTTCTCAGTAGTGGGCTTGCTCATGGCTAAATTCCCATCACTCACCATTGCTAGTCACCAATCTGCTATGAACTTTTCAAACATGATGTATGCTTTTCCAGCTAGCATCTCCAATACCATGGCTATTATTGTGTCCTACGAGATTGGGGCTGGGCGTCCCGATGTGGTTCGTCAATATTGCAGGATTGGACGATGGACAGCCTTTGGGTTTGCCTTCTTTACCCTTAGCTTCCTCTATCTTTATCGCTATCAAGTAGCAGGGCTCTATGGCACTGATCCGGAATTTATCCACCAGACAGCTATTTTCATGACCTATAGCCTCCTTTTCCAAATAGCGGATACGGTCGCAGCACCGATTCAAGGGATTCTACGGGGTTACAAGGACACCACTGTTCCCTTCTTGCTCGGAGTTTTTAGCTACTGGTGTGTCTCTATTCCATTGGGGATCTTTTTAGACCATGTCACCAACCTAGGTCCGTATGCTTACTGGATTGGCTTAATTTCTAGCATTGTCGTTAGTGGAATCTGCTACCAACTTCGACTATGGCAGATACAAAAGAAATACCAAAATTCCTAAAAGAGGCTGGGACAAAAGTCCTAGCCTCTCAATTATCTTTGGATTATCGAGCAAAACGCAGTGGTTGAGTGGGCTCTCCTACGCTGATTTCATCAGCTTTTACAGCCCTACTCAACTGTGCGGAGGTGGGACAACGAAATCGAATTCTAACGAATTACCGATTTCTGTCCCACTCTCTTATTTAGTGCGCATTTCACCTTGAGGGAAGTAGGTTCCTTCAGGCATATCATTGATAATGACATGAACAGCAGATTGCGGAGCACCTGTATTCCGAACGACAGCCTCGGTTACTTCCTTGGCCAAAGCTTTCTTTTGCTCCAAGGTGCGCCCTTCGAATAAATCAATACGTACAAATGGCATTGCGCCACCTCCTTTATAAATCTTAACCTTATTTTATCACATTTTATATGAAAAGGAGGAGTCTATGTAGATGTTGCGAGTATAAGTTTAATAACCATATAAAAATTTTTTACCAATATTTAGTACTACCTACTTACATAACTTCACTTATTATGGTATAATTAATTTGTGAGAAGTGGTCTCTCACTATGCGTTTGTCATTTTGTCAGGGAAATGATAGACGCTTTTTTTATTCTCAAATAACAAAAATGAAGTGGCAACAGAGTGAAATTTTTGCTAGTGCAAACAGGAAAAACAAGGCTTCGTAGAACTCTACGTCCATAGTCCATCATCCAATGGTGAACCTCTCTATAAGTTGCCCTAATTTACTGCCCGTGTTATAATATAATGAAACACATTTTAGAGAGAACAGAAGGAAAATGGCACAATTATATTATAAATATGGGACGATGAATTCTGGTAAGACCATCGAAATTTTGAAGGTAGCCCATAATTATGAAGAGCAAGGAAAAAGCGTCGTTATCATGACCTCAGCAATCGATACGCGCGATGGATTTGGAGTTGTTTCTAGCCGGATTGGTATGAAACGGGAAGCCATTGCGATCGAAGACGATACAGACGTCTTCGGTTATATCCAAAGTCTGAAAGAGAAACCCTACTGTGTCTTGGTCGATGAAGCACAGTTTTTAAAACGACACCATGTCTATGATTTAGCTAGAGTTGTAGATGAACTAGATGTGCCGGTTATGGCTTTTGGCCTTAAAAATGATTTCCGAAATGAACTCTTTGAAGGTTCCAAACATTTGCTCTTGCTAGCAGACAAGATTGAGGAGATCAAGACCATCTGCCAATACTGTTCTCGCAAAGCGACCATGGTCTTGCGCACTCAAGCGGGTAAACCCGTCTACGATGGAGAGCAGATCCAAATCGGTGGACACGAGACCTATATCTCCGTTTGCCGCAAACATTATTTTAATCCAGAAATCAAGCCAGAACAGAAATCTTAAGGAGACAACATGAATATCTATGATCGACTACAAGCTGTAGAAGACCGATACGAAGAGTTAGGAGAGTTATTGAGTGACCCAGATGTGGTCTCTGATACCAAACGCTTTATGGAGCTTTCAAAAGAAGAGGCTTCCACTCGTGACACGGTAACAGCTTACCGAGAATACAAACAAGTACTCCAAAATATCGTCGATGCTGAAGAAATGATCAAGGAATCAGGCGGCGATGCAGATTTGGAAGAAATGGCCAAGCAAGAGCTCAAAGATGCTAAGGCTGAAAAGGAAGAGTATGAAGAAAAACTGAAGATTTTGCTTCTTCCAAAAGATCCAAACGATGACAAGAACATTATCTTGGAAATCCGTGGAGCAGCAGGAGGGGACGAAGCCCAGTTGTTTGCCGGTGACCTCTTGCAGATGTACCAAAAATATGCGGAAAGCCAAGGCTGGCGCTTTGAAGTCATGGAAGCATCCTACAATGGTGTTGGTGGGATCAAAGAAGTAGTGGCCATGGTCTCTGGTCAATCTGTCTACTCAAAACTCAAGTACGAATCGGGTGCCCACCGGGTGCAACGCGTTCCTGTGACGGAAAGCCAAGGTCGTGTCCATACATCGACAGCAACCGTTCTGGTCATGCCAGAAATCGAAGAAGTCGAGTACGACATCGATCCAAAAGACCTTCGGATCGATATCTACCACGCATCTGGTGCGGGTGGACAGAACGTCAATAAGGTTGCAACAGCCGTTCGAATCGTCCACTTGCCAACCAACATCAAGGTAGAAATGCAGGAAGAACGGACGCAACAGAAGAACCGTGAAAAAGCTATGAAGATCATCCGTGCGCGTGTGGCTGACCACTTTGCTCAGATCGCCCAAGACGAGCAGGATGCTGAACGGAAGTCAACCATCGGTACAGGTGACCGTTCAGAGCGGATCCGGACTTACAACTTCCCTCAAAACCGTGTGACGGATCACCGGATTGGCTTGACCCTTCAAAAACTTGATACCATCTTATCTGGTAAATTGGATGAAGTGGTCGATGCTTTGGTCTTGTATGATCAAACTCAAAAACTAGAAGAGTTGAACAAATAATGTTGTTGGGACAATTATTAGCCCAGTATGAAGAAGCATTAATAGCCGTTGGAGAGGAAGCAGAAAGCCTCTCCTTCGCATATCGTGCTTTAAAAAATTGGACCTTTACGGACTTTGTCCTTGCCTTGCAAAAAGAAGTGGAAGCAGAGGATCAGGCCTTGCTGGATTCTATCTTTGAGCAGCTGAAACATCACGTCCCTGCCCAGTATATTATTGGGAGCGCAGAATTCTGTGGCCATGTTTTTACAGTTGATGAGCGCGTGCTGATTCCTAGACCTGAAACAGAAGAACTCGTTACCCTCATTCTTGAGGAAAACGATAAGGAATCCTTACGAGTTCTGGATATCGGAACTGGAAGTGGTGCCATTGCCATTAGCTTAGCCCTTGCTAGACCTAATTGGCAGGTTCAAGCCAGTGATGTGTCAGAAGATGCCTTGGAGCTTGCTCAAGAAAATGCCCAGCAGTTAGCAGCAGTTCTTTCATTCAAGTCTTCAGATATACTGGATGATCTAGAAGGTCCTTACGACTTGATTGTTTCCAACCCTCCTTATATCTCGCGGGACGATGTAGAAGAAGTTGGAGCTAACGTTTTAGCCTCTGAACCCCACTTGGCTCTCTTTGCTGATCATGATGGATATGCCATCTACGAAAAGATTGCTCAACAAGCACCGAGTGTATTAAGACCAGAAGGAAAAATCTATCTAGAAATCGGCTATAAGCAAGGTAACAAGGTAAAAGAGCTCTTTCAAACGGCATTTCCTGACAAACAAGTTCGAGTGCTGAAAGACCAATTTGGACAAGATAGAATGGTAGTAGTAGACAATGGATCCATTTGAGAAAGAATTAGAAACCGGACATGCAGTTGTCTTACCGACTGAGACTGTCTATGGCCTCTTTGCAAAGGCACTGGATGAAGCAGCGGTTGATCAGGTATACGCTCTAAAGCAACGGCCTCGTGAAAAGGCTATGAACCTCAATGTTTCCAGTGAAGAAGACATTCGATTTTATTCGAAAAATCAACCACCTTATCTATCAAAACTAATTGCAACCTTTTTGCCAGGACCCTTAACCATCATTCTCGAAGCCAATGAAGAAGTACCAGCTTGGATTAATTCTGGGATGGCTACGGTTGGTTTTCGGATGCCAGCTCATCCAAAAACATTGGAATTAATTCGTAAAGCGGGTCCCTTGATTGGACCTTCTGCCAACCTCTCTGGGAAAGCTAGTGGGACCCAGTGCCAGCAAATTCTTAAAGAACTTGGTCATGGAGTGATAGGACTTGAAGACGATAGCTTTCTAACTGGACAAGATTCGACTATTTTAGACTTATCAGGCGACAAGGTGAAGATTCTACGTCAAGGAGCGATTACACGAGAAGATATCCTTACCAAGATACCTGCAATCCCTTTTGAGGAGGTCTGATATGCTACGTGCTTTGAAACCAACAGATACTGGATCTATTTATGAGATTAACAAAGAGGCTTTAGGTTATGATTTTAGTCCAGAGGAAACAGCTAGTCAACTGGCTAAGTTGTCTCAAGACCCCCATCACTTCCTACTAGGTTATGAGGATCCAGCAAGTCATGCCCTACTTGGTTATGTCCATGCAGAAGTCTACGAATCCCTCTATTCCAATGCAGGATTTAATATTTTGGCTTTAGCAGTCTTACGCCAAATGCAAGGTAAAGGAATCGGAAAAGCTTTGCTTGAAGGACTCGAACAGGAAACCGAAAAACGTGGCTACAAGTTTATACGTTTAAACTCTGCAGACCATCGTATTGGAGCTCATGCCTTCTACGAACAGGTCGGTTATACCTGTGACAAGCTACAAAAACGTTTTATAAAATTTATTTAAGGAGAAGACCTATGATTTTTGACAAAGAAGATTACAAAGCATATGATGCAGCTCTATGGGATGCCATTGCGAAAGAAGAGGAACGCCAGCAAAATAACATTGAGTTGATTGCTTCTGAAAACGTCGTCTCTAAGGCGGTTATGGCTGCCCAAGGGTCTATCCTGACCAATAAATACGCAGAAGGATATCCGGGACGTCGTTACTACGGTGGGACTGATGTCATAGACATCGTCGAAAGCCTCGCCATCGAACGCGCTAAGGAAATCTTTGGGGCTAAATTTGCCAATGTTCAACCTCACTCAGGTAGTCAGGCCAACTGTGCTGCCTATATGGCTCTGATTGAGCCAGGAGATACGGTTATGGGGATGGATCTAGCTGCCGGTGGACATTTGACTCACGGTGCTTCTGTGAGCTTCTCGGGTCAAACCTACAACTTTGTATCTTACAGTGTAGATCCGGGAACTGAACTCTTGGATTTTGATGCTATCTTGAAACAAGCTCAAGAAGTGAAGCCAAAGTTGATTGTAGCAGGTGCTTCAGCCTACTCTCACATCATTGATTTCTCAAAATTCCGTGAGATTGCGGATGCAGTAGGAGCTAAGCTCATGGTCGATATGGCCCATATTGCTGGTTTAGTAGCAGCAGGTCTTCACCCAAGTCCAGTTCCTTACGCACATATCACGACCACAACCACTCACAAGACCCTTCGTGGACCTCGTGGTGGCCTGATCTTGACCAATGACGAGGAATTGGCTAAAAAGATTAATTCTGCCATCTTCCCTGGTATCCAAGGAGGACCACTAGAGCATGTCGTTGCAGCCAAAGCTGTTGCTTTCAAAGAAGCCCTCGATCCTGCCTTTAAAGAGTATGCAGCTAACGTGATTAAAAACAGCCAGGCTATGGCTGATGTATTCTTGCAAGATCCAGATTTCCGTGTCATTTCAGGCGGAACAGAGAACCACCTTTTCCTTGTCGATGTGACGAAAGTCGTTGAAAATGGAAAAGTGGCTCAAAACTTACTAGATGAGGTCAACATTACACTCAACAAGAACTCCATCCCATATGAAACCCTGTCACCATTTAAGACCAGTGGGATTCGGATTGGGACAGCAGCTATCACAGCCCGTGGTTTGGGAGAAGAAGAAAGCCGTACGGTAGCTGAATTGATCATCAAAGCATTGAAAAATGCGGATAACCCAGCTGTATTAGAAGAAGTACGTGCTCAAGTCAAAGCCTTGACAGATGCCTTCCCACTCTATGAGGACTAAAGGAATTTATGGACATTTATGTAAAAAAAGCCATCATTCATCAATTTAGCCCAGATGATACCGATCTCTACCTGGCGGACAAATTCCTCAATATCACACCTAAAATTGAGGAATATTTGCGCAAAAAGATTGAACGGGTATACTCCGATGAGGCCAAGACCGGTATTTTTGAAGAGGATAATCCTTTTCTTGAGATGATTTCAGATGATTTACTAGAAACTTCAGTAGTAGTTGCGAACCGCTGGAAGGAAGAATTTCTCATCTCTGAGAATCAAAAAACCAATGATTTGGTGTTTATTCAATTCTCAAAAGAAGGGGTGGACCACTTTGCCTTCCTCCGGATCGCTTTACGGGAAACCTTGACCCATCTTGGAGGTGAAGTGGACAATCCGATCAAACTGACGCAAAACAATCTGCCTGGTTTTGGTACTGGTGCCGACGAAGCCTTGGTCATTAATCTTCAAAGCCGTAAGTACCACTTGATTGAAAAACGGATCAAGTACAACGGAACGTTCTTGAACTATTTCTCTGAGAATCTCCTCCAGGCCCAACCGAAGATTTCTCCTAAAAAGTCAATCAAAGAAATAGAGAAAACGGCCCAACGGATTGCTGAGAATTTCCAACAAGACGATTTTCAGTTCCAATCCAAGGTTAAATCAGCTATTTTCAACCAACTGGAAGAAGAGAATGAGCTATCTCCAGAGAAGTTAGCTAATGATTTATTTGATAACAATTTAACAGCTCGACTCAGTTTTGTCGATCAAGTAAAAGAGTCCATTCCTGATCCTGTTCGCTTTGATGAAATAGATGCCAGTCGCCAATTAAAAAAATTTGAGAACCAAAAACTCTCCCTTTCAAACGGGATTGAGCTTTTAGTTCCTAACCATGTTTACGAAGATGCTGAATCGGTAGAGTTTATCCAGAATGAGAATGGGACCTACTCGATCCTCATCAAGAATATAGAGGACATTCAGAATAAATAATGATGAAACGAATAATGAAAATTTTCTTTTGCCTCTTGCTCGTCTTTTTCATATACAAGGGCTATCAGATACACCGGGATGTCAAGCAGGTCATGACTTATCGCACCTTAGTGCGTGAAGTACTGGCTGAGGAAGACACTGGTACCAATGAAGATCTGATCCTTGCCATGATTTATACCGAGACCAAGGGGAAGGAAGATGATGTCATGCAGGCCAGCGAAAGTGCAACAGGCCAGACAAATTCTATCACCAATAACAAAGAAAGTATTCGCCAGGGGATTCAAACGCTCTCTGAGAATCTGAGAATAGCAAAAGAGAAGGGGGTTGATCCCTGGACCGCTGTTCAAGCTTATAATTTTGGACAAGATTACATTGAATATGTAGCAAAAAATGGCGGGAAAAATAGTCTTGAATTAGCCCGTAAATACTCAAAAGAAGTGGTTGCACCGAGTCTTGGAAATGTCACAGGGAAGACCTATCTTTATCTCCATCCTATTTCATTTTTACATGGCTCAGAGCTCTACGTTAATGGGGGAAATTATTATTATTCACGTCTCGTTGAAATGAATCAGTTCATCATGAAATTATTTTCTTGGTTTTAATATAAACAGCACTTTAAGAGGCTGGGACAAAAGTCCTAGCCTCTTAATTGTCTTTGGATTATCGAGCAAGATGCAGTGGTTGAGTGGGCTCTACTATGCTGATTTCATCATCTTTTAAAGCCCTACTCAACTGTGCGGAGCTGGGACGACGAAATCGAATTCTAACGAATGACCGATTTCTGTCCCACTCTCTTTTTATAGATCAAACTGTCATCTGTTTTTAAAGAAGCTGTAAGCCAGTCTTAAGATAAAAAGGGTAAACTAAAAAGGAGGCAAAGAGATAAAATCTGCTTCCTTTTTATTGTCCGATAGCGTATTAATATCCTAGAAGGAGTTAAGAAAAAGTATGAAACCAGTCAGGAAATTTATTGGAATCTTTATCGCTAGCTGGTTTGCACTTCTTGCAAGCTCTTCGACGGCATTTGCCAACTCAAGCATTCAGAAAGTTATTGATCAAAAATACAAGCAACCTGACTATGTCATCGGATCATCATTGAATGAATTCGAAGTCGGGCAAACCCTCAGTCTCTTGATGTATAACGAGGAACAAGAGAAGGAATGGAAAACCATGAACCCTTCTGCTTATACAAGTTTTAGGATCGATGAGAATGGAGATCATTATTCCTCCGTTAAACTACAGAAACAAGCCAAGAAAGCGCCTATTAGCGTGCACATTGTCACTCCTCAAAATATAACAGAAGTAACAGCGGATATGCATCGCAATGCACTGACCACTCTTGGGCTAGAGCATGCGGATATCACGATTGCGTCTCCAATAGAAGCATCAGGCCTGAGTGCCCTTGCAGCGGTAGCATACTCCCTTGAGCAAAATGGTAGCACCATATCTGATGAAAACAAAACATTTGCTCAGGAAGAATTATCCCTGCTTGCAACCATCTATAAAGACAGTGCCCGTAAAAAAGACTTTCATGAAGATAAACTCAATGTAGCTGTCATCGATCTTAAAATCGCAGCGCTAACAGGAAGCAATCAAGACAAAAAGCTCGAGAAGAAAGATTTCCAAAAACTGGTTTCAAAGATTCTAAAAAACTACCAACTAGAGGACGCTATAACGGATGAACAAACCAAACAATTAGTTGATTTTGCTAGTAAGCTTTCTAATAGTCAGCTAAGCTCTGATAAAAACCTTGTCAAGTCCCTCAAAGCTCTAAAACAGGATATCATTGAGAAAGCAGGAGATAGCTTTAATACGATTGATACCAAGCTCAATACAGAAACACTACTGAAAGAAACCAACAAGCTTCCTTTGTATCCTATGATTGGACTGGGAGTCCTGGTTCTCCTTGGAATCGGATTAATAGTTTATCGTTTTCATATTCGACAAAACAAGAGGAAATAAACTATATAAAAAAAACAATAAGGATGATTTGAGTTCAAATACAAAGTATTCTTAGAAACTTTCCTTAAGTTAGTGCGGAAATTTCAAAATTGCTCGTATAATTTTAACAACAAGTAATCATCATTATTGATTCAAAGAGATAATTTTATGTAAAATAAGATTAGTGTGCATACATTAAAAAGCCATCGAATGATGGCTTTTTAATCTGTTACTTCGATTGAGAGATAAGGCATACCTAAGATTTTTCCGAAAATACCTAGAAGTGTTTTCATAGCCGATCCTTTAATAATAGCTGTTTGACCAGCTTTTACGATCACTTCCTTAGAACGTGTGAAGGCTCCTCTTTGATCTACGTAGACCTTAACCATATCAAGTCCTTCAGGAAGCGGAAGTGTAACGGTTTCGTCTTTGCTTAAATTGGCAACACATTCTCCATTGATATAAACGTTTACCTTCATTAACATACCTACGAGGCCAGTTTGACGCGATACTGTAATTTCCGACATGTTGTTTCTCCTAACTTTATGAATTCCTTACTCAAAAGGAATAGTTTTAAACTATCATAACATAAGTAGTCGATTCATACAAGATATTGTTTCATTCTAGATTGTTTGATAATCATCTAACACCCAAATAGAGCTGTCAAGTCCTGTTTAGCTTTTCTCTGTTTTTGAATGGTGAAATCTTTCTCCTTGGATAAACTAACTGGAACTTCCCTAGAGGGTCATTTTGATAATAAATCCTGCCTTAACATATATAAAAATAACGCTGAAATTATTGATTTCAGCGTTATTTGAATAACTCATTTTATTCCCACTCTACAGTTGCAGGTGGTTTACTTGTGATATCGTAGACGATGCGGTTGACGTGGTCAACTTCGTTTACGATACGGACTGAGATTTTTTGGAGGACTTCCCAAGGAATCTTAGCGAAGTCAGCTGTCATTCCATCGATAGAAGTGATAGCACGGATGGCGATGGTATAGTCATAAGTACGACCGTCGCCCATCACACCTACGGAACGAACGCCAGTGTTAACAGTGAAGTATTGCCAGATATCGCGGTCAAGACCAGCCTTGGCGATTTCTTCACGAAGGATTGCGTCTGATTCGCGAACTGTTTCAAGTTTTTCTTCAGTGATTTCACCCATGACACGAATCGCAAGTCCTGGTCCTGGGAATGGTTGGCGCCACACGATGTGGTCTGGCATACCAAGCTCAGTACCGAGGGCACGGACTTCATCCTTGTAAAGAGTATTGAGTGGCTCAATAAGTTCAAACTGCATATCTTCTGGAAGTCCACCCACGTTGTGGTGAGACTTGATGGTTTGAGCAGTATCCGTACCTGACTCGATGACGTCTGTATAAAGTGTTCCTTGAGCCAAGAATTTCACATCTTTGAGCTTGCTTGCTTCGTCATCAAAGACATAAACAAATTCGTTACCGATGATCTTCCGTTTTTGCTCTGGATCAGACACACCAGCCAATTTATCAAGGAAACGTTTGGCAGCGTCTGCTTTAACGATATTAAGACCAAACTTACCACCAAGCATGTCCATAACTTGGTCAGCTTCCCCTTTACGAAGAAGACCGTGGTCTACAAAGATACAGATCAATTGATCACCGATAGCTTTTTGGAGAAGAACCCCTACAACTGAAGAGTCAACACCACCAGAAAGACCAAGGAGGACACGTTTGTCTCCAACTTTTTCGCGGATTTGTTTGATTTGCATCTCAATGAAGTTATCCATGGTCCAATCGCCCTTAGCACCACAGATGTTCAAGGCAAAGTTACGCAAGATATCATATCCATGAACAGAGTGACGAACCTCAGGGTGGAATTGGATACCGTAGATTTTCTTGTCTGGGTTTTCAATCGAAGCATACGGACAGTCAGCAGAAGTACCAGTACGGACAAAGTCAGCAGGAATTTCAGTAACAGCATCTCCATGACTCATCAAGACCAACTGTTTATCAGGTGTTCCCTCAAAGAGGGCAGAAGATTCAGCTAAGTTTAGCTCAGATTGGCCGTATTCACGGTTACCAGCATCACCTGCAGGTACAACCTTCCCACCAAGTTTGTGAGTCAAGAGCTGCATGCCATAGCAGATTCCTAAAATTGGAATTCCAAGTTCAAAAATTTCAGGATCAATGTCAAAAGATCCTTCTTCATACACTGAATTTGGTCCGCCTGAAAGAACGATCCCAACAGGATTGATTTCACGCACTTCAGCCGCTGTAATTTTGTGGCTCTTCAGTTCTGAAAAGACACCAATCTCACGAATACGACGAGAAATGAGCTGATTGTACTGGCTACCGTAATCAAGCACGATAATTTTTTCAACATCATGCAAATCAGTTGATAGGTTTGTCATCTTTTCCCCTTTTTCTAGAAAATTCTTTTCCTCTATTCTAACACAAAAGCCCCTTCATTACCAATCAATACTGACTACGATTGAAGATTTGACAAAATTGCGCTACAATAGTTTGTAACACACAGAAAGAGTAGCAAAATGATTCCAGCTTACATTCAAATTCACGATCAAATCAAGGCAGAGATTGACCAGAAAATCTGGAAAATCGGTCAACGCCTGCCAAGCGAACGGGACTTGGCAGAAAAGTTCCAGGTCAGCCGCATGACCCTCCGTCAAGCAATCACTCTCTTGGTAGAAGAAGGAGTGTTAGAACGTCGTGTAGGCAGTGGTACCTTTGTCGCTAGCACGCGCGTCCAGGAAAAGATGCGAGGAACGACTAGTTTTACTGAAATTATGAAAGCGCAAGGAAAGGTTCCTTCGACACAGGTTATTTCCTACAAACGGACCATTCCAAGTCTTCAAGAAGTGGATAAACTAGGGATTGACAAAACTGAAACGATTGTACGTATGGAACGGGTTCGTTACGCAGATGGAGTCCCTGTTGTCTATGAAGTTGCCTCAATTCCAGAAAAATTTATCAGAAACTTCAAAAAAGAAGAGGTGACCAGCCATTTCTTCCAAACCTTGGAAAAGCACGGCTACCGTATCGGTAAATCCCAACAAACCATCTATGCCCGATTGGCCAAAGAAAAGATTGCTCATTACTTAGAAATACCAAAAGGACATGCTATTCTTGGTTTGACCCAGATTTCATATTTCGACAATGGTGTCGCTTTTGAGTATGTAAAAAGTCAATACGTCGGAGAACGGTTTGAATTTTACCTAGAAAACAATTAGCTAACACAATCCCTATGGTGTCAATTCAACACAGGGAGGTTTTATGTCTCTGATAAAAATCGATGCTGTTGTGGTGCCTCTTAGTGGGCACCTTTATCCAGTTCTTTTGCTTTTAGCCCCATTGTTGAATGATTCCAACTATAAGATTCGAATTTTTACAGGACCACAAAAGCAAAAAATAGCCCTGGTCTATGATGCTAGCAGCATTTTAAAAAAAGAAATTCATCGCTTAGTTAAAAAGGAGGCGCCATGAAAGTACTCGTAACAGGAGCAACAGGTTTTCTTGGAAAATACGTGGTAAAAGAGTTAGTAGCAGAAGGCTACTTTGTCCGCGCTTTTGGTCGGAATGAAGCAGTAGGACAAAGCTTGGTTTCAGAACAAGTGGAATTCTTCAAAGGAGATCTGAGTTCCAAGCAAGCAGTAGAAGAGGCATGTAAGGGCGTTGAAATGGTCGTCCATGCTGGAGCTTTATCCACTGTTTGGGGGCCTTGGGAGAGTTTTTATCAAGCTAATGTCCTCGGTACTCAACATGTTTTAGAAGCTTGCCGTACTAATAAAATCAGTCGCTTGGTCTATGTTTCTTCACCAAGTATTTATGCTGCTCCGAAAGATCAAATCGGCATCAAAGAAGAAGATGCTCCAACTGAAAATCATTTAAACAACTACATCAAAAGCAAGTTACTATCAGAGAAGCTCTTTCCTGCATACCCGGATGTTCCCAGCATTATCCTTCGTCCTCGTGGGCTCTTTGGCATTGGGGATACAAGTATCCTTCCACGTGTTCTCAAGCTAAGCCAAAAAATTGGAATCCCCTTAATCAAGGAAGGCAAGCAATTGATGGACATGACCTGTGTTGAGAATGTTGCTTTGGCTATCGCTTTGGCTCTGAAAGCTGATCGGGCAGAAGGTCAAGTCTATAACATTACCAACGGCGAGCCGACTCCTTTTAAAGAACTCATCGAAGAAGCCTTGCAGGGCCTGGAACTTCCTATTCGTTATAAAAAATTACCTGCCTTTCTTCTAGGTGGCTTGGCTTCTAGCTTAGAGGTTCTTTATCGGTTCTTACCTCTAAAGGGTGAGCCACCATTAACTCGCTATACCTACTACCTATTGCGTTATAGCCAGACACTTGATATTTCAAAAGCAAGAGAAGAGTTGGGCTATAAGCCACGCATCAGTATCAAGGAGGGAATTGCCCAGTATGTCCAAGATTATCGAAAGCATTAAGTACTTCCCTGCTGGCTATTGTACCAGCAATCTTGCCTTGCTCTTTAAGGGGCAGAAAAGAAAGAAGATGGTTTTTCCAGCCGGCGTCTATCTCCTCAAACACCGAGAGCATGGTTATATTCTCTACGATACGGGCTATCATTATGAGATTAAAAGCAAATTCCGTTATCTTTATTACCGTCTTGGAACTCCTATGCAGATGAAAAAGGAGGACCAGATTGATTGCTTGCTTCAAGCGACTGGGATTTCACCAGATGACATATCTTATGTCATCCTCTCACATTTTCATCCAGACCATCTAGGAGGTGCGGGTTGCTTCAAACAGGCGCGCTTCTTGGTCACAGAGAGAGCCTATCACGTCTACCAGAAGCCCAGCTTCAAGGATTTAATTTTTAAAGAGTTTTTGCCGGATCATTTTGAAGAGGCTGTCCAAATTATCCAGCCTCAGGGAACCAACCCTCTTTTTCCTTATAAGGAAACAGTAGATATCTTTGGAGACGGCAGTATTCTCCTTAGTTCCCATGATGGGCACGCTAAGGGACAAGGCTGTCTTTTCCTTCCGGAATATCAATTGTTTATTGGTGCTGACCTCTGCTGGGGAATTGACCTTCTCACCTTGACAGAGCAGATGCGCTGGATTCCTAGTCAAGTTCAGGATAATGGGAAGGACTATTTAGAAAATGTCAATTTCCTCCGTACCTTGTTAAATCAAGGAATCGCTGTTCTCGTCAGCCATGATCCGATTGAACGGGTAGAAAGAATACTAAATGAAAAAATGGACCTTTCTTAAAACCTTTTACCAGACCCGCTGGGGGCATCGCTTCAAGAACCGTGAGGAACTGGAGCGCTACCAAGAAAAAGAACTACAAAATTACCACAGCTTCTTACTCCAGCATTCCCCCTATTTCTCTCAAGGTGTTCCAAAAGACTTCCGCTATATGGACAAGACCTTTATGATGGAGCATTTCAATGAGTTAAATACCCAAGGAATCGACCGGGATCAGGCTCTTGAAATGGCGATTCGCGGTGAGCAGTCTCGTGATTTTACAGAGATGCAAGGAGAAGTAGCAGTTGGTCTTTCCTCTGGTACCTCCGGACACCGGGGAATCTTTATCACGACAGAAACAGAACGTAGTATGTGGGCAGCCGCTATACTCGCTAAAATGCTCCCCAAAGGAAAGCTCCTTGGTCACCGCATTGCCTTTTTCCTCCGTGCTGATAACCAGCTCTATCAAACCATCAATTCTCCCTTGATTCGCCTAGAGTATTTTGATATTTTCAAAGATAGCCAAGAGCACATCGGGCGTTTAAATGACTACCAGCCGACCATCCTTGTGGCTCCAGCCTCTACCTTATTAGATTTAACCAAGTATCTGGAAAATCAGACCCTGGAGATACAACCTCAAAAGGTCGTTTCCGTCGCTGAAATCTTAGAGGATCGGGACCGGGACCTCATCCGTCAAGCATTTGATCTTTCTAAGGTCGATCAGGTCTACCAAGCAACAGAAGGTTTCTTAGCCTGTACCTGTTCTGAGGGGAACTTGCACCTCAACGAGGACATTTTATCAGTGGAAAAAGACTATTTGGATGACCACCGTTTTTATCCTATCATTACTGATTTTAAACGTAGGAGCCAACCTATTTACCGCTACCGGCTCAATGATATTCTGGTAGAGGATCCGGATGCCTGTAGCTGTGGTTCTGTCTTTACACGGATTGCTAAAATTGAGGGGCGATCAGACGATATCTTTTATTTCAAGAAAGCAGACGGCGAGCTACAGATGGTTTATCCAGACTTTATTCGACGTTGTATCCTCTTTGTCGAAGGAATTCAAGACTATCAAGTGACGCAAACCGAAGATGGACAAGTCCAGGTTGCTCTCAGCAAACGTTCATCTGAGATAGAAGAGGCTATCCTCAACCAATTTCAAGTCTTAGCAGATCAAAAGGGCTTTATCATGCCCACTCTAACCTTTATTGACTACCAATGGGACACAAGTCGCAAACTCAAGCGCGTACAACGTCTTCAAAAATAGGAGGAAGCATTATGACAAGTGTACAAAGACACGTTCGTATTAAAGGCTATGGAACAGCCTTACCCAAGCATCAAGTCACGTTTAAGGACCAGACACGTTACCGAGTAAAAGAAGACGAAGAATCTCAGATCGACTTAGCTGCTCGTGCTATCGAACAAGCACTAGAGCAAGCAGGATTAACCATGGCAGATATTGACTGCCTAGTTTCAGCGAGCGCCGTAGGCGTTCAGCCGATTCCTTGTACAGCTGCTTTGATCCATGAGCGCGTGGCCAAGGGACTTACGATTCCTGCCATGGATATCAATACCACCTGTACCAGCTTTATTTCAGCCCTTAGTACCATTTCTTATCTGATCGAAGGTGGCGAGTACAAGCGTGTCCTCATTGTTTCAAGTGAGGTAGGAAGCCTGGGCCTTAATCCAAAGCAGAAAGAAAGCTATGAACTTTTTAGCGATGGAGCAGCAGCCTTTATTTTTGAAGCAACAAGCCAAGACAAAGGAATCATTGCTAGCATGCAACGGACCTGGTCTAAGGGGGCCCATGATACCGAAATTCGTGGTGGTTTGACAGCTTATCATCCGAAATTGTACTCTGAATCAACCAAGACTGATTTCATGTTTGATATGAAGGGTAAGAAAATTTTACTTCTATCTGCGCGTGTTATTCCTGACATGTTCCAAGAATTTCAAGAAAAATCCGGCATTTCTAAAGATACAGTAGACTATATTATTCCCCACCAAGCTAGTCGAGCTCTTCCTTTAGTCATGGAAAAATTAGGAGTCCCAGACTATAAGTATCTTAACATCGTCAGCGATTACGGAAACATGGTTTCTGTAGCTGTGCCTTTTGGTTTAGCCTATGCGCTTGATCATGGCTATGTGAAGGAAGGCGATACCATCTTCTTGATTGGAACCGCGGCAGGGATGACGGTCAACATGTTAGCACTGAAACTCTGATGATGAATCCTCTCATTTCAACTCAAAAAGCATCAAGTCCCGCTAGTCTTTAGCGGGCTTTTTTGATATAATGAAAGGTATGGAAATTGAGAAAACCAACCGAATGAATGCTCTCTTTGAGTTTTACGCAGCACTTTTGACAGACAAGCAGATGAACTATATCGAGCTCTATTATGCAGATGACTACAGCTTGGCTGAGATTGCTGAAGAGTTCGGGGTGAGTCGTCAGGCTGTTTATGATAATATCAAGCGAACTGAAAAGATTCTGGAAGACTATGAGATGAAGCTTCATATGTACTCTGATTACATTGTCCGCAGTCAGATTTTTGATCAGATCTCTGACAAGTATCCTGATGACGCTTATCTACAAGAGCAAATCGCAGTCTTATCCAGCATTGATAACCGAGAATAAATAAGATTAAAATACCTGTAATAGGAGAAGTAGTATGGCATTTGAAAGTTTAACTGAACGTTTACAGAACGTCTTTAAAAATCTTCGTAAGAAAGGGAAAATCTCTGAAGCGGATGTCCAAGAGGCAACCAAAGAGATTCGTCTAGCCCTCTTAGAGGCCGACGTTGCCCTTCCTGTTGTAAAAGACTTTATCAAACGCGTCCGCGAGCGGGCCGTAGGCCATGAGGTCATTGAAACCCTGAACCCTGCCCAACAAATCGTTAAGATTGTCGATGAAGAATTGACAGCTATTTTGGGTTCTGAGACAGCAGACATTATCAAATCACCTAAGATTCCAACTATTATCATGATGGTCGGTCTTCAAGGGGCTGGTAAAACAACCTTTGCTGGGAAATTTGCTAACAAATTGGTCAAGGAAGAAAATGCACGTCCTTTGATGATTGCGGCCGATATCTATCGTCCAGCTGCCATTGACCAGTTGAAGACTCTTGGTCAACAGATCAATGTCCCTGTATTCTCATTGGGAACAGAAGTCCCTGCAGTAGAAATCGTACGTCAAGGTTTAGAGCAAGCAAGAGCTAACCACAATGACTATGTCTTGATCGATACGGCTGGTCGTCTGCAAATCGATGAGAAACTCATGGGCGAATTGCGCGATGTCAAAGCCCTTGCTGAGCCAAATGAAATCCTCTTGGTTGTAGATGCCATGATCGGTCAAGAAGCGGCCAATGTAGCGCGTGAGTTTAACGAACAACTCGAAGTGACCGGGGTGATTTTGACCAAGATTGATGGGGATACCCGTGGTGGTGCAGCCCTTTCTGTCCGTCAGATTACTGGTAAGCCAATCAAATTCACTGGTACTGGTGAAAAAATCACGGATATCGAAACCTTCCACCCAGACCGCATGTCCGGTCGGATCCTCGGTATGGGGGATATGCTGACGCTGATCGAGAAGGCTTCTCAAGAATACGATGAGAAACGCTCGCTTGAACTCGCTGAGAAGATGCGGGAAAATACCTTCGATTTCAACGATTTCATTGATCAATTAGACCAAGTACAAAATATGGGACCAATGGAAGACCTGCTTAAGATGCTTCCAGGTATGGCCAATAACCCTGCCATGAAGAACCTCAAGGTCGATGAACGAGAAATTGCTCGCAAACGTGCAATCGTATCATCCATGACCCCAGCTGAACGGGAAAATCCAGATTTGTTAAATCCAAGCCGTCGCCGTCGGATTGCTGCTGGATCAGGAAACACCTTTGTCGAAGTCAACAAATTCATCAAGGACTTTAACCAAGCCAAGCAGATGATGCAGGGTGTCCTCTCTGGCGATATGAACAAGATGATGAAACAAATGGGGCTCAATCCAAATAACATGCCGAAGAATATGCCTGGTGGAATGCCTGATATGTCTGCCCTCGAAGGCATGATGGGACAAGGTGGCATGCCTGACTTGTCAGCTCTTGGTGGAGGCGCTGGAATGCCTGATATGAGCCAAATGTTTGGCGGGGGTCTCAAAGGAAAAGCCGGTGAATTTATGATGAAACGGGCGATGAACAAGATGGCCAAACAAATGCGCAAAAATAAGAAAAAACGGAAATAATCGTTTCTAAGAGGGCCTGGAACACACTGTTCTGGGTTCTTTTAGAAACTACTACTAGAGGAAAGATGTTAAAAAAACTATTTCAACAAATCATTCGTTTCTTTGCAAGATTGTTTTCTTCGCGCAGAAAGCCCTTTGAATTTCCTAAAGGGTCAAAGAAACCACCGATCAGACCAATCATCTTTGTACCTGGGAGTTCAGCCAGTATCCAGCGATTCAACGGAACCATCCGCATGCTCCATCGCTTTTCTAGAAAAAAACAGAGTCTTTTAAAAATAAAAGTCAATAAAGATGATTCTATAGAAATGGAGGGAAGACTGAATACGAAAGAGCCGAATCCGATGATTGTAATTGGCTTCGAGAACAATCGAGATGGCTACAGCAATATCAAGCAGCAAATCGAATCCCTTAAGATTGCTTTAACCTATCTTCTTGATCACTATTATTTTACAGAGTTCAAGGCAGTTGGGCACTCCAATGGTGGACTAGTTTTGACTGGTTTATTGGAAAGTGGCTTTTTAGAAAAGAAAAAGCTGACCGTAAGCAAGCTCGCTATTATTGGTAGTCCTTACCAATTCAATCAAGAAATGTTTGACGATTTTCAAAAATGGAAGCATCGCTTAGAAAAAGAAGTAGAGGTCCTTAACTTTGTCGGTAGCTTTGCTGGGAAATCAGATGGGATCGTTCCCCTCTCTAGTGCCCAAGCAGCACAATCTATTTTTGAGAAACAAGCCTATACAGAAGTAAATTTAAAAGGACGCAAGGCTCATCATTCAGCTTTACCCACTAATCCAGATCTAGTGAAACAATTAAGTCTATTTTTGAATCTATAAGTAAATTACATAATTTCGGTTATGTAATTTTTATTTGTCTCTTGCAATCCTTAAGTAAATATGGTACATTTTTGGTAGCGATTACACATACTTAAGGAGGATTTTATGAAAGATCCCAAATTATTAGAAACAATGAAAGATTACATGGGACGGGATGAGCTTCCCGCAGATTTTGATGCCTTTTGGGATCAAGCCCTAGCAAAGATGACTGAACTGCCTGAATATAAGCTCGAAGAACGAGATTTCAGCATTCCAAATGTGATTTGTTATGAATTAACCTTTAAAGGAACACGAGATGGACTAGTTTATGCGCGGGTTGTTTTTCCAAAAACGGATAAAAAGGTTCCCGTCATTTTCCATTTTCATGGCTATATGGGTCGTTGTTGGGATTGGGCTGATATGCTGGCTTATACAGTAGCCGGCTATGGTGTTGTGTCTATGGATGTAAGAGGTCAGTCGGGCTTTTCAACCGACGGAGATCGTTCACCACTTGGAAATACGGTAAAAGGACAGATTATCCGTGGCGCCGTGGAAGGTCCAGATGAGCTCTTTTATAAGGATATCTACTTAGATCTTTACCAGTTAATTGAAATTGTAGCCAGCCTTCCTCAAGTTGACGACAGCAAACTTGCCAGCTATGGAGCCTCACAAGGTGGTGCCTTGGCCCTGGTTGCTGCTGGATTGAATCCTCGTATACAACGAACGGTAGCCATTTATCCATTCTTATCAGATTTCAGACGAGTATTGGAGATTGGGAACACCAGCGAGGCCTATGACGAGCTTTTCCGTTATTTCAAGTTCCATGATCCATTCCATGAAACAGAAGATCGTTTGATGCAGACTTTGGCCTATATTGATGTGAAAAACTTTGCCCATCGTATCAAAGGACAGGTTCACATGATTACCGGGCTAGATGATGATGTCTGTTATCCTGTGACACAGTTTGCCATTTATAATCGATTAGAATGTCCAAAAGAGCATTTAATCATGCCAGAATATGCCCACGAAGCCATGAACGTTCAAGTCAATGATCGAGTCTATAATTGGCTCTGTGGTAGCAAGATTTCATTTCAATATGTAGAAAAATAAGTTAGAAAAGAAAATAATCAGTAGATCCATGTGATTTGCTGATTGTTTTGTGTTTAAAAGGGATCTGTATAGATATAGAAACAAAACAGTCCTATATAAACCCTATAACATCTTTCCGAAAAACTATAATTTTCTTGAAAAATATATCTGGCTATGCTATACTACTAGTATAGAAAGATTTGGAGAAAAACATGAAACGCGAGATCTTATTAGAACGGATTGATAAACTCAAACAAGTCATGCCCTGGTATGTATTGGAATATTACCAATCGAAACTGGCTGTTCCATACAGTTTTACAACCTTGTACGAATACTTAAAGGAATACGATCGATTTTTCACCTGGGTCTTAGAATCTGGTATATCGGATGCTGATACCATGGCCGAGATCCCTTTAGACGTCCTGGAGCACATGACCAAGAAAGACATGGAATCCTTTATTCTTTACTTACGTGAACGTCCTCTGCTCAATGCCAATACGACAAAAAACGGGGTTTCCCAAACAACGATTAACCGTACCCTTTCTGCACTTTCCAGTCTCTATAAATACTTGACTGAGGAAGTTGAAAATGAGCAAGGAGAACCTTATTTCTACCGCAACGTCATGAAGAAGGTTGCTACCAAGAAAAAGAAAGAAACTTTGGCGGCACGGGCTGAAAATATCAAACAAAAGCTCTTTTTAGGCGATGAAACAGAAGGTTTTCTTAACTATATCGACCAGGAGTATCCTCAGACACTCTCAAATCGCGCCTTATCCTCCTTTAATAAGAATAAAGAGCGAGATTTAGCCATTATCGCACTCCTTCTTGCCTCTGGTGTCCGTTTATCTGAGGCAGTCAATTTGGACCTTCGTGACCTTAATCTTAAGATGATGGTCATTGACGTCACTCGAAAAGGTGGAAAACGAGACTCAGTCAATGTTGCTGCCTTTGCGAAGCCTTATCTGGAGCAATATCTCGCTATTCGAGACAAACGGTACAAGACAGAAAAGACCGATACAGCTCTCTTTCTGACCTTGTATCGAGGTGTTCCAAACCGTATTGATGCTTCTAGTGTTGAAAAGATGGTCGCCAAGTATTCTGAAGACTTCAAAGTCCGCGTGACACCCCATAAGCTTCGCCATACATTAGCAACACGTCTTTATGATGCAACCAAATCACAGGTTTTGGTCAGTCACCAGCTGGGACATGCTAGCACACAAGTTACTGACTTGTATACGCATATCGTTAATGATGAGCAGAAAAATGCCTTGGATAGTTTATAAAATTACATAACGTAAATTATGTAACAGCTATTCTATTAGAAAAAGAGCGTAAGATTTTTTTATGGAATCTTACGCTCTTTTATACTTTCTATAAAAATTCGATCCAATAATTACGGTGGGGCTCAATAATAACTGGCTTTCCCCAAAATGATTTTAGATAGGCCAGATTTGCTGGGGTGACGGGTCTTTTCTCACTATTGTACTTCTCTGCACTCCCTTCCGTTAAAAAGCATTTAACTGCTTCGTATGGTGTACCGTCACTCGCTATTCGATCAATTCCTAAATAAGCAATTTCATCACCGGCTTTTGGAAAATCTGTAAATAGTTGACCAATAAAATAAACCGTCTTATCTTTTATTAGTTCATAAGCCTTACTATTTTCTAGTCTGTTATTCGCTGCAGCGTACATAATACAAAAGCTATCCACGATATCTTTCAAAGGCATTAATTCTTCTTTACTGACTATAATTTCGTCGGGAGCAAGTCCGCCAAGGATTAAATTTTTATAATGAGGTTGCTGGATGATATTATCTAAAGCCATTCCTAATGGTAGTTGCACAGCTTGATAGCCTAATGGTTCGAGCTCTTGCTTTTTCTGGTCAAGGTGTCCTTGTGTAATACTGATTTTCAAATCATATGGACTTGAAGGTTGTTGCTTGCTAAAAAAAGCCACTACTATACGATCTAACTGTTCAAATAGACCAAGATTTTCAACTGGAATTTTCATCATTGAAAATGAGCCCCTTTTTTGTTCAGATTTCTTCTATATTGTACACTCATGGTATTTAAATATCAAGTTTAAGATAAAAGATATCCATGTTAAATGGATATCTTTTACTTTATTCCACCACTGCTTCAGCAATTTCCTCTGCAGTGATACCTGCAAAATAACGGCCAAGATTAATGGTTTGAAGGGCTTTGAGGACGTCTTCACGTTCGTATTTGACACCACGAAGAACATCTTCTACTGCTGCAACATCTTCGATACCAAAGAAGTCACCGTAAATCTTGATGTCTTGGATTTTGGATTCAATAACATTCGCGAAGATTTCCACCTTACCGCTTGGGAATTTTGTGCCACGACGGACATTGTATTCAGGAGACTTTCCATAGTTCCAATCCCAGGTACCGAACTTGGTTTCCTTGATCCGATTGATTTCAGCCAATTCTTCATCCGAGAAGACATATTCTGTCATCTCAGGGTATTCTTTCTTCATGTAGTCCAAAAGCAAGTCACGGAACTCTTCCACCGTGATTTTTTCTGGCAACTCATCGATGATATTGGTCACACGAGCACGGACTGATTTAACCCCTTTGGACTCAAACTTGTCTTTAGATACCTTGAGAGCATTGGCAAGGACAGACAAATCAACATCAAAAAGAAGGCAACCATGGTGCATGATGCGTCCGTTGATATAAGCTTGGGCATTTCCACAGAATTTCTTGCCATCAATCTCTAAGTCGTTACGACCCGTGAATTCAGCCTTAACCCCAAGTTGAGCTAAGGTGTTGATCACGGGAGTTGAAAAGCTCTTAAAGTCAAAGGCCTTGTTTTCATCTTCTTTTGAAATGATGGTGTAGTTGAGGTTGTTCAAATCGTGATAAACAGCCCCACCACCACTAATCCGACGAACCACTTCAATCCCATGCTCCCGAACGTAGTCGCGGTTGATTTCTTCGATAGTATTTTGGTGGCGACCGACGATAATGGATGGTTTGTTAATCCAGAGAAGGAAGATTTGATCCTCATCTAAAAGGTGTTTAAAGGCATATTCTTCCAAAGCAATATTAAAAGCAGTGTCATTTGAATAATTAATAATGTATTTCATAGTAATTCCAAAAATTCGTTTTATAAATCCTACTCATAGCAGGATGAGCATTAGACAGAAATAGTTGAATTTCACTTGAATTTTCTGAAGTAGTAAAAAGAAATGTAACGATAACTCGTTACATTTCTCGGAAAAATTGAGACAGGTAGCTCAATTTTTAGGCATGGAACTCTAAGAGAGGTCGCTGCCGTCCGTACTACTTTAAGAAAATTTAGTTGAAAGAATAGTATTATTTCTTCTTAGGTGAGTGAACAGCCAAGCCAAGTACATCTGCAAAAGCTTCGTACATTACTTCTGAGAAGGTTGGGTGACCATGGATAGTCTTAAGCATTTCTTCTACAGTGATTTCCATCTCAATGATGGTAGAAGCTTCGTTGATCAATTCGGCTGCTGCTGGACCAATGATGTGAACCCCAAGAACTTCACCGTATTTTTTGTCTGCAATGACTTTTACAAATCCTTGAGCCGCATCTGACGCAATAGCACGACCGTTAGCTGCAAAGTTGAATTTACCGATTTGGACATCATATTTCTCACGAGCTTGTTCTTCTGTCAAACCAACAGCCGCAACTTCTGGAAGTGTGTAGATGGCTGCAGGCGTCAAGTTCAATTTGGCAACAGCATGATTTCCTTTAAGAGCATTTTCGGCCGCTACTTCACCCATACGGAAGGCAGCGTGAGCCAACATCTTAGTACCGTTGATATCGCCTGGTGCATAGATACCTGGAATAGACGTTTCCATGTATTCATTGACCTTGATCCGTCCACGATCCAATTCAAACTCGACTTCACCGATACCTTCAAGGTCTGGAACACGGCCGATTGAAAGAAGGGCTTTGTTGGCGATGATATCATCTTTGCCTTCGACCTTGATACGGAGTTTACCATCTTCTTCAATGATTTCTTGCAATTTCGTATCTGTCAAGATGGTCATACCCTTGCGTTCAAGGATTAGACGAAGGTTCTTAGATACTTCCGCATCCATAGCTGGAACGATACGGTCCATCATTTCGATAACCGTAACTTTTGAACCAAAGGTCATGAAGGCTTGACCAAGTTCGATACCGACAACCCCGCCACCGATGATCACGAGGCTTTCTGGAACTTCGTTCATTTCAAGGATATCATCACTGGTCATGACAAGGGATGATTCCATACCAGGAACGTTAATCTTGCTGACTTTAGAACCACCAGCGAGAATAATTTTCTTCGTTTCAAGCAATTCAGAACCATTGACCAAGACATTCTTATCTTTCGTAATGGTACCGATACCCTTGTGAACATCCACTCCGTAGCTGCGAAGAAGCCCTGCAACACCACCAACAAGGGTATTAACAACTTTAGATTTAGTTTCTAAAAGTTTATCCATATCTACTGAGAAACTTGGATTTTCAATGATAATACCACGGTTTGCTGCATGACCAATATTTTCAATGATTTCAGCGTTGTGGAGGTAAGTTTTAGTTGGGATACATCCACGGTTTAAGCACGTTCCACCAAGTTCAGATTTCTCAACAAGAGCAACCTTACCACCCAATTGAGCTGCCTTAATAGCAGATACGTAACCAGCAGGGCCCCCACCGATTACTACGATATCATAAGCGTCATCGCTCTTATTGTCATCGTTTGAAGCACTTGCTGCAGCTGGTGCTGGACTTGCTTCTGGTGCAGCTGCTCCAGCGGTTGGGATGTTTTCCCCTTCTTCACCAAGATAACCGATTACTTCAGTAACAGGAACAGTTTCTCCATCCCCTTTTAGGATAGCAATTAAGTACCCATCTTCTTCTGCTTCCAATTCCATGCTGACTTTGTCTGTCATAATTTCAAGGAGAACTTCTCCTTCTTTTACAAATTCGCCGACTTTCTTATTCCACTGAACGATTTGTCCTTCGGTCATATCTACGCCGGCTTTTGGCATAATTACTTCTAAGGCCATTTTATTTCCCTCTTTTTCTTGTTTCTATTCTCTCGTTGATTAGACCAACATTGAAATCGGGTCTTCAATCAAGGCTTTCAAGTCTTTCATGAATTTGGCACCAGCCATTCCATCGACAACGCGGTGGTCAATGGTCAAGCCCAAGCTCATGATTGGACGAATGACAATTTCACCATTCACAACCACTGGTTTTTCAACCGTTGCACTAACTCCAAGGATGGCAGAGTTTGGTTGGTTGATAATCGGTCCAAATGATTGAACACCAAACATCCCCAAGTTACTGATAGTAAAGGTTGAGTTTTGCAATTCACTTGGAGCAAGCTTACCATCCAAGGTACGTCCGATAACATCCTTGAAGGCTACGACCAACTCTGACAAGGTCATCTTTTCAGCATTGTAGACAACTGGAGTCATCAATCCATTGTCCATTCCAACTGCCATCGCTAAGTTGACATAATTGTGAGTGATGATGGTTTTGCCATCTTCTGTTAATGACGCATTGATGTATGGATGTTTCATCAAGGTCTTAACCACTGCTAGAGAAAGCAAATCTGTTACAGTGACTTTCTTGCCAGTGGCCTCCATAATTGGATCCAATACCTTCTTACGAAGGGCCAACATTTGAGACATATCAACGTCATAGTTCAAAGTAAAGGTTGGTGCTGTCAAGTAAGATTCCACCATCCGTTGAGCAATCACCTTACGCATTGGTGTCATCGGAATCCGCTCGATCTCACCATAAGGTGTCACATTATCAGGAACTTCTTCGACTTTCTCAATTTGAGCAGGTGACTTAATGGTCTCATTCTCAATATTCTCAGGAAGGAAAGCAAGGACGTCCTTCTTCATAATCTTACCACGATGACCAGTTCCTTGGATTTCTTGCCAAGCAATATTGTGTTCTAAAGCAATTCGTTTTGCAAGTGGTGAAATGCGAACCACATTTGTGTCTTTATATGTTTCCACGTCTTCTTTGTGGACACGACCGTTTGCGCCTGAACCAGAAACATCATAGAGGTTGATCCCAAGATCATCCGCTAATCTTCTAGCCGCAGGAGTCGCTCTTAGCTTATCATCAGCCATGACCTCTCCTATTCTATACTAAGATATCAAGGACGAAGAGGACAAAGAAAAAATAGGAGATTGACGATGTGTTCGATGAACACAAGGAAATCTATCTTTTTTTCACAGGCCTCCGTCCGGATTCAATTATAAGATACTAAGGGCGTTAAAAGTCAAAGTGAAAATAGGAATCTTGATGAAGAAACTTTAGTTTCTAGGAAAGTTTATCTTTTTCACACAGACTTTAGCCCGAGTTCAATTTTATGATGCAAAGGGCGTTTAAAAGCGACCGAAAAATAGGAAATCAACACAGACTTCGATGAAGTCAAGGAGATTTATCTTTTTTCCGAGCTTTTAGCCCGTGCTCTAATCTAAGATACTAAGGACGTAGAGAACTTTGCATCATTAGATACAAAGCTTCTTCGTCTGAATTATTACTAGTTACATAATTTATGTTATGTATTATTCTTTGTTGTAGGTTTTTCGGATGGCATCTTTGATGCTTTCAACTGTTGGAATCATTGCATTTTCGAGGTTTTGTGCGTAAGGCATTGGCACATCTTCTCCCGCACAACGACGGATAGGTGCATCCAAGTAATCAAATGCTTCTGATTCAGAAATAATAGCTGAGATTTCACCGATATAACCACTTGTTTTGTGGGCGTCATTGACAAGGACTACTTTTCCTGTTTTCTTGACAGAGTTAATAATGATTTCTTTATCAAGTGGGACCAAAGTCCGTGGGTCTACTACTTCTACTGAGATGCCTTCTTCTGCCAATTCTTCAGCTGCTTGCATCACGCGACGAAGCATTTTCCCGTAGGTTACGACAGTGACGTCAGTTCCTTCGCGTTTGATTTCTCCGACACCAAGTGGAATCGTGTAGTCTGGATCAACTGGCACTTCCCCTTTTTGGTTGAATTCTGATTTGTATTCAAGAATGATAACGGGGTTGTTATCACGGATAGATGACTTGAGCAGTCCCTTCATATCCGCTGGCGTACCAGGAGCAACAACTTTCAAACCAGGAATATGAGTAAACCATGATTCCAAGGATTGGGAGTGTTGAGCTGCAGATCCAACTCCATTACCAGCAGCACAGCGAACGGTCATCGGCACTTGCCCTTTTCCACCAAACATGTAGCGAGTTTTAGCAGCTTGGTTGACAATAGCATCCATGGCAATTACTGAGAAATCCATGAAGGTCATATCAACGATTGGGCGAAGTCCGGTCATGGCTGCCCCTGCTGCCGCACCTGAAATCGCAGCCTCAGAAATTGGACAGTCACGAACACGTTCTGGACCGAATTCCTCAAGCATTCCTACTGAAGTTCCGAAGTCTCCACCGAAAACTCCGACATCTTCCCCCATCAACAATACATTTTCGTCGCGACGCATTTCCTCAGACATAGCAAGTATAATGGTATCGCGGAAAGACATTAATTTAGTTTCCATAATTCTATACTCCCCCTTAGTCTGCGTAAATATCTTCGAAAGCTGATTCGAGTGGAGGGAATGGGCTTTCTTCCGCAAATTTCACTGAAGCTTCCACTGCTTCTTTTACTTCTTCTTGGATCTGATCCAATTCTTCTGCGCTCGCAATCTCATTTTCAAGGAGATACTTGCGAAGGTTTTCGATTGGATCTTTCTTCTTCCACTCTTCGACTTCTTCACGGGTCCGGTATTTACCAGGGTCTGAAGATGAGTGACCAAGCCAACGATAAGTGACACTTTCAATCAAGACAGGACCTTTACCAGAGCGGACGTGTTCAACAGCTTTTTGGAATCCTTCATAGACATCGATAACATTGTTTCCATCAGGAATAAACATTCCAGGAATGCCGTAAGCAGCACTACGCTCGTGGATATGCTTGACATTGGTCATTTTCTTAATGTCAGCAGAGATTCCATAACCGTTATTGATACAGTAGAAAATTACCGGAAGATTCCAAATAGAAGCCATATTCACTGCTTCGTGGAAGACACCTTCGTTGGTTGCGCCGTCCCCAAAGAAGCAGACAACAATCTTGCCAGTCTTATGCATTTGTTGAGTAAGAGCAGCTCCTACTGCAATCCCCATACCACCACCAACAATACCGTTGGCACCAAGGTTACCTGCATCCAGGTCGGCGATGTGCATAGAGCCACCCTTCCCTTTACAAGTACCAGTATACTTGCCAAGGATTTCAGCCATCATTCCATTCAGGTCGATCCCTTTAGCGATCGCTTGTCCGTGACCACGGTGGTTTGAAGTGAGCAGGTCATCCTCGTTCAAAGCTAGCATTGCTCCAACGTTGGCTGCTTCTTCACCAACAGAAAAGTGCGTCATTCCTGGCACTTTCCCTTTTTTTACTAACTGTGCAATTTTTAAGTCCATGCGACGGATTTCTTCCATTTTACGGAACATTTCCAATAAGAGACTTTTATCTAATGTTGCCATTATTTCGCCTTTCTTAGCATTTATTCATTCTCTTTCATTTTATCCAAAATTGAAAGCACTGTCAAAAAAAATGCTCAATTATCTTCACAAATCAAACTCTATAGAACATTGGTGTAATAGAGTTTTTCAACTGTTATATAAAAGATTCACAAAGTCATATATTGAGAAAATATTGATACTTAGGAATAAAAAAACCGATAGGAAAAGACCTATCGGCTCGCTTTTATTCAGCTCGTTGACCAAAGTCACGAATCATTTGTTCCAATTCCTCACGACTTGGAGTTGTTAACATGTAGAGATAGTCCCCTTGAAGCTCCGCAAAAGCTGCAGGCATGATCTTCTTCACTCGGAATTGGTGCTGGTATTTAGCCAAGACTTCTTCCTCTGAAAGGACATAGGCTGCATTAGCACGGCGTGAAGTTGCCAAGCAATAAAGAGGTTCAAATTCAGAAGCTGGGAAAGGTTCTCCTGCTACAATAGCTGCATACCCACGGTACAAGTCGATGGAGTGAGCATAATTGTATACATCGATCGTAAATCCACCTGCAGGTCGGTTATTGTACTCAATCGCAATATAGTCATCCCCATCACGGAAAAACTCAATATGGAAGAACCGCTCCTTCATACCAAAAGCTTTGACAATAGCTTCACCGTACTGACGCAATTTTGGATCCATCTCTTTGAGGACATAATAAGAGTTGTCCATCTTGTAGAGCATCAAGTCAAGTGGTGTATAGGCATAGTCAAAAGTAGTTGAAAAGACAATGTTTCCATCTCGATCCACTAAACCATCAAAGGTACAGATTTCACTAGAAGTAACGAATTTTTCAAAGAAATACTCTGTATGTCCATCCCATTCAGCTTTGAAATGATTCACATCTTCTGGAGTTTCAATTTTAAAGGTCGCTGCCGCTCCTACTCCGTTATCAGGCTTGGCAATCAATGGCAAACCAATCTTCTTCACAGCCTTATCGATATCTTTTTCTGCTTTGATCACAGCACCAGGAACGACAGGAACTCCTGCTTTCTTAAAGAGTTTCTTCATTTCTGATTTAAACTTGGTTTTCTTTAAATCTTTTGGTTTGGCCCCAAAGACATTGAATTGCTCACGAAGTGCCGCATCCAATTCCAACCAGTATTCATTGTGAGATTCGATGCGATCGATTGGGCCATGTTTATAGAAGAGAAAGGCAGCTGCACGCTTCACTTCGTCCAAGTTTTCCATGTTATCAACTCGGAAATACTCTGTTAAACTATTGCGCAATGGCTCGTCTAACTGTTCATAAGGCTCCTGACCAATCCCTAAGACAGTAATGCCTTTGTTAGCCAGCTCGATGGTAAATTGTTGAAAGTTTTGCGGATAATAAGGTGAAATAACAAGATAATTCATAGAGGTCTCCTCCTTTTTAGCTTATAAATACATCTGACCTAAGAAATAAGGCATTTGCTTGCGCCACCAGTCCCAATCGTGAGCGACGTCATGGCCCCACTCAGCAAACCATGCAGGAATATTTTTGTGGTCAAAGGCTTCTTTTAGTTTGTAGAAAGATGGTAGGCCATCTTGTTCCCAAGCTCCAAGACCGGTACAAATGACAATTTCCGCCTGACGGTAACGGTCAATAAACCAGCCGTCATTTTGATGCCAAATATAATCAGATGGCGAGTTTTGATAAATCGCTTCGTCACCACCAAATTCACCAACAAAGAAACGAGCATCATAGACACCACTCAAGGCGATCACCTTGTTGAAGACATCTGGATGTTGCAAGAAGAAATTAAGGGCGTGGTAGGCTCCCATAGAGCAACCAGTTGTCATCATCGGATCAAACCAGCCTGTTTTGTGCTTGATGAAAGGAATGGCTTCTTCAATCACATAGCGCTCGTAAGCACGGTGCATCTCTGCTCGATCATGAGGGTTTTTCCAATCACATAGCCAGCTTTCACTATCGACACTCGAAAGGGTGAAGAATTGAACCCGACCTTCTTCGATAAACTGAGCACAAGCATCAATCATACCAAAGTCATAGTACTCGTTATGGCTCCCACCTGATGAAGCAAAGACTACAACAGGAATCCCTGCATGTCCATAGCGGTTTAGATACATTTCGCGGTTAAGTTGGCCACTCCAGTGGCTTAAATGTTCAATATTCATAAGTTCCCTCTTTCTCTTTATTTCTTTATTTACAGGCTATTAATCCCAATTTTCAGCTAAAAAGCGCAGACATTCTGGTAAATGCTCGGCCCAGGCTTCTTCGTGGTGAATAGCCCCAGATTGAATCCGAATGGCAATATTTTCCAAAGCCACCCCTTGTTGAATGACATCATGATAGTACCGAAGGGATGAGTCAATATAGGCTTGCTTGATATTTCCCGCCATCAGCGTTTTATCCGTATCATCAGCTTCTTCAGTCCCCACATAGATGTAGATCCGTTGATCTGCATAAAGCTTCTTCCGCTCGATATAGCGATCAAAGGCCTCTTGGTGCAACCAGTTAGCAGAGGAGAAGACACCCAGACAACCGATTTGGTCTTGGTACTCTAGGCCCAAGAATTGGGTGATATTCCCACCAAGCGAAGATCCAATCATGGCTGTATGTTCTCTATCAGCAAGGGTTCGATATTCTTGATCGATAAAGGGTTTGACGACATCCATGACAAACTCCCCATACTCGACACCCTTGCCACCAAATTGCATACCAGGGATATTGGACTCCTTGTACTTCCAGGCAGAGTATTCGTTCATCCGTTGCAAACCATCGTTATCAATGGCAACGACAATCATACGACTAATGTCAGGATTTCGCTTAATGGCTGGAATGACTTTCCAGGAATGACCCGCATAGGCTTCCTTGCTATACAAAACGTTTTGCCCATCGTGGAAATATACCACAGGGTAGCGACGATCTGTATCTGTTTCGTAATTCTTAGGTAATAAGACTCGCACACGACGGAGTTTTCCGGTATAAGGCACTTTCAACTCGTGTGTCTTCATCTCTAAATAAAAGTAGGATTTATTCATTGTCAGAAAACACTCTATATTCTAAATTTTTATTTATTATACCATTTTTATAAGAAAAAGTCTGGATTTCTCCAAACTTTTTCAGTGATTGACTTTATTTTCCAACAAAAGCAGCCAGATCTTGTAAAGAACGTTCGGCAATTTTCTCATACCGTTCCTTCTTATCCCGAATGCGTGGTCCTTCCAGCTCCTTGATGATCCCAAAGTTGACATTCATCGGTTGGAAATGCTTGCTGTCGGCATGGGTAATATAGTGAGCCAAACTTCCGATGGCTGTTGTTTCTGGGAAAATCGCTGCTTCTTCTCCTTTGAAAAGACGTGCCGCATTAATCCCAGCCACCAAACCTGAAGCCGCTGACTCGACATAGCCCTCTACTCCTGTCATTTGCCCCGCAAAGAAGAGGTTGGCTTGCTTCTTAGAACGGTAGGTTTGTTCAAGGAGATTTGGAGAGTCCATGTAAGAATTGCGGTGCATGACGCCATATCTCACAAACTCCGCATTTTCCAAACCAGGAATCATTTGAAAGACCCGCTTTTGCTCGCCCCATTTAAGGTGAGTTTGGAAGCCAACGATATTGTAGAGGCTAGCAGCTGCATTGTCTTGGCGCAATTGGACTACCGCATAAGGGGTCTTAAAATCCCCGTCACGAGGTCCTTTGTAGTCATCTGGATACTCGAGTCCAACTGGCTTCATAGGGCCATAGAGCATGGTTTTGATGCCTCGTTTGGCCATGACTTCAATTGGCATACAACCTTCGAAATACTTTTCTTTTTCAAAAGAGTTGAGCGGGGCTTCTTCCGCATTCACCAAAGCCTCATGGAAGTCCATAAACTCTTGTTTGGTCATGGGACAGTTGAGATAAGCCGCTTCTCCTTTGTCATAACGAGACTTGAGGTAAACCTTGTTCATATCGACGGTATTGACATCGATGATTGGAGCTGCTGCATCATAAAAATAGAAGCCATCGCCACCATTGAGCTCGTGGATCTTTTCCGCCAAGGCATCGCTGGTTAGAGGGCCCGTTGCGACGACTGTGATCGCATCTGTCGGCAATTCTGTAATTTCATCGCGAATCACTTCGATGAGCGGGTGTTGGGACACCTTTTCCGTCACTCGACTAGCAAAGCCTTCCCGGTCCACTGCCAGTGCTCCACCAGCTGGTACACGAGTCGCTTCAGCCGCTTCAAGGATGACAGACCCCAGACGACGCATTTCTTCTTTGAGGAGCCCGACAGCATTGGTTAGAGAATCCCCTCGGAGAGAGTTGGAACAGACTAACTCAGCAAAGTTGTCTGTTTTGTGTTGCGGAGTGGATTTGACCCCACGCATTTCGTAAAGCTTGACCGGAATTCCCTGTTGGGCAATCTGATAAGCTGCTTCGGAGCCAGCAAGGCCCGCACCGATGACATTGATATAAGATTGAGACATGACACTAATACCTCTTTGGGTATCCAAACACCCCACTGGACTGTTAGACACCCACAAATCTTTCTAATTTTCTACTTGGTCCATTATACCAGAAAGCCAAGTAAAAAGACAGGGAGGGTTTTCCTTCCTGTCTTAGACCTAAGTCTGTTATTTGTTTTCTTATAGACACAACCAAGCAGCAAAGAGGGCTGATAGGATACTGAATAAGGACCCGATTAAATAATACTCTGCGAAGGCTGGATTCTCCGAAATTTTATTGTAGCGGGCGATGGATTTGGCCGTAAAGACCAGACCGATAGAAGCAAATTGGCCGTAGACGAGACAGGCACCGATAATCAACCGCTCTAAGAAGCCAATCATGGAACCAGCCCCAGTGATGGTATCCATTTTCTCCTCCATCGTCGGCTGGTACTTAGCAAAAAGAATTTTAAAGACGATATTGGTCGGTTTTCCCACTAGGAGGACATAAAAGATTAGCTTTAAACTGTCAATAGGTAAATAAGTCGTGCCATTTTTAGCTCCCCAAAGGACTAGGAAACTAATGATACCGACATGCAAGACTTGATCCAATGCAAAAGTCCATGCGGCTGTTACATTCAATTGCTTCTGCACCCAAGGTTTTCCGTAATCAATCCCTGCATGAGTCAGCAAAATGATCAAGCAAATCCACCACAAATCCAGATGACAGAGGGAAACGACGAATAGAGGCAGAGCTACATACAGAATATGAAGCCCGAGCACCTTCTTATCCTGATCCTTGTGGTCCGCCATCTTTTGACTTTGAAAATAATAATCAGACAACAAATGACAACTCAACAAGAGAAGCAAGTATGGATTTGTTACGATACTAGATAATCCTGTCATAAGCCTCTCCTTTCGCTAAACTTTGAATACTAGCTAGTGATGCTGCTCGCCCCCGTAAGTAAACCCGGATACTGCTACTTTTCAGCCGTTTAGAGAGAGCACTTGGGTTTATCTCCAGCGATTGGGCCAAATCCTGCTGACTAAAATTCTCACTATATACACACCTCTTAAGAAGATCTAGCAGGATTTCTTCCTGACTTCCACGCCAACCCGAACGAATGGCTTCCCCGGAAGCGATGAGGGCATTCACAAAGAAGTCTTGCTTTTCCTTCCCGCATGAAAAATAAATCTGGGTATTGCCGTAGTCATTTTTCTGATGAACCAGATTGATGGCGGCGCGTGCATTCCAATAGGCTGGCCCATCCGCACCGATACTTTGTAAGGGATCAATATCTGTTACAATCTCACCGAGACCAATCCCGAAACGAAGTTGAGTCGGGGTTAGTTCAGAACGCAGGGTATCGATGATTTGAAAAACCGGAGCATCCACCTTTAAGAGCCCCTGAAACTCATCACCAAGGGTCAAGGTAAAATTGGATGCTATGAATTCTCCAAATAGTTCATTCATTGTTTGAAGCGTTTTTTCTAACTGTTTTTGCAGGTCAAAACGCTCTTGAACCATTTTGGAATCAATGACATCTGCAATCAAAGCAAGATACATAAGCCCACCTCCTTGTGTCTATTATAACGAAAAAAAACAAAAATGTCTATTATAACAGACATTTATTAAAATTGCCGTTATAATAGACATCGCATGATTCTAAAATCTTATTTTACTTTTTCTTCTTCGTAGTCGCCGTTGCTACATACGACTTGCTTACCGCCACCACGAACTTTTTTCTCAACTAGGTAGTGACCACATTTTGGACAATCACGGCCAATTGGCTTGTCCCAAGAGGTGAATTCGCAGTCTGGATAGCGATTGCAGCCATAGAAGAGACGGTTCCGTTTGGTTTTACGCTCGATGATTTGGCCTTGGTGACAATCTGGACATTCCACTCCAATTTCCTTAACGATAGCTTGCGTATGGCGACAATCAGGGAAATTGCTACAAGCGAAGAACTTACCAAATCGACCCAACTTGATGACCATCGGACTTCCACAAACCTCACAGTCAAATCCAGCAGCCTCATCCTTGATTTGGATTTTCTCCATCTCTTCTTCAGCCTTGGCTACTTCTTTTTTAAAGGGTTGGTAGAAGGAATCAATAACCTTTTGCCACTGTTCTTTCCCGAGTTCGACATCATCCAACTTTCCTTCCATCTCAGCGGTAAAGGTTACATTGACGATATCTGGGAAGAATTCAACGATCAGTTTATTGACGATTTCTCCTAATTCGGTTGGCTCGAAGCGTTTGGCTACAAGCTTCACGTAATAGCGTTTTTGAATGGTCTCAATGGTCGGTGCATAGGTTGAAGGACGACCAACTCCATTTTCTTCTAAAGTCTTAATCAAAGTCGCTTCAGAGTAACGAGCTGGTGGTTGGGTAAAGTGCTGTTCAGGTTTGCTGTTGACCTGAGTGACGGTGTCACCTTCTTCCATGTCCGGTAGCATCTTATTCTTGTCCGAATCATTGTAGATCGCCAAATAGCCGTCAAACTTCACCTGACTTCCATTTGCTGTATATTGAACTCCATTTTGCCCTAAACGGACATTCATGGTATCAAAAATAGCTGCTGTCATCTGACTAGCCACAAAACGATTCCAGATCAAGGTGTAGAGCTTGAGCTGGTCCTTGTCCAAATACTTGGCAATTTTCTCAGGCGTATTGTAGACGCTAGAAGGACGAATGGCTTCGTGGGCATCTTGAGCACCAGAAGCATTCTTAACCCGGCTACCATGCTTAGAATACTTATCTCCAAATCGATCAACGATAAAGCTAGCTGCTTCATTTTGAGCGACTGGACTAATCCGAGTCGAATCCGTACGCATGTAGGTAATCAAACCTTGAACACCTGATCCAATATTGATTCCTTCGTATAATTGCTGTGCTACCATCATGGTCTTACGAGTACGGAAATTGATCTTATTGGCAGCATCCATCTGCATGGAAGAAGTTGTGTAAGGAAGCGGCGCATTGCGTTTGCGCTCTTTCTTCTCAACCTTTTCAACGATATACTCTTTCCCATCTAGATGCGAAAGTACAGCTTTCACATCCTCCTGGTTTTGAAGTTTCATCTTCTTGCCATTCATTCCATAGAAATTGGCTTGGAATTGCTTGGTCCCCTTTTTAAAGGTTCCATCAATTGTCCAATATTCTTCTGGTTGGAAGGCATTGATTTCTTCTTCCCGGTCAATAATTAACTTAAGCGCAACGGATTGCACCCGACCAGCCGAAAGTCCCTTCTTCACCTTTTTCCATAGAATTGGTGAGATGGAGTACCCAACAATCCGGTCCAAGACACGGCGCGCTTGTTGAGCATCTACCAGATCCATATCAATCTTACGGGGTTCTTGAAAGGCATTTTTTACCGCATCCTTGGTAATTTCGTTGAAAACAACGCGGTTCTTATCTTCCTTATCCAACTGAAGAATATGCGCCAAATGCCAAGAAATAGCTTCTCCTTCACGGTCCGGGTCACTTGCGAGAAAGACTTGTTTGGCTTTTTTAGCCTCTTTTTTCAAATCATTAATCAAAGGACCTTTTCCGCGAATATTGATGTACTCTGGTTCGTAATTGTTCTCAAAATCAATAGACATGGTAGATTTTTTCAAGTCACGAATATGACCCACGCTGGCCATGACCTTATAATTTCTACCAAGATACTTTTCAATCGTCTTCGCTTTCGCAGGAGACTCCACGATGACTAAATTCTTTTTAGTTGTTGTGGTTTTCTTTTTTGTTTTAGTAGCCACTTTTTTACCTCTATTTTGTAATAAACCTCATAGAGTGTAAACTATTTTTTTCGGGATGTCAACCGTGAAGTTCTCCTATAGGAAAACTCATTTTAAAATTCAAACTCATCTAGGACATCTTTTCCACTGGTGACCAGCTTTGCACCTTCTTGAATGAGGTGGTGACAGCCATCTGAACGTCCATCCAAGATCGAACCAGGAATAGCAAAGACATCTCGCCCTTCTTCCATAGCACGCTCGCAGGTGATCAGACTTCCAGATCGCATCCGCGCTTCCGCCACAATCACTGCTCTAGAAAGCCCAGCAATAATCCGATTGCGTTCTGGAAAATGATGTTTTTGAGGGCCTTGTCCAGGACCGTATTCTGTTAACACTAAATGACTCCCACTCATGTACTTCTGCAATTGTTTATTGGATCTAGGATAGAAGACATCTAAGCCAGTACCAATCACTCCAATTGTCTTTCCTCCATTTCGAATAGCGGCATAATGGGCTGCAGCATCAATTCCCTTGGCTAATCCGCTCACCACAATCAATTCATTATTTAACTCGTTAATGATTTTCTCGACGGATTGAATCCCGTTACGACTACAGGATCGACTTCCTACGACCGCAATCTTTGGCTGTTTAAGAAGATCAATATTGCCTGAGTAAAACAACAAAACAGGTGGGTTATGCATCCAGAGAAGCTCTTCAGGATATTCCGGATCCATAATGGAAATCGAATCAAACTCCTTAAACTCTTCTCTCAAGACCTTGTCATCAATCCGGATATACCGTTCCATAAATAGTGTTTGATTACGACAACCTGCAATTTTTGCCATTAATTCTAAAGAGGGCCACTCCCCATTCATTTCCCAGTAATTGACAATGTTAAAAACCTGTAGATTTGACAGGCCAGCAACCTTTAATTTATAAAGTTCATATTTCTTCATTCGTAAACCTCTTTTTCTACTATCTATTTATAATATTCGTAAAAGAAAACAAAAAAAGCTCTAAAAATAGAACTTTTTAATGATTTTCTAAGATGTTAAAATGACAAACTGCCCCCAAAAGATTACTTGAGTTGTGGTAACGAGCTGCTTGAATCTCTACTAAAGAAAATCGTTGCTCCCCACTTTCCTCCATCAGGCTTTTATACTGATGGTTAATCTCTTCTAAAAGAAGGGGTTGACTACTAATTCCCCCACCAATCGTCACTTTTTCAAGCCGAACCAAAGACTGAAGGTTATAGATTAGGATCGCAATTTCTCGACAATAAGAAGCAAATAAGTCTTGCAATTCCTCATGATAACCAGCTTCAAGGACTTCAAAAACTTGAACTCCATCTTCTTCAGGCAATTCTAAGAGTCGACTAGCATTAGCCACAAAATTGACTGCAGAGCCTAAATTTTGAACCAAACTGGAAATCCCATGTCGCAAAATCTCGGTCTGATATTGCTTTTGTTCAGGAGTCACTTGCTTCTCCCCTAAGCTTGGCCAACGAAGATAATCCTTGAGATTCCAGGTGGAAATTAAGGAACCGTTGGAAGTCAAGGCTAAGCCTACCCCAGTTCCTAACACAAAGGTTGCGCCACAATCACAATCCTGGAGGTTTCCAATTCGTGCTTCTGCCAAGCCTGCAGCATCCCCATCGTTGAGGACGGTCACAGGGACTTGAAAAGTCTTATTTAAACGAGAAGCTAAAGGAATATTCCTTAAATAAGGAACGAGGCCACCTTTAAAGACAAATCCCAGTCGACTATTGATTTCACCCGGACAAGAGATGGCGATCCCAGTGATTCGATTCTGGAACAAGCAAATCACGCGCTCAAGAGCTTCCCAGAATTCCTCAATAGTAGCTGGTGTCGGAACTTTAGAGGAATCATTCACCTGATAGGCTTCATCCACTAAGGCATATTTAATAAAGGTTCCTCCAATATCAAAGGCTAATAGCATTTCCTTCCCTCCTAGTCAAGATCCGTCATGGACTTAATGGGTTCGAAGCTTCGACGATGGATAGGCGTGACCCCATGTCTTTCCAAGCCCTCAAGATGATTGCTTGTCCCATACCCCGCATTCTGAGCAAAATCATAACCTGGATACTTTTGGTCATAGGCTGCCATCATCTGATCTCGTGTCACCTTCGCCACAATAGAAGCAGCTGCGATAGACAGAGAATTAGCATCTCCTTTGATGATGGATGTCTGAGAAATAGGGAGGTCCAATTTCATAGCATCAATCAAGAGGTGTTGAGGTTGAGGGTCCAATTCTTGAATAGCCTCAAGCATGGCTAATTTGGTTGCTTCATAAATATTAACCTGATCAATGACCCGATTATCTTTTATCCCAATCCCGACAGAGAGAGCCTGATCTAAAACCGCTTGGTAAATAGCATGGTGCTTCGATTTTGGAATTCTCTTACTATCGTTTAAACCTGGAATCTTACAATTTTCAGGCAGAATGACGGCTGCTGCGACGACAGGGCCAGCCAAAGGGCCTCGCCCTACTTCATCAACACCTGCAATAAGATGAATCCCTTGAGCATAAAGTTCTTTCTCATAGGCTAGCATTTTTTCCAAACGCAAATCTTCGTCTACTTGTTTTTGGAGTTCGCGTTTTCGTTTGCTGATAGCCGCTTGAACGCCCGCTCGACCATCAAGGATCAACTCTTCAAATAAGGGATGATCTAGCCTATCAATCGTTGACAAACACTCTTTGATTTCTTTAATCGTTGGCATCTACTTCACCTACACGATCAAGGGTATAGCGACCCAAACGACCATCACGTACATCCTTGACAAACAAACTGTAGAAGCGATCATAATCATCTCGGAAACCTAAGCGTTGAGTCATCTCCATAATGATTTCAGGCGCTTCCTGATCTAATTTCATTTGCTTATAGCGTTCTTGTAACTCTTTAGGGTAGTGCTCTTTAAAATAGTTGAGGCCAAAAATGGTCACTTCATCCATTGGAAGCAACTGGTCCTTAATTGCTCCTGTTAAGGCGAGCTTCAAGGCCACTTCTTCATCTTCAAATTTTGGCCAAAGAATCCCTGGGGTATCCAAGATTTCGAGGTCCTTATTGGTTTTCAACCACTGTTGCCCCTTGGTCACCCCTGGTTTATTTCCAACAACAGCAATCTTTTTCCCTGCTAAGCGGTTCATCAGCGTTGATTTACCAGCATTGGGAATCCCGATAATCATGGTCCGAAGGGTTTCAATTTGAATCCCTCGTTCCTTCTGACGGGCAATTTTATCGGCCATCAAAGACTTAGCAGCATCTGTAACCTTTTTAACCGTAGATTGCTCTTTAGAGTTAATAGCCAAAGTTTTGATCCCTTGTGACTCAAAATACTCCTGCCATTCTTTTGTAGCGACAGGATCTGCCAAGTCTACCTTGTTCAGAATCATCAGCTTAGGCTTATCACCAACAATTTTTGTTAACATAGGATTTTGACTTGATAGAGGCAAACGAGCGTCCACCAAAATTGTCACGAAATCCACAAATTTAATATTTTCTTGTACTTGTCTTCTAGCTTTGGACATATGTCCAGGAAACCATTGAATAATCGCCATGAAATGAAATCCTTTCAACATTCAATCTTATCTATTATACCATGAAATACAGTATTTTCTTTTAAAACTGCTCCCCATTTTTTCTTAAAAAAACGAAGCTACACCCGTAACTTCGTTTCTTATTTTAGCGAATTTGCTCAAAGTGCAAGTGAACAGCGATGTGGTCTCCATAGCCACTTCGTTCCAAATCGCGTTGCAAACGATAAGAAATATAGTGTTCAGCAATGGTAATATAACCAGCACCAAGTAAACGGTGCTCAACCATTGATTGGATCATGCTGATTGTGGCACGTTCCACTTTCGCTTCTTCCAAATCCATCACAACTTTTTTAGTCACTTGCGCCAAGTTTTGGCGAAGATCATCGGTCAAGACATAGACTGTTTGTGCTGCCTTCAAAACAGCTTGATAGATTTTATCTGGATCAAATTCTACAACTTCACCACTACGTTTAATGACTTCCATCTTATTCTCCTTGATCATCAATATACTTCTATTATCTAAATAAATAGGGGATTTGTCAAGAATCTAAAACGTCAATAATCCGGACGAAGAACTCCCGTAATGATTTCTTTGGTCGCGTGGTAATCCCCATCCACTACAACCTTGATAATGCGCTTCGCTTCCTCAGCAGGAGCTGGCACTAATGGCAAACGAGTTGGCCCTGCTTCAAAGCCCATATAGTTCAAGACTGCTTTAACTGGAGCTGGACTTGGATAAGAGAAGAGAGCATTGACTTTCGGGATAAATTGGCGCTGAATGGCCGCCGCTTTTTTAATATCATTATTTTCAATGGCTAGGAACATTTCGTGCATTTCATCCCCATTGGTATGAGATGCTACTGAAATCACCCCATCTGCCCCAAGGTTCATGGCATGGAAAGCATCTCCATCCTCTCCCGTATAAATGAGGAACTCCTCTGGCTTGTGCTCAATTAAATAAGCCATATTGGCAAGGGTTGTACACTCTTTTACCCCGATGATATTTGGATGTTCTGCCAAACGAAGCATGGTTTCTGGTGTCATTTCGACAACCACGCGCCCAGGAATGTTATAGATTATGATTGGCAAGTTAGAAGCGTCTGCAATAGCCTTAAAATGCTGGTACATACCTTCTTGAGAAGGTTTGTTGTAATAAGGGACAATCGCTAATCCGGCAGCAAAACCACCAAATTGGTCGACTTCTTTTACAAACTCAATCGAGTCGCGAGTTTCATTGGTCCCGACACCAGCAATCAAAGGAACCCGTCCGTTGACTACCTTTTGCACCGCTGCAAAAAGTTCTAATTCTTCATCGTGTGTTAGAGTTGGACTTTCAGCTGTGGTACCAGCTAAAAGAATCCCATCTGTGTGATGAGCCAAAAGATGTTCAATAAGCGGAGGAATAGCCTCAAAATTAATCGAACCATCTTCATGGAAGGGAGTGATAAAGGCAGTGATCATTCTACAATTTTTTAAATCTTGATAAGACATACATACTCCTTCTTGAGACAACCATAGGGAAGAGGGACAGCACCAAAAGTTGATAGCTGTCCCCTATTACAATTTATTTAGTTAATGAATCATTTCAACTCAAACTTCAACTCAGCTGTTGGGCGCACGAGTCCACGTTCATGAAGGGTTTCTGCAATTTGAACTGAGTTCCAAGCAGCTCCTTTAAGAAGGTTATCAGAAACCACCCACATATGAATCCCTTTTTCAGCATCCAAGTCTTTACGGATACGACCAACAAAGGTATCGCGAGAACCAACCGCATTGATAGCTTGTGGGTATACTTGATGAGCCACATCATCTTCCAACACTGCTCCTGGGAAGGCAGCAATAGCAGCTTTTACTTCTTCGATTGGTGCTACTTCTTTGGTCTCAATGTAAACTGACTCTGAGTGAGCTGACAAGACTGGAATACGTACACATGTTGCTGATACGGCAATGCTATCGTCTTCCATGATTTTCTTAGTTTCGTTCGTCATCTTCATTTCTTCATATGTGTAGTCATTATCAGTGAAGACGTCAATTTGAGGAAGGGCGTTAAAGGCGATTGGATAATGTTTCTTATCGCCACCTGAAGGTAAGATTTCCGCGTGCAAATCACGTGGATCCACTCCATCATTCAATACTTCACGCAATTCACGTTGGGTTTCAAGAATGGCTCCCATACCAGCACCAGAGACAGCTTGGTAAGTAGACACGATGATACGGTCCAAGCCCCATTTCTGACGAACAGGCTCAAGAGCTACCATCATTTGAATGGTTGAACAGTTAGGACAGGCGATGATTCCGTTATGGGCATCAAGCGCATGTGCATTTACTTCAGGAACAACCAATGGTACATCTGGATTTTGACGGAAGTAAGAAGTGTTATCTACTACGACCGCACCAGCTTTAACAGCATATGGTGCATATTTAGCTGAAGTTGATCCTCCAGCTGAGAAGAGAGCGATATCTACTCCTGCAAAAGCCTCTTCAGTTGTTTCTTCAATGGTCACGTCTTGCCCTTTGAATTGCAAGACCTTCCCTGCTGAACGCGCAGATGCAAGGTAGCGAATCTTATCAATTGGAAGACTTGATTCTTCCAGCATTTTGATCATTTGTGCACCAACGGCACCTGTAGCACCGACAACAGCAACTGTATATCCCATAATAAAACCTCTTTCGGAATTTTCTAAAAATTTGTGAATTTTATCTATTATACTATTTTTCCCTACAAATGAAAAGTGTATTTTACACTTATAAAAACAAAATAATCCCGATCTAAGACCGGGATAGTTTCTAGATATCGAATAGCTTTTATTGAAAATTAATGGATTTCATAATCCAAATCATTCAAATTCTTCTTGCCTTGAGTATCTTCCAATAAAAATGGCACCTGTTGCATCCCTTTGATACCCGCCACTAGTGAAGTTGGGAAGGTTACTATTGCTTGGTTGATTTGGCTAATATTACTATTAACAATACGTTTAGAAGCTGCCAAATCTTCATTTTCGTCTGCAATTTCTTTTTGCAAGGCCAAGAATTGGTTAGAAGATAAGAGATCTGGATAATTCTCACCTACTGCTCGGATTTGTGCCAAGACATCATTTTGATTGGCAATAACTTGGTTGGATTCTTGGATAGAGGCACCTTGACGAAGGGCTACTAATTCGGTAAAGACTTTCTCTTCATGTTTGGCGTAGGCCTTAGCTGCCTTCAACATTTCAGAAATGGTATCGTAGCGTTTGACAAGAATTATATCAACCGTTCTCTTTGCTTCTTCAATCATGACCTGATAACGATTCAAGCGATTGCTTTCACCGATAAACCACATAACAATGACAAGAGCAAAAACGACGATGGCAATAAATAATCCTAACATAGTTATTCTCCTTTAAATATATTGGTTAATTCATCAATGAGATCAATCTCCCTACAGAGTTTTTGATACTCTGCAGCAATCGAAAGACTTTCGATTGCATCTTTTCTATTCGGTGTTGGGAAAAGGTAGCGGTTAGTATATAAGGAAATATAGAGTGTATCTTGTACTAAATACACACACATAGCATTTTGAGAAATTTGCTGATCAAACCATTCTAGGATCTTGGGTTTTAAGAATTTTCGAGCAGCCAGTTCATCTGTACAATAGATATTGTAATTTTCATTGTTTCGGATATCTTCTGTTTCAATTTGAACTTCATTAGGTCCAGCACCCGGATAGGCACCTTTTAGTTCTCTTTTTAAAAACAAAGATTTCTTGGTTGGAACAACTCTCAAGTGCCCTGGAAATGAGATAGGAGCTTTTAAAGAAAAAATCTGACCAGCAAAATCTTCAACTTCTTCTCTGACCGTATGAGTTTCCCCACTTGAGTCTCTCTTTGTTCGCGTCTCAATATGATAAGCATAGAGATTGGCTACTACGAGATTCTTTTCATCATGGAAAGACAATTGATGAAAGAGATCAAACTTAGTCGATCTCGGACTAATGACCTGCAGGACATTCATTGGGTAGTCAGCTGTCAGAGTTAGCTCCGCTTGAGGAAAAACTTCTTTCAGGATGGGACAAAGAAAATCTGTAATATAAATCTCTTCATTGGATCGAACCTGATCTCCGAATAAGGCTTTTCGTTTTTTGTATGCCGGTAAATAATAAAACACCACTACAAGAAGAATGATAACAATCGCTGCTCGCCATCTAACAAGTTGGAAGGAGAGAAAAGCTAGAATACCACCAAGAATAGTGGCGTTTCTCCAATGAAGATTATTCTTCATTTGTTACTTCATAATGAGCAACTTAGCCTGATATTGTTCTAATTTTTCCAGTTCACTGATACGTTGAAACGTTTCTTGTGACCACTTGTTGTTTGGACTGTTTTGATCATACACTATAACCATCTCCTTTCAAACACAAATGAATCCATTTATTTACATCATTATATCACCGGTAGTCATAAGAGGCAAACAAATTTATGTATTTGCTTACTATGAATTTTTACAAAAAAAATCCCTTACCACATGGTAAGGGATTCGAGGCATCTTTCGATGAGAACAGCAGGTTCACACAACTGTTCAAGGTCCGCTCCTGCGTTACAATTAAATGTAGACCTCCTCAGCGCAAAAGGCTCCTAAGAGCCAATCGACTCATCGCATAAACTTAGTGTACCATGAACGGCCCAAAAAAGTCAAGAGGCTCGTTCTAGACTTCCTTTTAAATAACTTAAAAGAAATTGAGCAAAGCTAAGCTCCTTCTAATTTTTACATTAGGGGCTTCACAGGCCCTTCGATCGTCTTTTGCATCCAGACAATATCATGCCATTGATCAAATTTATAGCCAATTTTAGGAAAATGAGCAACTTTCACATAGCCACGTTTCTCATGGAGGGCGATACTAGCTGGATTTGGCAGGGCAATGCAAGCTAAGAAACGTAAATAACCACGCGCCTCCAACTCCGACTCTAATGCCTCATACAATCGAGAACCCAGACCTTGCCCACGACGATCTTGATCCACATAGACGGATACTTCCACCGCCCAATCATATGCTGATCGATCATAATAGCTTGAGGCATAGGCATAAGCAAGGACTTGACCGTCTACTTCTGCTACTAAATAGGGAAAACGTTGAAGGATCTTTTCGATACGCCCTTCAAATTCCTCAATGGTCGGAACCTGGTATTCAAAAGTGATGGCTGTTTTCTCAACATAGGGAGCATAAATCCTGACAAGTTCAGGAGCATCTTCAAGGGTGACTGGTCGTATCTTCAGCATGGTCTTCTCGCTTTCTATTTCTCTATTATACCCCAAAAGCACAAAAATAGAGGTTGTCCGCCAACCTCTATATATTTTATTAGAACAATCCTAAAGCAGTCCCATCTTCTGCTACATCCATGTTCAAAGCAGCAGGACGTTTTGGTAATCCAGGCATAGTCATCACTTCACCTGTCAAAGCAACAATGAAGCCTGCACCAGTCTTAGGTACCAATTCGCGAATGGTAATGTCAAAACCAGACGGCGCCCCGAGGAGACTTGGATCATCTGAGAAACTATATTGGGTCTTAGCCATACAAACTGGCAACTTGTCCCAGCCATTTTTCACGATTTGAGCAATCTGAGTTTTGGCTTTCTTCTCAAAGACAACATTGTCGGCCCGGTAAATTTCTTGGGCAATCTTAGTGATCTTTTCTTCAACAGAAAGGTCATTATCATAAAGACGAGTGTAGTTGGCTGGACTTGTTTCAAGTGTCTCCACTACTGTTTCTGCTAGGGCCAATCCTCCATCAGCACCATCAGCCCAAACGCTCGCCAATTCAACAGGAACTTGAATAGAAGCACAGAGTTCTTTCAGAGCTGCAATTTCAGCTTCTGTATCTGTGACAAATTCATTAATAGCCACTACTACAGGAACTCCAAATTTACGCATATTTTCTACGTGGCGCTCCAAGTTCGCAAAACCTGAACGAACAGCTTCTACATTTTCTTCAGAAAGAGCATCTTTGGCAACTCCACCATTCATCTTCAAAGCACGAATCGTTGCGACAATCACCACTGCAGATGGGCTAACAGGAAGATTTGGTGTTTTGATATCCAAGAATTTTTCAGCTCCCAAATCCGCGCCAAAACCTGCTTCTGTCACTACGTAATCGGCTAAACGAAGAGCGGTTGAGGTAGCTAAAACAGAATTACATCCATGGGCAATATTAGCAAAAGGTCCACCATGAACAAAGGCTGGCGTTCCATAGATGGTTTGGACCAAGTTTGGCTTGATCGCATCTTTCAGAATCAAGGCAAGCGCCCCTTCTACTTCTAAATCGCGGACATAAACTGGACTACGATCATAACGGTAACCAATCACAATATTGGCCAAACGACGTTTCAAGTCTTCAATATCTGTCGCCAAGCAAAGGATGGCCATAATCTCAGAAGCAACGGTGATATCAAATCCGTCTTCACGAGGAATCCCATTGAGCGGTCCACCAAGACCGACCGATACGTGACGCAAAGCACGGTCATTCAAGTCCACTACCCGTTTCCAGATAATCCGACGTTGGTCAATGCCTAGCTCATTTCCTTGATGCAAATGATTGTCGATCAAAGCTGAAAGTGCATTATTTGCTGTTGTAATGGCATGCATGTCACCCGTGAAATGAAGGTTGATGTCTTCCATTGGTAGAACTTGTGCATAACCTCCACCTGCTGCTCCCCCTTTAATCCCCATAACAGGACCTAAAGAAGGTTCGCGAATGGCAATCATGGTTTGTTTGCCAATTTTATTTAAAGCATCTGCTAAACCAATGGTGATGGTAGACTTTCCTTCCCCTGCTGGAGTCGGGTTAATGGCGGTTACCAAGATGAGCTTTCCTGGTTCTTCCTTCTGAACGGCTTGGATCTTGTCAAAGGTTAATTTTGCCTTGTACTTTCCATAGAGTTCTAGGTCATCGAAGTGAATACCCAATTTCTCTACCACATCTGTGATTGGTTTCAATTCAATACTTTGTGCAATCTCGATATCTGTCTTCATCTGAATCTCCTCACTATTTAATAATCCTATTATACAGAAATTTCACAAGGATATATATTTTAAATCTCAAACTTTTCTCATTCGTTCGGTTTTTGCTTAGTAACTCTGCTTTTTCAGCCTTTATTCCAATTTCTTATACCCCTCTATATGAAATAACTATGAGTCCCTTCGTCGTCTACTCTACCGCCTTTGTATCCCCTTGACCAACAATCGCAAGAGCCGTGTTCTTGGCTTTACTAAAATATAAAATTCTTGTAAAATAAGCCTATGAATATTTTGATTACTTCCGGTGGGACGAGTGAAAAGATTGATCAGGTTCGTTCGATTACCAACCATTCCACTGGTCAACTTGGAAAAATCATTTCCAAACGTTTTTTAGAGGCAGGTTTTTCTGTGACTCTGGTGACAACTCCAACTGCGGTTCAGCCTAAAGAACATCCTCATTTAAGAAAGATATTTATCAAAGATGTCGCTGAACTTCAAACAGTCCTTGAAAAAGAAACTCCAACTCACCAGGTGCTCATCCATGCTATGGCTGTCTCTGACTACAGCCCTGTCTATATGTCAGGTTTCCAGGCTGTCAAAGAAGCTAGCAATTTAGAGCATTTTCTTCATCAAACCAACCAGGAATCGAAAATTTCTTCAGAGGAAGATTACCAAGTTCTCTTTTTAAAGAAAAATCCTAAGTTGATTTCCTTAGTAAAAACATGGAATCCAGACATTCGCTTGATCGGCTTTAAACTGCTGGTTGGTGTAGCACAGGATCAACTCCTAGCCGTTGCTCGTGCAAGTCTCGAAAAAAATCAGGCAGAAATGATTGTTGCCAATGACTTAAGCGAAATTCAAGACGGAAAACATCGAGCTTACTTAGTTACGAAAGATGCTACTCAAATAGCCGAAACGAAATTGGATATTGCTCAAAAAATTTATCATCACATTAGGAACAAAGGATAAAACCTATGGCGAATATACTACTGGCTGTAACTGGGAGCATTTCTGCCTACAAGGCAGCAGACCTCACCAGTCAACTGACCAAGCTCGGTCACCAGGTAAAGATTCTTATGACTCCTGCAGCTACAGCTTTTATTACCCCTCTAACACTTCAGGTCCTCTCCAAACAAGCTGTCCTGGTAGAGGTCATGACAGAAGACGATCCAAAACAAATCCAACATATTGACTTGGGGAAAGAGGCTGATCTTTTTCTAGTCGCTCCTGCAAGTGCCAATACCATTGCAAAACTTGCCATAGGGCTAGCGGATAATATGGTGACGAGCACAGCTCTAGCCTTGCCTCAAGGAACTAAAAAAATCCTAGCCCCCGCTATGAATACGAAAATGCTGGAACACCCAGCTACCCAACGAAATCTAAAACTTTTACAAGACTACGGCTATCAGATTATTCAACCTCGCCATGCTACTCTGGCTTGTGGCGATCAAGGGTCTGGAGCTTTAGCTTCTATCGAAACCATTCTAACTACTATACAGGAGTCACTTTCATGAAAAAATCTTCATCCATTTCACGCATTGCTATATTTTTCGCGGTAATGATTACCATCCATTTTACAACTTCCTTCATCTTACATTTTGTACCATCAGGTATTCAGCCAACCTTGGTTCATATTCCTGTTGTGATCGCGTCTATCATTTACGGGCCACGAATCGGAGCTACCTTAGGATTGCTTATGGGACTATTTAGTTTAACGATGAATACCCTTGTTTTAACACCTGCAAGCCACCTCTTTAGTCCCTTTGTACCAAACGGAAACTTCTATTCCCTCCTTATTGCAATAGTTCCACGTATCTTGATCGGAATAACACCTTACTATATCTATCAATTAATGCGCAATCGTACCGGGTTAATAACAGCCGGCATTGTCGGATCCATGACCAATACCGTTTTTGTTTTAAGTGGGATTTACTTCTTTTTTGGTAGTCAATTCAAAGGTGGAATCAACGATTTTCTAGCCTTGATTGTGTCTACAAACTCACTTATCGAAGTTATTGCAACGGTTCTGATCACTAGTGCCGTTGTCCCAGCCCTTGAAAAAATAAAATAAACAGTTGAGTAGGGCTATAAAAGCTGATGAAATCAGCGTAGTAGAGCCCACTCGAAAACTGCGTCTTGCTCGACAATCCAAAGACAATTGAGAGGCTAGGACTTTTGTCCCAGCCTCTTTTTTTCTATCCAAAATTCCCCCTTTATTTTTGAAAAGATTTACAATTATCGCTAGAATTTTCTGAAAAAATTTGCTATAATGTAAGCGATTAGTTTATAGAAATAAGGAGTTGCACTATGACTTACCAAGAAAACTACCAAAAATGGGTTGATTTCTCAGATCTTCCAGACTATCTTCGTCGTGATTTGGAAAGCATGGATGAAAAAACAAAGGAAGATGCCTTTTACACAAACCTTGAATTCGGTACTGCTGGTATGCGTGGTTTGATTGGTGCTGGTACAAACCGCATTAATATCTACGTTGTTCGCCAAGCAACTGAAGGTTTGGCTCGTTTGATCGAATCAAAAGGTGGAAACGAAAAAGAACGTGGTGTAGCCATCGCTTATGATAGCCGTCACTTCTCTCCAGAATTTGCCTTTGAATCAGCAGCCGTTCTTGCAAAACACGGTATTAAATCCTATGTCTTTGAAAGTCTCCGTCCAACTCCAGAACTTTCATTTGCTGTTCGTCACCTAAACTGTTTCGCAGGGATCATGATTACTGCTAGCCACAACCCTGCTCCGTTTAACGGATACAAGGTTTACGGTGAAGATGGTGGTCAAATGCCTCCACACGACGCGGACGCTTTGACAACCTACATCCGTGCCATCGACAATCCATTCGCTGTAGAAGTTGCGGATGTTGAAGCTGAAAAAGCATCTGGTTTGATTGAAGTCATCGGTGAAGCTGTCGATACTGAATACCTCAAAGAAGTAAAAGACGTTAACATCAACCCAGCCTTGATTGAAGAGTTTGGCAAAGACATGAAGATTGTCTACACTCCTCTTCACGGTACTGGTGAAATGTTGGCTCGTCGTGCTCTTGCTCAAGCAGGATTTGACTCTGTTCAAGTCGTTGAAGCTCAAGCAACTCCAGACCCTGACTTCTCAACTGTAAAATCACCAAACCCAGAAAGCCAAGCAGCCTTTGCTCTTGCAGAAGAACTTGGTCGCCAAGTAGGAGCTGATGTTCTTGTGGCAACTGACCCTGACGCTGACCGTGTCGGTGTTGAAGTCCTTCAAAAAGACGGTAGCTACCTTAACCTTTCAGGTAACCAAATCGGTGCTATCATGGCTAAGTACATCTTGGAAGCTCACAAAAATGCTGGCACTCTTCCAGAAAATGCAGCCCTTTGCAAATCTATCGTATCAACTGACTTGGTAACGAAGATTGCTGAAAGCTACGGCGCAACTATGTTTAACGTCTTGACTGGTTTCAAATTCATCGCTGAAAAGATTCAAGAATTCGAAGAAAAACACAATCACACTTACATGATGGGATTTGAAGAAAGCTTCGGTTACTTGATTAAACCATTCGTACGTGATAAAGATGCGATTCAAGCTGTCCTTGTCGTTGCTGAGCTTGCTGCTTACTACCGCTCTCGTGGTTTGACACTTGCTGACGGTATCGAAGAAATCTACAAAGAGTACGGCTACTATGCTGAAAAGACAATCTCTGTTACACTTTCTGGTGTTGACGGTGCTGAGCAAATCAAAGCGATTATGGCGAAATTCCGTGAAAACGGGCCAAAAGAATTTAACTCAACAGAAGTTTCAATCACTGAAGACTTCAAAGCACAAACATCTACTGCTGCTGATGGCACTGTAACAACCTTGACAACTCCTCCAAGTGATGTATTGAAATACACACTTGCTGATGGTTCTTGGATTGCCGTTCGCCCTTCAGGTACAGAACCAAAAATTAAGTTCTACATTGCCGTTGTTGGTGAAAGCAACGAAGATTCTCAAGCTAAAATTGCTAACATCGAAGCTGAAATCAATGCCTTTGTAAAATAAGAAACCACAAAAGATGAGATCAACCAATCTCATCTTTTTTTCGTATCAAAATACAGCATTTTTTCGCCCTTTATGGCATACTAGATTTATAAGAAAGCGAGGTAATCTCATGGAACAATTTTTAGAAGATATTAAAGATCTTGAAGTAACCACTGTTGCGCGTGCGCAAGAAGCCATCGACCAAAAAGAAACAGCAACCTTCTTTATTGGACGCAAGACTTGCCCATATTGCCGAAAGTTCGCTGCTAAATTAGCAACTGTAGTAGCCGAAACTAAAGCTCATATCTACTTCATTAATAGTGAAGAACCAAGTCAACTGGATGCTTTGCAAGTCTTCCGCTCTACCTATGGCATTCCAACTGTTCCTGGATTTTTACATGTCGAAGCCGGTGAAGTTACCGTTCGCTGCGACTCATCCATGTCAGAAGAAGAAATCAAAGCATTCGCTCATCTATAAAAAAAATAGCTAGAGATTATTCTCTAGCTATTTTTCATTTTCTGTAAAAGTCGTCCAAATCTTCTGCTGGGGTTTGGCAAAAGGAAAGGCCGAAAATTCTTCCGGTTTTAACCAAATAGTTGATTCACTGGTTGCTTGTTCTCCTTCTTTTACCAATCCGTACCGAAGTTGAACCTGCCACTTGCGGTGCGAAAAGACATGCTGGACCATGGGATAAGTTCTCTCTTGCCAATCAATGACTAAGTCATAGTCCTGTTCAAAGGAGAGAATCTCTAGATTGCTCTCTGCTTGTTCCTTCTCATCCAGTAGAGACAATTGGCCCAGGTTCTCAGATAGACTATCCACTTCAATCAAGGGAAAATGCCAGAAGCCTGACAAGAGTCCCTCTCGCTCATTTTTTTCCAGCAGGTAGCGCTCTTGACTATCCTTTATAATAAAGGCTGTTAAATAAACGGGTACTGGTTTCTTCTTTGGAGCCTTGATGGGATAGCGATCCATGGTCCCATGCTGATAGGCCGCGCTAAACTCTTTTACAGGACTCTCTTCGGGCCGTGGATTGACTGGTGATTCAATATCTGAGCCCAGATCCATCAAAGCCTGATTGAAATCACCCGGACGCTCTGGATCGATCAAGACTTCCATCATGGCTTGAAAAATCTTACGATTAGTCGGAACTCCGATATCGTAGTCAACCTCAAACAAACGAGCTAAAACCCGCATGACATTGCCATCCACTGCTGGCTCTGGCAAGCCAAAAGCAATACTGGCAATGGCACCAGCTGTATAAGGTCCAATTCCCTTGAGTTTAGAGATAGCCTCATAGCTTGATGGGAAAACACCCCCATGGTCCTCCATGATTTGCTGGGCAGCTTTCTGCATGTTGCGGACCCTCGAGTAATAGCCCAAGCCCTCCCAAGCTTTTAAGAGCTTTTCTTCAGGGGCTTGAGCTAAATCCGCAATGGTCGGAAACCAATCCAAAAAACGCTCATAATAAGGAATAACCGTATCGACACGTGTCTGCTGGAGCATAATCTCTGAAATCCATATTTTATAAGGATCCTGCGTCCGTCTCCAGGGGAGATCCCGTTTATTGGCATCATACCAGGCTAATAACTTTTCTCGGAAAGAGGCAATTTTTTCCTCCTCCCACATGATAATCCCGTAATCTTTTAAATCCATCATATTCCTAGTATACCATAGAATGACTTCTACTTTAGAGATTCTGACTCTACCATAAAAAGGCCTAGGAAATCCCTAAGCCTTTCAATCATTCTTATTGTTCCACAGCTTGAGCTGCTGTGATCAAGGTCAATTTGTAAACGTCATCTGCATTACATCCGCGAGAAAGGTCGTTAACTGGTTTGTTCAACCCTTGCAAAACTGGTCCTACTGCAGCAAAGCCACCGAGACGTTCTGCCATCTTGTACCCAATGTTACCAGCCTCAATACCTGGGAAGATAAAGACATTAGCTTGTCCTGCCACCTTGCTTCCTGGAGCTTTCAATGCTGCTGTTTCTGGTACAAAGGCAGCGTCAAATTGCAATTCCCCATCAATTTCAAGGTCTGGACGAAGTTCATGAGCGATTTTTGTTGCTTCCACAACTTTATCAACACTTTCACCGAAACCAGAACCTTTGGTTGAATAGCTCAACATGGCGATTTTCGGATCGATGCCAAACATCTTGGCTGTGATAGCAGAGTTGATGGCAATTTCAGCCAAACCTTCAGCATCTGGATTGATGTTAATCGCACAGTCTCCAAACAAGTAACGTTCAGAACCACGAACCATGAGGAAGGCACCTGAAGTGCGTTTGACATTTGGACGAGTTTTGATAATTTGAAGGGCTGGACGAACAGTTGCAGCTGTTGAGTGAATCGCACCTGAAACCATACCATCAACGATTCCCAGATGTACCAACATAACACCAAAGTAGTTGACATCGTCTTGCAAAATTTGACGTGCTTCTTCTTCTGTCATTTTACCCTTCCGACGTTCTACCAAGGAAGCTACCATCTCATCAAAGCCTGCGTAAGAATGCGGGTCGATAACTTCGTATCCTTCCAAAACTCCTTCAATTTCAAGGTAAATACGAATCTTATCTGGATTACCAAGCAAGACAGGTGTAACGTCTGTTTCTTTTACAATCCGTTTTGCTGCTTGCAGAATACGAGGCTCTTCCCCTTCTGGTAACACAATACGAGCATTCTTACCAACGAGGTTGGTTTTGAGGCTTTCAAAAACTTCCATGAGTTTCTCCTTTGAAAAAAATTAAATATTTGATAACTGTTTTAAGACTCGGCTAAAATCATCTGGCAGAGAGCTTTCAATTCGGAGCTCCTCTTCCAAAAAAGGATGATAGAAAGCCAAGGAATGGCAATGCAAGGCTTGTCGAAGAATCCCATCTTCTAACGAACCTCCATAGAGGTCATCTCCCAAAAGTGGAAAACCAATATGAGAAAAATGAACGCGAATCTGATGGGTCCGGCCTGTATGCAACTGGATATCCACCAGATGAATATCACCGAAAGACTGAACAATTTGGTAGCTGGTATGAGCATACTTGCCACCTTTTGCTACCTTTCGGGTAATAATGGAGTCTTCATCACGCGCAATGGGAGCAATGATATCCCCTTTACTTTCCAACTCCCCCTTACCCTTTACCAATGCAAAGTAACGTTTTTGAATGGTCTTAGCCTGAAGTTGTTTATCTAAGCGAGCATGGGCATAGCCATGTTTGGCAAAAAGCATGATCCCACTGGTATCCTTGTCTAAACGGGTGACAATATGAACGAGCTGATTTTCATACTGATTGCGAACATAGTAACCCTTGACAAAGTTCGCAATGGTATTGGAATGAAGGGAGCTAGGAATGGATGCCACTCCTGCTGGTTTGTTGATAACCAAGAAATGATCGTCTTCGTACAAGATTTCCAAATCACGATCAATGGCTTCCAAGGCTTCATAACCTTCCTCAGAGGGAATATCAATCGTTACCTTGTCTCCGATATCCAGAAGATAAATGGCATTTTGTTCGACGCCATTGACTAAAATCTGACCTCCAGAAAACTTGATCTTGGCCAATAAGCCTTTTGAAACCTGATGTTTCTTCAGAAAGGTTTTAACCTTGACATGTTCATCTGCAATAAATTCGAACCTCATTCGTCAATATCTCCGATAAAGGCATCCTTGACCCGATTCCAGAAACTGGTATGGCTTGGGCTCGCTACGAAATTGATCTTGTGGTTATCAATCTGGTACTCGATATGGGCGATATTTCGATAGGAATAGGTTGAATTATCGACAGAGAGAATGTGAAAACCTGGCCGGCTAGGCGTGATTTCAATCTTATCTTTTTTGGGAACAATAATCGAAGACCCCAAAGTTCGATAGACACGATTATTCAGACTAGCGATTTCAGCAATCTGAAGCGCTTCGATCGTCGGGTGAAGCACAGCTCCTCCCAAAGATTTGTTATAAGCTGTGCTACCTGTAGGGGTCGAAACCGTAATGCCATCCCCTCTGAATCGCTCAAAATGAACGCCATTGATGGTTAAATCAGCCACCATGGTTCGATCGCTGCGTTTGATTGTCGCTTCGTTAAGAGCTCGCATAATCTTCGTATCCCCATTATCAAAGGTCACTTTGACATTAAGGATTGGGTAAGATACCTTGGCACCTGTATCGAACTTGAGATTTTCTACCAACTTGTCAATCTCATCATCTAAATAGTCCGTATAAAATCCAAGATGACCCGTATGCACTCCAACAAAACGAACCCGATCTAATTGACTCTCGTACTTATGAAAAGCCGAGAGCAACATACCATCCCCACCGATAGAGATCACGATATCCGGATGCTTCTCAGTTAAGATAAAATTATTCTTTTTTAATTTATAACGAAGTTGTTGAAAAACCTCTTCGCTCTGGCGTTTTCGATTCCGAATAATCGAAACCTTTTTACCTGTAGTCCTCATCTGTATCATCACTATTTCCGACGCCATCGTTTAATTTACGATGCATTGGATCAAAAAGAGCTTGCGCCTCCTGAATGGCATCACGAATGGCACCCATTTCCTCATCGAGTTGATAAGCCAAATTCGCGGTGACTTCAAGACGCTTCTTAATCTCGTCCGGAAAATCTCCTTTATATTTGTAATTTAATGAGTGTTCAATGGTGGCCCAGAAATTCATAGACAAAGTACGAATCTGAATCTCTGCCAAAATCGTTTCATAGCCATTAATGGTATCTACTGGATACTCTACCACTACATGATAGCTTCGATACCCACTTGATTTCTTGTGACGAATATAGTCTCGTTCTTGAACCACGCGCATATCCTGACGCTTCCGCAAGACTTCTAGGACTTCGTCTACGTCATCTACAAATTGAACCATGATCCTCAGACCAGCAATATCTTGCATATCTTGAGCCAGGTTCTCTTCAGATATACTTCTGCGTTCCATCTTTTCGAGAATACTCTCAATCGGCTTCACACGACCGGTCACAAACTCGATTGGGGAATGCTTTTGTTGTTTGCGATACTGCTTTCTTATCCCACGAAGTTTAATCTTCAACTCCCCAACTGCTTGGATATAGGGATCTAAAAAATTTTCCCAATCAATCGCCATTGAATCACCTTGTCATCTCAAAGTTTTTTGTATAAAATAAACACATCTATTATTATATCATAAAGAGCTTGCAAACGAAAGAAAAGGACGTAGCTATGAATCATTTAGAAATTGAATTTAAAACCTTACTAACCAAAGAAGAGTACCATTCTCTAGAAGACTTTTTCAAGGACCAACCTCCTATCCGACAAACCAATCACTATATTGACACGCCCGACCAAGCTATCCGGAATCATCGGATGGCCTTGCGAATTCGTACCTTAGCTGATCGGGCTGAGCTAACCCTTAAAGTACCGCAAGATGCGGGACATTTTGAATACAATCAAGCCCTTACTTTTGAACAAGTAGAAGCCTTTCTCTCCAAGAAGAAACTCCCTCAAGGTGAGATTGCCAGCTTTCTCACTGCTTTAGACATTCCTCTAACTTCCTTAGATGTCTGGGGTAGTCTGGAAACAGAGAGACGTGAGAAAAGAATCCCTAAAGGTTTATTAGCCTTTGACCGTAGTCGTTATAATTCTATTGAGGACTATGAGTTGGAAATGGAGGTAGATGCTGCCTCAGATGAAACTTATTTTCACGAATTTCTCAAGGAAAAACAAATTGAATATAAGCCAGCAAAAAGTAAAGTGGCCAGATTGGCTCAAAGTTTGCTAAAAAGCTGAAATTACTGAATTTTTTTGCTAAAATAAGACTAGACAAAAATATCTAAATGAGGATCAAATACATGTCAGAAAAAAACAATATGAAGCTCTTCGCACTCAACTCCAACCAAGAAATTGCACAAAAAATTTCGGAAGTTGCTGGCATCCCACTCGGAAAGCTTTCTTCACGTCAATTCTCAGATGGTGAAATCCAAATTAATATCGAAGAAAGTGTGCGTGGATATGATATTTACATCATCCAATCTACTAGCTTCCCAGTGAACAATCACTTAATGGAATTGTTAATCATGGTAGATGCTTGCCAACGAGCAAGTGCCCATACCGTAAACGTGGTCCTTCCATACTTTGGGTATGCTCGTCAAGACCGCACTGCTGCTCCTCGCGAACCAATTACAGCAAAATTAGTTGCCAACATGCTTGTCAAGGCAGGGGTAGACCGTGTTGTAACCCTCGATCTTCATGCGGTTCAAGTACAAGGCTTCTTCGATATCCCAGTAGACAACTTGTTCACGATTCCTCTATTTGCTGATCACTATATCAAACAAGGTTTAACCGGTTCAGATGTAGTGGTTGTCAGCCCTAAAAATTCTGGAGTGAAACGCGCACGCAATCTTGCAGAATATCTAGATGCCCCAATTGCTATCATCGACTACGCCCAAGACGACTCTAGCCGTGACGAGGGCTACATCATCGGGGATGTTAAAGGTAAAAAAGCAATCCTGATCGATGATATTTTGAATACAGGAAAAACCTTCTCTGAGGCTGCAAAAATTGTTCAACGCGACGGCGCTACTGAGATTTATGCCGTTTCTAGTCACGGACTTTTCGTTAAGGGAGCTGCAGAATTACTAGACCAAGCACCGATTAAAGAAATTTTGGTTACAGACTCTGTAGCAACCAAAGAGCAAAAACCCCAAAATGTAAAATACATTACTGCAAGCGAATTGATTGGAGATGCCCTTGTTCGTATCCAAGAGCGTAAACCTGTTAGTCCACTCTTTGCATACCACAAGAAATAAGGTGATGGCGTGATTTATTTTGACAATGCAGCAACAACTCCTCTAAGCCCTGGAGTAATCAAGGTGATGACAGAAACGATGGAATCCAGTTTCGGAAATCCATCCAGTCTCCACTCCCACGGTCGCCAAGCAAAAAAGATTCTTAGAGATGCTAGGGAATGCGTTGCATCTTGTTTAAAAACCTCTAGTCAACAAATTACCTTCACTTCTGGGGGAACCGAAAGCAATAACACTGTTATAAAGGGCTACTGTCTCAAACACAGACAGAAAGGCAAGCATATTATCACCACGGCTATCGAACACCATGCCGTTCTGGAACCGATTGAGTATTTGGTCCAAGAATATGGATTTGAAGTAACCATCATTCAACCAGTAGATCAAAAAATTCGACCTGAAGATATTCGAGCTGCACTTCGTCCCGATACAATTTTAGTATCCACCATGTATGCCAACAACGAAACGGGTGATCTCTTGCCTATCAAGGCAATTTCTGACCTTTTAAAAGACCATCCTGCTGCTTTTCATGTTGATGCTGTTCAAGCCGTTGGTAAACTTGCTGTAGCCCCTGAAGAGCTAGGAGTTGATTTTCTAACCGCATCGGCCCATAAATTTCACGGGCCTAAGGGAGTTGGTCTTCTCTATGCTAAAAAGCCTGACTTCTTCAATCTCTTACACGGGGGTGACCAAGAAGACAAACGTCGAGCTAGCACAGAGAACTTGATTTCAATTGCTGGAATGGCTCAAGCCCTTAAAGAAGCAACTGATCAGTTAGACGCAAATTATCAGTACATTCAGAGCTTATCTGATCGTATCCTAACTGGCCTAGAAGATTTAGATTTCTATCTGAATAGCACAGACTCCAAACTTCCTCATGTCTTAAATATCGGCTTTCCAGGTATCAGCAATGATATCTTACTGCTTCGTTTAGACATGGCAGGGATTTCAGTCTCAACCGGCTCTGCTTGTACAGCAGGAACTGTTCAACCAAGCCACGTTCTTGCAGCTTATTATGGCGAAGATTCTCATCGATTGAAGGAATCTATTCGCATTAGTTTATCCGAATTCAATACGACTGCTGAAGTCGATACTTTTATAACAACTATTCACAAAATTTTAGGAGAATTACATGGCATTTGAAACATCTGTCTCATTACCAAACTGCGATTACACATACGCAATCCATCCAAATATTAAAAAATATACCCTACGCGACAATACCTTTGCACAAACAAAGGTTGGAAACTACGAATTAAATCGTTTGTTAGAAGCTATTCCAAATAGTGGAGATGGCTTTAAGTTAAAAATTATCATCAATAAGGATTTAACAGGATTTAAAATTAACATTACTGACAAGTCAGGCCTTCGTTTGGTAAATATTTTTAAAAACCCAGAAAACAAGATTATCCAACAAAAATTCTACTTCCTCATGGACAGTTTAGTTGAACGTGAAATCTTTGAAAGGATTGAAAACTAATGACCAATGGTCCTGTAGTCCTCACCTATTTGGATGCATACCAAAAAGAACGTCAGGTTAGCTACGATAACATCGATCACTGTCTATTAGCCTTCTCAGGCTGTGTGACCATTCCAGATTCCTATCAGGTTGTTTCTGTTACCTACAAGGAGCATACCTTACCTTTCACTGGAAAAATCGGTGACTTTTATCGCTATCTGATTCAGTTCGATCAGAGTTTAAGAAATTCCAATTAACAAAGAAAACACCATTTTGGTGTTTTTTTAGTAGAAGATAGTTGCTTTTTTCACAAACTTTTTATAAAATAGATTTGAAAGGTTGTGATATTGTGAAACAAGATAAGACTAATCCAATTCCTCGTGCTACTGCCAAACGACTCTCCTTGTATTACCGCATTTTTAAACGCTTTAATGCAGAGAAAATCGAGCGAGCAAATTCAAAACAGATTGCTGAAGCCATCGGGATTGATTCCGCAACTGTTCGTCGAGACTTCTCCTACTTTGGAGAGCTTGGACGACGTGGTTTTGGTTATGATGTCAAAAAGTTAATGAACTTCTTTGCCGATCTCTTGAATGATAACTCCATCACCAATGTTGCTATCGTCGGGATTGGAAATATGGGGAGTGCCCTTCTTCACTATCGCTTCCATGAGCGAAATAAAATGAAAATTGTCATGGCATTTGATACGGATGATCATGAGTTAGTCGGCACTAAAAGTAAAGATGGTATTCCGATTCACGGCATCTCCTCACTAAAAGAAAAACTTGAGGGAAAAGAGATTCAAACAGCTATTTTAACCGTTCCAAGTGTAAAATCTCAAGAAGTTGCAGATTTACTAGTTGAAGCTGGTATCAAGGGAATCCTTAGCTTTTCTCCAGTCCACTTAACAGTTCCAAAAGATGTGGTAGTCCAATATGTCGACCTAACCAGTGAACTGCAAACCCTTCTCTACTTTATGCGCAAGAATTCATGATAAGCAAAGAGGCTGGGACAAAAGTCCTAGCCTCTCAATTGTCTTTGGATTATTGAGCAAGACGCAGTGGTTGAGTGGGCTCTACTACGCTGATTTTATCAGCTTTTACAGCCCTACTCAACTGTGCGGAGGTGGGACGACGAAATCGAATTCTAACGAATTACCGATTTCTGTCCCACTCTCTTTTTCTATACCAATAAATCTGTTTCTTCCCGGTAACTATAATAATCATCAGTTGAGACAATCAGATGGTCCAGAAAAACAATTCCTAGACAATTGCAGGCTTCAATCATTTGTTGGGTGACACCATCATCATTCTTGCTAGGATGAATGATACCGGACGGGTGGTTGTGAACCAAGATTATGGATGTCGCCATATGCTTGATGGCATAGTGCAAGATTTCCCTCGGTTCTGCAATGCTACGATTGACTGTTCCGATAAAGATCACTTGCTGATGGATAATTTGATTTTGGGTATTCAGATACAGGGCCAATAAATGTTCCTGTTTCTCATGGCCTATTTTTTGTTGCATCATTTTTGCCAGCTTCTGACTACTCATGATTTGTTCCGTTTCAATCACTTCCGAAGTCTGTATTCGTTTCCCTAGTTCAATAGCAGCTAACAGCTCAATGGCTTTAACTTTCCCAATTCCTGGAACTTCCTGTAACTCCTGAAAACTCATACTAGCCAGTTCTTTTAAACTCTTTAGTGAGCCCAGCAGGTCCTGAGCGATCTCGTAGACTGGTTTATTTTTGTTCCCCGTCCGTAATAAGATGGACAGCAATTCTTGATGACTGAGCTTATCAGGTCCTTCTGTTAGCAAACGTTCTCTAGGTAAGAGACCTGATTCTTGAAATACAATATGATACATAAAAAACCTCCTCAATTAATAATTCGCAATTGAGGAGGAAAAAGGACGATTCTGTATAAATTAAATTGGACAAACTACTTCTCTTAAGTTTTCAAGAATTCGAGTTTCTTCATTTGAGAAGTTAATTCTATAGCACTCTTGCACTTGTTCCAATGACGCAAGAAATTGACGAATTTCGTATCGAATTAAGTGTTCTTGATCATCAGGAAGGTTTTCAATGGTTTCGAAGACCTGTTCAACTTCGTAGATCCCCTTGGTAATGAGCCCTGTTTTGGGGAAATCATTGACCAGTAAGCCATAGAAGTTTCTTAACAAAGTATAGATATCTTCTGTGCGCATTCGGTTCCTCCAAGTTTCTTTCTATCACTCTTCTATTATAAAATAGAAAGCATGCAAAAATATGTCAGTCAGGTAACATTTTATGACTATCCTCTTACAAATTGGCAGAAAATTAACAGAAAAAAAGAGGTCAAGGACCTCTTTTTTTGTTGATTATAATTGCATTTGATTATAAGATTTTGTGAAAGCTTCTAGGATATCTTTTGGTGCTTTTGAGTAATCTACTGAAGTTTCCAAAGTACCTTTTACAATCGTACGATAAGTTGCTGCGGCATCCTCACAGGTCACCAAGGTAATTTCATTTACCCCTTCTCGATCTGCAATGACATCGACCCGATCTGGCGTTACTGTCTCAACAGAATTGATGACATAGGTATAGACCTTTTCCTTATCAGTGATATAGATTTTCATTCCAGCTTTGGCATGTTCTAATGGGGAAAAGAGCATTTCATTTGCCCCAGTCAAACCAAAGACATGGTGACTAGCTAAGGAGTAATTCCTTTGCCCCATAACCTGGTCCTCTTTCATGGTACCTGCTCCATAATAAAGCCCCACATTATCTAAGCCTTTAAAAATCGGAAGGTTCATCTTCAATTCTGGAATTGCAATTCCTCCAATAACAGGTAACTTTTGTGCCTGCCATTGGGCATTGATGACAGATTCTGTAGACAGCGATTTGACTTCTTTAAAATCAAAGCTAGTCTTAGCCTCTTTATTCTTATCGATGGTCTTTTTCGATACCTTGTTGACCTGGTACTGATTGGTATGCCAAACCATGATCATGTTCCGAATCGGAGCATTAAAAATCAGAGCGATAGACAAAAGGATCAGCAAGGTAGCAAAGATATTAATCAAGCGATTGCGTAAGCTTGTTTTCTTCTTTTTTCTTCTTGAAGCCATTATTTATCCTACCCTTCACTTTCAGTTTCAGTCTCTGACTCATCTTTTTCGTCAGCTTGAACCGTTGTAAAGGTTACGATTTGAGCATCTTGATCCAGACGCATCACTTTCACACCCATGGTCGAACGTCCAGTTTGAGAAATATTGGCGACGCTGGTACGAATCATGACACCTGTATTGGTGATAATCATCAAATCCTCATCTCCTTTGACAGTCATGAGACCGGCCAGAGGACCATTCTTATCAACCACATTAGCAGTTTTAATCCCTTTACCACCACGTCCTCTTGTTGGATACTCATCAGCACGCGTGCGTTTACCGTATCCCTTTTCAGTGATGATCAATACTTCATCTTGATCTGTAATCACACTTGCACCGACCACTTGGTCGCCTGGACGAAGGTTGACACCTCGAACCCCAGTTGCCGAACGCCCCATATTCCGCACGACAGACTCATTGAAGCGGACAGAATACCCAAATTTGGTCCCGATGATCACGTCCGTATTTCCGTCTGTGAGGAAGACGTTGATCAGCTCATCCTCATCTTTAAGGTTAAGAGCTTTCAAGCCATTTTGACGAATATTAGCAAACTCAGCTACACTGGTCCGTTTTACCAAACCTGAGCGGGTTGTAAAGAAGAGATAAGCGTCTTCACTACGATCCTGAGCGACGTTAATAATGGTCTGAATGGATTCTCCGTCATCTAACTTGAGCAAGTTGACAATTGGAAGTCCCTTAGCTGTACGGCCGTATTCAGGGATTTCATAGCCTTTCAGACGGTAAACCCGTCCCTTATTGGTAAAGAAGAGCAAACGATCATGGGTGCTGGTAGAAACCAATTCACGGACAAAGTCATCATCTTTGACCCCTGTACCTTGAACACCACGTCCCCCACGTTTTTGAGCAGTAAATTCATCTTGATCCAATCGTTTGATGTAACCCTTGTTAGAGAGAGTAATCAAGACATTGCTTTCTTCAATCAAATCTTCGTCTTCTAGTGATAGAACTTCTCCTACCATCAATTCTGTCCGACGTGGATCTCCAAACTTCCGTTTGACCTCGTCCAATTCTTCCTTGATAATCGCAACTACACGCTCTGGCTTGGCTAAAATATCAGCAAGATCAGCAATCAAAGCAACGAGATCATCGTATTCGCTTTGAATCTTGTCACGTTCCAAACCAGTCAAACGACGAAGACGCATATCCAAGATAGCTTGACTTTGACGCTCAGAAAGCTTGAACTTACTCATCAATTCTGCTTGTGCTTCTGCATCTGTCTGGCTATTACGGATGATTTTAATCACTTCATCGATGTGATCAAGAGCGATTAAGAGACCTTCCAAGATATGGGCACGAGCTTCCGCCTTCTCTTTATCAAAGATGGTCCGACGAGTCACCACTTCTTTTTGGTGCTCAATATAAGATCCTAAAATCTCACGAAGAGAGAGAATCTTAGGGACACCATTTTGGATAGCCAACATGTTGAAACCAAAGTTGGTTTGCATTTGGGTCATCTTGAAGAGGTTGTTTAAGATAACATTGGCTGAGGCATCGCGACGGACTTCGATGACGAAACGAACCCCTTCCCGGTTAGACTCATCCCGAACTGCTGTAATCCCATCGATTCGTTTTTCTTGAACCAAACGAACGATATGCTCATGCACTTTGGTCTTGTTGACCATATAAGGAAATTCAGTGACGACAATGCGTTCACGGCCTGTCTTGGTCTCTTCAATTTCCGTCCGAGACCGCAAGACAATCGAGCCTTTTCCTGTTTCATAGGCCTTATGAATACCCGATTTGCCCATGACCAAGGCTCCAGTAGGGAAATCTGGTCCAGGAAGCACTTCCATCAGTTCACGCGTTGTCACATCAGGATTATCCATCATTAGCTTGACAGCATCAATAGACTCACCGAGGTTGTGTGGAGGGATATTTGTTGCCATCCCTACCGCAATCCCTGTCGCTCCATTGACTAACAAGTTAGGGAAGCGAGCTGGAAGGACGTTTGGTTCGCGTTCACTGGCATCATAGTTATCTGTGAAATCAACTGTATTCTTGTTGATATCCCGAAGCATTTCAAGAGCAATCTTGCTCATACGAGCTTCTGTATACCGTTGGGCCGCGGCTCCATCACCATCCATAGAACCAAAGTTCCCATGCCCATCTACAAGCATGTAGCGATAGCTCCACCATTGAGCCATCCGAACCATAGCCTCATAAATAGAAGAGTCCCCGTGTGGATGGTATTTACCCATAACATCCCCAGTAATACGGGCAGATTTCTTATGTGGTTTATCTGGTGTAACCCCAAGTTCATTCATTCCATAAAGGATCCGACGATGAACTGGCTTTAAACCATCTCGCACGTCAGGAAGAGCCCGAGACACGATAACACTCATAGCGTAATCGATGAAACTGGTCTTCATTTCAGATGTTAAGTTAACATCAACTAAGTTATTATCCTGCATTAAAACAATGCCTCTCTTTAATTAATTCACCATACTATTATAACACATTTAGGACTTTTTTTCTCCTTCGGAACACAAGAGTAAAAACGTTTACATCGTCCAAAATAGGCGTAAAACCGTGACAAAGAAAAGTAAAAGTGGTAGAATAAATGCGAATGGGGAAACCCAAAAAAATAGAAGGAGACGTTTAGAATAATGACATTAACTAAACAACATAAAAAAGTTATCCTTGTTGGTGACGGCGCTGTAGGTTCATCTTATGCTTTCGCACTTGTTACTCAAGGTATCGCACAAGAATTAGGTATCATCGAAATCCCTCAATTGTTTGAAAAAGCGGTTGGTGATGCTGAAGACCTTAGCCACGCACTTGCCTTCACTTCTCCTAAGAAGATTTATGCTGCTAAGTACGAAGACTGTGCGGATGCTGACCTCGTTGTCATTACTGCGGGTGCTCCTCAAAAACCAGGTGAAACTCGTCTTGACCTTGTTGGTAAAAACCTTGCCATCAACAAATCAATCGTTGAGCAAGTTGTTGCTTCAGGATTTAACGGTATCTTCCTTGTAGCTGCTAACCCAGTTGACGTCTTGACTTACTCTACTTGGAAATTCTCAGGTTTCCCTAAAGAACGTGTTATCGGTTCAGGTACTTCTCTTGACTCAGCTCGTTTCCGTCAAGCACTTGCTGAAAAAATCGGCGTTGATGCTCGTTCAGTTCACGCCTACATCATGGGTGAACACGGTGACTCTGAGTTTGCTGTTTGGTCACACGCTAACGTTGCCGGTGTAAAATTGGAACAATGGTTACAAGCTAACCGTGACTTGGATGAAGCTGACCTTGTAGATCTCTTCATCTCTGTACGTGATGCTGCTTACTCAATCATCAACAAGAAAGGGGCTACTTACTATGGTATCGCCGTTGCTCTTGCTCGTATCACTCGTGCAATCCTTGATGACGAAAATGCAGTTCTTCCACTTTCAGTCTTCCAAGAAGGACAATACGGAGTTGAGAACGTCTTTATCGGTCAACCAGCGATCGTTGGTGCTCACGGTATCGTTCGTCCAGTAAACATCCCATTGAACGACGCTGAAACACAAAAAATGCAAGCATCTGCAAAAGAATTGCAAGCAATTATCGATGAAGCATGGAAGAACCCAGAATTCCAAGCAGCTTCTAAAAACTAAACAAAACGTTAAACACCATGTCTTAGGACATGGTGTTTTCTTGATCTCATTATTATGAAATCCTAGAGAGCCCTGAGAGCCCAATCCTGCTCTTAAAAACCTTCTGCTATCTTTCTCATCCAAAAATAAAAAAAGAGAGCCTCAAGGCTCTCCTATCGACATCCACCCTGAGGGAATCGAACCCCCATCTCAAGAACCGGAATCTTACGTGATATCCATTACACTAAGGGTGGCAACTGTTATAGTATATCAAAAAATCGATCATTTTACAAGTAAAAAAAGCTTGCCTAAGCAAGCTTTTTAAGTTGATTACAATTCAATATCACCAAACAAGTCAGCCATTGAGAATCCAGTTTGAGTTTCTGGAAGTTCAAAGTCACGTTTTTCTTGTTTTGGACGACGTGGACGTTGTTGACGTTTTTCTTGTTTTTCGCCTTCTTCTTGAGCTGGACGTTCTTCAAGAGCTTTGATAGAAAGTGATACACGTTCATCAGCAGCATTTACTTCAAGAACTTTAACAGTTACTTCTTGTCCAACTTTAAGAACATCTTTTGGATTTTCAACACGTTTGTGTGAAATTTGTGAGATGTGTACAAGTCCATCGATACCTGGCAATACTTCAACGAATGCACCGAAGTCAGTCAAACGTTTAACAGTTCCTTCAATGACATCACCAGCAGCCAATTTTTGTTCTACGCCATCCCATGGTCCAGGTGTTGTAGCTTTCAATGAAAGTGATACGCGACCTTCTTCTTCGTTCAAGTCAAGGACTTTCACTTCGATTTCTTCACCAACAGTTACAACTGATTTAGGTGAAACGTTGCGTTCGTGTGACAATTCAGTCAAGTGAACCAATCCATCAACACCACCAAGGTCGATGAAAGCACCGAAGCTAGTGATACGAGCAACTTTACCAGTTACAACGTCACCAACGTTCAATTTACCGAATACTTCAGCGCGAGCTGCAGCTGATGCAGCTTCAACAACTTCACGACGAGAAAGGATGAAGCGGTTTTCTTTTGCGTCAACTTCTTTGATTTTAGCATCAAATTCTTGACCTACGAAACGTTCAGTGTTACGTACAAAACGAGTATCAAGCATTGAAGCTGGAATAAATCCACGAAGTCCTTCAAATTCTACTGAAAGTCCGCCCTTAACAGCGCGAGTTCCTTTAACAGCAACAACTTCTTCTTCACGTCCGACCAATTTGTCCCATGCTTTGCGAGCTTCCAAACGTTTTTTAGATACAAGGTAAGTTACTGTATCAGTATCTTTACCAACTACTTGACGAAGAACAAGCAATTCAAGTGTTTCACCTGGTTTAACCAAGTCATTGATGTCAGCATCACGATCGTTTGTCAATTCGCGAAGAGTCAAGACACCTTCGACACCAGTTCCAGAGATTGCAACGTTAGCTTGTGTAGCGTCAACTGTCAAAACTTCAGCAGTAACAACATCACCTGGCTCAACTTGGCTAACACTGTTTAGCAAATCTTCAAATTCATTCATCTAAAAAATCCTCCAACAATCAAGTTTTCTAAACTTGACATACTTATAATTATTTTTCCTAAGCAAGCACTCGCAACGAAATCAAAATGATCTACAACGACATCTTCATATAAAGAAATAAAATACCTGAGTAGATATTTTACCACCTTATCTGATATTACCTAGAACTGGGGTAGCTGGATTCGAACCAACGCATGAGGGAGTCAAAGTCCCTTGCCTTACCGCTTGGCTATACCCCAAAAGTGAAATGGAGAGAGAGGGATTCGAACCCCCGAACCCGAAGGAGCGGATTTACAGTCCGCCGCGTTTAGCCTCTTCGCTATCTCTCCAAGCAAATCAACAGACACAATTATACCATTGATTTCATGAAAATGCAACCCCTTATTTGTTCAAATTATAATTTTCGATGGCACTTTCCACTGCTTTTTCCAGCGATTTATAAAGACTTTCTACGGCTCCGTTTTTCACAAGAGCGAACTGAGCTCCCATATCAGCAATCTCAGCAATAGCCTTCTTCCCAATCGCTAATTGGTAGCCATCAAAGGTATCTTTTCCAACAACTACCTTGCTATCAGAAATTTGGATTTCAATTTTTTTATCTTTTTTACTCATTCTTCTACCTCATTTCAACCCCTTTATTTTACAAAAATTTTCACATGCTTGCAAGCCGAAAATGTTTCATGATTAAATTATTTTATTTTGCTAGTATTTATTCCTATGAAAAAAAGAGGGAGTCCCCCCTCTTATGATTGATTTATTCAGTTACCTTGAAGATCCATCCTTCTGGTGCTTCTATATCACCAAACTGGATGCCCGTTAATTCATCATAAAGCTTGCGGGTAATTGGTCCTACTTCTGTTTCTGAATAGAAGACATGGAAGTTATCTCCGTGTTGAACTCCACCTATTGGTGAAATAACGGCAGCAGTTCCACAAGCCCCTGCTTCGACAAATCGGTCTAGATGATCGATTGGGACATCACCTTCGATTGGTTTCAAACCAAGACGATGCTCAGCAAGATAGAGCAAGGAATACTTGGTAATAGATGGCAGAATTGATGGGCTAAGTGGAGTCACAAACTCATTATCAGCTGTGATCCCAAAGAAGTTAGCAGATCCCACTTCTTCAATCTTGGTGTGGGTCGCTGGATCCAAGTAAATCACGTCTGAGAAGTTCCGAGACTTAGCTAATTTACCAGGTAAGAGGCTAGCGGCATAGTTTCCACCGACTTTCGCTGCACCCGTCCCATGAGGAGCTGCCCGGTCATATTCGTCTTGGATTAAGAAGTTGGTTGGAACCAAGCCACCCTTGAAGTAGTTTCCAACTGGCATAGCAAAAATGGTAAAGATGTATTCTTCTGCTGGCTTTACTCCTATGATATCTCCGACTCCAATCAAAAGCGGACGAAGATAGAGTGTTCCACCTGTTCCATACGGTGGGACATATTCTTCATTGGCACGCACTACTGCTTTACAAGCTTCCACAAACATATCCGTTGGAACTTGAGGCATCAAAAGACGATCAGCAGTCCGTTGCAGGCGTTTGGCATTTTCATCTGGACGGAACAATTGAATACTGCCATCTTTTGTACGGTAGGCTTTCAGCCCCTCGAAAGCTTGCTGTCCATAGTGCAAACTTGGAGAAGATTCCGAAATATGAAGTGTAGCATCTTCGGATAGTTCTCCTTTTTCCCAAGCACCATTGCGGTAATAGGCGATGTAGCGGTAAGGTAATTTCATATAAGAAAATCCAAGATTTTCCCAATCAAGTGATACTGTCATGTCTGTTATCCTTCTTCCATTCAAGACTTGCTAAATAGCAAGAGCCACCACAAAGGATGACTTTATTCATGTACTCTATTTTACACCATTTCATGAGAATTTCAAGTGAAATTTGCAATTTTCAGAAAATTTATCGAGCAAACAAAATTAGCCATAAACTGGCTAATTTTGGTTTTATTTGATTCTAGCAGTAAAGACTTCTTGATCAGAAATTTGATCATTGACAAAGGAACCATTGCTAGTTCGTTCTGATAAGTTGAGTTGGGTAACATCCACTTCTGTCACCTGACCTGTAGTGGAGGTAATCTGAAGGATTTGATCCTGCTCTGCTACTTCTTCCTGGCTCGTGAAGAGATCAAAATCCCCTTGGTCCGTGAAGACTGGACCTGCCTTGAAGACGCGGTGTGGTTTAGACTTCAATTCACGTAAGACTTGCAATCCGCGTTTGGCCCGGCTAGTCACTGGAATATCGTCCTGGGACATCCGTTTCAGACTGCCTCTCTGGGTCAGAATGTACATGCTTGGAGTCGTCGACTTAAAGACGGCTACCACTTGATCTCCATCTTTCAGGTTAATAGCTTTGACTCCTGCTGCTTTAGCCCCAACTACTGGCACCTCTTCAATATTGAAGCGCAGACCATAGCCATTTTGGGTAATGATCATGATGTCCTCGAGGACAACTGGTGCAACCGCTACGATACGGTCCTCTTGGTCTTTCAGCTTAGCGTACTTCGTTGATTTGGAGCGGTAGGTCCGCCATGGGCTCAATTCCTTGCGTTCAAAACGCTTGATTTGGCCTTGTTGGGTAGCTGCAAAGTAGGTCACTCCTTCAAACTGATCCACAATCTCCGCAAAAAGAATCTCTTCTTCTTGCTCGAAATTGGTCAAGGTCTGACTAAGGTGCTCCCCGATGTCCTTCCACTTGGTATCTGCTAATTCATGAACAGGTCGATAAATGGCATTTCCCAAGTTGGTAAAGAGTAAGAGATGCTGGGTAGTCTTAGCAGGCTCTACGAAAATCAATTCATCGTCGTCCCGCTTACCGACTTCTTCCACTGTAGATGCATTGAAAGAACGAGGAGAGGTCCGTTTGATATAACCAGCACGGGTCACGCTAACGAAGGTTTCTTCTTCGACAATGAGGCTGGCTGTATCAATCTCAATTGTTTTAGCAGTGTCTTGTAGCTCACTACGACGCGGATTGCCAAAGAGCTTCTTAACTTCACGCAATTCCTTCTTCATGAGATTGAACATAGTCCGTTCATCCCCTATGATAGCAGCCAAGGTCGCGATTTGCTCCTTGAGGTTAGCATGCTCTTCTTCCAAGGTGACGATATCTGTATTGGTCAAACGGTACAATTGCAAGGTGACAATGGCTTCTGCTTGCTCTTCTGTGAAATCATAGCTAATCTTAAGGTTTTCCTTAGCATCTGCCTTGTTATCAGAAGCACGGATTAAGGCGATGACTTCATCAAGGATGGAAATGACGCGGATCAATCCCTCTACAATGTGGAGGCGTCGTTCGGCTTTTTCCTTGTCAAAGCGAGAGCGAGCGACAATGATATCTCGACGGTGAGCAATGTAGCTTGATAAAATCGGTACAATCCCCACTTGACGAGGGGTATAGTTGTCAATTGCCACCATATTGAAGTTGTAGTTGACCTGTAAATCTGTGTACTTGAACAAGTAGTTCAAGATTAGATCTGCATTGGCATCTTTCTTCAACTCAATGGCAATGCGAAGACCATCCCGGTCAGACTCATCCCGAACTTCAGCAATACCGGCCACCTTGTTATTGACACGAACATCGTCGATCTTCTTGACCAAGACAGCCTTGTTGATCTCATAAGGAATCTCAGTGACGACGATTTGCTGCTTGCCACCTTTGAGTTGCTCGATCTCTGTCTTAGAGCGGACAACCACCCGTCCCTTACCTGTTTCATAGGCTTTCTTGATCTCATCACGACCTTGGATAATAGCACCAGTCGGGAAATCAGGTCCAGGTAGAAACTCCATGAGTTTGTCTACCTTAGCAGAAGGATGGTCGATCATGTAGACCACCGCATCGATGACTTCAGCAAGGTTATGGGGCGGAATATCTGTCGCATAACCAGCAGAAATACCCGTAGCTCCATTGACCAAGAGGTTTGGAAAGGCTGCAGGCAAAACAGTTGGCTCTTTTTCTGTATCGTCAAAGTTCCAGGCAAATGGCACTGTGTTCTTTTCGATATCTTGAAGGAGATAACCAGCAATTTCAGACAGACGGGCTTCCGTATAACGCATGGCAGCCGGTGGATCACCGTCCATAGAACCATTGTTACCGTGCATCTCAACAAGAATCTCACGATTCTTCCAGTCTTGAGACATGCGGACCATGGCATCATAGATCGAACTATCCCCGTGAGGGTGGAAATTCCCCATGATATTTCCGACAGACTTGGCCGACTTGCGGTAGCCCTTGTCATGGGTATTGCTGTCCTTATTCATAGAATAAAGAATCCGCCGTTGAACAGGTTTCAAGCCATCCCGAATATCAGGAAGGGCCCGTTCTTGAATAATGTATTTGGAGTAGCGACCAAAGCGCTCTCCCATGATGTCCTCTAAGGACATATTTTGGATATTACTCATATAGGATACAAAGCCCGTAAAATACAAAGTGAAAATAGGAAATTCTTGCAGTGAGCGATGCTCACAAGAGAATTTATATTTTTCACACAGTATTTAGGGCGTGTTCAACTCCTTTCAAAGAATGTTGAATAGATTTTTAGAAAAAGGAATTCAGTCACTTCAAGTAACCAAAGACTTCTTTCTGTAGTTTAAGATGTTTAAAATAGTTGATTAATCAATGATTTGACAGTTTTTCTTCAGCATAAGCCATCATTTTCTCAGCCTCTTCCTGATTATAGGCAACTCCCATCTTTTGGGCTAGGATTGGCGCTTCTCTATGAAAGAAATTCATGGTAGCAAATAAGGATTGACTGATCTTCTCTAAACTAGATAGATCTAGCAAAGCTGAGAACTCCTTCTCCTTCTCAGTTGGCAAATAGTGAAAGAGGTACTTGTAGCTCTTACCGATATCGACGGTTCCCCTATCGCTTGCTACCTTCCAAGCCAAGACCTTGAGGAGTTCTTGCTGGCAAATGCCATAGAGATGATCGGTCGCATAGATGAGTTGATTTCTTCGAATGGCCTTTACGACATAAGCCGATACCCACCAAAATTCATTGCAGGAGGCTGCAAATTCTTCTTCGGTAGGCGGATAAGTCCAGTAGCGATTGGAATTGGGCTGATAGGCTTCAAACAAACCTTTGTCGTCTTTTAAGACTTTGAAACCAGCCTCACTATCCACCCACTCTTGGATATACTCCTTGGAGCAGAGGGTTAAATCGATGCGATTGCCATCTTCAAAAAGCATGAGATACAGACGACGGTGTCCAAGGAGATTGTGCTGTTCAATCAGACGCATTCCAAACTGGTCTAGCCAAGATAAATCAGATAACAAGTCGTTCAGATTCTCAACAATATAGACTACATCATAATCTTGAAACTCATCTCTTAGAGAGTGGATATCGGCCCGCGAGCCGGATAAGGCTACTGCTTCCACTCGCAGGGATTCACTTATTTGCAAAATCAGATTCATCATTTCTGTATCAGTTCTCATCTTTTACTCCTTCATCACTTAAAGGTGTTGGATATTTTTTAACAGGTTAGAGCAGTAAACTATTGATCACTTCTGAACTTTCTATACAATCAACGACAAGATATTATTAAGGAAGCGTCCCGTAGCCTACTGATCTTTGTCGAAATAATAGAGATAAAGAGGTGGTAGATAGGAAACCAGAATCATCAGAATAATGACTACAAACATGAACTGATGGAGCTGAAATAGCATTACCACATACAAGCCCAGAAGAGGAACTATAAGATAGGATAGGAAAATCAAAAGTCCCTTCCGCAGATTTTTCTTATAAACAAAGCACAGACGAATCAGTGTGTAGACTAAGGCTCCTATTATCAAGGGAAAGCCATATAAAATCATGAGAATAAACGCCTCTAAAGAACCATATTCTGGGTCACTAAAATTAGATTCTAGTACCTTTAGCATGCAGAGAGTAAAGACTACCGGCGCATACAAGCCTAACAGTCTAATTCTTCGGCGATTCATGTAAAATGCAAGAAACGCAGAAGGTAAAGAGACTAAGAAAATATAACCAAAATAAGCCAAATCAACCTTATCCATCACTCGCACTCCTTAAAACGCGGTCGTTTCTTCCAAGGTAAATTTAACGTTATCTTCAATCCATTGGCGGCGCGGAGCAGCCTTATCGCCCATTAGGACGGAGACACGGCGTTCTGCACGCGCCAAGTCATCAATGGTGACACGGATCAAGGTGCGGGTTTCTGGGTTCATGGTGGTTTCCCAAAGTTGGTCCGCATTCATCTCCCCCAACCCTTTGTACCGTTGAAGGGTTGCTCCACGGCCAAAAGTTCGGCGTAGGTCTTCCAATTCATTGTCTGTCCAGGCATAAGCCACTTCTTCTTTCTTGCCTTTCCCTTTAGACATCTTGTAAAGAGGAGGCATAGCGATATAGACACGTCCTGCTTCGACCAAGGGACGCATATAGCGATAGAAGAAAGTTAGGAGAAGGGTCTGAATATGGGCACCATCCGTATCCGCATCGGTCATGATGATAATCTTGTCATAGTTGGCATCTTCGATCGTAAAGTCAGCCCCAACTCCAGCACCGATGGTATAGATCATGGTGTTGATTTCCTCGTTTTTGAGGATATCGCTCATATTGGCCTTTTCGGTATTAAGAACCTTCCCTCGAAGCGGAAGGATGGCCTGAAACTTGCGGTCCCGACCTTGCTTAGCCGATCCACCGGCTGAGTCTCCTTCGACTAGATAGAGTTCGTTCTTGGCAGGATTCTTGGACTGGGCTGGCGTCAATTTACCAGATAAGAGTCCCTTGTCCTTCTTGTTCTTCTTGCCATTTCGACTCTCATCCCGCGCCTTCCGAGCGGCTTCACGCGCATCCCGGGCCTTAATGGCCTTGCGGATCAGATTGGAAGCCAACTCCCCATTTTCCATGAGGAAGAAGGTCAACTTGTCAGCGACAATCCCGTCAACAACGGGTCGAGCAAGTGGACTTCCTAGTTTGTCCTTGGTCTGCCCTTCAAACTGCAAATGAGCTTCTGGCACCAAGATCGAAAGAACAGCGGAAAGACCTTCCCGGTAGTCGGATCCTTCCAGATTCTTGTCTTTTTCTTTGAGAAGTCCTGTCTTTCTTGCATAGTCGTTCATGGCCTTGGTAATAGCTGTCTTCAGTCCTGTCTCGTGGGTTCCCCCATCTTTAGTGCGGACATTATTAACGAAGGACAAGATGTTGTCAGAGTAGCCATCATTGTATTGGAGAGCAACTTCTACTTGGAAGCCTTCTGATTCCCCATTAAAGTAGAGAACGGGCGTCAAGGTTTCCTTATCTTCGTTCAAGTACTCAACGAAATCCTGAACACCATTCTCGTAATGGAAGGCGACGTAGTTGTCTTCTTCCTTACGAAGGTCTGTCAGCGTCAGTGTCACGTCCTTAAGCAAGAAGGCTGATTCTTTGATCCGCTCAGCAATGGTATTAAACTTGAAATCAGTTGTTGAGAAGATGGTTGGATCCGGCATGAAGGTGACCTTGGTTCCTGTCTTAGACTTGGGAGCCGACCCAATCTTCTCAAGAGTAGTAACAGGCTTCCCACCATTTTCAAAACGTTGCTTGTAGACAGCTCCATCACGAGTAATTTCTACCTCTAACCAGCTAGAAAGGGCGTTCACGACCGAAGATCCCACCCCGTGGAGACCACCAGAAGTCTTATAACCACCTTGACCAAACTTTCCTCCAGCATGGAGGACGGTAAAGATGACTTCAACGGTTGGTTTGCCCATAGCATGCATCCCGGTCGGCATTCCCCGACCTTGGTCTGCTACAGATAGGGACCCGTCTTTGTTGATGGTAACGTCAATTTGAGAACCAAAACCAGATAAGGCTTCATCGACCGCATTGTCGACAATTTCCCAGACCAAATGGTGAAGTCCATTTCCATCTGTCGATCCGATATACATCCCTGGACGTTTACGGACCGCATCCAACCCTTCTAGTACCTGAATGGCATCGTCATTGTAATTATTAATGTTGATTTCCTTTTTAGACACAAGGAACCTCCTGTTTGTTCATCTTTTCTATATTACAGTTTTTTAGGAAATTTTGCAAAATTTTTCTTTCTTCTCCCCCTTTAACTTGGCTATTTAAGTGCGATTGATTCAAACCAACTATCCGATGTGACAAATCAGCTAGATATTTTCTTTTTCATTCAAAGCATTTTTGATATAATGAAACTATGATGAAAACAATTCTTTTACTCGTATTAGCATACTTATTAGGTTCTATCCCTTCTGGTTTGTGGATAGGAAAAGCCTTCTTTAACATTAATCTACGTGAACACGGTTCTGGAAATACAGGGACTACCAATACCTTCCGAATCCTAGGGACGAAGGCTGGTCTGGTTGTCTTTGCGGTTGATTTCCTCAAAGGAACCTTGGCTGTTTTATTGCCGACTATTTTTGGGGTTACAGGGATTTCTCCAATGGTCTTTGGACTTCTCGCCGTCCTTGGCCACACCTTCCCTATTTTTGCCAACTTTAAAGGAGGCAAGGCAGTCGCAACCAGTGCTGGGGTTCTCATTGGATTCTCTCCCGTTTTCCTCATCCTCTTAGCCATCTATTTCTTTGCTAGTCTCTATTTAACCAGCATGATTTCTTTTTCAAGTGTAACGGTTGCGATTTTGGCTAGTTTAGGAGTACTCATCCTCCCATTGACTGGCTGGATCTTTCCAAGCTATGACCTTATTTTCACTCTTATTGTCCTCGCTTTGGCGACCTTGATCATCATCCGCCACAAGGACAATATCAAGCGCATCCTCAACAAGAATGAAAATATTATCTATTGGGGAAAAAACATCACCCATCAAAAACAAAAAGACTAGAGTCTAAACTCTAGTTTGAGAGCGTAAATAATCTGTTTTTCCTTACAAATCAAATAAATTCTATAAAAATAAAAAAATTCATTCGTTAGAATTATTCAATCATCTACTGAAACTTTCCGCCGTGAGAAAAGTGCTAGAAACAAAATTGTTTCTAGCACTCGGGAGTTTTGGAACCTAGGGTCCAAAACTAAGTCATGGAACTTCTTCGAAGTTCGCTGACGTCCGTACTCACCTAAGGAAAGTTTTTTAGATGACTTTGTCTACAATCTGAGACTAGAGTCTAAACTCTAGTTTTTTTATGTTTAAAAATAGAAGGGCTTTGGAAGAAAGCAAACAGGAGTCTCCCCCTCCACTTCTTCTATAACCTCACTTTCAAGAGTTTCTCTATTTCTTGATAAAGAATCTTTGTTGGCTGGTAGGCTTTGCTTTGTTGAGCAAGGATCTTTAGGTGCGACCAATCTTCCCGAGAAACCAATTCATTAAATAAGCGCAAAACTTCGGAATCTGTCTTTTTACGAGAGACCAATCCTATTTGGAATAACTCAGCCCGAACCGCATTGTCAAACTGGTCATAGTCCTGGGGCAATATCAGACTTGGAATCCCATGATCAATACAACCCATCAAGATCCCCGCACCTGCATGATGAATGGCAAAATCCATCTGTTCCAAAACATCTGAATATGGAAGATAATCAAAGATCAAAAGATTCTCCGACAACATCTTGGGTGGATTCTCCAAACCATTAGGGTCGCCTAAGGTTACGTAAAAGACATAGTCAGGATGTTCTTGGCTCAAAAGCTTTGCAAACTCTATCATCCGCTCTTTTTCCCATTTTAAATGAGTCCCGCAAGTGACGAAAACTCGCATTTTAGAGGTCGTAAGATACTGCTTCTGTTCTTGGGGAAGTCGGTCAAAAGATAGACAGCGATAACCAACCCATTTGAGCTGGGGTGGAAAATCGTCTCGAAACTCCAACTCTTTCATGCCTAGAGCTAAGATTGAGTAGGGAGAGTAAACTGCTTCTGTTCCATCTTCACGGTACAATTTGAAGTCCGCTAGGGTAACGAGATTCTTCTTAACCAGCGCAAGTCCAACTTTCTTTGCCAGACGAATGACCTGCCTGCCCATTGCATCTCTCCACTTGTAGAATATTCCCTGGTGTGGTCTCCAGCCACCTAGATAAGCAGGGGTAGTCGTGCGACTCTCAATCGCCACTGGACTTGGAATGGTCGTAATCCAGGGGATTTCCAAACGATCTGCTAACATACCAGCAGGAGCTGCTACAAAATCTGCAATAACCAAGTCAGGTTTTCCCTCAGAGTTCCAAATTCGATTTATTTCGTCGAAAACTTCAGGGAGCAGTCTGCTATTGGCTATTAATTGTTGGTACATGATAAATAGATTTGCTTGCTTTGGTGTATTCGCTATATCTTCCATCACTGTCGGACGATCAGGAAACAAGGCAAGGCAGTCAAAACCAATCTGCTCAACCAATGTCTTTTTCTGAAAACCTGTAATGACACGGATCTGAAAACGCGGATCCTCTAGCAAGGGCTTCACCAGAGTCAAGGTTGGAAATAAATGGCCACTAAAGGGAACGCTAATCACATCGATTTTTATCACTTTGTCTAATCCAGTCATAGATGATTCCTTTCACATCTTTTCTGTATTCATAGCTATAATGATCCGTATCCACTTGAATATCCGCTGAGTGGCGATCAAGAATACGTGAATAAGGATCTTTCTTTCCTTTGATGACTAGCAGTTCTATATCCTTTTGACTTAAGAGAAGCTGGGATACAGGTCCAAGCGCTATCACGCGCAATCTTGGAAGGGTGACCTGATTGCCTAAACTTCTGAGCCACTGGGTCAGCATATTGACCCCTGAACTCTTACAAACAAGAACTACTTCCTGCGCTTCCAACAAGGGAGACAAGTGCTCCTGTAACAACTTTAGGAAACGCGGGTTCAATATCGTATGCCAATAGTAGATGATATTGGACGTAGCAGCCGACAAGAGGGATACCTGAGGAAACTCTATGTGTTCAAAATCTTGATTGAAGGGGAAATTACTGGCTACTACTGAATAGCCAGATGGACAAATAGCATGGAGGAGATCTAGTTGTCCAGCTGTCAGCCCAGCACAAGTGATATCACTGCTCCCACTAAGAAAGAGGACCAAGCGATCAGAGTCTAGCATGGTCTGATCAAGAGACAAAGCAGACAAACGGTCTAGATAGGACTTCATCTTACTCATAACGAATCCTTCCATCTGTCACACGAATCTTCCGCCCCCGCCAATTAATCACAGGAGGAGTCACTAGAACATAGACAAAGAGCCAAGGAAGCAGGAAATCACTCAGCACTTCGTAGGCGACTTCATCCAAGTGTAGGCGATTGGATAGAATGCTTTGTCGATAGAGGAGCATCCATACTGCCTTGAATAGTAGTAAACTCAAGCCTAGAAGAAGATAAGGCCAACCTAAAAACAGACTTAGGATGAAGCCTGGAAAAGGCAGAAAACTCGGTAAGCCAATGAGGCAAAAGACCTTCCAATCCAGGTGTTCTTTGAGATAGATAGAGCTAAAGAGAAGCCACCGCTTCATCTGGAGCAGGTATTGTTTGACGTCCTTGATAGTGGTTCGAACATTACAGGTAACCCGCGTTTGGACAATGGATACTCCTTTACTCCTTAAAAAATCGGCCACAGCTAAATCATCACATAGATAGTCCTTAATCGCTGTGAAGAGCCCCTGATCTTTTGCAAGTTCTACCGGTAGGATATAAAACATCCCGTTGATGGAGTGGTTTGCCTCAACTTCTGCCATGGTAAAATAGGTAATAAAAGAATTGCCATTAACGAATGCTGCAACCAGCTTGGACCAGAAATTACTTCTTTCTTGGTTATAGGGAATACCTGTCAGAATGACCTCTTGACCTAGATAGGTGGTCAGCTCCCCCATTTTAGAAAAATCAATCACACTATCATCGTCCAAAACAATCAGATAAGATCGGGTCAGCTCCTCTACAACCTGCTCAATCTTGTAACTCTTGGGATTAATCCCTTGAGGGACGTCTTCAATGAGAAAGACTCGAATGCGTTGGGCAAAGGAAGCCTCTTGGCAAATCTGATCTGCTACTCGCTGGGCTTCTGTATCAGACTGGTCGATCAACCAGTAGAATTCCACTGCTTCTGTTTGCTGGAGATTGGCCAGCAAATCATTCGCTAAACGAGGATCCCCAGAGAGGATGGGTTGGACCACTGTAAAAAGCTCTTCTGGGAAGTCTGCAATATGAGACTGGCCTTTTTTATAATAAATGAAGGACAGTAACCAACGGATGAGAAATAAGAGAAGATAAGCAACGCCTAAAAATATAAATAAAAATTTCATCTAGTAAGTCCCTTTCGTAAATACCGTGCAAGGAGACGAATGATCCATCTTTGGGGAAGCAGACGACCTAGCAAAACGAGCAAGCGATAGCGAAGGCCGATAACAGCATAGGAAGTATCTCTTTCTATGAATCGAATCAACTGCTGAGCGACTTTCTCAGGCTTCATCTGCAAGCGACCGCCACCCAATGCTTCTACTAGTTTGGGAGGAAGAATAGCTGTTTGGACTGGTCCAAGAATATAGAGACCTAGCTGAATCGGTGAATCTGATTGCTTCAGTTCCTCCTGGAGAGCAAGAGTGTAGGTCTGCAAGGCAGCCTTACTGGCACTGTAGGCTGCTAAATAGGGATGAGGAAAAAGAGCAGCCAGAGATGACAGCTGGACCAAGTGGATCTTCTGATTCTTCTTCACCACCTGCTTGATTAGTTGGACTGGAGCATGGTAGTTGACTTGCCAGAGGTCTTGCTCACTAGCTGATTCAAGGTCACATCCTATGGAAAAATAGGCTAGTCCCGCACAATTGACAAGAAGATCTGCATCTAGGTTCTCTACAAAAGCTTCTAGGGCTACTTGATCTAGCATATCTAACGTTAGGATTGACAGTTGCGCCTTGCTCCCAGTTAGTTCCTCTTGGACTTGGGAGAGTTTGTCTGGATCACGTCCTACTAAGACCAGATAATCCAGACTTCTTGCCAATTCTTTCGCTAGCTGACGGCCAATCCCCCCTGTAGCCCCTAAAATGATCGCTTTTTTCATTGTATCTTCCATCTTCATAGCACTAGTGTACCAAATTTCGATTAGATAGAAAACTCCTACTGCCATTCTCCAACCTTTAAGGTACAATCCAAACCTTAAAAAAATAGAATTTTCATTTTAAATTATTGAAGTATGGATTGAAATGGTTTATAATATCTTGAATTAACAAAAGAGAGGGTTTTTATGAAATTCTATTCCTACGACTATGTACTTAGTCAGATTAGCCAGCAAAATTGGGTTATGGTGATTATGTCCATTCTCTTAGTGTTGGTAACTGCTTTTTTTGTCTTTAAGGCATATAAGGATAAACGTGGAAGTAAGTTCCGTGAATTGTCTATTATTTCTGTCTTAATCTTAGTAGCCGTTGTTTTGATTGGCATTTCAAATTTTCAAAACAATCAGTCTAATGACAATCAATTCCGCTCTTCCCTACACTTTATCGAAGTTGTTTCAAAAGAATTAGGTGTAGATAAAGAAGATGTCTATGTCAATACTTCGGATACGACCGACGGAGCTATTATCAAGGTAGACAAGCAATTCTATCGTGCGATTAGCGGAACAGACCCAGATAGCTATTTACTTGAAAAAATGGACTTATATAAAACAGATGTAGAACTGGTGGAGGTTGAAAAATGATAAGCTTTTTTGCTACAATTGCAATTAAATTGGCCTTGGGGCTTCTTTCTCTTGTTTTTGTTATTAACGTAACAGGAAAAGGAAATTTAGCTCCAAGTTCTGCAGTAGACCAAATACAGAACTTTGTTCTCGGGGGTATTATCGGCGGGGTCATCTACAATAGCTCGATTACCATCCTTCAATATATCGTCATCCTCATCATCTGGACGATTTTGATTCTGTCACTCAAATGGCTTAATACCAATGTTTACTTCATCAAACATCTGATTGATGGAAAACCAACTATTATCATAAAAAACGGAAAATTAGATCCAGAAGCTTGTCGCTCAAAAGGCCTTTCTGCTTCTGACGTCGCTCTTAAGTTGCGCTCTCAAGGGGTCTTCCAATTGAAAGAAGTCAAAAGAGCCGTCATCGAACAAAATGGCCAACTCATAATCGTTCGAATGGGAGATGAAAATCCCAAATACCCAATCATTACAGATGGTGTAGTCCAAGTAGAAATCTTAGAGACCATCGGTAAAACTGAAGAATGGCTTATGGCCGAACTGAATAAAAAAGGATTTGAAAATGTCGATGACATCTTTATCGCTGAGTACGACAAGGGTGAGATTAATGTCGTGACTTATTAAAGTTGGAAATCAGCTATTCGATAAAATAGACAAGTAAAAGGTCGTTACGAACTGTAACGACCTTTTTTCTATCTTTTAATAGTACTCCCCTTGGCGGTAGTTCCAAGAGTTGAAATGATCAGATAAGTGCATCATGATCTTGTCGATATCCAATCCCTTACGGATCACGACTGGGCAAGTATTGACAGAACGGCTACCTGCTCCTTGTTCTGGGATGAGTTTTCCTTCTGCATCCACCATTGAGACCATCACCCCTTGTTCATAGCGAGTTTCAATAGTCTTGTCTGGTTGGATAGAGGCTACATAATCGTCAGCTTCGATGACCAAGTCTACGGCACCTTCAATGCGCTCACCGATTCCTTCAACCTTACCACGGTTTCCTTTACCTGAAGGGTTGGCTGAAGAGGCGTAAACCATCTTGCCTTCTTTTTCCCACATTTCTTTGGCGATTTGCTCACCAGCTTTACCAAATTTAATGACAAAACAGCTGGTTCCACGAACGTCTGTCATGAGTTCTTCGCGTCCATCTCCGAAGGCTTGTAATTTTGCATAAGCATCTTCACGCCATGGAAGGATACAACCAAGCAAGATATCTTCATCCCAATGTTTTTGGTAGAAGGCTTCGATTTCAGGATTCAATTGAGCAAGGGCACGAAGTTCATCCATACTTCCGCAAAGAACGACACCTGGTTTGTTGCGGTTACGTTCTTTGGCTTCAAACTTCCGTTCCAAGCCAGCTTTGTCGCTAGTCATGATGATATAGCCGACTTTGGTAGGGCAGACGATACAGCCACCCTCTCCTTTAAGAATGTCAAATCCTTCTTGTGAAAGTGTTCCGTCCCATTGAATGTGTTTTGTCATAAATTTCGTCCTCTTCTATTTCTTTTTTTCTATTCTATCAAAATTCCCAAAAAGCTTCAATATATTTTCTGAAAATTCTTAATTAACTATACAATTTTTATTGCCAATAGGCGGGCCGATTCTTCTCATAAGCAGCAATCAAGTCCTCATATTGGAGGGTAATCCCAATATCATCTAGACCGTTGAGTAATTTATGCTTCCAATCCCCATCGATCTCAAAGCTAAATTCTCCAACAGGCGAGATGATCTTCTGCTCTTCCAAATCCACCGTTACCTCATCTGTCGGCTTCAAGCTTGCCAGCTTTTGACGAACCTCTAAAGGCTGGACTATTGGTAGCATCCCATTATTGAGTTCATTATTGTAATGGATATCTCCAAAAGAGCCGGCGATAACGACTTTAAAGCCATAATCAGCTAAAGCCCAGGCTGCGTGCTCCCGAGAAGAACCAGCCCCAAAATTGTCGCCAGTAATCAAAATGGTGGCCTGACGATATTCTGGTTTGTTAAAGATAAATTCAGGATCCTCGGTGTATTGATCATCCAAGTAGCGCCAAGCGTACATGAGGTACTTGCCAAAGCCTTTTTTATCAATCAGCTTTAAAAATTGCTTGGGGAGGATTTGGTCGGTATCGATATTATCGTTCATCAAAGGAACCGTAGTTCCCGTATAAATGGTAAATTTCTCCATGATTCCTCCTTTTACTCAACTTCTGGCATTTGGCGCACATCGACAAAGCGACCGGCGATCGCTGCTGCAGCGGCCATTGCTGGGCTACAGAGATGGGTCTTGGCCCCAAATCCTTGGCGGTCTTCAAAGTTTCGGTTGCTAGTAGAGGCACAGTGGACTCCATCCGGTACCTTGTCTGGATTCATCCCGAGACACATCGAGCAGCCTGGATCACGCCATTCAAAGCCAGCATCCAGAAAGATCTTATCCAAACCCATTTTTTCCGCTGCTCGTTTGACAGGACGGGAACCTGGAACTACGATGGCGGTTAAATTAGGGGCAATTTTCTTCCCTTCTACGAAACGGGCAGCCAGCTGCAAATCGCTGAGTCTGGCATTGGTACAAGATCCGATAAAGATATAGCCCAACTCGATGTCTGAAGCCTTTTGACCTGGTTGGAGATCCATGTAGGCATAGGCCCGTTCATCATTCATATCCCGAATTTCTGGAAAGGCTGTTTCCACGTCGACTCCCATAGAAGGGTTGGTCCCCCAGGTCACCATAGGTGCTAACTGGGATACATCGATAGTGATGACTCTATCATATGTCGCATTGTCGTCACTGACCAGGGACTGCCAATCGGCTACTGCAGCTTCAAAATCTTTCGGTACACATTCACGCCCACGGAGATAGTCAAAAGTCGTCTCATCTGGATTCATAATCCCCATCTTAGAGCCGAACTCAATGGACATATTGCAGATGGTCATCCGCTCTTCCATGGTGAGGCTATCGATTGCTTCCCCTCTATACTCGACCACATGGCCAACCCCACAGGCTACGCCATAACGAGCAATCAAGGCCAAAATATAGTCCTTGGCATAAATCCCCTTCTGAGGCTTTCCAGTAAACTCGACCAAGAGCTTCTTCGGTTTGACCTGCCAGATGGTCTGAGTCGCAAAGACATGCTCCACCTCACTGGTCCCAATCCCAAAGGCAATGGCACCGAAAGCTCCATGGGTCGCCGTATGGCTGTCTCCACAGACAATAAACTTTCCAGGCTGGGTACGTCCTGTTTCAGGACCAACCATATGGACAATTCCCTGTTTTTCTGAACCATGACCTGCATGATCGATCCCAAAGTCCTTGACATTTTCAGCTAATTTATCAATCTGAGCCTTGGAAATCACATCCCGGATATCATAAATGTTAACAGTCGGGACATTGTGATCAAAGGTTCCAAAGGTTAAATCTGGTCTCCGAACCCTTCTACCAGTGTCTCTAAGCCCTTGAAAAGCCTGGGGACTGGTCACTTCGTGGATATAGTGTTGGTCCACATACATGAGTTGGGGCTGGCCTTCCTCACCGGTCACTACATGCCGTTCCCAGATTTTATCAAAAATTGATTTTCCTGCCATCCTTACCTCCATAAAGCGTAGAGTGTGTAAAGTGTGAGAAGGGCTCCTAGGAGCCAGGTGACCTTAAAATACCACTTCTGTGTCTTGTGATGAAAGAGTAGCCCTCCTATCCAGGCTCCTAGCCCTCCAACTGCAAAAGCATAAAAGAGCAAGGTCTTTTCTGGTATCCGCCAGGCATTTCTTTTGGCCTTTTCCTTATCAACTCCGTAGAGAATCCCTACGAAGAGATTCCATAGAAGGATCAAGCCAGTGATCATTCCTTTTACACTCATAATCGTTTTATAATCTCTTCTGTCATTTCTTTTGTCGAAGCACTGCCTCCTAGGTCTCTCGTAAAGACCCCTGCAGCAAGAGTCGCTTCGACTGCTTTTTCAATACGGCTAGCATCTTCTTCTCGATCAAAACTTTCTCGCATCATCATGGCAACAGAGAGGATCATCGAGACTGGATTCGCCACGCCTTGACCCGCAATATCTGGAGCCGATCCATGAATAGGCTCATACATGCTCGGACCTGACTCTGAATGGCTAGCCGATGGCATAACCCCAAGAGTGCCAGACAAGACACTCGACTCGTCTGAAAGGATATCACCAAAGAGGTTTTCCGTCACGATGACATCAAAGCGTGATGGATTGGTAATCATGAGCATGGCTGCTGAGTCTACCAACTGGTGCTCCAAGATCACATCCGGGAAGTCTTGAGCCACTCGATCAGCTACTCTTCTCCAAAGCTTGGAGGTTGCGAGGACATTTTGTTTATCAATGCTGGTGACTTTCTTGCGACGTCCCCGTGCAATCTCAAAAGCCTTCCCCACGATTCGCTCTACTTCTTCAACTGAGTAGTCGTTGATATCCCGTGCTTGATTTTCTTCTAAGATATGCTCTCCGAAGTAGATCCCGCCGGTGAGCTCACGAACCACTACGAAGTCTACACCATGTATGCGCTCCTCCTTCAAAGGCGAGAGGTGCTTGAGGGCATCGTATATTTTGACCGGACGAATGTTGGCATAAAGGTTGAGCTCCTTACGAAGAGCTAACAAGCCTTGCTCCGGACGAATCGGTGCTTGGTCATACTGAGGACTTCCGATAGCCGCTAAGAGAATGGCATCCGCTTCCTTTGTAGCTTCTAGAGTAGAAGCTGGCAGAGGATGACCAGCCGCATCAATCCCTGCTCCCCCAAATGGATGAGCTTGAACTGAATAGTCAAAATTTGTTTTTTCAGCCACTGCTTTCAGCACGGACAGGCCAGCCTCCATGATCTCCGGTCCAATCCCGTCTCCAGCTAGGGCGACAATCTTCTTCGTCATAGTGTTCTCCTTTAGGCATCTGGTAGATCACGATAGGATACAATGTGACCGATCTCTCCAGCATTCTCTTTTTGCACCAGGGTATTTGCATTGATATAGGCAATCGCTGACGCCTTCAATACGTCAAAGTCTAAACCAGAAGCGTTAAAGATGGTATCCGTCGCTTCGTTCTCAACAGTAACTAACACACGCGCTTGGGCATCAATCCCATCTGTCACCGCATCAATGGTGTAGGAAGTCAGACGAACTTCTTGGTGGAAGAATTGATCAATAGCGTTAAAGATTGCTTCCACTGAACCTTGACCTTTGGCAAGGTATTCAAGAATTTCGCCATCTTCATTTTTCAGACTGACTGCTGCAGTGATGCTTTCATCTTCATTGGTTGTGAGGCGAAGATCATCAAAGTGGAAGCCTTCTGGATTTTCCACTGCTGTTCCAGCGACTAGGGCGCGGATATCAGCATCGGTGATCTCGTGTTTCTTGTCTGCCAGAGATTTGAACTTAGCAAACAATGGCTGGATGTCTTCTTCTGTGAATTCCAGTCCCAATTCATGCAGTTTTTCGACAAAGGCATGGCGACCAGACAATTTACCAAGTGGAAGACTGTTGCTCTTAACCCCCACCAACTCAGGCGTGATGATTTCATAGGTAAGCGGATTTTTAAGGACCCCATCTTGGTGAATCCCTGACTCATGTGAGAAGGCATTGCCACCAACAACCGCCTTATTTTTAGGAATTGGAATCCCAGAGTAACGAGAGACCAACTCAGAGGTGTTGATGGTTTCATTGAGGACAATCGGACTCTCCACTTGGAAATAGTCTTCGCGAATATTAAGGGCGACCGCTACTTCTTCAAGTGCCGCATTGCCAGCCCGTTCCCCGATGCCATTGATGGTTCCTTCGACACGACCAGCTCCATTTTTGACAGCGGCGAGGCTATTAGCCACCGCCATTCCTAGATCATCATGGCAATGAGGGGAATAGATAATCTCACGATCTGTCTTGACATGGTCGATCAAGTATTTGAAAATAGCTCCGTACTCTGCTGGTGTCGTGAAACCGACTGTATCAGGAATATTGATGTAGCTAGCACCTGCATCAACCGCAGTCTGGACAACTTGCAAGAGGAAATCCAACTCCGTCCGTGTCGCATCTTCGGGTGAAAATTCAACAACTTCGAACTTTGAGCGAGCATAAGAAACGTGTTCTTTGATAGCTTCAAGAATTTCTTCCTTGGTCTTGTTGAGTTTAAACACCCGGTGAATGGGACTCGTTGCGATAAAGACGTGAACTTGCGGATACTTGGCATCTTTTAAGGCTTCATAACAAGCATCGATATCGGATTTAACGGAGCGAGCCAAACCTGTCACGGCTGTCTTGGTCAAGACCTTCGCAATCTCCTGCACAGCAGTGAAGGAATCCGGACTAGCTGCAGGAAAACCTGCTTCAATAGCAGAAATGCCCCATTTTTCCAATTGCTTGGCAATGGCAATCTTTTCTTTAATGGAGAAATTGACTCCTGGAGTCTGTTCACCGTCCCGAAGACTGGTATCTAAAAATTCAACTTTACGCATAGGGTCTCCTCTTTTCTAAACATAGTGAATAAAATAAAAACATCTCGCCAGTTACCTAAGCGAGATGTCTTGTTACTCCCGCTTGGTAAGCCAAACAGGACTAATGCTTTTGCACTAGCCCGAGTACCTCAACAACAAAGCAAATTGAATAAACTTAGCTGTTTTCATGTTTGACTTTCTCCTTTGATTGATGTCTTGTTTAGTATTTTAGCATAGGGAAAATTGAATGTCAAGAATTTTCTACAATATTCTGAATTTTTTGAATAGAAACAAAATAAAGGCGAAAGTCGCTTTCTTACTTTCGCCTGATCTTCTTATTTTTTCCTGTAGAGATCAAAGATGATTTGATCATTGTATAGATCAATGGTATTGGCCTTGACATAGAAATCCATCTCATTTTTAATCTTAGCAAGCTCGATCTTAATCGTCGCTTCTTTGCTATCAATTTTCACAAAGTCAGGTAGATCCTTGTTTGTAGACAGCACCTGCATCACGGTCTTCTTAGGAAGTTTCAAGGTCCCAACTGAAAAATCCTTGAGGGTCAGGAGGATACTCCCATCCTCTAGCTTACTTGGCTGGAAATAGATATAGAGCGGGTACTCCTTCCCTAAAAAGTCCATCCTCCCCTCTAGTAACATCTGTTGGTTGTCTGCATACAGTTGATAATCACTCAAATGATAACTTTTAAGCATGACCTTGATGGTTTCATTTAGTTGAGCCCTAGTTGTGGTCATACTGCCGATCTTGACATCTCCTCCTTGGCTAGGAGTCTGTAGTTGCCGGACATCCTCTCGTACCGTTGAGAAACGAGTCCATACGACTAAACTTGTTGCCAGCAAGAAACTGACCAAGCCTAGAAAGAGCCATTTCCAGATGTTAATCGGCGTTTTTTCTCGTCTCTCCTTAAAATGAGGTCCTGTGGTTGCTGGCTTAACCTTCTTCTCACTCGAACCATTTTTTCTCAGTTGCATGTATTTTCTCCAGTACGGCTTCTTTCATGATCTCGTAGCCTGTATTATTGGGATGGAAACTATCCTCATCATACAAGGCATCATTGGTCACAGTTTCTTTTCCTAATTCGGATTCTGTCACCCCACTCTTGCCATCAATTCCCTTATAGAGGAGGTCATTGATTGGAACAAAGTAGACGCCTTGATAGGCAGAGAGGGTCTCCTCCGTTCTTTGGTTCCACTGATCGACAAGGGTCTGCAATTCCGTTAGATCGGGGAAATTGAGATACAAGGGATTATAGATCCCCACCACGTAAACGGGCAGATCCGGGTTGTCCTTGCGAGCCAATTCGATGATCTGTTTGAGATTTTTCTCATAGGTCTTCGATGCTTTTTCAAAGCGGTCCAGATCTAAGTTACTGGTATCCTCAAGAATGGCCTTTCGCAGGTCATTGCCCCCGACAGTAATGGTCAGTAACTGAGCCTGCTTCAGGTCCTTTCCAATCTCCTTTTTCTCCTGCATACGTGACAAAATTTGACCGCTCGTGTTGCCAGAGACACCATAGTTGATCGCTTTGAATTCAAGACCTGTTTCATTGGTCAAACTCTGAGCAAGAAGAGGAACAAAGCCTCCTTGATTGGTGCTATCTCCTACGCCTTTCGTCAAAGAATCCCCAATCGCTACATAGGTGACTGTCTTTTTTGGGGCGCTTGCTGATGGTTTGGTCATCACTGGTTCTGCCGAAGGAAGGAGCCAATTGACCAGAAAAAAGCAGACCAGAAAAGTGACCAAACAATACAAGATCATTTCTAGTATTTTTCTACTATTCATATACTCCTCATTCGTCCAGCCTTTAATTTAGATTTCTTGATTGTCTTTTAGTTCCGTTCAGGCTTGGTAGACAATGTTCCCCTGGCAGATGGTATAAGCTACCTGTCCCTTGAGGGATTCTCCAACAAATGGGGAATTGGCTGCCTTAGAGGCAAAATGATCAGATACCAAACGGTCAGCCTCTGGGTCAAAGATCACAATATCTGCTGGTCCACCAACTTCTAAATAGCCTGCTTCAAAGTGATAGAGTTTTGCAGGATTATAAGTCATTTTTTCTAAGAGCTCCATTAAACTAAGCTCTCCAGCGTGAACCAAATAGGTCAAACCAAGCGATAGAGAGGTTTCCAATCCTGTCATGCCGGAAGGAGCTTTGGTGATATCGGCCACGTTCTTTTCATCCGCATGATGAGGCGCGTGGTCCGTTGCAATCACAGAAATAACTCCTGACTTCAATCCTTCGATTACTGCACGGCGATCCTCTTCCCGACGAAGGGGAGGATTCATCTTGGCATTGCTTCCCTTAGACAGCAAAAGATCTTCTGTCTTAGAGAAATGCTGAGGAGCGACTTCTGCTGTTACAGGAGCGCCGATTGCTTGAGCAAACTCAACTACCTTCACACTTTCAGCTTTAGAAAGGTGCTGGATGTGGAGGTGTCCACCTGTCGCGTGAGCAATCATGGCATCACGCGCTGCCATAGAGTATTCAGCTACACCTGTCGCTCCACAAACCTTGAAATGTTCTCGGGCAATGTGCTCATTGAGTCCCAGAATGCCATTCAATTCTGGATCTTCTTCGTGAAGACTGATGAAGGTTCCAAGCCGTTTTGCTTCTTCCAAAGCTTGACGCACTACCTTGGTACTTTGCAAAGGTATCCCATCATCAGAGAAACCGACAGCCCCAGCTTGTAACAAGCCTTCAAAGTCGGTCAGATGTTGGCCATCAAAGTTCTTGGTAACCGTCGCAACTGTCTTGACATGGATGGCTTCCTTAGCAGCAGAATCCAAAACTTCATTTAAGGTCTCGACATCCGAAATAGTTGGAGTGGTATTGGCCATCATAACGACTGTCGTAAAACCACCCGCTGCGGCTGCCAGAGCTCCAGTGTGAATATCTTCCTTGTGAGTCTGTCCAGGTTCACGGAAGTGAACATGAATATCCACTAAGCCTGGAGCTACCACCTTGCCACTTGCATCAATGACTTGGGCTTGCTCGTGAGAAAGAGATGGGCCTATTTCAACAATTTTGCCCTGATCTACCAAGAGATCACACACTTGATCCAAACCAGTTTTTGGATCCATTACCCGACCATTTTTAATGACTAACATCTTCTACTCCTTTATTCATAGAAATCGACATGGGTCTCTAGTAAGCGATCCCCATCATAGCGAAACATTGCTGAAAAGAAGGGTCTATCTTCCAAGAGCCACTCGACAAAGGTGTGGTCCCCTTCCCAAGTAGGTTTTGAGAGGACTTGATCATAAGGCACCCACTCCAATGTCCCTTCGTTACACTCGATGAGCTCTCCTTCAAAATCGGTCACCTTAAAGACATAGGTGTACCAGTCCAGATCTGGAGTAAATTCAGGGAAGGTGATAATCCCTTTTAAAACTGGTTTAGCTTTCAGGCCCGTCTCTTCAAGGATTTCCCTAGCAGCACACTCTTGAGGAGTTTCTCCGCGTTCTAATTTTCCACCAACTCCAATCCATTTGCCTTCATGGACATCATTGGGCTTTTTATTGCGATGAAGCATCAAAAACGCTTCTCCATTATCGATATAGCAAATTGTAGCTAATTGTGGCATTATTTCTTCTTTCTATTTTCCTAACTTCGCAGCCAATCAATCGGCTCGCGACCCATCTCTGTTAAATAAGCGTTAGCCCTTGAAAAAGGACGAGAGCCAAAGAAACCGCGATAGGCCGATAAGGGACTGGGATGGGCACTCTCAATAATCAAGTGTTTGCTTGCATCAATCAAAGACTTCTTCTTCCGAGCATAGGCACCCCACAGAATAAAGACAACATGCTCTTCCTCTTGACTGACTAGGCGAATAACTGCATCTGTAAACTCTTCCCAAATCAGGCCAGCGTGCCCATTGGCTTGGCCAGCAGGCACTGTCAGACAGGCATTGAGTAAGAGAACCCCTTGCTCTGCCCAAGGCGTCAAGTCATGGGAAGGCTTAAGCCCCACATCTTCCGCCAACTCCTTTAAAATGTTTTGCAAGGATGGAGGTGCTAGGATATCATCCGGTACAGAAAAGCTGAGCCCCTGTGCTTGACCAGGACCGTGATAGGGATCCTGACCCAGAATCACGACCTTAACCTCTTCCAGATTCGTTGTCTTTAAGGCCTGAAAAACCTTTTCACGAGGTGGGTAGATGGTCCCTGATGCATAGACCTGATCTAAAAATTGATTGATTTGCTTAAAGTAGCCCTCTGGAAGCTGCTCCTTAAGCAATTGGTGCCATCTTGAATGTTCCATCGCTTCTCCTTACAGTATAAAATAATTAACCGTTCTCTTGAGATTTCCTTGGACCAGCAGCCAAACCAATAGAGGCTAACAAGAGAATTTGTGGTAGAAATTGGATCAGATAACGAGTCTTGCCACCTTCAAAGATGGTCAAAAAGAGAAGACCACCAAAGACAGCAAGCGATAGGAAGTGGAAATCGTCATCGTTCTTCTTCCTGAGATAGACAAGGACCAGGCCAGCTGCCATCACAATCCAAAACAACTGTTTAACGAACTCATAATAACGATACTGAGGACGATCTGTACTTAAGAAGTAGGTACGAATCCATTTGGCAACTGGTAAATCCTTGGTATAAGGCTCGTAAAGAGGGTTAATGACCGGAGTCTTTTCGTATTCAACATCCCGATAGAGCCAACCAAGTGTCCCTTCTGCAACCGTTAAGGATTGCTTGGTATAAAGATGTCCCAGGAGTCCAATCGGACCATATTCCTTCAAGCGCCGTTTGATTTCTTTAATGATATATTCGTTCTTGAACATCCCATTATTGTACTCGTCTCGCTTATCTTCGTCGACATATTTCAAGAGCCCTTCTTTCATATCTGCTTGGTTGTGCCCAATATCCGTCAAGCCCAAGTTAATAAACAAGAGCGGTCCTTTAGCCAGCCCTTCCCCTTTTAAAATAGGGACAGCTGTTTGGTGTTTGACAGCTGTATTCAGAGCTCCAAAGACCAGACCAGTTGATAAAAGGGTTAAAGCAAAGACTTTTCCAAAGACCTTCCACTGCCCTTTAAAGAAGAGGACCATCCAAAAGGCCATCACGACAATAATAGTCGTCGGACGAATCAGCATAGTAAGCCCTGATAAGAGGCCTAGCCACAAGGATGTCTTCCATTGTGCACCACTGTCGCTCTCTTTTAAGAGATCCAAGGCTAGCCCTAATTGCAAGGCGATGAGAGGAAGAGGCGGAATATCCGTATACATGGAGTAAAAATAAGGGGAATAACAGATTAAGACCACATAGAGGGTATACACCCAGTCTGCCACTTTTTGGTCATAATGTTTCAGCCCTAAACGATACAAGAGGATAGCTCCTGCATTCACAAAGACCATATTGAGAACTTGCATGACCCAGAGGCCCGCTCCACCAAAGAGTTGGTAGAAAAAGCGTTCGTACAAGAACAAGGGAAGATTATTGGGATTCCGGCTCAGGTAGCTAGAGATAGAGGACTCTTTTAGAAGGCCAAAAGCTCCCGTATAGACCACCGCAGCATCCCGACGGATTAAGAGTTCCGCAGACAGCATAAAAACAATCTGAACTAGAATCGCTCCAACCATCAATCCAGTCTTGTATTTCATCAACCAGGCAAAGGCCCTTTTGAGATAGGAGCGACCAATATAAGCTAGGAGAAAGATAAGTCCCCCAACTACAAGGCCCCATCCCGAAATATCTTTTAGGTAGACGACACTAATGACAAACCAGTGCACCATCAGGAGCAACATAACCAGATGGAGCACCCCAAATAAGATGTTTTTACTTTTTACTAACATAGCTCCATTATAGCAAAAAAATAGGGATTTCGCTGGATTCTATCGGCTCTCCATCAAATAGAGGACTTCAGTTTGGATGGTGAAGCCAAGCCCTAGATATAGACTCAGGGCTGCTTGATTCTTTTTTTCAACGACAATCTGAAATTGCTGCTCCACTTCTGCAGCCATCTGATTCATCACACTTCGTAAGAGATAGCGTGCGTACCCTTTGCGGAGATGATCCGGGTCAACGGCTAATCCAAAGAAATAGGTCGTTCCCTGAGATAGATCCACCGTAACAGAAGCAAGAACTTGCTCTTGGTCACGCAAGACAAAGAGACGGGTATCCTGCCCCTCGAGAGACTCGGTCGCATACTTGAGGGCATAGTCAAGATCTGTCTCAAAAGCCTTGGATTGAAAATGCGCGATCTCTTGGAGCATGGACTCCTGAACTTCTAACACCATCAGCCCTTCTCTCTTCTCATGGTCGGTGACCTGACAAGTTGCCTCCAACCACAGTTCGTGGTCTTCCTCCTCTGCCTCCACAAAATGAAAATGACTGAATAATTCCGGATGTTGCTCCAAAAACCGAACCTCTGATACATACAGTCGGTCTTCTAACTGATAGTCTTGGGCCAAGTCCATAAAGTCTTCCCATAAGGAACGAGCAATCCCTTGTCTACGAAAAGAAGGTGTCACAAAGAGCTGAACCTCAGCTTCTTTGGGTTCATCCGCATAGATGGACAAAAATCCAACCAGTTGTCCCTCCACCGATGCAAGGATAAAGGCTGGCATCGTTAAATCAGCATTATAGAGATTATCCAAATAGGGCAAGCGATAAGTATGGTCAATTTGGTGACAGGCTCTTACAAGCTGTTCACACTGCTTTTTTTCTTCTAAACTTAGACGAATCCGTCTTTCAAGCTTCATGAAATTTCCTTTCATCACAAAAACAAAAGGAGAGCCAAGCTTTGGCCCTCCTCCATTATTTCTTTAGTCTTGCCAGGTTTCTTGGTTTTCTTTGAAACGGCGTAACAGTTCCAAACCTTCATTAGTGATATAACCCTGTTCTTCAGCCAAATGAATCAATTCAGTATAGTTTGACAAGGTTTCAAGTTGAACGCCAGCTTCCGCAAATTTCTTATCTGCTTTCTCCAATTGGTAGGTGAAGATAGCCACCACACCAAGGACATCTGCTCCTTCACGCTTCGCAGCTGCGACAGCATCTAAGACAGACCCACCAGTAGAAATCAAATCTTCAACCACCACCATCTTTTGACCTTGTGGTACACGGCCTTCGATTTGGTTTCCAGCACCATGGTCTTTTGGTTTGCTACGAATGTAGGCAAATGGCAAATTCATCTTGTCCGCAATAATGGCACCATGAGGAATCCCCGCAGTTGCCGTTCCAGCAATCACTTCTACTTCTGGGAAAGCTTCCTTGATTTTGTCCACGAAGCCATTTTCAATCAAGGTACGAGTTTCTGGATAAGCGAGGGTCACACGATTATCCGTATAAATAGGGGACTTGATCCCAGAAGCCCAAGTAAAAGGCTCTTCTGGTTTCAAATAAACAGCTTCAATTTTTAGAAGATGGCTGGCAATATCTTTAGCTAATGACATGATAACTCCTTTTTTACGATTTTAATCGAATACGAATTAAATCAATGATTTATTTTTAAATAACTGTACAGGTTAGTAAATAGTTTAGGGAAGGCTCTATCAGGCTTCCCGTAGAACTACAAAAGTTTAACTTTTAGTAGCAATTAGTGTTCCGACGATTATGAGAATAAAACGATACTTTTTATTCTCATAATCTAGTGAATAGTTTAGGGAAGGTCCTATCGGACTTCCCGTAGAGCTACAAAAGTTTTACTTTTACTTGCAATTATTATTCCGACGATCACAGAAGAGAAACGATTTTTTCTCTTCTGTGATCTAGTGAATGCGTTAGGGAAGGTCCCATAGGACTTCCCGTAGAGCTACCAAAAGTTCCACTTTTAGTAGCTCTTACGCATTCCATTGTCTCTTAATTTCATGGTAGGCATCCCATGGGTTTTCTGCTTGTATGATCGGACGTCCAACCACGATGTAGTCTGAACCGATGGCATGGGCTTCTTGTGGGGTCATGACCCGTTTTTGGTCACCAATTTCTGCTCCTGCAGGACGGATCCCTGGGGTGACGCAGACAAACTCTTCGGATGTAGCTTTCTTGATCAAATCTACTTCATGGGCTGAGCAGACAACGCCGTCCAAACCAGCTTCTTGAGCCTTACGGGCATAATTAACAACTGATTCTTGGACAGTGGTTTGGATGTTTTGGCAATCTCGCATGTCTTCTTCACTGGTAGAGGTCAACTGAGTCACCGCCACCAACTTAGCTCCTGGTCCAAGTGCCTTTTTGGCTTCGCGCATCATCTCTACACCACCGGCTGCATGAACTGTCACCATATCCACTCCAAAGGTACCTAGGACAGACATGGCTGACTTAACCGTATTTGGGATATCGTGCAATTTTAGATCCAAGAAAATGCTATGGCCACGACCTTTCAGATAGTGAACAATTTCTGGTCCGACTGCATAGAAAAATTCCATTCCGATTTTTACAAAAAGTTTTTCATCTTCTGGGAAATGTTCTAAAAAGTTTTTGACATCTTCAAAAGCTGGAAAGTCAAGGGCGATGATGGGACGTTCTTCACGCATGGGTTTCTCCTTTTTATGGCTGACATTTTTTCCACAAAAAAACCTTGCCCGAGGCAAGGTTACACGAAAATTAGGTAGTATCTACCCTGATTCACCGTCTAGACCTTAGGAGCCTCTCTGGACCACTTTAAAGGTTTTTCTACATTGTAGTACGATATGAAAGAAAAGTCAAGAAATAATCATAAAACGTTCGGATTCAATCTTTTTTTTTCATTCTTCGACTAGGTAAGATTCACAAACATGTCAAATTCTTGACGAAGATTCGATTTTCCTGTAAAATTTTTGTATGCTGAGTAAGGGTTGTTTTAGTTGTAGCTTACTCAGTAGCCTGTTGGAGTTGTAGCCAGCAGGCGTTTTTTGTTCTCTTGATGATCCTTATAATAGATTTTCTCGGACATGCCGACGCAAATCTTCCAAGCTAGTTATTCCATACTGATCCATGACCTTTGGTAAGTCTTGGATAATGGTCGGACAAGCATATGGATCTGTAAAGTTAGCAGTTCCGACTCCGATTGCAGAGGCACCAGCAATCATCATCTCAATAGCTGCTTCTGCTGAATCCACGCCACCCATGCCAATAATCGGCAGTTTGGTCGATTGGGCTACTTGGCGGATGAGTTTCAATGCTACTGGGAAGATAGCTGGTCCTGACATACCTCCGGTGCCATTGGCAATGATGGGCTTGCCTGTCTTGAGGTCAAAGCGCATCCCGACCAGCGTGTTGATCATGGTCAAGCCACTCGCTCCTGCATCTTCTGCAGCCTTGGCGACTTGAGTAATGTCCGCCACACTAGGTGTTAATTTGACATAGACAGGGACGGAGGAAGCTTCTACCGCTGCTTTTACTGCATCATAAGCCAACTCTGGAACCTGTCCGATTAAGAGGCCATTGTTGCCATGATCTACGTTTGGACAAGAGATATTGAGCTCGATGGCCTTGACATTTGGCGCTTGCGAGATCTTGCCAGATACCGTTGCATACTCTTCATTGGAGAAGCCAGCTACATTGGCGATAATCGGTAGCTCCGGATAATGCTGGGCCAACCAAGGAAGTTTCTCTGCTAGGACCACGTCTACGCCTGGATTTTGGAGCCCAATGGCATTGAGCATGCCTGCTGGCGTCTCAGCAACGCGTGGTGTCGGATTTCCGAAGCGAGCCTCAGCAGTTGTCGCCTTGATCATAATGGATCCAAGCAGGTCTAAGTCATAGTATTTGGCATATTCCTGACCAAAGCCAAAACAGCCAGAAGCCGGAATAATGGGATTTTTCAAGTCTAATCCTGGTAAGGATACAGCTAATCGATTACTTGTCATACTTTCCTCCCTACATCACAATCGTACCAGTTTCAAAGACCGGTCCGTCTTCACACACGCGCTTATTAGCTGCTTGGCTTTCATTTTCCAGATGCACTACACAGGCATAGCAAGCACCCATCCCACAAGCCATACGCGATTCCATAGAAATGTAGGCGCGAGGATGGTCATGGAATTTGGTATTGACATATTTGAGCATACCAGGTGCCCCACAAGAATAGATAGCATCAAACTCCTGGTCCATCTGATCAACGATTGTTGACACATAACCCTTGGTACCATATGAACCATCGTCTGTTGTAATGGTGACTTGGCCGTACTGCTTCAATTCTTCTTCCAGGATCACAGCTTCTTTATTGGCAAATCCAAGGACAGAATGGACTTCTACTCCCTGCTCATGTAGCTGTTTGGCCACTTGAACCAAAGGAGGTACTCCAATTCCGCCACCGATAATCAAGGCACTCTCCCCTTGACCAAGACCTTTTAGGTCAAATCCATTTCCTTGAGGGCCCATGACACTGAGGAAGCTACCGACAGGCAGCTGAGAAAAGATGGCTGTCCCTCCCCCTTCTACCCGATAGATGAGGCGACAGGTCTGGCTGCCTGGATCTATCTCAGAGATAGAAATAGGACGACGGAGGAGCTTAGAGTCATCCGGTACACGGATATGGAGAAACTGCCCCGGCAACATCTGCTCCACCATTTCCCCCTTCAAGACCATTGAAAAAATCCGTGGCGCAATCTCTTCTTGAGCGATTAACTCCATGTCTTCCATCATGATTTTTCCAAACCGTTTTTTACAGCTATCACTGACCATTGGTTTCCTCTTCTTTCTTCCAGCAAAAAAGACCTCGCAAAAGCAAGGTCCTACAAATTATCAGCTAGACTCGGTCCGCTGATCTTTTTTCTGTCTTTCCTTGCAGGCCTCTCTGGACCCCTTAAAGGTTAAATTTGTCTCATTATATCGCTCTCCTTGTCGCTTGTCAAGTAGAAGCCCGATGGCTCCGCTCATTTCCCATCTGTCTCAGGAGAAAACCCTTCTGGTACCGGTGGGATATACTGTAAAGCGATACGATTTTCAGGCTTGCGATCGACCAAGTAGAGAACCAACAAGAAGAGCCATTCCAGGGGCTTCATCAGATAGTAAATGATATCCATGGCCCATTTCTTCTTGATATGTTTGGCAAAGGGATAGCCATAGCGGTCATAATTACGACGCAGGAATCGATGGAAACGTGGCGTCTTTTCTTCTAGAACCTGCTCAAAGGCATTGGCAATACAGAGCTGGCGATTCACCACAACAGGATGACCATGCCGGACTCCCATCCGTTGGGGCTTGACCACCTTTTCATGACCACCTGCCGCAATCGTGCAGAGATAGTGCTCATCCATGATGAGATTCTGAGGAGGGATCTTTTCTGAGAAGGTCCAATCTGCCGTATTGGTCCAGGCCTTGACCAAGCTATCAGGACGTTGACCAAAGAGCATGAGGACCATGACCAATACCGCTAATGAGGGGAGGGCAAAGACGACTGCCAACCAAGGCCAGTGTTTGGATTGGTGGAGGATCAGGTGAAAGCGCTGGAGAATTGGATTGTCATAAGCCTTAATGGGATCAGCACCCTCCCACTCTTTTATCCTGGTCCGCAGGAGACTAATAGAATAAACCAACAAGAAGACCGTGTGACAACCGATGACTTGCAACTGGATGTCAAACACCGCTAACAATACCAATCCCATCAATATCCCACTGATACAAAAGATATTTAAAAGTGGGGACAAGGAATTAGCATCCCTATAAGAATAGATGACCAAAGCTAGGAAGGAAATCAGTGCCAAAGTAAGAATCGTCGGGAGTGCCTCCGACCAAATCATGGTATGCTTCTGCTCATTGATGAGCTGTTTGGTCCAATCATAATCTGTCAAATCCTTTACTAGATAGATGACGAAGGATTCCAAGATACAGCCAAAGACTCCTATCCAAAGGATCACAAAGTACTTGCGATTATTGACCCTTCGTTTAATTTTTTCCTCTTCTTTCTCATCGTAGACACCGACCAGTTCCTTATCCAAGGTCTGAGCCTGTATCGAAGACCAGCGAGAAATAACATACAAAATCACAAAAATATTGGGAACAAAATAACTAACCCCTAGGGCATGAACAAGAATTGTAACACTGTATATTGCGACTCCAAAAATAGCATTCCAGAAACCCAAAGCTTGGATATTTCCTGGTAAGCTACCAAGGATTAGAAAAACAGACAAACCAAGAAAGATCAGTAAATTGGTCATAAAGTTTATCTTTACTAAACTGGCTAAAAATTTGGTCTCCAGTTCCTGATTCCATTTTTTGTACCAGAAAACGATTTTCTTCATCACATCTCCTCCATCATTTCCCTCATTTTATCAAGCTACAATTAATCCTTCAATTCTAAACATGTTTTATAGGGAAAAATCCTTCTAGAGACTGATACTAGCTAGGATTTTCTGTCAAAAGTATGTTAAAATATAAGCATGAGAATCCAACAATTACATTACATTATCAAAATCGTCGAAACAGGCTCTATGAATGAGGCGTCCAAGCAACTCTTCATCACCCAGCCAAGTTTGTCCAATGCTGTGCGGGACTTGGAAAAAGAAATGGGAATTGATATCTTCATCCGTAATCCCAAAGGAATCACTTTGACCAAGGATGGGATGGAGTTCCTTTCTTATGCCCGTCAAGTCGTCGAGCAGACCCAACTCCTAGAAGAACGCTATAAAAATCCAGTAGCCAATAGGGAGCTCTTTAGCGTGTCCTCCCAGCACTATGCCTTCGTAGTCGAAGCCTTCGTCTCTCTCCTCAAGAAAAGCGATATGGAGAAATACGAGCTCTTCCTACGGGAGACCAGAACCTGGGAAATCATCGATGACGTCAAGAACTTCCGTAGTGAGATCGGTGTCCTCTTCCTTAATGGGTACAACCGGGATGTCCTTTCAAAAATGCTGGATGACAGCCACCTTAAGGCAACCCACCTCTTCACTGCCCAACCTCATATCTTCGTCAGCAAGACTAACCCTCTAGCGAACAAAGAGGTGGTGAAATTAGAAGATCTAGAAGACTTCCCTTATCTCAGCTACGACCAAGGGACCCACAACTCCTTCTACTTCTCAGAAGAGATCCTCTCCCAAGAGCATCACAAGAAGTCCATCGTTGTCAGTGACCGTGCCACCCTCTTCAATCTCTTGATTGGTCTAGACGGCTACACCATTGCGACTGGGATCCTTAATAGCAACCTCAATGGAGACAATATCGTTTCCATCCCGCTAGATATCGATGATCCAATCGAGCTGGTCTACATCCAACACGAAAAAGCTAGCCTCTCTAAGATGGGTGAAAAATTTATCGAATACTTACTTGAGGAAGTCCAATTTGATAAATAAGAACTAACTAGCTACACAAGCACAATAAAACACCTGAACAAAGTGGGTTTCCACTTCTCTCAGGTGTTCTTTTATTGTCTTAATTTCGAAAACACTTCCCCAATCTTCCCTTCGATGACCAGGTCTGCTTGCTTGTCCTGTGGGATACTGGTCTTATTGATGACGACCAGCTTCTTCCCTTGGAAATACTGGATCAAGCTGGCTGCTGGGTAGACAACGAGGGAGGTACCACCGATAATCAGCAAATCAGCTTCTTGGATGGCTTGGGCTGCTTGGCTAAAGACGTCCATATCGAGAGGTTCCTCGTAGAGGGTTACATCCGGCTTGACGACATTACCACAGTCCAGACAGTGTGGAACAGGCCCTTCCAAAGCTAGAAAGGACTCTAAATCATAAAATCGCTGGCAACTCGTACAGTAATTACGGTCGGCACTACCATGGAGTTTCAAGACTTTTTTAGACCCTGCCATTTCATGGAGACTATCAATATTTTGCGTCACCACTGCCTTGAGCTTACCGGTCTCTTCCAGCCAAGCCAGATAGCGATGGGCTGCATTGGGCTTGGCATCTGGATAGAGCAAGTATTTCTTATAGAAGTCGAAAAAGTCCTCTGGATAGCGCTCAAACATGGTATGAGAGACCAGTTGTTCTGCAGTAAAATGGCGCCCCAATGTGACGCTATAGACGCCGTCCGAACTCCTAAAATCTGGAATATTGGATTCTGTAGAGACGCCTGCCCCACCGAAAAAGACGATCCGTTGACTCTGATCAATGATTTCTTGCAACTCTTTCAGTTTATCCATGTCTTCCTCCTTACAAGAGTGCCTCGATAACAGCATTGGCCTGGTCGAAGTAAAAAGGTTCTCGCTGGTAAATAATCCCCGTCTCCTGAGCCAAGCTCACCAAGAGCTCCATAAAATGCTGGGAGGAGAAACCAGTCGTCCGGTGCAATTCTTCCTCATCAAAGGGTTTGATCAAGTGGGCCAGAGGATTGCGGACAGATTTCTCCAACTCCCGCAGTTGCTTGGCCGCATCCTTGATGGAATCTGTCAAGTCCAAGAGTAAGATCAACTCCGTCAAACTGGACGAATTGACCGCACTCTCGCTATGGAATTGTTGCAATGCTGGATTGTCAGAGGCCCGAATCTTGTCAAACTTCCAATGGTCATAGCTGGACTCTTTAGAGTTGTGAATGTAGTCCGCAATATCAGGGATCTGCATCTCAATCAAACGCATAAAGATCCGATAAATAGCTGGACTCACCGCCCGAATAAAGTCGATAATCTGCTCGTTGCGGAGCTTGGCTTCTAAATCATACAGATAGTTCGCCAACTGTTCCTTTTCAGGATTTTCATGCCAAAAAAGCTGAAAACCTGTTGCATCTAGCAAGTCAGTTTTCAACTTTTGGTTCATGATTGGTTGGATATTGAGCTCTCGACGCTCGGCCATTAACTGCAATAATATCAAGACCAGTTCTGGCACACTCTTCTGCTTCCTAGCAGAGCGTAGGGCCCGACTATACTGGTAGGTCTGAAGGTCGTAGAGCCACTCATCATGAAGGTTTTCTGTCATTAGTCTGCGATCAAGGTTTCAAGACCAACTTTCATCATATCAGTGAAAGTATTTTGACGTTCTTCTGCAGTCGTATCCTCATCTGGATTGACCAAGCTATCAGAAATGGTCATGATGGCAAGGGCATCCACATGGTGTTGAGCAGCAAGATAGTAAAGAGCCGCTGCTTCCATTTCCACAGCTTTCACGCCCCATTTACCAAGCTCCAAGTTCTTTTCAAAGTAGTTTGAATAGAAGACATCAGAAGACAAGACATTCCCAACGTGAGTGGTCATACCAAGGTCTTTGGCAATGTAGTAGGCCTTATCAAGCAAATCAAAGCTTGCGATTTGTGGGAAATCGTATTGAGGCCAGTCGTTACGGATGATGTTTGAGTTGGTTGCGGCAGCTTGCGCCAAGACCAATTCACGGACGTGGACATCGCCATTCAAAGAACCAGCTGTACCCACACGGATCAATTTCTTCACGCCGTAGTCCACGATCAACTCACGCGCATAGATAGAGATGGATGGCATCCCCATTCCAGTTCCCATAACAGATACACGATGACCCTTGTAAGTACCTGTGTAACCAAACATGTTCCGGACTTCGTTAAAACATACAGCATCCTCAAGGAAATTCTCAGCGATAAATTTCGCACGAAGAGGATCTCCAGGAAGAAGAATTTTATCAGCAATTTCACCTTGCTTAGCAGCAATATGGATAGACATAATTAAGATATAAAGGGTGACAGAGAACAAAGTAAAAATAGGAAACTGACGACGCATCGCAGATGCTAGACAGTTTATCTTTTTTACACAGTTCTCCGCCCGTATTCAGTTCAGCGAATACAGTTAACCCATCCTTTCTTTTTTTATTGAGTGTTTTGAAAAGCTTTCCGCTCGTGTTCAAATCAGAACACATGCTCTACCTTTCTTTTTTATTTTTTTAGAATAGGCGTTAAAGAGGCAAAGTAAAAATAGGAAATCCGACAAAGATGCTACGCATCTAGAAGGATTTATCTTTTTTACACAGCCTCTAGCCCGGGTTCAATTCAAACCCGAACTACCCTTCCTTTAATTTTTTGTTTTGAAAAGCTTTCCGCTCGTGTTCAAATCGCAACACAAACTCTAGCTTTCTGGATTCATCATAGAGGCCAGGCATCAAAAGTGAGGTTTATTCCAGCCCCAACAAGCCTGGTTCCTTATATGCTTAGTTAAATTATACCATAAGAAGATAGGTTTCATCTAGCTTGTAGGTTTAATCCTCTATATAAAAACTACTGAATCTTATCTACTGGAGACTCCTTTATTTTTCTCCCCATCAGACGATCCAATCCTTTGGACAAACCAACAGTTAGAAAAGCTGTCAGCAAGAGATAGGGTAGAGCTGTTAACCCTTGTCCCGTAAACCCAAGGACCAAGCCAGTTGCAGATAAGGGAGCTTTTAAGGTCACTGTCAAAAAGCAAACCGAACCTAGGAGAAAGAAAGCTGGAGTATTTCCAACACCAAGTACCAAAGAGATGAGGGCTGCTCCTGCCATTCCCAGTGCAAAGGAAGGCGTCAGAGTCCCTCCATAGGCACCTGCCCAAAAGGTAAGCAGAACGACTAGAGCTTTTAGGGTTAATAGAAGAAAGATTGTCTGCCATGTGGCCCCATTGAGGATTTCCTGAGCCATCATCCGCCCATTTCCAAGCAGGTGGGGCTGGAAGCTTGCTAGACAAGCTAGGAAAACAAATGCTAATGGCAAAGTGATAAGAATTCGTTTGTCCTTGATTCGATGATTGGCGGCCTTCTTTGTGAAACGGGCAAAGAGCCAGGCGACTGGAGTCAGGAAGGCAATGAAGATAACTATCTGCCATAAGACTGTAGGTGACCAAGTTATTTCGGGCACTTGATAGAGGGCTCTGTCTGAAATGACCCAACCTGCCGTATAAGCAGCCACATAAGTGGTAATCCCGGCCAAGACAAAGCGTTTCATCGAAAAAACCAGCCCCAAGGTTTCAAAGATAAAAAAAACACTGGTTAGGGGCACTTGGTAGACCGCTGCCAAGCCTGCGCCAGCCCCACAAGCAATCAGAAAGATGCGGTCCTAAAACGATAAGTCTAGTGCTCGTCCAAGCGGAGTTGCCAACAAGGCCCCAATCTCCCGTGGTGCCCCTTCTTTTCCAACTGGTGCTCCAGCTCCTACAGCAATAATTTGCCAGGTGGAATGGAGCAACTGTTTCCAAAAATGAAGACGATGATGGGAAGATTCCTCCTTCATCTGGCCCTTAACAGAGAGAATATTTCCCTTTCGCTGTAGGAGATACCAGACCAAGGCTGAGCTGGCACCAACAAGAAACAGACTGAGCCAAATCCGTGAAGGCGCCACTCCATCCGTCAAGAAGCCAGACTGGTGCTCTGAACGACCAAAAGCCAATCCTTCCACTAACTCTAAAAGGTAATGAAGCAGGATACCAGCTAAACCCGAAACAAGACCTAGCAGACAAGCTGCTAGGACTAGTCTTCGTTTATTGGGAATTGTTTTAAGGGATCTCACAATTCTTTTCAAGGATCTTACAATTCAGCAAGAATCGCTTTTAGCAAACCTTTGAAGTCTCCCTTAACGCGCTCTGTCACTTCTACGACTTCTTCGTGGTTGAGCTCTTCTTGGAAACCAGCCGCAAAGTTGGTAATACATGAAATACCAAGAACTTTCAAACCAGAGTGAGCAGCAACGATAACTTCTGGAACAGTTGACATACCGACAGCATCTGCTCCAAGAGTCTTATATGCACGGATTTCAGCTGGAGTTTCATAGGTAGGACCTGTCACACCGATGTAAACTCCATCATCCAATTTAATACCCAATTTGTCCGCTACTTGATGAGCAGTCTCACGGTATTCTGGAGTGTAAGCTTTCGACATATCAGGGAAACGTGGACCAAAGTCATCCAAGTTTTCACCAATCAATGGGTTTTGACCAGTCATGTTGATGTGATCAGTGATGGCCATCAAGGTACCAGGACCGAAGCCAATACCACCTGCAGCGTTGGTGACAAGCACTCCTTCACATCCCAAAACTTTCATGACACGAACTGGGAAAGTCACCACTTCCAATGGGTTTCCTTCGTAGAAGTGGAAACGACCTTGAAGGGCCAATACCTTACGTCCAGCAAGATCACCATAAACCAATTTACCAGCGTGTCCGACTACTGTGGATTGACCCCAGTTTGGAATGTCAGAGTAGTCTACTACGACTGCATTTTCGATTTCTTCAGCCAATTCTCCAAGACCTGAACCAAGGATCAAACCGAACTCAGGAGCTTCGATTCCTTTGCCCTTCAAAAATGCTGCTGTTTCATTGATTTTTGCTAATAATGTCATTGTGTTCCTCCTATTATTTCTTAAGTAATGTACCGATTTTGTCAAAGGTGTTGGCGTTGCGAATAGTGATCTGGCGGTAGAAAGGCATCTTCATCAGATGTTTGTGGTAGGCCGTTTTAGCATAGCTTTCTTCTGAGAATTTCCCCCAGAAAAGCGCTACCTTGCCAAAGTGGAGCACTTCTTCTCCCAATTCTAAAGCCAGCAGCTTCTCTTCTACGGATTCCCTATCTAAGCCCTCGGTGTAAAAGAGGACATCCTTGCGAGCCATCTCTTCTGTCCACCAGTTCGGCAAGTTCGCACATTCTGCTTCATAGTCTTCTCGACTCAGCAGAGAAAAACGCTCAATAAAGGGATAATGGTTCTCAAAGAAGGTCGACAGGCACTCTACTAACTGAGATCGAGAAAGATCCGTCGTAAAGAAGATATTGCCACTATTGATGTAGGTTTCCACTTGGCCAAGTCCTAGGTCGGTCAATTGCTGACGCAGATCCGCCATGGCTACCTTATTCTTGCCACCAACATTGATTCCTCTTACGAGTAAAGCAAAACGCATCATCTTAGACCAATTTATCTAAGAAGCTTTCACCGATCATGGCTTTCTCAACGCCGAAGTTGTCCGCAACTGTAGCTGAGATATCCGCAAAGTGTCCAACTGGGATCAAGCCACTACCCTTGAAGGATGGACTGTAAGCCAAGAATGGGATGTATTCACGCGTATGGTCTGTACCAGCATAAGTTGGGTCATTTCCATGGTCAGCCGTGATCATCAAGAGATCATCTTCTTTCATGGCAGAGATAATTTCAGGCAAGCGCTCGTCAAACTCATGCAAGCAATCACGGTAACCGTGTGGATCACGACGGTGTCCGTATAGGGCATCGAAGTCTACCAAGTTGGTAAATGAAAAGCCATGTTTGAAGTCTTCTGATTTCATAGCTTTGATCAAGTTGTCAATCCCGTGGCTGTTTGATTTGTTGTGGCCCATATCGTGGTTGATACCAGCGCCGTTGAAGATATCGCTGATCTTACCAACTGAGTAAGTATTGATACCAGCTTCATTCAATTTGTCCAAAACAGTTGGCGCAAATGGTGAAACAGCCAAGTCACGACGGTTAGCCGTACGTGTGAAGTTTCCTGGCTCTCCAACATAAGGGCGGGCGATGATACGTCCAAGAAGAGCAGGACGTTCCAATGTAATAGAACGAGCGTATTCACAGATACGGTAGAGTTCATCCAAAGGAATGATGTCTTCGTGAGCTGCGATTTGAAGAACTGGGTCAGCTGATGTATAGATGATCAACTCGCCTGTTTCCATTTGACGTGGACCGAAGTCATCGATGACAGCTGTACCAGAATAAGGTTTGTTAGCTTCGCGGATAACCTTACGACCTGAGAATTCTTCAATCTTTGTAATAATTTCTTCTGGGAATCCATTCCAGAAAGTATCAAATGGTTCTGTAATATTAAGACCCATGATTTCCCAGTGACCTGTCATGGTATCTTTTCCAAGAGAGACTTCTTCTAACTTCGTTGCGTAACCAGTTGGATTGCTCTCAGCAGGTACAGTTTTTAAGGGTTGTTCACGCGGAATATTTCCAAGACCTAGCTTTGCCATGTTTGGTACATTCAAACCAACTGCTTTTGAGATGTGTCCAAGTGTGTCAGATGCGCCATCAGGTACACTGGCATTGACAAAGTTATTAGCATCTGGAGCTGCTCCGATCCCTACTGAATCCAATACAACTAAATGCATACGATTATATTTTGGCATTTTGAATGTCTCCTTTATAATTTAAACTGAATACAGTATAACACAAATTTTTGAAAATGTAACGCTTTCATATAAAATTTTATAAATAAGTTTCATATCCTCAGAAAAAAGGACAAAATGCCCTTTTTAAAGTGATTTGCTAATGATTTTTGGACCTTCTGGTGTCCCGACAATAACTTTTGAAACCATTCCTAAGAAGAGACCATGATCGACAACACCGACAGTCCGGTCCAACTCTTCTGCTAAGGCTTCAGCGTCTGGGATCACTTTCAAATCCAAATCAATGATAAAGTTACCCTGATCAGTCACAAAACGCTGGCCATCTTTTTCACGATAAGCTGGTGAATAGCCCTTCTTCTCAAAATGACGGAAAAGATTCTCTGCCCCGTATTGAACCACTTCTACTGGCAGTTTAAAGGCACCAAGCGTCTCCACTTGTTTAGACTCATCGACAATCCAGATGCAGTCTTTTGAGTTGGTCGCAACGATTTTCTCCATCAAGAGGGCACCTCCCCCACCTTTGATGCCGTTCAAAGCAGGGTCTACTTCATCCGCACCATCTACGGTCAAGTCTACCACTTCTACATCGTCAATGGCTTTGAGAGGAATTCCCAAGCCTTCTGCCTGTTCATAGGTCACGCTTGAGGTCGTAACAGCAGTAATCTTCAAACCTTCTTCCTTGATGCGACGTCCCAATTCAGCCACAAAATAATAAGCAGTTGACCCTGTACCAAGACCTACAATCATGCCGTCAGTAACAAACTCAGCCGCCTTAATCCCTACCTGTTCTTTTAGGTTTACCATCATAGACCTCCATTTCTATTCATATTTAGTATAGCATATTGGACGACAGATTTCACTAGTTAACTGAAAACCTTTTCAACTTCTCCTTCTAAAAGCAATATCTTGCCCGACTTGCTAGTTTACGATAGAATAGAAGGGAATACACAGGAAAAGAGAAGATACATGATTACTAGAGAATTTGATACTATCGCTGCTATCTCGACTCCGCTCGGTGAAGGGGCTATTGGGATCGTCCGCTTGAGCGGGACAGATAGCTTTAAAATCGCACAAAAGATCTTTAAGGGTAAAGACTTGAATAGCGTGGCTAGCCATACCCTCAACTACGGCCATATCGTGGATCCAGATAAGGATGAGATCCTCGACGAAGTTATGGTCGGAGCCATGCGCTCTCCTAAGACCTTTACTCGCGAAGATATCATCGAGATCAACACTCACGGTGGGATTGCGGTGACCAATGAAATCCTACAATTGGTAATCCGCGAAGGCGCTCGATTAGCTGAACCAGGTGAATTTACCAAGCGGGCCTTCCTCAATGGTCGTGTCGATTTGACCCAGGCTGAGGCGGTCATGGATATTATCCGCGCTAAGACTGACAAGGCTATGAACATCGCTGTCAAACAGTTGGACGGATCCCTCTCTGATCTCATCAACAACACGCGCCAAGAGATCCTCAATACCCTGGCTCAGGTCGAAGTCAACATCGACTATCCAGAGTACGACGATGTGGAGGAAGCAACGACCGAGATCATCCGTGAGAAGACCACTGAGTTTGAAGCCCTCTTGACCAATCTCCTCAAGACAGCTCGTCGTGGTAAGATCCTCCGCGAAGGGATCTCTACTGCTATCATCGGCCGGCCAAACGTCGGTAAATCTAGCCTTCTGAACAACCTCCTGCGCGAGGAAAAAGCTATCGTGACCGATATCGAAGGGACGACCCGAGACGTTATCGAGGAATACGTCAATATCAACGGTGTTCCTCTCAAGCTGGTCGACACGGCTGGGATCCGTGAGACAGAAGACATCGTTGAACGCATCGGGGTGGAACGCTCTCGCAAAGCCCTCAAAGAAGCCGACCTGGTCCTTCTGGTCCTTAATGCTAGTGAACCACTGACTGATCAGGATCGTCAGTTGCTGGAAATCTCACAAGACAGCAACCGCATCATTCTCCTCAACAAGGTCGATCTCCCAGAGAAGATTGAAATCGACCAACTGCCAGAAGATTACATCAAGATTTCGGTTCTGAAAAATCAAAATATCAACCACATCGAAGACCGGATTAATGCCCTCTTCTTTGAAAATGCTGGCCTGGTCGAGCAAGATGCTACTTACCTCTCCAATGCCCGCCACATCTCTCTCATTGAGAAAGCTGTTGAAAGCCTCCAAGCAGTCAACGAAGGCCTGGCCATGGGCATGCCAGTAGATCTGCTCCAAGTCGATCTGACCCGCACTTGGGAAATTCTCGGAGAAATCACAGGAGATGCTGCTCCAGACGAGCTCATCACCCAACTCTTCAGCCAGTTCTGTCTTGGAAAATAACCATCAAAAAAATCGTATGTTTGAAACATACGATTTTTCTATTACTAATTCCCTTGGTCCAGACTTTGGACGGTGAGGGAGGCTTGGTAAATCAAGAAGAGTCCTACTGCTGTCAAGAATGGAATAGCGAGAGGGAGTTCTGTCTCGATTTGGCCAAATGGTGAATTGCCGACAAAGTGAAGGCCAAAACCAGATACAAAATAGAACCAACCCGTCAGCATCAACTCCTTGCGACCTTTTGTCGATTGAACGATTAAGAAGAGACCCACCATGAAAAGAGCTGTGTAGACCCAATGTGATACGACCCCATTCATGATCCGACCTAGGATACCAGATACTGCGTAAGAGAAGCCTTCTGGCATGTCTTGACGGATATAGGCAAAGTCCTCTACGATCTGGAAACCAAGACCAGATGCAATCGCTAAAAGGAAGATGGATTTGATCCGACGTACATTGAACAAGTAGAGGACAAAGAAGATTGGAATCAACTTGAAGGGTTCCTCAAAGAGGGGGCCTGCGATGGCACTCTCATACTGATTCCAAAAATCGCTATTTGGCGCTACGGCTTGAATCATCTCGTGGAAATAGGTATTGGCAAAACTAGACAACCAACCTGCGATAAAGCCCCCACCTAGGAGAGAAAAAAGAACCGGAATCCAAGACAACTTCCACTTCTTGGCGAAATGAAAGAGAGCCCAAACAGCAGGAATCGCATAAACTAGGAGCAAGAGGACAGAGATACCAATAATCCCATACTGGCTGCCTGTCATCCAACCAGCTGTGATAGATTGCGTCTCATAGGCCAGACCAATCGAGAGCAAGAATAAAAATAGAAACAAAATCGATTTGCGTTTCATAAAAAACCTTTCTTTAAAACAATTAAAAAGGCTGGAAGCCCAGTCTTTTTGTCTATATGGATATTGTAACAATAAAAGCTTAAAAAAACAATAAATGGCTACGGGTAATAGAGGCTGCTGGTGACTGCAAATTATTGAAGGCATTTTGGGACCATTCAAAACAACAGAGCTCTAGAACTAGGAAACATTAATACTACCACTCCACACATCCCACGTAAACGAATTCCCTTATGTTTTTTAATATTCTTCAAAACTATATCTTAAATAATTTATTTAATCTTTCTAACTCTGATACATTCATACACACTTCTACTCCAGTAACTACCCCCTTACTATAAATAATTCCACAAGAAAACACAATTCTATATTTACTCAAAATATTTGACAATACTACAAATGCTTCTAAAGCATAATCCTCTATAGTAATAAAACAATTATTTTCATCTTTAAAAAACTCTATAAATCCAATATCCTTACACCTATCACGTAAATGAAACCTAAGTGATTTTAAATAATAATCAAAAAACACATCACTCTCCATAGAAAATCCCTTCATTTTTAAAATATTCTATTATATCATACAAAAAATAAGTTTTGTGACCATTCGAAACAACACAGCAAGTTAAAATAAGGCTTTGTCCGTATCCGACTTGAAAAAGTGTGCACCGATTCGGTGCTTTTTTGTCTTGTTTTATTTATCTCTAATCAGTCATTATATTAACTTTATTTTACTCCTTCCTTCTTCAAAAATCAATTCATTATATCTAGATATTCCATCAATTGTTAACTTTAAATTTACAAAAATTCGCATTCACGAGTTACTTTAGATGGTGGATAAACTCCTATTTATATAACATTTCCCATTTATTTTCTGTAGAGACTTTCCGCTGTGAAAAAAGTGCCCTAGGCTCAAGAATTAGTCACGGAACTTCTACGATTTCTAGTAACCCAAAAATGTTTTTGAGCTAATCATTGTCAATTATGTACTTTATTTAAGTGAAAACTAAAAATTTTTCAATTGTACATTCATACAAAAACACGGCTCATGAATCATGGCCGTGTTATATTTTACTTAAGCTAGTTAGCTAGTTCTCTTAGTTAATATTTACATACCTTTTATTTGCTTTAATTCCTTTATCTCTTTTAGAATACTAAAAATATAGAAACTAAATAGAACTATACCTAAAAAAGATAAAACAAAGAAACCAGACGTAAGTTTTTCGCCTCTAACAGCTAGTACTCCAAGGGAAAAAATACCGATAGCCATTATGGAAATTATGAGGATAAACCACAAGTAAATCATATAAAACTTATAAAGATAGCAAAAGGACATATTTTTTTGTTTAGGCTTATCCTTCCATTCTAAATAAAAGAAATAAGGTATAAAAATAATTAAAATAAATAGAAATTCCATTTCTATCACAACCTCTCATCTTATTCCCCTTAATCAAATACATAATTTATAGCATATTAAAACTTTTTATTTAGGCAAACTAATAACAAAAACTAAATGTAAAATCATTCGTGAATCAATTCCTCAATTTCCTTTATCCCTTCAAACTCTCCAACACTTTCGAAAAGTTCTATAGCTCGTTTGAAATGTCTATTGGATAATTCCGTATCTTCCAAAGCTAAATAGATTTCACCTAACCCTCTATAGCTACAAGCTTGAGAAATCACATCATCAGTTTCTAAAGATTGTTCCAGTGATAGATTCATGAATGTAAGAGCTTCATCAAGGTTGTTTAATTTAAATCTCACATAGCCTTGTTCGTAGTTATTCACAGCTTTCTTTAGATTATCATTTGGAAAATGCTCTTCAATTATCTTCTCTTCATCTTTAATGAGTTTTAAAGCCTTATGGAAATTCCCCTGTTCCCTGTAGATCATCGCTAATTGATGTAATCCAATATGTTCATTTTCTTTATCTTCATTTAGTTGAGCTAATAAAATGTATTTCTCAAAAATATGTGTACATGAAACATAGTCTTTTTCTGCCAATAATAAATACCCCATCAGATTTAAAAGGCTAAAATCTGTACAGGTATCAATGGAAAAATCTTGTTCAACCAACTTTTTAGCTTCTGATGTTTTTCCCTCCAGAAACAAGTTCCAAGCTGTATCAAGTTTAGAGACCATCTATTTCCCCCTTTCAACTATAAACAACCTTCATAAAATAAAATCACTCTACAAGAATGTGCTAAACACTTTAATCCACTAAGCTAAAGTGTAGCAAAAAGCCCAAATAACTACTATTTGGGCAAAATGTTACTTAGTTTCTTTTTAAAGGAGCAATGATTAACTGAATAATATAAGCTAGAACTACAAGTGATAATAGAAAGAAAATAGAATATATAAAATAGATTTGCATATCTGATACCTCCTAAATAAAAGAGATAAGCCATCTTTTCCTCAATATTATTGTACTCCCGTTAGAAAGCGGTGTCAAGTGTTATGATAAATAGTATCAACATCTGGAATAAATTTAAAGCCTACAAAAAGCAAAATAAATCAATCTGTTTCATTTTGAAATCCTTTAACGATTGTAAAATATATCCTATTTTAGAAGAGGTACGTAAGAAGTTATCAATTTAGATAATGTCAAAGCAAGAGAGAAATATAATTAGTAAACATAAATACAATATTTTCTACATTTTTTAATATACTTTTATTAGTATAATTGGTAAAATCTTAATTAACAAAAATTATGGTTTATCTACTATCCCAATTACCTTACAACGCAGGTTCATTGAATAGGATCAGATAACCGAATCAGTGTTGAAACGAATGGAGGGGGTTAATATTAAGAATTTAATAAGTGATAAAATGTCTAATAGACAAATCATCAAAGACTTTATTAGTAGTTTTATTAGTTCTTTAAGTGGAAAAGCTTTTAATTTCGCCTTAGGATTAATGTTACTGGACCAAACAAAATCGGCAATGAGTTTTGGAATCAACATGATCATCTATCCTTTAGTCAGTTTGATTTTCTTGGTTCCAATCGGTAATTTAGTAGACCGATACCGTCATAAAAAGATCTTAATTTATAATTTTATCTTTAGGCTTATAATCTTTCTTCTGTTTTATGCTTTTTATTTTTTAACGAATTCATCTACTATCTTATACCTCGTAATCCCGTTTGTCATACTTCACTCTGTTACAGTTAACATCAATGATACTTGTTATTCAGCCTCTATCCACGAGTTAGTAAATGATACAAAAATTCAACGATTAAGCTCTGTTACACAAACTGCCATTGCTATCGCAACCATGCTTTCCCCAGCTATTGGAGTCATTTTTTATAATTGGTTAGGCTTCTCAGGCTTTATTCTCATAGAAATCATTGCAAATCTCCTTGCTTTAGGTGTCTTACTTACCATGAAATTCTTCTATGAACACGATGGGCAGGAAGCTGAGATCAAACAGAATGAAAACCATCAACACGGGGTTAAAGAAATTATCCGATTTTTAAAAGAAAATCAGATTGTCAAATATATTATTCTTGTTAGTGTTGTACTGAATTTTTTCTATACTTCCATTAGCATTGGAGTACCATTTGTAGTCAAAGAGCAACTCTTATTAGATAATGCGACAGTAGGTATCCTAGAAACTATGTCTGCGGTTGGAATGTTATTAGCCAGTGTGTCTATGTCACTATTGCCAGACAAAAAAGAAAATAATACACTTCTCTCTAATAGAATTCGCATTCCACTTTTTCTTCTAACCATCGCTATCGTTGGTTTGGGTATTACATTTGCAACTACTAACACCCAAGTGATTATTTCTTCCGTTGGCGGTTTATTTATGGGAATTATCGCATTCACTCTTGTTATTCTAAATATTGTCGTCATGACTTATCTTCAAAGTAGCATTGAAACGAATTATTTAGGAAGAGTAATGAGCACTTTATTCACACTAAATACATCTATTATGCCGATAGGTACCATTGTATTTACTTATCTATTTCAAAAGGACATAAACGGAGGTCTGATATTCATATTTGGAGGTGTTTCTCTCCTGATCTATACCATGATAATGTTACCTCGAATATATAGAATACTCCAAAAAGAACACATTTATTGATATTGACAGAATTAAAATATTGTATAATTAAATCAAAGATGACACTGGAATCAGGAGGATTTATTATGGTTAATAATGTAGCTGTTAAAGTCTCAAACCTTTCAAAAGAATTTTTGTTAGGGCAAGACAAAACTGTCTCTATTTTGAAAGATGTTTCTTTATCTGTCAATTATGGGGAATTTGTATCAATCCTTGGTGTCAGCGGTTCTGGAAAATCTACTTTATTAAGTTGTTTATCAAGTTTATCTGAACCAACAAGTGGCGAAGTTGTTATCAATGGTGTGAATCCATACACTTTAAAAGAAGGGAAACTTGCTAAATTTAGAAGGCAAGATATTGCAATTATTTTTCAAAATTATAATCTGGTACCCGCTCTACCTGTACTAGAAAATGTTACACTTCCTCTGAGACTCTCAGGAAAGAGTGTTGATAGCAATAAAGTAAGAAGAATGTTGGATAGTTTGAATTTTAAAGCAGAACTATCATCATTAGTTGCTACCTTATCAGGTGGAGAACAGCAAAAAGTGGCTATTACTCGTGCAATAATAGCTGATAGTAAAATTATTTTTGCTGATGAGCCAACAGGAGCTCTGGACAGCGTCTCAAGAAAACTTATTTTTGAAACACTTCGTAATTTAGCGAGTCAAGGAAAATGTGTTTTTATGGTCACTCATGATATTGAGTTGGCTTCAAAAACTGACAGAGCACTCATTTTAAAAGACGGAAAAATATCTCGACAAATTATTAAACCTTCAGCTGATGAGCTCTACCAAGCACTTGAAAGTAGTAAAGATTAATTTGAGGAGAATTTATTATGCTAAAATTAATCATTTACCAATTTCAGTACTCAAAAAGACAATGGTTAGGAACAATACCATTACTATTTGTATCTAGCCTGATTGTTGGAACATCTTTATTTGGTATTGCTAGTGCAATAAAGACTGCTAATATTAACGCTTCACAACTTTTTCAAATGCTAATAGTTTTTGGCGGGACTACTCTATTTTTCCTTATTTCAAATAATATAAGACTGCTAATAGATATCTTTAAAAAGGATTACCAATTATGGGCTATCTTAGGCGCAAGCAGAACTCAGCTGTCTTTACTTGTATCTGGACAGTTCTATTTAATGGCAGTGATTGTTAGTAGTATTGGTACAATACTTTCATTCTTCATGGCAGATAGTTACTACAAATTTTTACAAAATTTATTAGGAAGAGATGAGTTACCTGATTTGGTTATTACAGCCAACATTCAATCAATTTTATTGAGTGTTTTTATAGTCCCAACAATTGTCGGGATAGGGGCTTACTTTTATTCAAGTCGAATACTTAAAATAGCATCAATATTAAAACCAAAAAAGAAAAAAAGAAAAGTTACAGTAACTGGCTCTGTTCGTTTATTCCTATGGTTACTATGTATAGGTTTTATTGTTTCAGCAGGTTTTAGCAGAAATAAAGAAATAATTGCAACACAGTCAAGCATAATATTATTTTTATTAATTATTCACATCCTTATTATTCAATCACTATCTCCATCAATTCAAATGTTTCTAATAAAATTTTTAATGAGGATATTTCCAACTGAAAATTATGTAATCAATACAGGCTTTTGGAATCTACTATCCAATCCTAGCTATTTGAAAAGTATACAAACTTCAATGAGCATGGGAGTAACTCTCATTTCTGGGTTTATTCTTTACACCCAAAATATGTATTCATTCATGAATACAGCAAACGGTGTACAAGAAGCAAGAGCTTCCTTTATTGCTTATCTGTCTGCTCCAATTATTCTGATTATTACTAGTTCTATTTCTCTTACAATTTTATCTTCTAATAAAGATGTTGAGGACATTAAACAGTTAAAGACACTAGGAGTGTCAAGATTACAACTTTTTAAAATACGTATAGCCGAGGCAATAATACATTCGGTATTAATTTTATTAGTATCAGTAGTTTTCAATTTAATTATTTTACTTTTAGTTAGCTTTATTGGCCAACTTTTAGGCCGTAGTTTAGTAGATATATCAGGTTTCTGGCAACCGAGTCTTATAGTTATTTCTTTGTTAGTTATTTTTTATAGTATTACAAAGGGATTTTATATATTTCGAGATAGATAAATTGGAATAGTTACTGATTCAAAAAGAACACTCTTATTGACATTGAAACAAAAGCAAATACTAAAATGAAAAAGACAAGGATAAAGCACCTTGTCTTTTTAAAATACTAGCATCTTAGACTAATAATAAGACTTTTTTCATAATTTAGCACCTTTTTAGTAACCAGTTAAAAATACGGATGTATAGTCCAGATAAAGACAATTCAAATTAGATTACGTCTATTTATTTATTTTATCTTTTATTTGCTTTAAATCCTTTATCTCTTTTAGAATACTAAAAATATATAAACTAAATAGAACTACACCTAAGGAAAGTCTCGAAAAAAAGAATCTCTATTCAAATAGAAAATCCCTCATCGTCATAAATTCATGTCCCCTGCCGGAATCGAACCAGCAACTACTCCTTAGGAGGGAGTTGTTATATCCATTGAACTAAGGGGACCTATAAAAAAAGAAGCGAGATCACTCCCGCCTCCTTATTCGTCTTAACGACGGATTTCTTTAATACGAGCTGCTTTACCTTGCAATGCACGAAGGTAGTACAATTTCGCACGACGTACTTTACCGTAACGTACAACTTCAATCTTTTCTACACGTGGAGTGTGTACTGGGAATGTACGTTCAACACCGACACCGTTAGAGATTTTACGAACAGTGTACATTTCAGTGTGTCCTTGACCTTTACGAGCGATAACAACGCCTTCAAAGATCTGGATACGTTCACGAGATCCTTCGACAACTTTCGCGTGTACACGAACAGTGTCACCAGGACGGAATGCAGGGATATCAGTACGAAGTTGACCTTCAGTCAAGCTTTGGATTAATGGATTCATTTTATTCTCCTATCTTCGTCAATCTTGAGGGCTACTCCCCCAGCGGATAAACTGTATTTTTGTGCTTCCATTACGCACAAAGTTTATAATACCAAAAGAATGTCCGTTTGTAAAGGATTATTGCAACTTTTTCGCAACTTTTTGTCCACCATAGATAGACAAGGCTGGAAAGAGACGCGTAGCGACCAGACAGACCAAGAGAAAGGCTGGCCAATGCTGGAAACCAAAGACCTCACACCCGATCAAGATGGGGCCAATCGTCGTCGAAGTTGCTCCGGCGAAGACTGCTGCATAGCCCAAGGCCGCTACCAGATAAACCGGCAGTCCAAAGAAAGGAGCTAGCCAGACACCTAGACTCGCCCCGATAGAAAAGAGCGGGGTCACTTCTCCTCCCTTATAGCCTGCAGCAATGGTCGTTACCGTAAAGAGGAGCTTGAGGATCCAGTCTGCTCCAGTGATCAAGCTCTTCCCATCAGCTCCCGCAAAACTTTGGGAGATCAGATTGGTCCCCAGTCCTGTATAGCGACCTGTCCCAATCAGATACAAGAGAATACTCAGACCGAGACCGACTACTCCGATCCGCATATAGGGATTGGCAAAGGTCTTGACAAAGCTTTGTTTAAACTGGCCTAGAAGATAGGCAAAGAGCTTGCCTGTCAGACCAAAGATGACTCCTAAGACCAGCAACTGCAAGACTACTAGAGGCGATAGGGAGAGCTTATCTGAGATGACCTGGGTGAACTTCTCTAGCCCCAAGGTGTGAGAGGTCCAACTAGCGACAAAGGCTGCGATGGTAGCAGGATAGAGAGCCCGCCACTCCAGTCTCCCAACCACTAGGACCTCCATAGCAAAGAAGATAGCGGCTAGAGGCGTCTGAAAGAGACCACCGAAGCCGGCAGCCATCCCAGTGACCAAATAGATCCGTGAAGCGTCTGGGCCAAGTCCCTCTCTTCGTAGAGCATGGGCGACCGTCCCACCGAGCTGGACCGCCACTCCTTCTCGACCAGCGGATCCACCAAAGAGATGCGTCATCCAGGTAGAAAGAATAGTCAAAGGGATCAAGCGCTTGGGAATGTCTTTCTCCTTTCCCTCAGCCACTTCAAAGAGCAGCTCCATCCCTTTTTGACTCTTGCCCCCATAGGTGCGATTGAGATAGGTGATCAAGATACCTGCTAGAGCTAGAAAGGGCAAGAGATAGAGTAGATTATCTGTACGAACTTCTCCAATTCCAATCAAGACACGGCCAAAGAGGGTATCAATCACCCCAACGATCGCACCGATCATAAGCGCATCTAGGGTATAAACAAAGGTTCTTTTAATCATCGTCATCTCAGCACCCTAGTCCGCATCTAACTGATCGGCTTGATAGCCTCTGGAGCGCTTCATCAAGTCCCGATAAGTGGCAAGGATGGTTTCTTCATAGCGTTTTTCCTGGACCAAGCCGGCTACATTGGCTAAGACTTCTTCCTCTCTGGCCCGGTCCAAGACTGGGTTTTGATGGGTTTCTTTGTAGCAAATGACATCTTCCACACAGTGCATCCGGCGTTCTAATAGACGGACCAATTCTTTATCAATACTGTCAATCTCTTGGCGAATCTCCTCTAGTTCCATACACTGGCCTCCTCACTTTTTGCTACGACTTCTTCTGCAAAAGCTTCTAATTTTTCAATATCTTCATCTTCAGCTGACAAGTCTACCTTGACGCACTCAGAACCTTTAACCGCACCAGTCGCTGCAAAGACACGATCAAAGTCATCGACTGCCTTACAGAACTCGTCGTAGAAGGTATCACCGGATCCAACAACACCGTAGATCTTACCATTTAAGTCAAGACCCGCTAAGTCTTCATAAAAGTCTACGATTTCATCAGGAAGCTCACCATCACCGTAGGTATAGGTCGCTACGACTGCAATATCAGCTTCAAGAAAGTCCTCTGCGTCTACTGTTGTACATTCGTCGACTTCTACTTCGACACCAAGATCACGAAACTTATCTGCTACGATATCAGCAATCTCTTCTGTATTTCCTGTCATACTTGCAAAAACAATCTTTGCTAATGTCATAATTCCCTCCAAATAATAATCTTATGACATTATACCACTTTCGCGCGCATTTTGCATAGGGAAGTACTGGGAGCCTGGCATTGTTCGGAAATTGTCCACCTGAGGCTAGACAACCTTTTTCTTTTCCAAATGTCCTCCTTATGCTAAAATTGAAAGAGAATTAAATGAGGTACTATATGCAGATCACACAGGACATTTTAGAGAAAATCAACCACTACGATACCATTATCCTTCACCGCCATATGAATCCGGATCCAGACGCGATCGGAAGCCAGGTCGGTCTGAAAGAAATCATCCAGACCAACTTCCCAGATAAAAGAGTCCTAGCTACCGGCTATAACGAGCCGACACTTGCTTGGATGGCTAGCATGGATACTGTCACAGATGAGGACTATGCAGGTGCCCTGGTCATTGTCTGCGATACTGCCAACACTCCTCGCATCGATGACAAACGCTACACAAGCGGCGATTTTCTGATCAAGATCGACCATCATCCAAACGACGATGCCTACGGAGATCTCCTCTGGGTAGATACAGATTCAAGCTCTACGAGCGAGCTTATCACCCTCTTCGCTCTTGAACAAGAGCTTGAGATCAGTCCAGAAGCAGCCCGTCTCCTCTATGCTGGTATTGTCGGAGACACTGGACGCTTTCTCTACCCTTCGACGACCAGCCGGACTTTCGAGATGGTTGCCCACCTTCGTAGCTTTGACTTTGACTTTGCAGGTCTTTCTCGTCAGATGGACAGCATGAGCTCTAAGATTGCCAAGCTTCAAGGCTATGTCTATGACCATCTCGAAATCGATGAAAATGGAGCTAGTCGCGTGACCCTGACCCAAGAGCTCCTCAAACACTACCAAATCACAGATGCCGAGACCGCTGCGATCGTCTCAGCACCTGGTCGGATCGAAGACGTCAGCGTCTGGGCTATCTTTGTCGAGCAAACTGATGGCCACTACCGCGTCCGTATGAGAAGTAAGGCTCTGGTGATCAATGAGATTGCAAAACGCCACGATGGTGGAGGCCACCCACTCGCCAGTGGAGCCAATTCTTATTCTTTAGAAGAAAACGAGCAAATCTATCGAGAACTACAGGAAGTTGCCAAGGCCAAATAGATAGTGAAAATCAAGCAAGCAGGTCAGTCGTTTCTAGTGGAGACGATTGGCCTTTTTTCATTTTACACAAAAACGAATGAATTTTAATAAGATTTAGAAAAATGTGAACGATTTCTTAAATTTCCATTCCAGTTTGAGCTTATTTATGCTATAATAATCACAAAAAAGGAGACGTTTTATGCATAAACATCGTATTTTTATCATTGTCGCAGCAGCTCTTACTGCCATTTCTACCTTTTTGCCATGGAGTACATTCAATGGTGGATCCTACGGAAGTTATTCTTTCAGTGGAATTCGAGGTGAATTTGGATGGGTCATCGTTGTCCTAGCTATTGGTGCCATCGTTCTAGCTTGCCTTCCAAACATTGCTCCACCAATGAACAAAAATTTTTCCATTGGTGTCATTGCTATCGGTATTCTTGAAAGCTTAATTACGATCATCACTATGTTTAGAGTCTTGGGTGCTTCATCTGAATTCGGTGATGGCTTTTCTATTGGTTTTGGTTTGATTATTGCAGTCATTGCAAGTATTGCTCTTGTGATCACAGGACTTCTTGCCATGTCTGGTGGTAAAATCACTAAAGGGACATTCCAAGAACTTGCATCAACAAGTAGAGGATTCGCACAGTCTGTTGCATCATCTGTCCAATCACCACAACAACCGGGTCAACCTGGACAACAACAATGGCAACAACCACAACAAGGATTTGGTCAGCCTGCCCCAGGACAAGGCTTCCAACAAGCGCCTCAACAAGGGTTTGGTCAGCCTGCTCCAGGACAAGGGTTCCAACAAGCACCTCAACAAGGGTTTGGTCAACCTGGTCAACAACAATGGCAACAACCGCAACAAGGCTTTGGTCAGCCTGCTCCAGGACAAGGGTTCCAACAAGCACCTCAACAAGGGTTTGGTCAACCTAATCAACAACAATGGCAACAACCGCAACAAGGGTTTGGTCAACCTGCTCCAGGACAAGGGTTCCAACAAGCGCCTCAACAGCCTCAGCAAGGGTTCCAACAAGCGCCTCAACAGCCTCAACAAGGGTTCCAACAAGCACCTCTACAAGGTTTCCAACAAGCGCCTCAACAAGGGTTCCAACAAGCACCTCAACAAGCTTGGCAACCACAAGAGCAACAGCAACCTCAACAACAAGAACAGCCAACTACTGAACCTGGTCAAGAATAAAAAGATTTCTATTGATCTTGCATGTCTAACATTTCCTTTCTAGGACTGTTAGACAGAGTGGGAAAAGCTTACCTAACAGGATGAACTTCTCCCACTTTTTTTCTTTATAAAATGCGAAAAATTTGGTAAAAATCCTTGCCAAACTCTTTTGTTTTTGATAAACTAACTTAGTAACAATCTATGGCTCGGAAAGAGACCATGGCAGAAAGGAATTATTGCAAAATGAAAAAAGATATCCATCCAGAATATCGCCCTGTTGTCTTCATGGACACTACTACTGGTTATAAGTTCCTTAGTGGTTCAACTAAGTACTCTAACGAGACTGTTGAATTCGAAGGTGAAACTTACCCATTGATCCGTGTTGAAATTTCATCAGACTCACACCCATTCTACACTGGACGTCAAAAGTTCACTCAAGCAGATGGACGTGTGGATCGTTTCAACAAAAAATACGGTCTCAAATAAGAAACCAATCAAAACCACTTCCACTTGGCAGTGGTTTTTTCTTATCCTTCTCAACAAAAAAAAACCGCTCCTTCAGGCTTCCTGAAAGAGCGGTTTTCTTGTTATTCGTAGTCGCCACCGGTAAAGTTGAAGTATTCTTCTAGGCTTTTTCCTGATGCTGCAACGTCTTTTGCATCTTCTCCGATATAGCGAAGGTGCCAGCTTTCAGGCATGTAGCCTGTGCTCGCTTCTTTTCCTTCTTGATAGCGGACGATAAAGCCATACTTGGCAGCATTCTTGAGCAACCATTTGCTTGCACCTGCTTCTTGGACCAGATTACCACTGGTATCAATGAGGTCAAATGCTAGACCTGTCTGGTGCTCACTATAGCCAGGACGAGCTGAGTAGCGATCTGCTGCAGCTGCTCCGTCTTGATTGACATAGCTTTGGTAGAGATCAACCTGGGTCTCATAACTGCGGAAACCACTGTATTGATCGCTGATAGCATAGCCTTCTGCTTGCATAGCTGCGATCAACTCGTGCAAGGCCGCAACAGCTGTCGGATCCTCACCTGGATTGTAGTCTGCGGCTAAGGGATAGTGCTTGTTGGCGATGACGATATCCCCAGACTTCCCTTGGACACTGTAGTAAGAACCATTGAAGGAAACACCTTGGTCTACTGTGACTTCGCCAGCCTTCTTCGTTGACTTTTTGCTATCATCAGACGAAGTTGCTTCAGAAGAACTGGTTTCTTTGCTGGCTGACGACTGAGCGACTTGCTTACTAGAAGCAGGCTCTTTTTGCGTCGAACTCTTTGACTCCTTCTGTTGGCCACAAGCGCCCAGGCTCAAAAGAACAAGGCCTGCAAGCGTCCATTTTGTCATGCTTAATTTCATCATTCAACTCCTAATTATCAGCTGTGACCGCGATAGCCGTAATCACGTAGGTATCCCCTACTGGTTTTAGAGTATAGGTCTTGTCCTTGCTACTCTGGCTATCTTTTCGGCTGGTCACATAGTGTACAGTATATTCTTCGTGGGTTTTCACGATGATCATTCCGTTCTCTTCGGTAACGCTGAGAACGTTGAAAACACCTGGTGTATAGTAGTCAATTTCAGCCTTCTTGACGCCTCCACCTGTCGTCCACTCCACCATTTCCTTATAGGCGTCACTTGAAGTGTCATAGTACTTGGAATAGGTGTTGGATCTACTTGAGACAGATGAGAAGATTTCTGTCCGGTAGTCTTGGAGGAAGGAGGTGATAGCAGTTTTCTTCTCTTCTGCCTTCTTAGCTTCTTCTTCCTTGGCTTTACGAGCTGTTTCTGCATCTTTCAACCGTTTAGCCACATCCTTAGAAAGCTTCAAGGTGATGACTTCATCGTCATCAGGAGTTTCACCAATCGTAACCTTGGTCTTTTCAGTTGTATAGCTCTCATTGTTGAGGCTAAAGACTGCATGAACTTCGATTTCTTGATGGGCTACGACGTCGACTTCAAATAAGGTACTTGTGCCAACTTCCTTGCCATTCACGGCTACCTTGATATCCGTTGGATTGCTGACTTCCTCTGGGAATTCAACTTCAAGAAGACGTTTTTCGGAATTGAAGGTCAAGTCCAGCTTATTCTTAGAAGCTTGAGCTGGATCTAGCTTGACCTCACTAGAGATCTTTCCAACTTCGGTCTTACCGTCCAGTTGCATGTCTCGTGGTGCAAAGTGAACCTTTCCAAGTTTGGTCGTTTGGTTCTTCTTGAGCACTGTCGTGTCTTTTTCGCTGGTCTTAAGCTTGGCATCGTCTAGATTCGTAGTTGCTGTGACTTCAATTGGATAAGTTGCGATGCGGTATTCTTGGAAGATACCGAATTTCTTATCCGCCTTCTCAATCCCGATTAGCAGATTCTGTTTTTTATCTTTGACGATACCTGTTTTTGAAGACTGGGCAATATGATCTAATTCGTAAATCACATCGATCTTCTGAGCCGTCATGTAGTCAAGCAAGCCTTGAGCTTCTTCCTTGGTCCACTTGTCCTTGTCACTAGAAAGGATACTAGCCACTTCCCGGTAATCCTTTTGTTCAATGGCTGTGACCAATTTGTAAACTGTCACCTGTGGGCCCGTAGTTGTCGAGAAGTAATAGCCTAGTCCAGACAAGGCCAAGACCAACAAAGCCAAAATACTAAAGAAGAAAACTTTCTTTTTCTTGCCCTTTTTCTCTTTTTTGACTTTCTTCTCTTTCTTTTTCTTGCCTTTCTTGCCAGCTTCTTCTTGCTCTGACGCTTCTACTGGCACTAGGGCTTCAGCTGGCTGGGACAGGCTTTCTGGGGCCTCTGATGGACTCTCCACTGGTGCGAAGACCTGTGTTGTTTGATTGGTCTCTTCCAAGTCAATCGTCGGAGCAGGTGCTTCTACGATTTCAAAATTCTGGCTTCGAGCTGATTCGATCTCTTCTGGAAGTGGTGCACGTCCATAGAGGGCAACGAAATGCTCTTCCCATGGCTGTTGAAGAGGATTTCCAACCGCTTCTACTGGCCCCTGCTCTCCTAAAGCAGGCCCTTCTGAAGCCACTTGTTGGTCGATCGCTACTCCAGCAATCGATTTGATTGCCTTAAAATCAAAGCCGGAATCTCTTCCGGCAATGTATTCTTCAGGAGTAGGTTTGCGACCGATCACTTTTTCAAATAATTCTACCCATTTTTTGTTCATCGGTATGTTCTCCTAAAACCTAAAATATTTTTATCCGATATGTATATGAACAAGATTTTTATGACAAGGTTCCTATCTAATTAGAAGAAGGAAGCGATATAGACGGATACTTGTTCTAAAATACGTCTGTCAATAATGCCAACAATTGTGAAGATGACTAGAATGACTGCTGAAGAAGCAAGGAGCAACAAGAATTTGTCAGCCTTGAATTTTGTTCTGTTCAAACCTTGGTAAACAGTATAGAGCAAGCCTAAGAAATAGAGAACGAAGATTAACGATCGAAGGAAGATAAATCCTTCAAAGTACTTGACTAGAGAAAAAACCAAGACAATGAGGGATGCTGGCAAGGCGTAGATAGACAAGCGAGCAAACTCATCGAATGAGCGTTTATAGGTGTATTCTTTATCTTGCAAGACAAGGTTACGAACCAAGAAACCAGTTAATTGAGTAGCATAAATTGTAAAGAAAGTTACAATGACAATCAATAGGTAAGCCGTAAATCCTACTTCAGCGTAAGGGAAGGCACTCGCCACGAAGAAAAGTGAGAGGCTAAGGATAAATGCAGTTAAGACATAATGAAGGATACCATTCAATACTCTTGGTTGATTTTCTACTGTTGGACGAACCAAAGCAGAAACGAACCATGACCAGAATCCTTTCATTGCTTGACCAAAGGCATTTGGTTGAGCAGGTTGTGCATAATAGGCTTGACCTGGTTGAGGTTGTCCTGGATAAGGTGCTTGCTGGAAGCCTTGACCTGGAGCTTGACCTGGAGATGGTTGACCAAATTCTGGTTGTGGCTGTTGTTGAGGTGCTTGTTGGAAGCTATTTGGTTGTGCACCAAATGCTGGTCCTTCTGGCGCAGCAGTGTATTGTGGCACTTCTTGAACTGGTGCTTCTGGAGCAGCAGTATATTGTGGCGCTTCTTGAACTGGTGCTTCTGGAGCAGCAGTGTATTGTGGTACCTCTTGCACTGGTGCTTCTGGGGCAGCAGTGTATTGTGGTGCTTCTTGAGCTGGCGCTTCTGGTGCAGTAGTGTATTGTGGTGCCTCTTGAACTGGTGCTTCTGGTGCTGCAACGTACTGTGAAGTCACTTCTTCTGGTGCAGCTGGAGCAGCAACAAAGCCAGCGTTTACTTGGTCTGGAGCTACTGGAGCACCTACAAATTGTGAAACTTCTTGGGCTACCTGTTCTTCTTGGAACTCACCTGCAGCCAACGCTTGAGCGATCTCTGCTTCAGTTGCTGAACGACCGTTCACAGCTTCAAAGTAATCAAGCCAATCCTGTTTGATCATAAAATAATCTCCTTATAAAACAAAGTACAGATATATTATATAAAAATTTCCACTAGAATTCAATATTCTACCGGAATTCACAAGCTGCGATCTCGCAACTAGTCAAATGCATCCATGCCACCTTGGACGTTGGTTACATCATAGCCCGCTTCTTCCAAAAATTGACAGGCACGGGCTGAGCGCCGACCAGACTTGCAGATGACATAATAGGCTTGGTCTTTGTTCAGCTCTGAATAGCGTTCTGCCAACACTGATAAGGGAAGTAAGGTCACTCCGTCCAGATGAAGAGCATCATATTCCTCCTGCTCACGGACATCGACGACGTTAATTTCTCCTGCTTGGTACTTTGCTACAAAGTCATTAAATGGAATTTCTTTCATGATTTCTCCTATAGGTTCTATTATGGAAGTGTTAGTATTTCATAGTTAAAGTCAATGGACTCTAAAAAGCGGAATAGGTCTTGAGTTTTGACAAAGATGGTCTTTTCATTGGTGTTCGGATGGAAGGTCATGATCTCCTCTGACACAATGTCCTGATCGAAATAGACGAGAATATCTTTTTCTTCATTGTTTAACAAGCCAAATGGAGATACCGTCCCTGCTGGTAATTGCATTTTTTCTGCTAGCGATTCAGCTGAAGCCATGCGGATCCGATTGGCTCCTACTTGCTCTTTGAAGTTATCCATGTCCAAGGGTTTCTGATCATCCATGATGAGCAGATAGTACTGGGTTTTCTTTTTGTTGGTCAAAAACATGGTCTTTGTCCGGACACCTTCTAAACCTTCAATATAGGAATCGGCCTGCTCAGTCGTGAAGGCAGGTGGATGCTCCACCACATCAAATTCAATCCCGAGTTCGTCCAATTTGTCTTTGACTTTTTGATATGCATCCATGGCAATACCTCCTCCTGTAAATATCACTAATTATTATTTGTTAAACTCTGCTATAATCTGATGGACCCGAGCCTGGAGGGCCGGCACTACTTCTGCCTCAAACCATGGATTCTTGGCCATCCAGATCTGATTGCGGGGAGAAGGGTGGACCAGAGGGAAATAATCTGGCAGATAGTCCTTGTACCGACGCACCCGCTCTGTCACCTTACCACTAACCTTCTCATGGAGATAGTAGGCTTGGGCGTACTGGCCGATCAAGAGGGTGAGCTCAATATCCGGACACTCCTTGAGGAGTTGAGGATGCCACTTTTCCGCAAAGCCTTTGCGAGGTGGCAGGTCCCCTGACCTGCCATGCCCTGGGAAATAAAAGTCCATGGGAATGACCGCAAATAGTCCCGAATGGTAGAAGGTCTCCTCATCGACTCCCAACCACTCCCTTAGACGGTCTCCACTCTTGTCCTTCCAATAAAGGCCTGCTTCTTGGGTCTTGAGACCAGGCGCTTGGCCAATAATATTGATCCGAGCAGTCTTTGGTGCCGCAAATAAGGGTTCGATTCCTTTATCCGTATAGTCTTTGTTTTGTGGATCGGCCATGATGGCCTCTTTGATCCGCTCTAGTTGTTCCATTTCTCCTCCTCTAAGCAAAAACTCAGCCAGCATGTGCCGACTGAGTAGCGTCTTATTTGATGAGTTCGTAGATGGCTTCTGCGTAGATTGCAGCTGCTCGATAGAGATCTTCTACATCCGCAAATTCATTGGCTTGGTGCATAGTGTTCACATAGTCTGGGAACATGGCACCGAAGGCAACCCCACGTTTCAATAGACGACCAAAGGTTCCGCCACCGATTACTTGCTCATGACCTTTCAGTCCGGTTTGTTTTTCATAGACACGCAAAAGCGTTGAGACCAATTCATCTTCCATTGGAACATAGTGAGGGGTGTGGCCGTGAGCAGACAAGCTGACGGATGCCACTCCTTCTACTTTTTCAAGTCCAGCTTTGATGGTTTCTGGATCTGTTCCTTTAGGGTAACGAATGTTCAAGGCGATGGTGTTATCTGAGCTGTTTTCGTCGAAGTTGAAGACACCCGCATTCATGCTGAGAGCTCCCATCTTTTCATCCACATGGGCAATGCCAAGCTTCTCACCAGCAAAGTCTTCATGAAGAAGAGATGCTGACACTTGCAAGTATGCTTTGGCATCTCCACCGAAGTCAAACTGGTTCAAGAAGAGAGCCAAGTAGGTTGCTCCATTGATCCCAGCTTCTGGAGTAGAACCGTGGGCAGATTTTCCGATAATGGTGACTTTAAATTTACCATCATCCTCTGTTGCCACTTCATAACGAAGTTGGTGTTCATTAGCAAAGGCCTCCAAAAGACCAGCTAAATCTGGTAATTGCCCAGAAACGACTGCTGTCGCTGACTCTGGTACCATGTTTTCACGAAGGCCACCTGTGAAGCTATGAAGATGCGCTTGACCTGTATTTTGACCACCGAAGTGAAGGTACTCGGTAATATTTCCTTTTTCCCCGTTGATGATTGGGAACTCGGCATCTGGTGAGAAACCAAAGTCTGGATCAGGAAGACCGACGTGTTTGAAATAGTAATCCATATCGCCCCAGCCAGATTCTTCATCTGTACCGACCACGAAGCGCACTCGCTTAGATACAGGTAATCCCAGATCCTTGATAATCTTCAAGCCGTAGTAACAAGCTACTGTAGGCCCCTTGTCATCTGATGAACCACGCGCATAGAGCTTGCCATCGATAATCTCAGGTTTATAAGGGTCTGTATCCCAGCCACTACCTGCAGGTACCACGTCCATGTGGGCAAAGATTCCGAGCTCTTCTTCCCCTTGTCCAAAGGTGAAGTGTCCAGCATAGTTGTCCACATTGGTTGTTTCGTAGCCATCACGCTCAGCAATTTCCAAGAATTTCTCAAGAGCCTTGACGGGTCCAGGTCCATAAGGGTGAGTCGCATCCGCCTGGCTGTCATCCCGTTCTGAGTTGATTTCCAAGAGGCTGAAAAGATCAGCCATCATTTCTTCGCGACGTTTTTCTACTTCTGCTTTAAAGTCAATTGTTGTCATGCATTCCTCCGTTATTTCGATTTAAATTGAATCCTCTAGAATCCCTTCAGCGACTGTCTATCAGCCTGCCAAAGGATTCTAGAAAACCGGACTTGTATCGTACGAGACGAGGACCATCCGGTTCTTTCTGTTGTTATTAGCGTTTTTCGATGATTTCGTCTACTGGCAAGCGGTAGCTAGGTTCTACCTTCTCTGCTGCGTAACCAACCGTGATCAAGAGTTCTGGACGGAAACGCTCTTCGATTTCCAAGACTTCGTTGACTTTTGATTTGTCAAAGCCAAGGATGATGTTTGAGCCGATCCCTTGGTCCGTCAAGGCCAATACCAGGTTCATTGCAACCAATCCAGCATTCAATGCCAAGTAATCGCTAATCTGTTGTTCATTGTAGCGAGCATATTCTGCAGGTAGGTTTTGCATGAAGTATTGCAACTGCTCCTCTGTGAAGTTCTGGACCCCACCGACACGTGCAATCTTCCGAGCCCGACGTTGCAAATCGGTATCCGTAAAGAGAGCGATGGTCACAGGTGCTTCCATGACTTGGTCATAGTTCCCACCATAGGCTAGTTTAGCCAATTCCGCATTTTTCTGACGAACGACCACGAATTTCCATGGTTGGCTATTGTGCGCACTTGGTGCCAAGGTCGCAATTTCAATAGCTGTCCGCACATCCTTTGGATCGACCGGTTGGTCTGTGAAATGCTTGATCGCATGACGTTTTTTGTTGAGTTCTAGGAATTTCATAGTCAACTTCCTTTTCTAATTCTATTACCTCTATTTTAACACAAAATGAAAGAGCTTGCAGAGTTTTTTCATTGATCATTTAGGAAAGAAAATCATAGAAGTTCTTGACGTCTTGGTCATAGCCATACTGCTTATTCAGCCTTGCGAGGAGTTCATTGTTGTGGCCCCGATAATTATCCTCTCGTCTCAATTCTTCATACATCTCAATAAATGGAAGCCCCTTATCTTTAGCATCTTGGAGCTCTGCTTCATAGTCGTAGGCTACCTTGCGAAATTGCAGGTTGGTCACCCCATCTTCTTCAACATCGATCAACGCATACTGGGCTCTGTGATTTTGGAGCTGCTCCCAGTCAAAATAAGGCATACCAATGGTGCCGGGATTGATGATTTGCTGACCCTGACTACCATAGCGAAGCAACTGCTTGTGGACATGCCCGTAGATGGCCACATCGGTCTGGTCATCGAGCAATTGGTCAAAGTTCTCCGTCGCATTAGCTGGACGCAAGTCTCCACCATAATTCTTTTCTGGCAAGTTATGGGTCAGTGAAAAGCGAATGCCGTTGACCTCCTTCTTCTCCATTAGAGGAAGCGAGCGAAGCCAATCGATCCGTTTAGGATCAATTCCTTCCATAACATACTGAGTGAGACGAAGCAGCTGAACCTCCTGCGGATCCTCAAGCCCGTACTCGCCATCCAAGGACTCTAATAGACAATCGTCCCAATTTCCACGAACAGCTGCTGTAATCGGAATCGCATCCAGCAAGTCAAAAAGGTCCTCTCTTCCAGGCCCCGGAAGCAAAATGTCCCCTAAAAGCCAGTATTCCGTCGCGCCTAGAGCACGCGCATCCGCAATCACTGCCTCCAGGGCTGTCGTATCTCCGTGGATATCAGATAAAATAGCGATTCTATGGTTCATTATTACACCTCATTTGAAATCTAATTAGATTTGAATCTAGTATAACAAAATTAGGAGTAAAACGTAAAAACCATCCATGAAAATGGATGGTGCAATTACTCAAATCCTTGGGAGGGCTCCGCCACTTCCATCAAGTGACTTGCTTCTGCTTGCTTTCCTTGTTGAAGCTTTTCTTGCACTGCCTCCGCGACTGCTCGTGGGATGCCGACCGTGACGATCTCATCCACAGTGGCCTCTTTGATCTTGGTCAGTGACTTGAAATGTTTCATCAGCAACTGCTTGCGTTTTGGTCCCAAGCCTTCGATGCCGTCCAGCTGAGAAGAGAAGGAATTCTTGGACCGGAGCTGGCGGTGGAAGGTGATGGCGAAACGGTGGACTTCATCTTGGATCCGTTGGAGGAGGAAAAATTCCTGCGAGGTCCGAGAGAGTTCGATAACTTGGAGAGGATCGCCAAAGAGCAATTCATGGGTTTGGTGCTTGTCATTCTTTTGCAGGCCTGCAATGGGAATATCCAGCCCCAACTCTTCCTGGATGACTTGCTTAGCGACATTGACCTGGCCCTGTCCTCCATCGATAACGATCAGATCTGGTGGTGTCAGGCCATCCCGCATAACCCGGCTATAGCGTCTGCGAATGACCTCCCGCATGCTGGCATAGTCATCTGGCCCGACGACGGTTTTGATCTTGTACTTGCGGTAGTCCTTTTTGCTTGGCTTCCCATTGACAAAGACCACCATGGCTGAAACCGGACTGGTCCCCATGATGTTGGAGTTATCAAAGGACTCAATGCGCACAGGGGTTGGGATTTGCAGGAGTTTTCCAAGATTTTCAATAGCACCTTGGGTCTTTTCCATGGATTTTTCAAGGAGATTGAACTTCTGCTCCAGACTGACACGCGCATTCTTGATGGCCAGATTGACCAACTGCTTCTTCTCCCCACGCTGGGGCTTGAGGACCTTGGTATCCACTAGGGCCTTGACTGCTTCCTCATCGATATCTTGAGGGATCAGGATTTCATTAGGAATCAGGTGAGATTTCTCCTGGTAAAACTGCCCCACATAGGTCAAGAAATCCTCGTCCGGATCATTGTAGTAAGGGAAGAGATTGACGTCGCGCTCGATCAGCTTGCCCTGACGGACAAAGAAGACCTGCACACACATCCAGCCCTTGTCCACGTAGTAGCCAAAAACATCCCGGTTCTGCAAATCCTTGGCCATGACCCGCTGTTTGGTCCGCAGGGTCCCGATGGCCTGGATCAGATCGCGGTACTCGGCCGCCCGCTCAAATTCCATGTTTTGCGCAGCGGTAGTCATCTTGAGCTTGAGCTCATCGATAATCTTGTCATCCTGCCCCTTGAGGAAATTAGAGACTTCCTGAGCCATGCCCTTGAAATAGGCCTCGTCCTTGTGGCAGACTGTGTGGGCCATACATTGCCCTAAATGGTAGTAAAAGCAGACCTTGGAAGGCGGATTGGTACACTTGCGGAATGGGAAAATCCGATCCAAAAGTCGCTTGATCTCATTGGCCGCTCCCACATCTGGATAGGGGCCGAAATAGAGACCGCCATCCTTTTTGACCTGGCGCGTGATGATGAGGCGCGGATAGCGCTCATTGGTAATCTTGATGAAGGGATAGGACTTGTCATCCTTGAGCATGATATTGTACTTGGGCTTGTTCTCCTTGATGAGGTTGATCTCAAGAAGCAAGGCCTCAATATTGGACTCAGTGACGATAAACTCAAAATCCACAATCTCAGATACCAGGGCTTCCGTCTTGGTATCGTGACTCCCTCTGAAATAGGACCGCACCCGATTGCGAAGATTCTTGGCCTTCCCCACATAGATGATGGTACCGTTTTTATCTTTGTGAATGTAACAGCCCGGACTCGTCGGCAAAAGCTCGAGCTTGGATTTAATCAAGTTGTTCATACTCTCTATTATAGCAAAAAAGGGAGTGGGAAAGAACTCCGACAAGTTTAAAAGAGTTCGTCTTCCCACCCCCGCACAGTTGATTAGGCATCTTTGGAGCTTAAAAAGCGAACAAAGCTACCAATCAACCACTGCGTCATATATTTATTCCTATTAATTAAACAGCGAAGGGTGAACAGATTTTGCCCAACCTCTCTATAATCTATTAAATTGATTGATGATTTAACAAAAATAACATCTGAAAAATGACCGATCCAAATTGCAATTGTATTCTTCATTTTCCTTATAAAAGCTTATTATATTACGTCCACTTTAATGTGGATAACTAGCTCTACCTCTTACTATATAAACTAAAAGCTATATTGAAACAATAAGCAATGATTATTGAGTAAAATATAAGCTTTAAAAAAAGGGGGCATGTTAATTTATTGCTAAAATAAGCTATTGATGTCAGGATTAGAAGAGAGAAACAAAATAATGATAGTTTAATTTTAAGGCCACGCATTTATGCTTCTCCTTTCTAACCTAAACGAACTATTTTCGCTTTCATTGTAGCATAAAACATAATGGAATGTTCAAAATATCATTAAATTATCTTCAAATGTTTTCATTGCAACAATCCTATTCTCTTTAATTCGTTCAAGGCCTCTTTCTTAGATGGTGATTTGCCACGCGCAAGGAAGTCTTTGATATCCTGAACGTGATCATAAAAATTAAAATTGATTTCTTTTAAATTCTCAATAAAAATCTCTAACAAAGAACCGTCGATATTTTCCAAAGGAGACGATAGTGCTGCCTTATTTTCAAATGAATAAGCTTCTTTTGCAGTTGAGCCTATCGCGTAACTGATATTATCCCAGGATGGGATATTCGCTTCATTTTCATCCAATTGCATATAAATGAAAATACCACCATCATCAGTTCCATCATCCAACAGAGCATAGAGCTCTTCTCCACCTCTATCTTTATTCTCCAAAAAGCTCCAACAAGCATCGAAAGCAGAGCGAATCCGAGGTTTATAGGGTGTTGCCAGTTGATTAACGATCGCTTCTAAAAAGTAAGCATCAAATAACGATCAAACATACTTTCTCCTTGTCTTACACTCTCTCTATTATAATGGAGACAGACTATTGTTTTAAGTAAAATAGTTAGATATTTATAAAAAAATGACTTTTTTAGTCAATTAAGAGGATAAAAAACTTTCTGCCGTGAGAAAAGTGCCTGAAACAATTCGAATTTCAGGCACTCAGGAGTTTTGAGAGTAAAACAGTTTTGGGAACTGTTTTAGCCTGAGCCCAGAAATTAAAGAGCGAAGGGGCTCAAAACTAAGTCATGGAACTTCCTTGAAGTTCGCTGACGTCCGTACTCACCTAAGGAAAGTTTTTCAGAAGAATTTATCTTCAATCAAAGAGGGATCGAAAACGATCCCTCTTTGAGATTAATAGCCTTTTAAATAAGGAAGTAAGGACATCAGAGTTGTCCCAAGGACCAAGACCCAGAACCAGAAGGAATACAAGCTTCTTTGGAAGACACCAGGTGCTGGTCGGTTTTCTTGAATGTAGTGAAAAATAGCTTTTCTTTTTAAAATCAAAACGATGGTAAAGGCGATGGTTCCACCTAAAAAGACCAGAATTTGAACCCACTCGGCTACATTCATATTGACATGCGTGCCGAGGTAATGAAGTCCTTGCGAGAGGACCAGGTTGTTAAAGATATGGTAGAAAATAGCCCACCAGATCGAATATTCGAAGGTCAAGTAGCCAAAGCCTAAACCAATAATGGTCGCGAAGAACAACTGATCAAAATTGGCATGAAAGAGTCCAAAAGCGATAGCTGTCATGACGATTGCAAAGACTTTTCCATACTTTTCTAATGCTCTCAGTCCAGCGGCCCGGAAAACCAATTCCTCTGTGATAGGACCGATCAGGGTCGCATAGAGCAAGAGACTCCAAGACTGGCTGAGTTGCTCAGACATGTCCTCTTGAGGCTTGTAAAAGCCCAGGGTTCCCATCATGTGGTCTAAGAGTTGAGATAAGGCGCTAGAAGCCAACTGGGAGAACCCCAAGAAGGCAATGAAGACTAAGAAAGTCTGCCAGGTCATCTTGCGTCCCTTTTGTCTCACATCTCCTTTAAAGAGGGAGCCTTGCCGATAGAGGGCAAATAGAAGGACTCCTATACTGACAGATATTAGATAGCTAATCCCATTTCCATTGATGATTTTTTCTACATACTCCTGCTTCTCTGCCATCTCCAATCCATACCGTCCAAACATAAAGAGGGTAACGGCAAAGGTCGAAATGATGCTGACAAAGACCATGACCAAGAGATAGAGGCAAACCATCCCTGAAAAGCTTCCCAAATCCTTTTTGGGATCTATAAATCGATTGAACTGTTTCATCCATTCACTCCACTAATCTACTGTTTTTCTTTTCCGACTCCACCCGTAGCACCATCCAAAAGCCCCTTCATACAATACAAAGAAAATCAGAAAGGCATGAAGGAAATAGTCCTCTGGTAAAGCTAGAATAATTGGATCCCGATAAGGATCAAAGAGCCAGGTAGCATCTCCGACAAAGAGGACTTGGTGAAAGAGGGTAAAGAATTGATCAAAGCCAATAAAGAGGGTCACTCCTCCTATGATAATCGGTAAGAGAACCATCCCACCAAATAAAGGGCGATAGAGACCTGCGTAGCCCTTACGCATCACTGTTCGAATAAATCGTACAGCTACTGGCAACAAGATCAGGAATAAGACCTGGGTCAGGTGAAAGAGGTACTTGACTGCTTGAAAATGATGGAGCCCATCGGGAGAAGATGGAAAATCCGGCATGTCCAGCTTCCAGGTAAAGGGACTGGTCAAATACCGCATGAGGATCTGAAAATTCTTCTGAATGACTGTTGGAGCCAAACCGGTCCGATTCTGAATTCGTAACCAGCTAATCTCCATGGGATAGATCAACCAGGCTAGTAGAATGGTCCCCAAAATCACCGTTGCTAAGAGCCAGAGGACAAATCCCGTTACTTTCAACCGATCACGCATCGAAATCCCACTCCGCTAAGCTCGATAGGACGTGCGTTGGTGGCAAGGGCAGGTCTGGTACTTCTTCTGGCTTGGTAAAGCCAGTGGTCACTAGCAAAGTAGGAATGCCATTGTCAATCCCTGCTCGGATGTCGGTCAGGTAATTATCTCCCACCATGACCACTTCTTCGCGCTCTAGTCCCAGGTGAGCGATGGCCTTATCCATGATGATGGCATTGGGCTTGCCGATAAAGGTTGGCTTCACGCGCGTTGCTGCTTCGATCAGGGCATTTAGAGCACCAGCACCTGGCATCATCCCGCGCTCTGTCGGGATATTGAGGTCTGGATTTGTCCCGATGAAATGGGCTCCCTTTTGAATGGCCAAGGTCGCAATAGAGAATTTCTCATAGTCCACTTCCCAGTCAAGACCCACCACGACATAGGCTGGATTTACCGTATCTTCGACAAAGCCTGCCTCAGCAATGGCGTGTTTCAAGCCTACATCTCCAATGACATAGGCAGTTTTCCCAAGATTCATATCCACCATATAATCGATGGTTGCTAGTGTCGCTGTATAGATGGTATCTAATGGCGTTTCGATATTGAACTGGCCTGCCAGCATTTCTTGGACCATTTCCGGCGTCCGGGTAGTATTGTTGGTCACAAAGAGATAGGGGATCTGACGCTCTTGCAATTCGTGGACAAAGGCTTCCCCAGCTGGGATCCGCTCTTTGCCCTTGTAGATGGTTCCGTCTAAGTCGATTAAATAACCCTTATAAGTCATGGGATTCTTGATCTCCTTTTTCACTTGCTTCCTCTGCTACTTTCTCCTGATCTTGAAACTGGCCTCCTGCTCCATACAGAAGCAAACAAGCTCCATATAGGGCAAATTGAAGGACAAGACCGAAGAAATTGATACTTGCTTTTCCAGCCTGAGTAAAGAGGAAGGATGAAATCATCAAGATGACGATGGTCACCATCAAGCCACCGATCTTAGCCTGATCAATGGTGATGGTATAGACGCCGCTCTCTTTTTCCTCATTGCTTTCTTTCCCTGCCTGGATAGGCTTCATGGTCTCGATGAAATCTGTCATTAAAGTCGCTGCGAGGCTGACAGTCGTACTAAAGAGGACACCTTGAGAGAGCTTATCAAAGAAGTTACTCCAGAAGCTACCCGCTTGGCTGGTGATACTCAAGGAAAAGACAACGACTGGCAGGATAAAGGCCAAAATCAAATGAATCCAGACACGATACCAGCGAACATCTTCCTTGAGAAAACGCATAAAGGCTTCAAAACTCAACCGGTAGCGGATAAAGCGAATCGCTTCCTCAATAAAGATATAAAAGGCTGCGACTAAGGTCAAGAAACCATCTCCCAACACATAGAGGGGATTTTTCTTACGACGAGCATAAGCAACAACCCGCCGTTGAACCTCCATCAAGTCTTCTTTTTTCTGTTTTAATCTTCGTTTTTCCATAATGTCTCCTTATCTATTTCTTCCCAAGTGATGAGGGCTTGGGCGTGGATTTGGCCTTCTGATGAGATGACATGGTTGCTGATCATCCCTTCCCGCTCGACGCTAGAGGTGATCATTCCTCCAGGCAAGACTTCCTTGACATACTTGAGATGGACCCGTTTGGGGATATGCTGGGTTAGGAATTCCGCTCCCATGACTTCAAAGACCCAGTCCAAGTACTTGCTGTTGTTGACATGGCCGTTCATATCGAGATCATAGAAACGCACATGGTAGTCCTGCTCCATGGCTCCATTCAGTTCTGGATAGCGTGGACCACGGCGGATCTTCTTCTCAAATGGTGACTCATATGGCTCTGTGATCTCCTCTGGTACAGATTGGACCTTGCGGCTGTCCCGGTCCATCAAGACGAAGGTAGCCACCATCTCGACGATGGCTTCCCCCTTCTGGTCTCTAACGACAAAGGAACGATAGCAAAAGAGACGATTGTGGGCGAGTGCTTGAGTCTCAATGGTAATCAGTTCATCAAAGACCGGTAGGCGATGAACCCTGATGTCATAGTCGGTGATGATCCAGACTAGATTGTACTGTTCGAGCAGGTCCTTGTCACTGACACCGATCTCCATGGACTGCATGCCTGAGACCTGCAAGGACAGGAGGATGAGCTGGGGCATCTTGATAAAGCCATTCACATCGCTCATATCAAAAGGAACTTTCATGTCATACTGATAAATTTTAGCCATCTTTTACTCCAATATAAATTTCTCTGCTACGGTATCACCAAGGAACAAACCTCTCTTGGTCATCCGAACTTGCTTGTCATCTGGAACCAAGAGTCCCTGCTGGGTCAATTCCTCAACCACTGGTCCATATTGTTGGTCAAAATTCACACTAAATTTTTCTTCGAAACGCTTCTTGGAAACGCCTGTTTTCTTACGCAGTCCCAGAAACATCTCTTCTTCCATCATTTCAGTCTGAGTCAGATGTTCTTCTTGGACACGCGCATTTCCCTCTTCGACCGCCTGCATATAGTGACGGATAGGGCCATGATTCTTGTAGCGAACACCATTGACATAGCCAGATGCACCAGCTCCCAGACCATAATACTCGGCATTGTCCCAATACATGAGATTATGTCGACTTTCAAAACCAGGCTTGGAGAAATTGGATATTTCATAATGCTCAAAGCCCGCACGCTCCAACTCCTGAATAATGTATTCAAACATCTCCGCTTCTAACTCCTCTTTAGGAAGAGGAAGCTTGCCCCGTCTCATGCGATTCATAAAGACAGTGTGATTCTCCAGAATCAAGCTATAGAGACTCATATGGGGAATATCGAGGGCAAGAGCCTTAGCGACATTTTCCTTGACCTGCTCCATGGTTTGCGTCGGAAGCGCATAAATGAGGTCGATCGAAATATTATCAAAACCAGCCAGCTTCAAGCGCTCTATATTATCATAGATATCCTGCTCCTGGTGGCTCCGCCCAATCTTCTTCAACATCTTATTATCAAAGGTTTGAACCCCCAGAGAGACCCGATTGACCTGAGAGTCCTTGAGGACTGCGATCTTATCCGAATCCAAATCTCCAGGATTGGCCTCGATGGTAAACTCCTCTACCTCCGATAGGTCCATGACCTTGGGCAATTCTGTCAAGAGATAGGCCAGTTGCTGGGCAGATAGAGCTGTCGGAGTCCCTCCACCGATGTAGAGGGTCCGGAGTTTGCCAATCTCATAAGACCGCGTCTCCTGGATTAGGTGTTCCAGATAGGCATCGACCGGTTGATTCTTGATAAAAACCTTCGAAAAGTCACAATAATAACAAATCTGGGTACAAAATGGAATATGCACATAGGCAGAGGACGGTTTAGCTTGCATAACCTTTATTATACCACATTTCGCACCAAAGCCCGAGCAGAAAAGAGAGGGTAAAGCAAGGATTTCCTTGACAAGAAGGAATGAAAGGAATAGAATAAAGCTAATCACATTCGGAGGTAAGGAGATATGAACAACTAAGTTTCGTTAAATAAGATACTTTATTTAGTGGACTGCTTGTTCTATCTCTTTTTGTGTACCCTCTCGCCTATTCTCCAACCTTTTGTTGGCTAAATTAGGTCTTTTTCTGCTTGGGTTCCGCTTGAATACAGCTCTACTAAATAGGTAGAGCTGTTTTTTGTCCCAGTAGAAAGGAATCTTATGCTAAAACTATCCCACCTCACTATCCGCCATACAAAAGATTTACGCGATCTAGTACGTAATCTGTCCCTAACCATACATGAAGGAGAAAAAGTTGCTATTATTGGCGAAGAAGGGAATGGAAAATCTTCCTTACTTCAGGTCCTCATGTCCCCAAAATCTCTACCAGATTATCTGACCATAGAAGGAGAAATCACCACTTCCTTTCACTCCTATGCCTATATTCCCCAGTCTTTGCCGGAAGCATTGAAGGGAAAAACTTTGGGAGAATATTTTTTTGGAGAGGACGAGCTAGACTATGCCAGCCTCTACAGACTGGCTGATCAATTGCATTTTAATAGCGACCGCTTTGCAAGCGATCAAACCATCGGAAGTCTATCTGGAGGAGAAGCCCTCAAGGTCCAACTGCTTCACGAACTTTGTCGTCCTCATGAATTGCTATTTTTAGATGAACCCTCAAACGATCTAGATTTAGAGACCCTGGACTGGCTCCAGCAGATGATCCAAACAAGCCCCAAAACCATTTTATTTATTTCCCATCATGAGGATTTTTTGACTCAGACAGCGGATACGATCATCCATCTAAGACAGATCAAACACCGCAAGGAGGCTGAAACCATTGTAGAGCACCTAGGCTATCAAGACTACAGTAGCCAGAGGGAGCAACAATTCAAGCAGCAGTCCCAGCAAGCTGCCAACGATCAACGAACCTACCGAAAAACAATGGAGAAGCATCGTCGCGTCCGTCAGCAAGTTGAAACATCCTTACGAAACACTAAGGATAGTACCGCTGGACGTCTCCTGGCAAAGAAAATGAAGTCCCTCCTCTCACAAGAAAAGCGCTACGAGCGAGTATTCCAATCTATGACTCCCCAACCCTATGATGAGGAAGTCATCAATCTGCATTTTCCTCACCTCACTCCCTTGTCTCCTCAAAAACGAGTCCTTCTCTTAGATCAGGAAGATCTCGCAATTGGTGATCGGGTCCTGATTAAGAACCTCTCCCTCACTCTTCAAGGGCAGGACAAAATAGGGATTATCGGTTCTAACGGTGTAGGGAAATCCACTTTCCTAAAAATGATATGGGAGATCTTACAGAAGAATGAGAGCATCCGTACTGCCTATATGCCTCAAGATTACACTGAAGGCCTTCCTTTGACTCAGACACCGGTTCAATTTCTACAGCATTCAGGCGATCGCGAAGAAATCAACACCATTCAATTGCATTTAGCCTCCCTCAACTTTACCTATTCGGAAATGCACCATCCGATCTCAGAACTTTCTGGTGGCCAGCAAGGAAAACTCTTTCTCCTGCAACTAGTACTCACAAGTCCCCAGTTTCTGCTCTTGGACGAGCCTACCCGCAATTTTTCCCCCACTTCCCAACCAGAAATTCGACGCCTATTCGCAGACTACCCAGGCGGACTAGTTACAGTCTCCCATGACCGGACCTTCCTCAAAGAAGTCTGCCAAAAAATCTATCGTCTGACCGAAAATGGTTTGGTAGAAATAGAATCGCTCTAACGTAAAAAAGATTGGCCAAAAACCAATCTTTTTTCTATTTCTTCGCTGCCTCTTGTCCCATTTCCTGGGTACGTTTGTAGGCTGCTTCCACTCCTGCAATAATGTCGCCCCGTAAGCCAACTTGTTCCAGACGATTGACTCCTGCGATAGTAGAGCCACCTGGGCTACAAACTGCATCTCGCAAGCGGGCTGGGTGCTCGCCTGTCTCTAGGACCATTTGACTAGCGCCTTGGAAGGTCTGTGCAGCCATCTGCAAGGCTTGCTCTCGAGTAAGCCCTAAGCTTACTCCTGCATCTGCCATGGCTTCGATCATCTGATAGACAAAGGCTGGACCACAGCCTGCGACAGCCGTTGCAGGATCCATTAATGTTTCCTCGATTTCGTAGAGGACCCCTGCTCCTGTTAAGAGCTGGTTGACTTGGGCTACTTGCTGGTCTGTCACTACTTGGGAGCGGGCCAGACTGATGACACCTTGACCAATGGCTACGGGCGTATTGGGCATGATGCGGATGAGACCCACCTGGTCATTCTGGATCACATCAGCCATTTTTTCTAGCTCCAGGCCTGCAGCCATGGAAACCAGTAAGAGATTGGAACGTTCGGCCAAAATGTTCTGATACTCTTCTAGGAGAGGGAAGATTTGATAGGGTTTGACCCCTAAGAAGATAACCTCTGCCTCTTCAAAGGCCTGTTGAACATGAGACGCTGTGCCGCCATACTTGCTGATGAATTCTTCCACCTTTTGAGGGGAACGATTGACCAAAAGTAAATCTGTGGCAGCCACTTCTTTTGCGACTGCTTTGGCCAGACTAGCGCCCATGTTTCCAAGTCCGATAAATGCTACTTTCATCTCTTACCTCACTTGACCATTTCCAGTGACCAGATACTTATAGCTGGTCAGCTCACGCAATCCCATAGGACCACGCGCATGCAGCTTCTGGGTCGAGATCCCCATCTCACAGCCTAGGCCAAACTCTCCGCCATCTGTGAAGCGGGTCGAGGCATTGACATAAACGGCTGCCGAGTCCACCTGGTTGCTGAAGACTTCAATGGCTCTTGGATCTTCAGAAACAATGGCATCTGAATGATGGGTACTGTGGGCTTCAATATGAGCAATCGCTTCTTCTACAGAAGGAACCACCTTGACAGCCATGACATAATCTAAGAATTCCGTATCAAAGTCAGTCTCAGAAGCTGGTGTCCCAGCAATGATTTGTTGAGCCTGAGCATCCAAGCGCAGTTCCACTGGCACCGGAGCCTCTTCTACCAAGACTTTCTTCACTAGTGGCAGAAAGTCATCAGCAATAGCTTCATGCACCAAGAGAACTTCCATGGCATTACAGACGGATGGTCGGCTGGTCTTGGCATTCTGGATGATATTGAGAGCCTTGTCTAAATCTGCCGCTTGATCGACATAGACGTGGACAATCCCTGTTCCTGTCTCAATCACAGGGACAATTGCTTGCTCTACAACTGCCTGGATCAAGCCAGCTCCCCCACGTGGAATGAGAAGGTCTAGATCCCCCTTGGCCTTCATCATGACCAGACTGCTCTCCCGACTGGTATCTTCGACCAACTGGAGGACAGCAGGATCAATGGTGGTTGCTTGCAAACCTGTTTTTAAGGCGCTAACGATGGCATGGGCTGTCTGATAGGCATCCTTGCCACTGCGCAGAACAACAGCACTCCCGCTTTTCAGGGCCAAGGCTGCTGCATCAGAGGTCACGTTTGGACGACTTTCATAGATAATCCCAATAACCCCCATGGCCACTCGTTTCTTCTGAATGACCAAACCGTTCTCCAGGGTCCGCTCCTCCAAGAGTTCTCCGACTGGATCGGGTAGGGCAGCCACTTGGAGAATCCCATCGGCCATGGCTTGAATGCGCTCTTCTGTCAAGAGCAGGCGATCCAGCATTACCTCCGAAATCCGGCCCTGAGCTGCTTCCATATCCAATTGATTAGCAGCCAAAATATCAGCTGTTGCGTCAACCAAGGCGTCGGCCATCGCTCTTAAGGCTTTATTTTTCTCATCACTTGTTGCAGTATTAATACTTTTTTTGGCCTGTTTAGCCAGGCGAATCTGGTCAATCGTCTCCATCTAATCCCTCCTTTAAAATTCTGTAAATAAGAGTTCTACCTCAGGTGTGATGGTAATCCAATCATCCCGGTGAATGACAATACCCTTTGGCTTTTGACCATGGAGCAAATCCTTAATGGCCGCAGCCCCTAAGCGGGTACGCCCTTTCCCAATGACCTGTCCAGTCTCTCCATCATGAACCGTGATAATATCGAAGAAAGAGAAAGCTCCCTCAACCTTTACCACACCAGACACAAGGATACTCTTGCCCTCTTCTTTGACAGCCTTAACCGCCCCTTGGTCCAGCCATACAGACCCTTGGCTAGGGGCATAGAAGGCCAGCCACTGTTTCTGATTGCGCAAAAACTTGTCCTGAGCTGTAAAATAGCTACCATCCTGAGTCTTCTCTGCTGCTTCTAGAAGAGCGTCTTCCTTCAAGGACGAGCAAATGTAAACAGGAACTCCTGACTCGGTGGCAATGGTGGCTGCTTTGATTTTTGTCAGCATGCCACCTGTCCCATTACTTGAGCCTGCTCCACCGGCCATCTCGATAATGTCCTTGCTGATCGAATCGATCCGTTCCAAACGCTTGGCAGTCGGATCCTTTTGGGGATGTCCTGTATAGAGACCATCCACATCCGTCAGCAAGACCAAGAGATCTGCCTGGACCATAGCCGCCACTTGGGCACTTAGGGTATCGTTGTCTCCGACCTTGAGTTCTTCAATCGAAACTGTATCGTTCTCATTGATGATCGGAATGGCCCCTCTTTGCAAGAGGACAGAGAGAGCCTGGTGGGCATTTTTATAGCGGCGTTGGTCAACAAAGTCATCCTGGGTCAAGAGGACCTGGGCAGATACGATGTCGCGTACCAGTAGATTAGAGGTATATTCTTCTAACAGCAACCCTTGGCCAACTGCTGCAGAAGCCTGCTTGTCTGCGATTTTGGTCGGGCGTTTTTTAAAGCCAAGCGCACCAAAACCAGCCGCAATCGCCCCCGAAGAGACCAAAATCAATTCATGCCCTTGCTCATGTAAGAGAGCTAGTTGCTGGGTGATGGCCTTGACCTTGCTCCGAGACAAGCTTCCATCTTGATTGGTTAGGGAAGAGGTTCCCACTTTAAACACAATTCTCTTATTCTTCATCCATTCATTCTCCAGAGTATTCGATTGTAACATTATACCATGAAAGCCTTAAAAAATACTAAGAGCGGACCAGGGGAAACCCCCATTTGTCCACAAAAAAACGAGTTTGACCCACAAGAGGTAAACTCGTTTTGATGATTGAATGCTTATCCTTGACGAAGCTGCTCCAAGGTTTTTTGAAAAATCTCCGGAACCTCTACTGAAAACTCCATGACCTCTCCCGTCCGAGGATGGGTAAAGCCCAGTGTCTTAGCATGGAGGAACTGGCCATGGCCTTTCAAAGTCTTGCGAGGGCCATAGACTTCATCACCAGCGACTGGATGGCCAATGTAGGCCATGTGAACCCGAATCTGGTGGGTCCGGCCTGTCTCCAATTGCAACTCGACCAAGCTATAATCCCCGAAACGCTCCAAGACATGGAAACGGGTCAGAGCTGGTTTTCCTTTGGCTGTCACAGCCTGCTTCTTACGGTCCTTGTCACTCCGCCCAATCGGCGCCTCAATAACACCCCGATCGTTAGGAAGATTGCCGTGGACAATAGCCCAATACTTGCGCAGGGACTTCTTAGCCTTGAGCTCATCTGCCAAGGCTACATGGGCCACATCATTCTTGGCCACCATGAGAAGGCCAGAGGTGTCCTTGTCAATCCGATGGACGATCCCCGGACGAAGCTCACCATTGATCCCTGACAAGTCCTTGATGTGATACATAAGGGCATTGACCAGGGTCCCACTGGTATGACCGGCACTCGGATGGACCACCATGCCCTGGGGCTTGTTGACCACTGCGACATCCGCATCTTGATAGACAATCTCTAAGGGAATATCTTCTGCCTCGTAGGTCACTTCTTCCACTTGAGGGACTTCATAGCTGATAACATCCCCTTCTTTTACGGTATATTTGGCCTTTTTGACTTGACCATTGACGAGGATCTTTCCTTCCTTGATCTGCTCATTGGCCAAGCCACGTGAGAGTTCAGTCAACTCTGAGACGGCCTTATCCAGTCGCGCTCCAGCGACTTCTACTCTAACTTCCATGGCTCTCCTCTCTCAATAGATAAATCAGTAGCAGTCCCACCCCGATGGTTAAATAGATATCCGCTACATTGAAGATGGCAAAATTCATAAAATCCAAGTGGAACATATCGACGACAAAGCCCTGACGGAGCCGGTCAATAAAGTTGCCAATTCCCCCTGAAATAATCAAGGTCAACCCCAACAAAAGCCAAATGGAGCCTTTGATATGACGATAGAGATAGACAAAGGCTGCCCCCATCGCAATCAAAGTAATGATGGTAAAGAACCACTGTTGGTTTTCTAGCATGGAGAAGGCCGCTCCAGAGTTCTTGAGGTAGGTCAAACTGACCACTTTGGGAATGAAGCGACGCATACCCCCCAGTGGGATTTCCTTGACGACATATCCCTTCACCGCTTGATCCAGAAGGATCAAGAGGAGGATACTAATAAAAATACTTACTTTTCTCTTCATTGCCTACCTCTTCTCATCAAAGTAAGCTTCCATGACTTGGACAAACTTCTCAGCCACTGGTGAGAGATCTACCTCTTCCCGTTTGACATAGACCATTTTATTATTCAGATCATCGATCAAGGGGATAACCGTAATCCCATTCACCGACTGGCTATCCAAGAAGCCAGAACCAGTCGCATAGGCATCGGTCCGCTCTAAGATCCCATTCAGGGTTGCGCGGTCCGTCACATTGAAGAGCTGGGAACTGCTACTCGTATCGACAAAGTTCTCCGAATAGTAGAGATACTCATCCTTTTCCTGGGTAAAGCGAACAGTCGGTAGGTGTGCCAAGTCCTCCATCACTAAGGATTCTTTCTTGGCTAATGGATGGCCCTTACGCAAATAGATATGGGTCTGGAAAGGAATCAGGTCAACGACTTCCAAGCCCAATTTATCCACCCGTTGCATGATCCCTTTAGTATTTTGCTTATTGAGGTAGATAATCCCCAATTCACTATGACCCTGAGCCACTTCATCCAGGATTTGAACTGTCGTAGACTCAAAAATCCGGAAGTCTTTATTCTCAGGATAAAGGACTGAGAATTGGGTAATCAAAGGGGGAAGGAAATCATAGTGCTGACTCGAGATTGAGAATTCCTTCTTTTCTTCCTCAGGATTGGCATATTGGTTTTGAAAAACATCAAAGCCCTTGACCAATTCTTGGGCCTTTTCATAAAATTCCATCCCGCGGCGGGTCAAGAAAGTCCCTGAACTAGTCCGACGGAAAATCTTAAAGCCCAGTTCCTTCTCCAAGTCTCTCACAGAGATGGACAGACTCGGCTGACTGACGTACATTTTTTCAGCTGCTTCACGAAAAGTACCACTATTGGCAATCGCGACAACATAGCGTAATTGTTGAATATTCATGTCTTCTTCCTTCTAACAATATCACTCCATTATACCATAATCTAGAGGATGAAAAAAGATGGGGACATCAATAGAAGTCTGAAGACGAAGAAATAAAATATTAACCTCGTATTTATTGAAAGTTTTGTATAAGTTCAGCCCCATCTTGAACCATTTACAGATGGTATTAGAACTGCAATCAGCGTAGTGAGCTGCGCTTACGATAGATAACCAGCGTTTCTCAGCTGTCCCGTGAGAAAGAAAGTCAGTATAAGACTCTTTGAACTGCTCTCGTACCACCATCCTAATGCCACTTTCAAATTCTTCACTTAGGATGTTCATATTAACCTCCAAATGTGCTATAATCTAAGTAGTTATTTTTTTTGAGCCGCTGTTCCTGCAGTGGCTTTTTGCATTTATTCAATCAGTACCGACTACCTTAATGATTTTTTCAAGGTGGTCTTTTTCTTTTTCAAGATCATCAATAAATTCTTCCATTCCTTTCCTCCTTTTTATTTATGATATAATAATTAATAAATAATATTATCTGAGGCTAAAGATGTCCCGATATACAGATTACAAATACGCATCTGGTGTTTTAAAAGGAATCGAAAACAAACCAGAAAAATATCTCATTATTCATTATTCGTGCGAAAGTTTCTACAATCTAGGGGGGAAAAGCCCCAGAATTGCATCAATATCCGTTCGTCAATTCAATAATGCTCAAACGAATAACTTTTCAATTCATCAATACTCTGAAATGTTACACATTCCTATCACAGATGAGAATTACAGAATTATCGAAAAAGAATTGCTAAGTGATTTCTTTGCATTTGTAGATAAAAACTCCGATAAAACTTGGATTCACTGGAATATGAGAGATAGCGTCTTCGGTTTCAATGCTCTAGAACAACGATTCAAGGTTCTTGGTGGCTCACCAGTCGCTATCGACAACGATAAGAAAATAGATCTTGGTCATTTGTTCAAATTACTATACGGTGGTAATTATATTGAGAATCCACATATTGAAAAACTACTACATTTGAATAATTTTAATCCAAAACAATTCCTTACCGGCAAAGATGAAGCAGAAGCTTTCGACAATGGGGAATACGTAAAACTCAGTATGTCAACTTCGAGTAAAGTTAATCTGTTCTCCACATTTGTTACACATGCTATCAATAAAACATTGAAGACCAACGTTTCCATATGGACAATCAGGGGAGTATCTGTCAAGGGACTTTATTCCACTTTTCAGGAAACAACCTATGGACAAATGATTCTATGGATTATAAACCTTATCCTAGGTGGAATAATCGGTGCAGTAATCGCAAAATACATTCCATAACAGACCGTCTAGAAAGTAGTCCAAGCATTTTCTGAGCTTGTTCTACTTCTTTTTTTGCGTCTTCTATAGAAATTAGAGTTGGGTTATCGAACCAATCTTTTTCTAAATAATACTTTTTCTCATGCCCAGACATATAAGCAATCAATGACTGAAAATGCTTTATGCGTACATGAAGATGTTTTATATTTTCTTTCACCCTTCCTACTCCTCAAATTTTTCCCAGGACTCATTAATTTGCAACTTTTTATTGATACGAAGCTTCAAGTCATCACTGCCTTTACCATCCTTGAAAAGCTGTGTGATGGCTGAAGGACTAACACCTACAACGATAGCTAGATCACTCTGTGACCACCCACGCTTCTCAATGCGCTGTTTTACAAGTTCGATCCACTTACGATGTTGTTGACTCATGTAACTTTCTCCTTTCTGCTATAATAGTTTTAAAAAAATAATTATGAGGTGGAACAATGAAGCTGAACCCTGACTGCATTCGTGACCTATTACTTGATATCGAAGCAAAATCTACATTTGATAATGTTGTGATTTACAACGAAGAAAAGGACGAACCTTTGTTTAATAAATATGGAGTGGATACGATTTTTTACCATATTCGTCAAGCGGATTACGCAGGATTTTTTATTGGAGAAGTAACTTATACTTATGATTTATCCGCAATTATTATCGACTTGTCTCCAGAAGCACATGAGTTTCTGGCTAACATTAGACAAGATACAAATTGGAATAAAACTAAGAGCGTAGCTTCAAAAGTAGGTTCATTTTCATTGAATGTTTTAAAAGACATCTCTATAGAAGTCATTTCAAAAGTTATTTCAGACCAACTCAACAAGTAAAGTAACTTTTAGTTCAGAAAATTTTCTCGACACATCTAGCCTTTTCAATTCATAAAATTTTACCCCTTTTAATTCTTTGGAGTTCAAAATCAATTTATTGCCACGGAAACGCAAACTGTTAAATCGTGGCTTTTCTATGTTTCTTTTAATAACATACGGCCAATGTTTTGGTCTTGGCATCTGCTGTTCCTCCTCTCTATCAAATCTATAAGTTAAAGAGTTAGTAAATTATTTTATAAAACGCTTGACAGTTTTAAATAAATAATTTAAAATGTAAGCATAATTAAAAACCTTGATAAAACCTTATATCTATCAATTTTCTTGCTCGCCAAAGCTATTTATTTTTAGATAAGTTTTAACTTCGTTTTTTACTAACTCATTAACTTACAAAAACTATTTTAAATCATTTATTTACTTTGTCAACACTTTTAAATAAATGATTTAAATATTTTTTGTCAATCTCTCAGAAAGGTTGATAAATCAATGTTCCCAACATTTGAAAAAGTTAGAGAATTAGCTCGAAAAAAGGGCTTATCTCTAAATCAAGTTGAAGAAAAACTCGGATACAGTAAAAATACTCTGTATTCTTTAAAGCGACAAAAGATCAGCTCCGAACGATTACAAGAAATCGCTGACTACTTCAACGTGTCCACCGACTACTTACTAGGACGCACAGAAAACCCACACATTGCGAAAGATGGTGATGCTTCTGCACCATTAGACCTCAGAGACATTGCTGCACAATCAATGTTATTCGATGGAAAACCACTTACCGAAGAAGATATTGACTTTATTACAGCAGTCTTGGAGGCACACTTAAAAAATAAATAGAGGTGCATTTATGACTGTAAGAGAGCTTTGCGCCCAGGAGGGTGTGAGCCTATGCTACTTTTATGGAAGCGAATGGCACAGTCCAGGATTCTTCAATTCGGCATTAAAAGTCCTTGCTCTCGATATCAATCTATCGGAGCAAGATCAAAAACAAGTAGCTCTACATGAATTGGGACATAAAGAACATAGCCCAGTCCAGTATGAGGTTAATAGGGAGTTGTGTGAGCTACAAGCTGATCGTAGCATGATTCATCATCTATTAGAAGAAGAATTAAAAACTATGGATGATATGTCAGAATTTAATTACATCCATTTTATGGAACGGTATAATTTAAAAACCATCGCTAACGAAACGATGGTGATTGATGAATATAAGGCTTTAACAAGTCAACATTAACATTTACCGAAAATCAAACAATTGCAAGAATGTAAACATCCCTACACTTGGCCTTGCCAAATTTTAAATGTTGGGGATTTTATAATAAGGAATGATAAACTAATGAATTACAATGCTTTAAATGATCATGAAGTACAAGAATTAATTAACAAGTTGAAATACCCTAAAAGTCTGTTATCTTTTAATGAAATATATACCATAATCTCTTCTTTATTTGGTAAAATAGATGTAGACGAAGGTGTTATTGACGACGATGACATTCAATATATACTTCACATTTACAGAGGAAGAATAAAGCCTGAGAGATACAGTATTCATATTAGATTCAAAAATTCTCATGATCATTTGGTCAGAGTAGATATAAACCCATCTAATAGACATTTAAATCCTGACGGATCAATTATAGAGGGAAATCACATCCATATATATTCTAATCGATACGATAAAAAAGATAGTATTGCAATCCCACTAAAAAATTCTGACTTTCCTAATTTAACTCACATTGTGGACGTATTTTCTGAATTCATCAAATATACACACATAGAGACGGAGGTTGATGATGAATAACTCAAATACACTTAAAAAAATATTTTTTGATTGGTTGTTGAAAGAATACCAATTCAATGATTTAGAAAAGAATTTTGTAGAGATAAGTACACCGTTTTTAGACAATGATTTTGATCATATCGTATTATATGCTGAATTTTTATCAGATGGTCGTGTGACACTTACAGATGATGGATGGACAATTAACAATTTGAAAAGCCACGGTGTTTCCTTCTCTAATCGCTCAACATACAAAAATAATTTAATTAATACAATCGTAAACAATTTGGGAACAAAAATCGAAAATGGAGAGTTATGTATTACTACCAGTCTTGATAAATTTCCGCTTGCGAAACAACGCTTACTTCAGACTATTATGCAAGTGAATGATATGATTGTTTTGCGAGATACATCAATAAAAAATGTTTTTCACGATGAAATAGAAAAAACTTTAGTGAAGAGAGAGGTACTTTTCACAAGAAGGCCATCTTTTTCTGGAAAAGAGGGTATCACTGTTCAATTTGACTTTGCTATTCCTACAATCAAAAACGAGAGACTTATAAGAACTATTTCGAATGGAAACGATCTTAATAGAGCTAAGTTACTTGCGATGGATACACGTATTTTGCAAAACCATAAAGATAATGTTGAATACATTGCTGTCGTTGATGATATCCATCATAAATTTGATAAAGTAGCAGAAACGCAAGCTATATTTAATGAAAATAGTAAAAATAAAATAATATTGCTATCTCACAAAGAAGTTTTGGATAACTCTCGTTTATTATCAAATGCAATATAAAAAATTCCCCACACTCTCCTTCGCCAAAAATTGAGTGTGAGGAATGCGGTATAAGAAAAGCCATTCAAAAGGTCTTTTTCTTATACCCATTTTAACAAGAAATGAGGTAAAAATCAATGATCAAAAAATATAAAAAAGGTGATGGTTTCGCCTACTATTTTAAAGCCTATCATGGAATTGACCCTTTGACTGGCAAGAAGATTGTTACTCTTAGACGTGGCTTTAAAACCGAACGAGAAGCTAGACTGGCTGAAGCCAAGTGTTTATCTGATTATGAGAAGAAAACCTTTAGAAGCAGAAACACAACTACTACTTTCAATCAGGTATATGAAACTTGGAAAGAGCATTATCGAAATACAGTTAAAGAATCAACCTATGTTAGCCAAATTGACAGAGCAGACAGACTTATTATCCCTCATTTTGGAGATAAGCCTATAAATAAAATTACTCTATCTATGTGCCAAGCTCAAGTCAATAAATGGGCTGAAGAATATCAGCGATTTTTCGGGATCATCAGCATTGCTAATCAGATATTTGATTATGCAATATCTATGGAATTGATTGATAGCAATCCAATGAGAAAAACTCTAAAACCAAAAAGAAAAAAGAAAGATAAGGAAGAGCTTGAACAATTCTATAATAAAGAAGAGCTGAAAACTTTTTTTGAAATGGTCCAGGAACTTGATGATATAGAAATGCTCACTTTCTTCCGTTTGTTGGCTTTCACAGGGATGAGGAAAAACGAGGTAGGCGCATTAAGATAGACTGATATTGATTTGGAGAGTGGGCAACTAAAAGTTAACCAAACACTAGCAAAGGGAGAAAACAATAAAATCATATTTCAGACTCCAAAAACGAAAAAAGGCCAGCGAACAATATCGCTGGATCCAAAAACTATTGAAATTTTGAAAGATTGGCATAAATACAGTACAAAAGGCTTATTATTTAAAAACGAATCAGGCAGCCCTAAAAGTATTGTGCATGTCAATAACTTGCTGAATCGAGTTTGGAGAAGGTACCCTGATTTCAAGCGTATCACTCCTCACGGATTCAGACATACACACTGCTCACTACTTTTCGAAGCTGGTGCTACTATCAAGGAGGTTCAGGAAAGACTCGGTCATGAGAATATTCAAACCACTATGGACATCTATGCTCACGTCACCCAAAAAGCAAAGGATGAAGTAGCTAACAAGTTCGCTTACTACATTGGTTTTTAAAATATGGGTATCAGCGTGGGTATCAAAACAAAAAACAGGCTCTCCGAATATATCGGAAAGCCTTATTTTATGCTATTTAAAGCAATTATTTTGCGATTGGGTAAACAGAAACTTGTTTCTTATCGCGACCTTTGCGTTCGAAGCGTACTACGCCTTCAACTTTAGCGAACAAAGTATCGTCTCCACCACGTCCAACGTTCACACCTGGGTAGATGTGAGTACCGCGTTGACGGTAAAGGATAGATCCACCTGTTACAGTTTGTCCATCAGCTGCTTTAGCTCCAAGACGTTTAGCTTGTGAATCACGTCCGTTTGATGTAGAACCTCCACCTTTTTTGTGGGCGAAAAGTTGCAAGTTAGCAAGATTCAATTTCAACATAATTGTTTTCCTCCAGTTAGTTTTCTGTGATAACTCTTGTTTGGACGAACTCGGATGAGTTCTCCGATAAGTTTGCCATCCCTAAGAAAAATGATTCAAAGAATAGTTGGGTCATTTCTCTTTGATGAGGTGGAATGTCTGTCGGGATTGTGACCCGCATGAAGCCACCCTCTTCTTCGTTTAATTCTAGTTCCGGTTCATAGCCTGCAAATTTCTCAACTGAGTTGACAAAGTTAATGGCAAGCGTAGAAACCGATGCACACACGACATCTAAGCCGTATTCGCCACTTTCGGCGTGACCAGTAATTTCTGCACTCCTCAGCTCGCCATCTTCGGCTCGTTCAAAGACTGCTTGTATCATGTGTTCTCCTAAAAATTAAGCGTTGATTGCGTTGATGACAACTTTAGTGTAAGGTTGACGGTGACCTTGTTTACGGTGGCTACCTTTTTTAGGTTTGTACTTGTAAGTAACAACTTTCTTTTGTTTTCCTTGTTTTTCAACAGTTCCAACAACAGTAGCTCCTGAAACAAGTGGAGTTCCGACAACAGTGTTTTCACCACCAACAAGAACAACTTCGTTAAATGTAACTTCTTGACCAGCTTCAACGTTCAATTTTTCAACGTAGACTGCTTGACCAACTTCAACTTTAACTTGTTTTCCGCCAGTTTTAATGATTGCGTATGTGCTCATTATGCACCTCCTATGTATTTTTGGGTTTCCCCGTATTTTGTGAAGACTCGCCTAGCATCGTGGGACGAACCACTTACTCTCATGGAAATGAGCGACGATGTTCGAGCGGTTGCACAGGCATGTGCATAGTCAACTCTCTTAGTATATCACTTCTATCAGACAAAGACAAGCATTTTTGTCCCTTGAAAACGGATTTTCATCATTTAATGATAAAAATTGAGTAAAACAAGCGTTTTCCCCATTTTCATCGATTGGTCTCGCTGACTCTTCAAGCAATTTTACTAGATCTTACAACAAATCCTCAATCAGCTCATCGACTTCATCTGCTTCTGCTTGAGGCGTGATCTCTGTTACGATAATACCTGCGACAGCCCGCTCCACCAAGGCTTCCACGTCCATACGTTGCTCATACTGCTCTGCATTTTTGAGTTTTGGATTAGTCTTTGGACGATCCGGAGCAAAGATGGTACAGCAATCTTCGAAAGGCTGGATAGAGATTTCAAAGGTATCGATGGCTTGGGCGATATCGATAATCTCCAACTTGTCCATGGTCACCACTGGACGGATGACGGGCGTATTGGTCACGGCATTGATGGCCTGCATGCTCTCCAGTGTTTGGCTGGCAACCTGACCAAGACTTTCCCCATTGATGATGACTAGGCCACCACGAATTTGACGGATACGGTCTGTAATGCGCATCATAAAGCGACGGGTCAGAGTCATGAGATAGGCTTCTGGTGCCTTGGCTTTAATCTCTTCTTGAATCTCAGTAAAAGGTACCTCGATAAACTGGATATTGCCCCCAAACTTGGTCAATTTACGAGTTAAATCGTGGGCTTTTTTCAGCGCACCCGGGCTGGTATAAGGCGGGCTAGCAAAGTGAACCGCTTCAATGTCCACACCTCGCTTCAAGGCTAGGTAACCCGCTACTGGAGAATCAATCCCACCAGATAGCATGAGCATGCCTTTACCAGACGTCCCAACTGGCAGACCACCTGCTCCCTTAATGGTTTCATAAGAGATATAGGCTGCTTCTTCCCGGATCTCTACTTGGAGGTTGATATCCGGTTTTTTCATTTGGGCTTGGATACTTGGGATCGCTTCAAAGACAGCGCCACCCAAGGTTTGGTTGAGCTCACGGCTATCGAGTTCAAAGGTATGGTCACTGCGCTTACTTGAGATTTTAAAGGTCAAGCCGTCCTTGTAAATCTCCTTCATGATCTCTTGCACCGCCACTTTTAGAGTTGGGACTGATTTTTCAATCTTGTAAACGGGTGAAAAATTTTGAATCCCGAAGACCTGTTTAAGAGATTCAGCCACCGGTTCATAATCCGTTCCATTTAGATAGGCATGAGCTCGGTCTCGATCGGCCGTCACTTTGACAGCTGGGTAAATGGACAAAACATCTGAGATATTATTGCGCAATTTATTAATGAAGCGCATCCGGTTCTTTCCTTTAGTAGAAAGCTCCCCATAGCGGATCATAATTTCTGAATAAGTTAATGGCATAGTAACTTCCTTTTCTTTTCCTTAACGCACCTTTCGCGTCTTTTCATAGATCAGTTTGAACTTGGTCAAAAATTGCTCGACCTGACTCATGTCATTTTCGAGATCGAGGCTTAGGCGGACTGCTGTTTGTGCCAGAGCCTTATCGACTCCCATAGCAATCAGGGTTCCAGCTGGTTTGCCAGCCTTAGAAGAGCAGGCAGAGGTTGTCGAGATATAAATCTCATACTCTTCGAAAGCGTGGACGATGACTTCTCCTCGCACTCCCTTGATACCAAAAGTTAAGATATGGGGTGCAAAGCCCTCATCTCCTGAGAAGACAGTCACATCTGGGTAATGAGTTAATTCCTCACGAATGACTTCCTTCAACTGATGGCATTTACGCTCAAAATCCTCTTGACGCTCCATCGCCAAGCGCAAGGCCTTGGCAGTCGCTGCAATTCCAGCTAAGTTCTCAGTCGTCGAACGAAGGTCCTTTTCTTGTCCGCCACCTGTTAAGAGGGGACTGATCTTTTTGCCTTCTTTGAGATAGAGGAAGCCAACCCCACGAAGTCCATGGAACTTATGACTGGAGAAGGTCGCTAGATCCACCCGTTCTGGTAGGTAGAGAGCGGTTGAAACCTTAGCCAGCGCCTGAACCCCATCGACATGGAAAGTGATGGTCGGACGATCCGCCAATAGGTCTGCAATAGCTTGAATCGGCTGGATAGAACCCACTTCATTATTGACAGCCATGATCGAAACGAGGGTTGTATCCGGACGCAAGAGTTTTTCCAGCTCTTCTACTTGGACAAAGCCATGCGCATCGACTGGAGCAATATCCACTTCAAATCCTTGACCTTGTAGCCAAAGGGCCGATTCCTTCACAGCTGGATGCTCAATAGCTGAGACAATGATATGCTTTCCATAAGGAGCTTTTTCAAAAGCAACTCCCTTGATCGCCCAGTTGTCTCCTTCAGTCCCACCTGAGGTGAAATAGATTTCTTCTGCTTTCTTGCCTAGGAGGGTAGCTATCTGCTTACGAGATGCCTCCAAGATCCGGGTCGCTTGACTTCCCAGGTTGTGCAAGCTTGAGGGATTGCCCCAAATTTTGCTTGCGACTTCCGTGTAGGTAGCCAAGGCTTCTGGATAAGGTTTGGTTGTTGCTGAATTATCAAAGTAAATCATCTTCCACTCTCTCCTAGTCAATTTTCAATCATCTTATTGTAACATTTATAGGTTGGAGGGACAAGGATTTGGCAGGCTTCATTTTGTTCCTAGTTTCAGACAGAAAACTTGTAAATTTCTCAAAATAGCTTATGATGAAGATTGAGAGTTTTGTCAAGCGCTTACAAAACTACGTTCTGGCTTTTAAAACATTTGTTCAACAACTGAACTGGTCCCGAAAGATGATAAAAGGAGACAAACATGAAACGACCAATCTATCTATCCATTGCCCTAGGTGGAAGTCTTGCTCTTGGAGGACTGCTCACTGTCCTACCACCACTTCCATTTTCCCTCCCTTCTGCCCGACTAGCCTGTCACGGTAAAGGACAGTGTGACCTACAACAGCCCTTGGAGAAGCCACCTTACTTTAGGGAAGATGAAGGCAGCCTCCGCGAAATGAGCCTTATCCAACCAATCCCTGGTGAATCCGATAGCTACATCAAATTCAATTGCTTGGTCGAATACAATGGCTGGTTCCGTCGTATCATCCGTGTCAAAGATGTAAAAGTGATTTCAAAAACCAAGGAATTCAAGGGTAAGATTGACTACTCTATCCCGGATCCAAACAAGATAGAGGTTCAGGCGAACGGTCAGTTTATCTCTCCTAATGACTCCTCTAGTTTTAGTAACCATGAAATCATCAGCCAGCCTAGTCAAACAAACCAACCAATTTCCGTCTCTGAAAAAGAACAGGCAAACTTTGAAACGTCCTCTGAGGCAAGCGAGACACAAAGTGTCCAGTTTGAAAGCAATTTGAAATTTTAACAACCTCTTTCATTTCTTTTTAGACATTTTCTCAAAAATGACGTATAATATCTAAAGTGTCCCTCTAAATGAGACATGAATTGAAATGAAGAGGAAGAAAAAAGAGAATGTCAAACTATTCACGTAAAAACAAGCATCAAGATGATTCCAGACCCTCTAGAGGAGAAAAGGTCAAACAAAGCCTCTCCTTTTTCCAAATGATTGTCGCTACAATTGCTAGTCTACTCGGGATTATCGTCACTTCATTTACCATCTATAGCATCATGAAGCCGACTAACAAGACCGAAGATAAAAAAGAATCTAGCACCAGTGTCGTCGTTGTTCATGAGAAGGATAGTGAGAACACCAATACAACTCCTACCACTACGGAAACCAATACTAGCAGTGAGGCAACTGACACGAGCAACACTCAAACGGATGCAAGTAGTGCGTCACAAACAGATACGAATACAGGAGAAACAACATCTGAGACTACTCCTGCAGCCAGTGATACAACCACAACTGCCAACTAATAAAAAAAGACCGTTTGGTCTTTTTTTGTTTCTAAAATAGAAAAGCCTCAGTCAACCAGAATTCCTGATCAAGAGAGGCTTATTTTTATTTGATGACTTCTTGTGTCTTCGCGTAGTTGGCTTCAACAGCTTCTTTTTCAGCTTTCCACCAGTCTTGGTGATCGGTGTACCACTTGATGGTTTCTTCCAAACCTGCTTCGAAGTTTGTGAATTGTGGTTCCCAACCCAATTCTTCACGCAATTTTGTTGAATCGATGGCGTAACGCAAATCGTGACCAGCACGGTCTGTTACACGGTCGTAGGCATCTTTTGGTTGACCCATTTTTTCAAGGATGAGTTCAAGCACTTCCTTGTTGTTCTTTTCACCATCAGCACCGATCAAGTAGGTTTCACCGATACGGCCTTTAGTGAGAATAGCCCATACACCCGTTGAGTGGTCGTTGGTATGGATCCAGTCACGGACGTTCTTGCCTTCACCATAAAGTTTTGGTTTGATACCAGACAAGATATTGGTGATTTGACGTGGGATAAACTTCTCGATGTGTTGGTATGGCCCGTAATTGTTTGAACAGTTTGAAATCGTTGCTTTGACACCAAAAGAACGAACCCAAGCCTTCACGATCAAGTCTGAAGCAGCCTTGGTTGATGAATAAGGGGATGATGGGTTGTATTTGGTTTCAGCAGTGAATTTTTCACCCGGACCTTCCCCATGTCCAGGAAGATCTTCACGCAATGGAAGGTCTCCATAGACTTCGTCTGTTGACACGTGGTGGAAACGGATATCGTACTTGCGAGCCGCTTCCAAAAGTGTGTATGTACCAATGAAGTTGGTGTGGATAAATGGTGATGGGTCATTCAATGAATTATCATTGTGGCTTTCAGCCGCATAGTGAACAATCGCATCAGCCTTAGCAGCTAATTGGTCCACCAAGGCTGCGTCAGCAATGTCACCCACAACCAATTCAACACGGTCCCCAAGGATTTCTTCAATGTTGGCACGGTTACCAGCGTAAGTGAGTTTGTCAAGGACAGTCACATGTACATCTGGATGGTTGTTGTAGACATAGTGTACGAAGTTTGAACCGATGAAACCAGCGCCACCGGTTACGATGATGTTTTTGTATTCAGTCATTTTTTCTTGTCTCCAATCTGTGAATAATACTCTGAAATCCTATCAAAGTTAATTATCCCAATAAATGTTAATTCCATGGAAATCATCATACTAGTTATTATATAACAGATAAAGTTCCATAACACAGTACCAAAATAAATAAATATTTCAGTGGTTTTTTTCAAAAAAATATCTACCAGTGAATCATGCAATTCAGCTGACCAATTTGAGAAATTAGGAAGTTTAATAAATAGATAATTTAAAGCTAAAACAAAAAACAACATAATAATCGGCATTATAAGAAAGAAAAATTTCTCCCCTCTACTTTTTCTATTAAAAACTTCTTTCCAATCGTTAAAAAAATTTTCGTTTGCAAACATTCCCATAAAACTAATCAAAAAAGCAGATACGCCAATTGAAAAACATTCTAAAAATTGAAATGAATTTGCAGAGTTGAAAATTCCTTTTATAGTTATAACAAGGGATAATAATACAATAGATAAAAATTGATGTATTTGTATTTTTATAAATTCCCGAGATTCTAAAAATTCTTTCATAATAATTTACAAATCTTCTGCTTTTAGGGGTTTGACGTCTTTGAGCAATGGGTGATTCTTGTCAGCTTCTGAGACTTCTGCTTCTTCCAAATTTTCCCACTGGATGTCTAGACTTGGGTCTGCATAATTAACAAATGCATATTTTGGCTTGAGTTCCAATGCCCAGTAATCATTGACCAAATAGCTGTAGGCTACTTTGTCAGACAAGACTTGGAAACCATTGGCAACACCACGTGGTACGAAGATTCCTTTTGAAGCATCAATCACAGTTTGGTAGGTATTCCCGAAGGTCTCACCTTCACGAAGGTCTACCCAAGTTCCAAGAACCTTTCCTTCATCTGCAACAGAGATGTACTTGTCCCAAGGTTCTGCATGCAAGCCACGCAAAACATGCTTGCGTGAGAAAGAAACATTATTTTGCAACTTGCCTTCGGCAAAGAAGCTTTCAGGAAATCCAAAGGGAAGCATCTTCTCTTTTTGAAAGTTTTCTTTAAACCAACCACGGTTATCTCCATGAACTGGAATATCAAATTCCAGCAAACCTGGGATCGCTTCAATCTTACGGGCTGCTAATTCTTTTCCGAAAAATTGTTCTGTCATTAAGCTTCTCCAATCAAACGGAGCAAATATTGTCCGTATTCGTTTTTCTTCAGAGGTTGAGCCAATTCATAGACTTGCTCTTTAGTAATATAGCCCATACGATAGGCGATTTCCTCAAGGTTGGCTACTTGGACATTTTGCAAACGTTGAACAGTCTCGATATATTGAGAAGCCTGCAAGAGACTTTCATGAGTTCCTGTATCCAACCAAGCAAAGCCACGGCCCATGAGCTCAACAGAGAGATCTCCACGCTCCAAATAGGCCTTGTTGACATCGGTGATTTCGAGCTCTCCACGAGGACTTGGTTTGATGTTTTTGGCAATCTCTACCACATCATTGTCATAGAAGTAAAGCCCAGTCACCGCAAAATTCGATTTTGGATGTTCTGGTTTTTCTTCGATTGAGACGGCATTCATGTCCGCATCAAACTCTACCACACCAAAACGTTCTGGATCTTTGACTTGGTAACCAAAGACAGTCGCGCCTTTTTCTTTGGCTTCCGCCCGTTGCAACATCTTGGTTAAGCCATTTCCGTGGAAGATATTATCTCCAAGAACGAGGGCAACATGATCATCACCAATAAATTCTTCTCCAATGATGAAAGCTTGCGCCAAGCCATCTGGACTTGGTTGCTCTGCATAAGAGAGGGAAATTCCTAGTTCAGAACCATCTCCAAGAAGCTCTTCAAAACGAGGAAGATCCTGCGGAGTTGAGATGATCAGGATATCTTTGATCCCTGCCAACATAAGGGTTGACAGTGGATAGTAGATCATTGGTTTGTCATAAATGGGCATCAACTGTTTGGAAGCAGCACGGGTCAAAGGATACAAACGAGTCCCCGAACCACCAGCTAAAATAATACCTTTCATAATGTTAGGCCTTTCTACGTAGTCATTACCCTTATTTTATCATGTTTATATAAAAAAGTCACCTTGCATTTGTGTTGCAAGGTGATGACACTTTATCCCAAAGCGACGTCTAGGATCATCATAATGACAAAGCCAACCACGAGACCGAGGGTCGCAACATCTGTGTTGCCATTAGTCTGCGAGTCTGGGATCAACTCTTCGACCACTACAAAGATCATAGCGCCTGCCGCAAAGCCCATCATAATGTCCAGTAATTTGCGACTAATATGCTTGAAGAAAAAGACGATGGCTGATCCTACGATGGATGGTACAGCCCCATGTAAACAATCCTGCGAGAAAGGCCTGTAAGACCACGGATTGTGATTGAAACCAATTCATAACAACTCCCATTTTCTTGTTGATTCACTTGTTCTATTCTACTATTTTTATCCGAATGAAGGAAGGTCCTTCGAAAAAAAGAGAGTGGGACAGAAATCGGTAATTCGTTAGAATTCGATTTCGTCGTCCCACCTCCGCACAGTTGAGTAGGGCTGTAAAAGCTGATGAAATCAGCGTAGTAGAGCCCACTCAACCACTGCGTCTTGCTCGATAATCCAAAGACAATTGAGAGGCTAGGACTTTTGTCCCACTCTCTTCTTCACATATTGTTCAACTGGATAATCTGCTGAATCTAAGCGTAGGTTGCCTCCTGCCACTAGTTGGGCTAGATGCCAACCAATGAGGGGACCTGTTGTGAGGCCGGACGAACCTAGGCCACTGGCGACATAAATACCAGCTTGATTGGGAAGAGCCCCCCAGAATGGTGAAAAGTCACTGGTGTAGGCCCGTGTACCAACGCGCTCGCCAACAACTGTCGCTTGAGCTAGTTCTGGATAGTAGGCCAAGGCTTCTGTTTCCATCTGATTCAGCAGAGCTTGATCCACCATCAGGTCAAAGCCCATCTCATTCTCATGAGTGGCTCCCATACTGATCTTGCCCTTTTGGAAGGGAATGATATCCAGCTCTCCTTCTGGCATGACCACAGGATATTCATCAGTATCTAGGTCTAGCTGATAATCCCGCAGTTGCCCCTTTTGCGGACGGACATCAACTTGGTAGCCAATCGACTCGAGGATTTGTCCCAGCCAGGCTCCTGTTGCCAGGATAACTTGGTCATACCTTTCTCCTGCAATCTGATAGCCAGCACTTGAGACTGAGAGAGCAACCTCTTCCTTGATCACTCTTGCCCCACTTGCCTGAAGAAGGGTAACTGTCAGAAGGGCCCCCTCTACATGGGCTCCACCTGATGCATAGAGCAGCTTCTCAAAACCTTGCAGCCCTGGGAATTGCTGGGCCACTTCTTCTTTGGTTAAAATCGCTAAGTCTCCGATCAAGGGAGATTCTTCCCGACGACTCAGTGCCAACTGATAGAGTTCCTCTAATTTCTCCTCATTTTTCTTGAGAAGATAGACGCCGGTCTGCTGGTAAAAATCTCTTTTGATTCCGTCCTTGGCCAGGTCTTCTACCAATTCTTGGTAAAAGTCTGCTCCCAGACGAGCTAGGCGATACCAGGCCTTATTCCGCCGTTTAGAAAACCAAGGGCTAATAATGCCAGCAGCCGCCTTAGTTGCTTGGCCGACTCCATGGTCATAAACGGTCACAGCCACCTGTGCTTCTTTGGATAAATAATAGGCTGCAGTGGATCCCACGATCCCTGCACCAATAATGGCAACTTTCATGATGGCCCCTTAGATATGGTAAAAAGGATTGGTACTGGCTTGACTGCCAATCACTTCAATCTCCCACGCTTCTTCAGCCTTCCACTGGTTAAGCTTTTCTACTAGTTTCGAGACAAAGAGAACCTCGATATGGTGCCCTGGATCCAAGGCCAAGAGCCCATCGCTCAGCATGTCTTGAGCCGTGTGGTAGTAGATATCTCCTGTTATATAGACCTCAGCCCCCTTAGCAAGAGCATCCTTGTAAAAGGACTGGCCACTTCCTCCACAGATGGCGACACGCGTAACAACCCGATCCAAATCAGTCTGGTCATAACTGACCAAGCGCAAAGCATCTAGTCCAAAAGTTTCTTTGACCTTTTCAGCCAACTGACCAAAGGTTTGGGCGGACACCTGACCGATGCGCCCGATTCCGAGTCCTTCTCCTGTTATACTGAGGGGCTCTGTATCTTCAATGTCCAAAAGTTGGCAGAACCAATCGTTGAGACCATCTGGGACAATGTCAATATTGGTATGGCTGACGTAGACTGCGATATCATGCTTGATCAAATCGATATAGATCTGATTTTGAGCCCGATCAGCTACCAAATCCTTAATCGGACGGAAAATGGGCGCGTGCTTGACGATAATCAAGTCCACCCCATGGGCGATAGCTTCAGCCACCGTCTGCTCGCGGATATCTAGGGCAACCATGACCTTTTGGATGTCTTTTTGCAAGGTACCGACCTGTAGGCCACGGACATCTCCCTCCATGGAAAGCTCCTGAGGACAGTAAGCTTCATAGCGTTTAATGACTTCTCTTGCTAACATGTAGAACCTCCTTGATTTGTGCGATGCGCTCTTCTAACGATGCTCTGGCAGATTGATTCTCAACCGGGACCTGCTCCAAGGCAAAGGCTAATTTCTCTACTTCCTTGGACCACTTTTGGACAAAGGCTGGAGCTTGTTCCCGCATCAAATAGGGACCAAAGCGTAGTTCCTTAGCTGATAACTCTTGAGAACCCTGTTCGACCACAAGGATCTCATAAAACTTCTCATTTTCTTCCAAGATAGCTTCATCAACAATGCGGAAATCATGGTCGACTAACCAAGCCCGCAGTTCATCTTCCCGATTATTGGGTTGGAGGACCAAGCGAGAGACACTGGCTAATTTCTCAAGACCTGCCGCTAGGATATCTGCAATCAAGCGTCCTCCCATGCCAGCAATGGTGATACAGGAAATGCCATCGGTTGGGGCAAATGCTGCCAAGCCATTGGCTAGGCGGACTTCAATCTTGTCCTCTAAGCCATTATCGGCGACATTTTGCAGGGCAGACTGATAGGGTCCCTCTACCACTTCACCAGCAATAGCAACCTCAATCTTACCTTCTTGTAAGAGGGCGATTGGTAGATAAGCATGGTCACTCCCCACGTCCAACAGACGCGCTCCAGCTGGGACAAAGCTAGCCACTAAGTCCAAGCGATTTGATAATTTTGTAAATTCCATGTGCTACTTTCTAAACTTTTATTCCATCCCTTAGTATACCATGTTTGCACCATTAAAAAAAGGCGCGACGGCGCCCTTTTCTTATGCATTAATTTCCTTATAGTCCACTTCCAAGCCACGTTTCACAGCTGGGCGATTGGCGATTTTCTCTGTCCAGGCTTGCAAATGCTTGTATTCCTTCACATCTAGGAAAATTCCGGCACGGTCCCAGACCTTGTCTTGGGCTAGACGGCCATACCAAGACCAGATGGCAATATCTGCAATGGTATAGTCATCCCCTGCGATATAAGGTTTGGTCGCCAATTCCTTGTCCAGCAGGTCCAATTGGCGTTTGGCTTCCATGGCAAAACGGTTGATGGCATACTCGATTTTTTCAGGAGCATAATGGAAGAAATGGCCAAATCCTCCGCCTAAAAAAGGTGCCGCACCCGTCTGCCAGAAGAGCCAGTTGAGCACTTCTGTCCGCTTAGCAGGATCTGTCGGGATAAATTTGCCAAATTTCTCTGCTAGATACAAGAGAATATTGGCCGATTCAAAGACCCGAATCGCTTCCTCTCCTGATTGATCCAACATAGCTGGAATTTTCGAGTTTGGATTGATGGCTACAAAGTCACTACCAAACTGATCTCCCTCGCCAATCTTAATCCGATAAGCATCATAACCAGCTTCCACTCCAAGCTCTTTCAATTCTTCCAGCATAATGGTCACCTTAATCCCATTTGGTGTCGGAAGGGTATAGAGTTGGAAAGGATGATCCCCTTTTGGAAGAGTTTGTTCAAAGCGGGCACCTGCTGTTGGTTGGTTCAAGCCACCCCAGGCTCCTCCCATCTGGCTCGGTGCTTCCCATACTTCTGGTAATTGATAGTCTGACATCTCTTTTCTCCTTTGTCTATGTTACTACTAGCATATCAAATCCAGTCGCTAGTTTCAAAAATCTGCTACGCTAGCTTTACTTGACTTTTCTTGCCAAAATGATAGTATAGAAAAAATACATTTTTGAAGGAGAAAAAACATGTCCACGATCGACTTTCATAGTTTGGCAAAGACAGAACTACACTGCCACTTAGACGGTTCCTTGTCGCTTCCGACCATTCGCCAATTGGCAGCCATGGCCAATATTGACCTCCCTGCTAGTGATGAAGAGCTCAAGCACCATGTCACTGCACCTGCCCACTGTGAGAATCTTTTGGACTATTTGGAGGCCTTCGACTACATTCGCCCTCTTCTTCAGACCAAGGAAGCCTTGACCCTTGCTGCTTACGATGTGGCCAAGCAAGCTGCTTTGGAAAATGTCGTCTACATTGAGGTTCGTTTTGCCCCAGAATTGTCCATGGACCAAGGGCTCACTGTTCCAGAAACAATCGATGCTGTCTGTGAAGGACTGCGCCAAGCCCAGGATGAATTCGGCATTACAGCCAAAGCCCTCGTTTGTGGCATGCGCCAGTCGGATCAAGAACTCACCTCTCGTATCCTGGCAGAAGCCAACCAAGTTAGAGATCAGGATTTTGTTGGCTTTGACTTCGCTGGGGATGAGCACCACTATCCACCACAAGCCATTGATGCCCTCATCCAACAGGTCAAAAGATACAACCGTCCCATGACCCTGCATGCTGGTGAGTGCCACTGCCCAGCCAATGTCGCTCAATCCATGGCCTATGGTATCAAACGAAATGGTCACGTGACCTTGCTAGCGGATGAACCAGAGCTTCTAAATGAGTTTGTGAAAAATGGGGTCACCGGTGAGCTCTGCTTGACCAGTAACCTTCAAACCAAAGCTACTGCCACTGTGGCGGACTTCCCTTACCTCAAGATGAAGGAAGCTCAAGCCCATATTAGTATCAACACCGATAACCGGACCGTCTCTGATACGGATTTGACCAAGGAATATGCCCTCTACCATCGCCACTTCCAAACAACGCCAGCTGACTTTTACCAGCACAATGTCGATGACATCCAGGCTTCCTTTGCTAGTGATGAGAAAAAACAAGAACTCCTAACCAAACTAGAAAAGGCTTACGCGGACTATTTATAAATATATTAGCTTGCATTTAATTAAGCAATGGCTTAAGGTTGAAGACAGAAACTTATTGGAAACTTTCCTTAGGTGAGTACGGACGTCAGCGAACTTCGGAGAAGTTCCATGACTTAGTTTTGAACCTAACGTTTCAAAACTCCCGAGTGCCTGAAACACTATTGTTTCAGGCACTTTTCTCACAGCAGAAAGTTCCAATATTCGCTTGTCTCACGCTAAAATCACCAATATATTCTTTTGCATTTGATTCAAAAGAAGTCTGTTTACATTCAAAAACTAGCACTTTTGTAAAGTGCTAGTATTTTTTTATTTAGAAACTGATTCATACAATGCTACGTCTCTAGGAGTTAGCAAACCGGTATAAAAACCGTCTACATTTACATTGGCATACTTGGTTAAATCATCATAAGTATGAACGGTGTGAATGTAAATTCGTTTATTCAGTCGATGAACAGCATCAATAAAATCCTGATTGAAGCGAGGATCAGCAAATGAAATCGTCACTGCCTCGATTTCCTTATGTTTTGAAATAAAATCGATAACCTCTTCTGCACTATCTGGCGAAGAATATAAGGTATAGATGATATGTTGGAAAGGATAAATGGCTTCGATTTCCCCGAACATCTCTTGATTGTAGATTTGTGGAACCACACGATCCAATAGAGACTCATCTCGATTTTTAGCTTCAGTTACAATTTGCTCGAATTGCGTAACAGTATCTTCCTTAGGGATTTCCATCGATTTGGTATCTGTGATCAATACCATATCAGAGTTAATGACCATCTGATCTAAAACATCCCCAATCAGCATGGTCGTAAAGCGACTTGGTGTCTCTGGAGAACCATAGGCTTTGAAGTTTTTCCACTCCTCTGATGAAAGAGCAACACCATCTTTATTCCCAAATTGATGCCAGTCATGGACAGCCGCCAATTTACGATCGCTAGTTAAATAGAAATCCATTTCAAACAAACGATGCCCTAGACCATAATTCTGTTGCAAAGCTTCCAGGGAGTTGGTATAAAAAGTATTGTATTCTTTCTCACGTATGGTACCACCTGCATGGGCAACCAATCTTGGCGAATCCTTTAACCAATTCTTTTTCTTGTTCTCCGTATAGTGGACAAATCCGAAGGTGTTTGAAAATTTCCCGTTAGTAAGCACTTCTAAACTTTCTTTATCCACATACTGAGAAGACAATAATTTGGCTTCTTGCTGAGTCGAAATAAGGTAATGGTTTTTATCAAATTGCTTTTTCTCTTTATTCCATTTAATTGTAATGGTGACATTGGATTGTTTCTTTTCGAAACCATCCGATGTTTTTTTATAGCCTGCTTGGACCAAAGATTCTTCAACTGGATACAAACCAGACGAAATCATGCTTAGCTTGCTAATATACAAACCAAGAAAACCAAGAATGACTACTGTTCCTAATACAAATAAGGCTGAATAGATCCGTTTGTGCGATCTATTTTCCTTTCTATCTCCCCTTCTCATCTCTAAACCGAATCTCCTCTATTAATCTTTCCACAAATCCATCGCCTGTAAGAAATCATCTGAAACTGTGACATTTTCAGGCTGAAGAGCTTCCCGTTCTTGTTGTTTGATTTTTAATTGTGTCAAACTGGCAATCCCCTCCCGTCGCCAATTGCGCAGGATGGCCTGGATATATTTCCAGTGAGGCTTGCCATTAAAGACAGCTTCTCTCAAGGCAGCCTTTACAATATCAGGGTCTGTTTGGTCCTGTTTGACTGTCTGCGTCAAATCTTCGATTTCAAATGGCGTCAACAAACGTCCTAACTCCTGCTCAAAAGTTTTGACCAAATCAGCCAGTTCATTTTCTGCTTGCTTGTCTTGCCCACGCTGTACCGTGTCTGTCTTACTTTGAAGTAAGTCATCCAGGCGTTCGAGGGCAATGGTCGCATCAAAAAGAACTTCAATCTCGCCATCTAACTCAATTGTCCGATATTGGAGCAAACCTTGGTTGGTCAGGCGAGACATAGACTGGTTAACTTCTGCGACAGACTTGCCAATCGCATCTGCAATTTGATTAGGTGTGAGGCTGGATTGGTTGGTTGTGTTTTGCAAATAAAAGAACTGCCAAACCAGAAAATCCTCTGCGTCTTTAAATAAATGGTGATAATGGAAAAGTAAGGCACTTGGTAAAACCAAATTGCCCGACTTAAATGCTTGTGAATATGTCATACTACCCCTTTATAGGTAACCATAAAATGAAATATCTTTTTCTAACTCCTCCAAACGATAAGGAGTTTCTTGGTAAACTGCATAATTGATCCAATTACTAAAGAAGTTGGCTGCCGCTAAGTTCCACCGCATCCGAGGTTCCCGACTACTATCATCCTGATCGTAATAATTCTTCGGAAGATCTGGATTCAAGCCTGCTTTGACATCTCGCTGGTATTCCTTGGCCAAGGTATCACGGTCATACTCCAAATGACCAAAACTATAGACCTCTCGAAGGTCTGGACTGGCCAGGATAGATAGTCCTACTTCACCCCCCTGAGCCAGGACTTGCAAGTTACTCTTCTCTAGCACTTCCTTGAAGGGGACATCTGTATAACGTGAGTGAGGGGCCAAAAAAGCATCGTCAAAGCCACGCATCAAGCGATTCTGAGGATTCATGACTGTTTGCTCATAGATCCCAGATAGCTTGTCGCAGAGAGCTACTTTTTCAATCCCATAGCGGTAATAGAGACCAGCTTGGGCACCCCAACAAAGGTGCAGAGTTGAAAAGACATGGCGCTTCGACCAAGCAAAGACCTTTGTTAGCTCCTCCCAGTAATCCACTTCCTCAAAGGCTAGTTTCTCTACGGGAGCTCCCGTAATAATCAAGCCGTCATAATAGTTCTCTTTAATATCCTCGAAGGATTTGTAGAAGACTTCCATATGTTCTGCCGCTGTCGTCTTAGACTCATGGCTGGTCATATAGAGGAAATCCACATTAATCTGCAAGGGAGTATTGGCCAGGAGGCGTAAGAGTTGAGTCTCAGTGGCTACCTTAGTCGGCATGAGATTCAAAATCAGAACATTCATCGGACGAATATCTTGGTGCGTTGCCCGAATATCATCCATGACAAAAATATTTTCTGAGCGAAGAATATCAACTGCTGGTAATTTCTTATCTAAGGTAATTGGCATAAAAAGCTCCTATCTTACAAGTTGTTACCTCTTATTATAAGACAGGAGCATATAGTTTTCAATTATGGTTTTTCTCTATCTAGATATAGCTCTAAACTATATTAGTAATGCATCAAGACCTTGTAATCGTAGTCTCCGATAGCTTCGCGGCCTTTGAGATCATCGAGCTCGATCAAGAAGGCACAACCTGCAACCACTCCACCGAGTTTTTCGATCATTTCGATGGTTGCTTTAACGGTACCACCTGTTGCCAAGAGGTCATCGACGATGAGAACGCGTTGACCTGGTTTGATAGCATCAGCGTGCATGGTTAAGGTATCCACACCGTATTCTTTTTCGTAGTCAGCCGAGATGACTTCACGTGGCAATTTACCAGGTTTACGAACAGGCGCAAAACCAATACCGAGCTCGAAAGCGACCGGACATCCAACGATGAATCCACGCGCTTCAGGGCCGACGATCATGTCGATTTTCTTATCGGTTGCGTATTGAACGATTTCACGAATCGCATAACTATAAGCATTGCCATCTGCCATCAAAGGGCTGATATCACGGAAGGTAATTCCTTCTTGTGGATAGTTTTCAATGCTTGCAATGTAATCTTTTAAATTCATGGTTAACTTTCTTTCATAAAAAATTTTTACATTCCATTATACCATGAATTCTATTAACGTGCATCATTTTTTACTAAATCATTTTCCTACCCTCCTGCAAAGAAAACAAAATCCCACATCCAAAAAAGATGTGGGATTGGATTCGAAAAAATGTCTTACTTCTCTTCTAACAATTCATTGTACTCGATTGTCATATCGCCCAGATTTTTCAAAGAATAGCGCGAGCTACCATTCTTGAACCAGGTACCAAGGATGTATTGTTCGGCGACCTTCTTGCTTTGGTTTCGAAGCCAAGTGAGGTCTTTGCCGTAGGTAGCAAGTTTCTGTAAAAAAACACTTCCTTCAACTGTTTGATTATCCTCGTAAAGATACACTTTTTCTTGAATCAATGCTCTTTTTTTAGAATTGTATTTGAAGGTCATCCAAACGTATGCATTTTCGTTTAGATGGTATTCATACCAGTAAACCCATTCAGAACTGTCTCGAAACATCATGACAGATAGGTCTTCCTGACCACCAACGATGTCATCTGAATAGGGATACATTTGAAATCCTTCATCTTCCTTCCAGATGCGATCACTTCCGATCGTTTCTGTAAAGGGCCTAAACATGACATAGCGCATCCACCCACCATTTTCAGCGTAGTTAATCTCCTCCATGGGGTTTCTCAAACTCAAGTAGATCCCCAGCCAATAGAGGGCAAAAAGCAGGAAAGGACTGAGCCAGAGGATTATTTTCTTCTTGTTCATTAAATCGATCCTGTTAAATAATCATAGATTTCTTGCACAGATCCTAGAGCCATGAGCTCTTGGTCTTTGACCGTCTTCACCAAGTCCTGATAGATGGAACTAGAGGTAATCTCCTTCTTCTCCGCATCCTTGTTGACAGTCATGATGCCATTTTCAATCTGAACAAAGCCTAATTCTTGGAAAATCTTTATCATCTTGATCAATAAAACCTGTGGAATCTTAAGGTAGTCTGATAGTTGGCTCAGCTTATGTCGGATATCAAACTCAGGGAACTGGTACAGTGTCTTATAGAGTTTGGCATATTGATCGCGGTTGCCATAACCGGTCAAATAATAGGCCTTGTCTAGGTGATTCTTAAAATAGACCGCTTGGAAGCTCTGTTCTTGGAAGAGGGCTTTCAATTCTGTCAAGTCATCTGGTATGCGATCGATGACAATTGCTGGTGATTCTACCCCTCCTTCTAACTGACTAAAGAGTGGGATGGCTTGTGGGAGAGGAGCATTCTTTCCTCGGATATTGTAAAGCTGTACTCCTTCTACACGGGCATCCACCATCATCAATTGCAGGGTGGTCTGTCCATTCCATTGATTGATGGCCAAGGATACCACCAACTCCAAATTTTTCGCTTGGGAGAATTCCAATTCCAAATGGCCCTGACCAAAAGCCACCACATCAAAGCGGGCATTGCCTTTTTGAATCTTCAACTTCAGATGGCTATTGCCGGCTCCCATGGTCCGGCTAGACTCCACTTGGAAATCTCGAATGTAAAAGACGGGTTTCTTATGGTCCATCCCAAAAGGTGCTAAACGATCAAAGCTCTTCAAGGTATCCAAGGTCAGCTCTTCAAGGTCCAACTCCTCATCTACAAAGAGAGTAGATTTAGCCGTCAGGTCAATCCCTTTTTCACGAATATAATCAGAAAAAATCTCGGTCAGGCGAGGAAGATTATCTACTTCCAAAGTCATACCAGCTGCACCCGCATGGCCCCCAAAGGCGATAAAAAGATCACGATGGGGATCCAGGGCTTCGAAGATATGGACACTTTCTGGACTTCGCGCACTACCCTTGGCCTTGCCTTGGTCTATGGTTAGGACGATGATGGGCTGATGGAGCTCTTCTAGCAGTCGACCAGCCACGATTCCTAAGACACCAGGATTCCATCCTTCCTTGGCCAAGATTTGAACCGGAAGACTTGGATCGACCATAGCTTTGGCCTCATCATAGATGGCTTGCACGATCTCCTTGCGCTCTTCATTCTTAGCTTGAATCATCAGAGCAATCTCTAGTGCTTCTTCATCATCAAAGCCTGTCAAGAGCTCGACCGCTGGATTAGGGTCATCCAAGCGACCCAAGGCATTGAGACGAGGGGCAATCTGGAAACCAACCGTTTCTTCATTTACATCTTGAGGGGCGATGGAGGCCAACTTGAGCATTTCCTGAAGGCCGATCCGTTGGGTTTGACGAAGGACACCTAGGCCATACTTGACTAAGATGCGGTTTTCATCTGTCAAACTGACCATATCCGCAATGGTCCCAATGGCTACCAAATCTAGAAAATCTAGAGGCACCTCCTCTAGAAGGGCACAGGCCAACTTAAAGGCAACCCCACAGCCTGCTAGATGCTTGAAAGGGTAATCGGCATCTGGATGTTCCGGGTGAATAATGGCATAGGCATCTGGTAAGACTTCTGGCATGGCATGGTGGTCCGTCACAATGACATCTACTCCCATGCTTTGGGCCAAGTCAATGGCTTCGTGTCCAGCTACTCCATTGTCTACCGTGATGATGAGGGAAATCCCTTGCTGTTCGATAAAGTACTTGTAGACACTGGCATTGGGACCGTACCCATCTGTAAAGCGGTTGGGTAGATAGACTGCTACTTCCGCCCCCATCTGCTCCAAGGTTTCCTTCATGATAGAAGCGGCCGTCATCCCGTCTGCATCATAGTCCCCATATACTAGGATGTGTTCATAATCTTCAATAGCTTGGCGAATCCGATCCACTGCCTTGTCCATATCGTGAAGCAGGTAGGGATCATGGAGATCTTCTAGCCGCGGTTCTAGAAAACGATCCAGCGCTTCTTCCGTCTGGATCCCTCTTTCTCCCAGTAACTTGGCTGCGGATGCTTCTAATCCTCTCTTCTTTGCTTGCGCCAAAAACGTATCATCTGAAAAGGGCTTAGCAAACTGCCATTCATATTTTGACGTGATCATCTCAGTCCTTGTCTCCTGTTTTTCTTATCAGCATATTATAACATGAAAGCCAGGAATCAGGAAAATGAAAGAGCCTATTTAGAAAGATTGGGAGGAGTAAATAGAAGATAACCCATTATAGTTTCCCCACTAACACACTGGAACCCCATTTCAAGTGTATCCATTAGAACCACTCTATCTCCGCTAAATTCATTTTACGAATGACTGACCCTCCCTATAAATAGTTTCTACTATATTTTTTTATTATTTAGATACAAATTACTTGACACTGCAAAGGATTGTAATATAAGTGGCTTTAAATTATATGGTAACGGACTGATCGGTTTTTCAGCCGTCTTGGTTTGAAATCCTTGACTTTATGGCCATTGGAGTTATTAATTCTGTGTGTGGAAAGGACAATCAGTTTTTTATTTTAAGCTGTCCCAGTCGACTTCCGCTTTTCTCTGGCTACAATAATGGTCTCTACCATTCAGTCCTAGCAGAAAAACCGTCATAAACATCTAACCGACTCCTTGTCGGTATAGAACTGGACACGCTTAAAATGTGTGGAAAAAAAGTGATCTACTTCCAAACCAGGAAAAAGGAATGGAGGAACAAGTGAAAACTTTCTATAAAAAATTATTCGCGTTTGTAGCAATGATTAGTGTAGTTGCTCTTGGCTTATCAATTATTAAGCCAGTCTCTGCAGCGACTGTTACACCAACCATTACAAACCTTAAAGCAACAGCAGCTGGTCAAAAGGTCACATTTTCTTTCGACTGGGATTTAACAGGTAAATCTGTTAAAGAAGGTGACACTTTCACAATCGACGCTCCAGAAGGTGTCAATATTATTGAAATCGCAACACAATCACTACAAGCAAACGGTGCTGAAGTGGCGACTGTTTCGATGACAGGTAAAAAGATTACTTTTACTTTCAAAAAAGCAATCGAATCCATGAACCAAAACGTAAAAGGTGGATTCTCATACAAAGCGGAATGGGATAACACACCAGGAAACCCTGGCAACAAAACTGCCACTTCTAAAGTCGGTTCAGAATCCGTTGTCATCACTCGTCCTGATGGACCAGGCGTATTTGAATCTGTGATCAATAAATATAACCTTACTGGGGACTATGTTGCTAAGCAATTCAAATTAGATGCATCTGAAAACTATGCATGGATGAATGTTGGAGATGATTACTACCTTACAAAATGGTTCATCCGTATCAACGGAGATGGTAAGAAACAAGCCATCACAAATCCTGTTGTATCAGATAAAATCCAAGCTCCAGCGGTAGATTACTCAAAAATCACTTTTGCTCCAGCTGCTAACCATGCAGCAAGTGAATTCTTCGTGGGAACTTACTTGAAACCATCCTTCACATTAAGAAAAGGTGGACAAGTGGTTGCTTCAGGATGGGACTTCTGGCAACATGTGAAATTCGATGCTGACGGTAATGGATTTACTGTGAATTTATCAGATGTCAGTGATGTTTTCAAAACAGCTACAGACGAAGAATTAATCATTGAATACCAAACATTAATTCCTAAGACTACCATTCGTGTAGATAACAACGCTACATTGAAAGCTGACGAAATTACAACTCCTCAAGAAGATCCAGCTTTCTGGAACAACACTGAGTTGAAATTCTGGGTATCTGGTGACACAACTGTGACCGTTCAAAAAGAATGGGTTGGAGATAGCGAAGCAGACCGTAAAGATATCACAGTTCAATTGTATGCTGATGGCCAAGCCTTGGAAGGGATGACACAAACTCTTACGAAAGCTTCTGGTTGGCAAGCAACATTTACAAAATTGCCTGGTATCAAAGACGGTAAGAAGATTGAGTACTCAGTAGTGGAAACAAACACACCTGAAGGTTACACTTCAAAAGTTGAAAAAATTGATGATGCAAACGTGATCAAGGTCATTAACACATCAAACAAACCAACTACAACTACAACTACTACTACCACTACTACAACAACTACTACACCTGAGACTCCTGCTACGACAGTTTCATCAGAAGAGCCTAAGACTACAGTAACTACTACGCCTGAGACTCCTGCTACAACTGTTTCTACAGAAGAGCCTAAGACTACAGTAACTACTACGCCTGAAACTCCTGCTACAACTGTTTCTACAGAAGAGCCTAAGACGACAGTAACTACTACGCCTGAAACTCCTGCTACAACTGTTTCTACAGAGGAGCCTAAGACCACAGTAACTACTACTCCTAAGACTCCTGCTACAACTGTTTCATCAGAAGAGCCTAAGACTACAGTAACTACTACACCTGGAACACCACATACAACACCAAGTACAACACCTGAAGGACCAAGTACTAAACCTAGTACAACACCTGAAGGTACTAATTCTTCTACCACAACTACACCTGAAAATCCAACTGGACCAAACGGTGGAAGCAATGGTGGCGGACGTAAGAAACTTCTTCCAAGTACAGGTGAAGTTGTCGCAACAGGTCTTGTCCTTACAGGAGTATTGGTCTTGGCTGGTGCCGTTGTCTTGAAACGTAAAATGACTGATAAGTAATTCAGTTCAGATTACCACTATTAGCTTGCACTAGCTCCACCTCCTAGTCACTAATAGCACGAGAGAGAATCACATTCTCTCTCTTTTTTATGGACCTATGACGATAGAATAAACTAGAAAACCAAGTCCTACCTCATTCTCATTTTTCTGTCCTAGAGGTTATATAAAAGAGCCTGTGAAAACTTCACTAGGCTCTTTTGTATCTTCACTTATATTCCAGTCTATTTCATATATGGGAATGTTTCTATTATTTTCTTCCTTAATTTTTCATTTTCTATCTTTTCAATATTGAGGACCTCTTGAAATTGGAGCGTATCTTGAATCACATGTTCTTGACCATCTTTTGAAAACTCGGCGGGAATGGTCAAATTTTTAAAAAGCTCTTTCCTTATGTATCCTTCTGGTGTTTCTTCGTAAAATATATTCATAAGATCTAACTCAAAATTAGTACTGTGTTTTTGAGGCTGAGATTTGAAGTATTGAAGAAATTCTTCTTTATTCTGAACAAGGTGCTCTTGCCCATCTACAGAAAATTCAGCAGGAAGCGTGAAATCTTTAACGAATGAATCATAGGGACTTGTTAGTAATTCTAAAAAGGAGAGACGAAACTCTACATCTTCTTTGCCTAAGAAATACAAAACTGAGCGATAGTGATTTTTCAACATCTGATAGACCTTTGGATAGACTGATGCTAGAGATATTTTGTACCTTTCAGATTCCCTAAAACTTTCATTAAACCTAAGTTGTAATCCTCTAGAAAAATAGTCATTTCCTCCGGAACCAGATAATTTCGTCTTTGTCATAAGAGCGAATGGATGTCTATTTTCAAGTCTCTGTTTTGACTCCGTTATAACTTCTTCAACACTTTTACCAGAGGAACTTTTTTTAGATATTTTTCCTGTTTTTGCATCAATCAACCCCTCCTCAACCGGGTACTGTGAAGTCTCTTTAAACTCCTCCGTAACAACTTTCATAGCCCCATTTTCAATCACTACTTTTGATTCCTTAGGTGCTAACATAGTAATAAGAAAGTATACTTCATTATCCTCTGTTTCGTATATTTCTTCTGAAATATCGAGTGGGATATATTTCTTATTATAGTCACGTACCATTTTAAAGACATCATAGGTTTTAGGTTTTAGTTTTCGATCCTTCGTGTCGTATACATCAATCAACCAATACTCCCCTTCTTTGGGCTCATTGTAACTTAGATAAGGCGCAGAATCTGGTGCAGTACGATATCGTGAAAACTTATCACTACTCGCTTTTAACTTATAGCTTTCTTGCATGATATAGCGCTCACCACTTGCACCATCATGTGTATTAAGTTGGTACGCAAATTCTGGTTTACCTTTATTAACTTCTTCAATTAATTCTCTCTCATCACCATCGTCCCATTCGATAACTAGTGCTTCCCCGTTATGAATAAATTCATAGTCCTTAATTACTGGCCTCGGTTTCCATTGAACATACTGACGCAATTCCCTTTCACGAAGTTGTTCTTTGATAGAGTACACAAAGCCAACTACCACGACGAATAAAGTAAATAAAAACATCTTTGACTTAAATAACTTAGGCATAAACAGTTCCCCCTAATCACTAGCTCCTACAAACTATTTTACCATGATTCTTATAAAGTGTCAGTGGTTGAAAAAAGAGGCTGGGACAAAAGTCCTAGCCTCTCAATTGTCTTTGGATTGTCGAGCAAGACGCAGTGGTTGAGTGGGCTCTCCTACGCTAATTTCATCAGCTTTTACAGCCCTACTCAACTGTGCAGAGGTGGGACGACGAAATCGAATTCTAACGAATGACCGATTTCTGTCCCACTCTCTTGCATTATGTGATGACTGTCTAATAAAAAAACTAAAAGTCGACAAACACGAGACTGGACCTACTCTTCTAGTCCATCAATTCCTAGCTAGAAGTATTCCTTATTTTTGAATCACCCATTTCGTGTCACCATATACGATTATAAATGGTCCATCCCCATCTGTTAAATAGTTAATTTTATATTTAGCTGACTCCCCCGCCTCAAGGACTGTTAGCTGGTCGTAATTTAGCGTATTGTTCAGCATATAAGCAGATTTTCCTTTGCCATCATAGAGCTCGACATTGGAATAATTCGGGGTACTTTCAATACGAAGAGATGTTGGATTTGATAGTGTGAATTCAACGATCAGTCTATGTTGTTTTTTCGATTTATCGATACGGTCTTGATCATCCTGAACATCCAAATTTGGATCGTCTATTACACTATTCAGTGTAACTTCTAAGCCATTAGCAAATACAACTGGCTCTCCAATTGCATATTTTTTGACCGGATTTTGTGGGTTAAAATCTTTTAGCTTTTCACTTACCTTTCCTTCATCAGTGACGCTATCAGTATTGATGGGCCAGAAGATACTATTATCATTTCCACCTCCAGATTGATTAGCTTTCTGCATTTGTTGAGGAATTTGTAACAAGAGTGCCAAATTTTTAGTATCAATTTTAACTTGACCTTGGTTGGTCACCTCCATTTCAATCGTCATTTCCGTACTACCAATCATATTACCGGTTGAAAAACTCGCATTAAAATTTTCCTTAACTAAATGTTGTAAGATGGTAGAAAGCATTATATAAGAAAGATGGTCTCCTCGGTTGTCTTTTTCAGCATACTTCTCGTGTAGTTCATCTAACCAAGCATACATGGTCTCATTTGGATTATTGGGATCAATACTCAATCTGTACCCTTTTCCTCTTGGTAATTGACTTGGGCTATAGGCTGGTGTTTGAATTTTAAGGATTACCTTATTCCCCTTAACTGCATATCCCTTTAATTCGTAACTCTTTTCAGTACGGAGAGCATTGGTCATTAATTTTAAATACATGGGACCATAGATTTTGAGCGGATATTTTTCTCCTAGATACTCAAAATAAGTATTTGAATCAAATGTCCTATTACTTTCTTCTATTTTAGGAACAATATAGTCCTTCCAGATCCGGTTGTACATTTCTTCCTGACTCATTACTCCACTAGCCTTGACTACTGTGCCCATTTCATCTTGGTCAATGTAAATTGCTTCAACTACTTGCAAAGCTTTTTGAACTTTTCCCTCTTCATCGAGAGGAGCTTCATTTTGTTGCAGACTATATTTAGAAATCCCGTCACTCGGAGCTGATCTCATATATGAAGGATCATGATCAAATGTTCTGTATTTATTACCACTCTTAGCATTCCAATCAAATGATGCAGCTGGTCCTGTTTTGTCAAAATGGATGTCTTCTCGAACCGTTTTCTTCGGTAGATTCTTATTCGAGGAATCCTTTTTTTCTGTACTTCCTTGATGACAAGCACTTAAGAATAAGGGGAATAGCATACCCCAAAATAACAGACACCGTTTTATATTTTTCTTCATCTTATCTCCTCCCGATTTCATTCTTATTTTACCATCAATACCCTCTTTTGTCAGTCAAATATATAATAGAGAGTGGGACAGAAATCGGTAATTCGTTAGAATTCGATTTCGTCGTCCCACCTCCGCACAGTTGAGTAGGGTTGTAAAAGCTGATAAAATCAGCGTAGTAGAGCCCACTCAACCACTGCGTCTTGCTCGATAATCCAAAGACAATTGAGAGGCTAGGACTTTTGTCCCAGCCTCCATTTAAGTAGCATTATAAAAATAGATTTATTAAATCTTATTAGGATACCCAAGAAGTCTCTTTTTAGTTTTGATCTTCTAGTCCGTCCTGTTGATCTTCATAAAAAACAACTTTCCCATCTTTCACTTTGAAGGAGTAACTGAGCGTGTCTTCCGAATCATCTTTATGATTGGAATAGTAGAAACTATAGGAACCATTCGGTAGTTTGCTCGCATCTAGCTTTTTAGCTGCCTCCTCTAGGTCTTGCTCCTTAACGGACACGGCATCATCTACATAAATGGTCATACGGATTAACTCTTGATCGATCAAGGTTTGAAAAGGAATTTGATAGTAGCCGGCAAAGTCTTTTTTCCCTTCTTTGAAATTTTGTCTTGCAATGCTATCCAGGATTTCCTCCTTTTCTTCCTGATAAAAGTTACTTAAAAAGATAGAGAATTCAATTGGAAGGCCGAGAGATTGCTTCTTTATTTCCTTCTCTAGTTTTTCCTCGATATTTTTTATGGATTTCTGCTCTAAAAACACTTTCTTATAGTCTGGAAGAAAAATAATAGATGAACTTGACCAGTCATCATGAAAAGTTGTTTCATTTTCCAATCGTACCGTTTGATCATCGTAGGTTTTCTCAGAGTAGGTGTAGCTTACATGATAAGTTGGGAATTCTAGGGCAGTCCAAGATAACTTGGTGATGGTTACTTTTCCATGAAGACCAGCTTGAGCAAGCTCACTGCTAACAACTTCTTTAGCCTTTTTGTAATCACTCGATGTCATGATCTTACAACTGGTTAGAACCATCGTTAAGAATAAAATGGGAACTAGGAGTAAAAGGGAATAACCTTTGTTTTTCATAGGTCTACCTCCAAAAATAGAAAACTTCCAAAAGTTAGATAGAGGACTATATAGGATGAAAGATTCTCACAAGTTGAAATACTCATCAACGTATCATTTATCTAGCTCTATTCTACCATTATTTACAAGGAATGTCAGGAAAAACAAGAAAAGAGGCTGGGACAAAAGTCCTAGCCTCTTAATTGTTTTTGGATTGTCGAGCAAGACGCAGTGGTTGAGTGGGCTCTACTACGCTGGTTTCATCAGCTTTTATAGCCCTACTCAACTGTGCGGAGGTGGGACGACGAAATCGAATTCTAACGAATTACCGATTTCTGTCCCACTCTCTCTCCGTCAATTATTATAAATCATCCCTGTACAAGCTTGCTCTGACAGTTCGACAAAGCCCAGGGATTGGTAAAAGGCTAGATTTTTCTCACTCCGTTCCGTGACGAGGAGCCGTTGATAAACATGTGGGAAGGTCGCTAAGGCCTCTTCTAAGAGTTTCTTTCCGATGCCTTGGCACTGGTGATCTGGTCGCACCAAGAGATCCTGCACAAAAATGACAGAGTGGCCATCACCTACCAAGCGAATGTAGGCAACGAGCTCTTTCTCATCATAGACGGCCAACTGCAAGAGACTGGCTTTGACAGCTTCTTCTAGCATAGTTGGATTGTTGGTATAATTGGTCCAGCCGACCGAACTGTAAAGTGCGACTAGGTCTGTCATCGCTGGAATTTCTTGTTTATAATCTAACATCTTAACCTCTTTTTAACCTATAGTGCTGGAAGAAGGCTATATCCCGATAAGGGGACTCTTGGCAGACTGCCAGCTCCATCTCAAGCATAGACTCTCGCCAGCCTTTTTGGCTTTTGAAGCGATTGTCCTGCAAGGCATAAAAGACTCGAATTCCTTGGTAGTCCTGAACTTTGAGGGTTAGGTCTTCTACTACTCTATCTAGATCATAGGCCTGGGCCAAGCCCATGGAGTGGGTTTCCAGATCTTGGCCGGCTAAGAGATCAAGCGCCTTCTTAGGATCATTTTCAAAGACGACAGTCTGCAGGACGCGGCCAACCTCATTGTGCTTGACGATGGAGAGTAGACCTCCTGGTTTCAAGAGGCGGGTGAATGCCTTGAGGACGGCCTCGCGATTCCCTACATACTCCAAGACATTGTGGCAGATGATGACCTCAAAGCTGGCATCTTCAAGACTTGCCAACTGATCCAGACTTCCGACCAGTTGCTGGTAGGGATGGTCTTGGATCCGCAAGGCCACCATTTCCTCATTGGGCTCCACAGCAAGGACCTCATTGTCTTTCGCTAGGTGGTTGGCCACCAGTCCAAAGCCACTGCCAAAATCAAGCACCCGCTTACCTTTGATGTCTTTTAATTGTTCAAAAAGGATATCATAATAGATCTGTCCCCAGGGTTGCCGGAGGTTTTCTAAATAAGCTTGAATATTTGCGGCCATCTAGATCCTCCTATTTGAAGTTAAACATCTTGCTGGCTAGCTTGTCCGAGATACGAGGGAAAAGGGTATAGAGCTTGTGGGTTAGGTTCAAAAGCCAAGGCAGATTGAGCTCACGTTTTGGTTTTCCAAAGTGTTTGACAATTTTCTTGGCCACAAAGTCTGGTTCCAAAATATAGCGGTCTACAGCTTTGACATAGGTCCCGTCTGGGTCTGCCTGGTCAAAGAAAGTTGTCCGGATGGGTCCTGGATTGACCGTCGTCACATGGACTCCAAAGGGCATCAGTTCTAACCGCAGGGCATTAGAGAAGCCAATGGCTGCAAACTTGGTCGCCGAATACAGGCTAGATTTGGCAGTTGCAACTAACCCCGCCATGCTGACGATGTTGACGATGTGCCCCTTGCCTGCTGCCTTCATGCGGGCCCCCATCAAGCGTGAGAGGTTCATGAGGGCAAAGGTGTTGACTTCAAACATGGCATGGATCTGCTCATTGGTAATCTGGTTAAACTCTTCAAAGATCCCATAGCCTGCATTGTTGACCAAGACATCGATCTGTCTATAGCGCTGATAGAGCTCTTCGACGAGCTTTTGGACAGCTGAGGAATCTGTGATATCGATCCCGATGCATTCGGCTTGAGGATGGCCAGCATAGACTTGTTCTAGTTTTTCTTGATTTCTGCCTAAGAGAATAAGCCGGTCCTCAGGAAGGAGCTTGACCATTTCCTGTGCTAAGCCTCCACTCGCTCCTGTGATGATGATAGTTCGCATCTTAGATCTCCACTTCTTCCAAGTCCTTGACCACATGGACCTTCTCAAACACAGTCGCAGCATCCTTGCGCAATTGACTGACGTCCTTGGAGAGGAAGCGGGCACTGATATGGTTGAGCAGAAGGCGTTTGGCTCCTGCTTCACGCGCCACTTCTGCTGCCTGCATATTGGTCGAGTGGCCATGCTTACGAGCAATCTTCTCATCGCCCTTGCCATAGGTAGACTCATGCACGAGAACATCTGCATTGACGGCAAGTCTGACGCTGGCATTGGTCTTCCGGGTATCGCCCAAGATAGTGATGATCTTACCCGGTCGAGGGGCTGAGATATAATCCGCAGCAATGATCTTGGTACCATCTTCCAGGGTAACATCCTGCCCATTTTTGACCTGGCCAAAAAGTGGTCCAAATGGAACCCCTGCTGCCTTGAGCTTGTCTGCGTCGAGGGTCCCTTCCAAATCCTTCTGCATGACCCGGTAGCCGACACAGAAAATGGTGTGGTCCAAGGCCTCGGCATAGACCGTGAACTTATCAGTCTCCATGATTTTCCCAAGTGAACCTTCATCGAACTCATGAAAATGGATCTTGTAAGGCAAGCGGGAACCAGAAACCCGAAGACTGGTCAAGACAAAGGATTTGATCCCGACCGGTCCATAAATCTCTAGATCAGTCTGCTCTTCATTGGCCTGAAAGGCGCGGCTAGAGAGGAAACCTGGTAAGCCAAAGATATGGTCCCCGTGTAAGTGGGTGATAAAGATCTTGCTAACTTTTCGAGGACGGATGCTGGTTTCTAAGATTTGATTTTGTGTCCCTTCTCCACAGTCAAAGAGCCAAACTTCATTGATCTCATCCAAGAGTTTGAGCGCTAGACTTGAGACATTACGAGATTTGGACGGCTGGCCCGCACCCGTTCCTAAAAATTGAATTTCCATTGTATTCTTTCTAACTAATATAGATCATAGCAGTCCGATTCTTCGATCGAACGGCGATTTTTCCTGGGTAGGCCCTAGCTAATTGTGCCAATTCGTCCTGGTTGTAGCCAGTCAGGCGGATGCTGCCATCTGCCAAATCTTCAAATTGAGACAAAGCTGACAATTCCTTGGTCTCTACCACCTCTTGATCGTTCACCGGACGCATCAAGATTAAGCCTTCCTCTTCATAGACGAGATAGTGAGGAAAGATTTGCGCAATCTCAAACAAGAGGTCCATACGAATGTCTTCTGCTTGCTGGGCAAAGACTTGAGCCAGCCCCTTTTCTCGGTAGCAAAAACCATAGGCCTTGCCAGACAGATTGAGACGGACAAAGGGTTTGTCTTCCTCAAAGCTAGGACTGGTCTGATAGAGGTCAAAGGCCTCAGTGACTTGTTCAAAGTAGTCAGTTGCTGCTTCGGGGCTCTTCTTTTGGTAAAGCTCAGCGAAGTAGGCATTGATCACACTGGGCGGTGGCGTGATAAACTGGAGCTTTTGCTCTTCTGTCAATCCCTCTAAGATCCGCTCCAAATAGACCTTGTCGAGACTGGTATAGCCTCCATAGCTGAGGGCGATATTAAGATAATCCATGATGATAAAACTCCTCTAGTCTCCATGCATTTTTAGGGGCGATGTAGCCTGTTATGACCTCACCAGTTTCCTCATAGGAACGCTCAGCCAATATGGCAATGGTCTCCAATTCATGGATGCGGTAGGCTTGATCAAAAGGAACCTGAATCGTAAAGGGATGGAAGAGCTCCTGCATCTTTTCAAGTAGAATGTCCTGCAGTTTAGTCCGACTATCGGGATCCTTGGCCGAAACCAGGCGATAAGGTGTCTGAGTCGGAGTAAAGTCCGCGACTTTATCAGCTTTATTGTAGAGAGTTAAGCGTGGAATCTCCAGCATCTCCAAATCCTTCATAATCTGAAGAACTGTCTTTTCATGCTCTTCATGGTTGGGATCAGAGGCATCGATGACATGGACCAAGAGATCCACATTCTTGCTTTCTTCCAGGGTCGACTTAAAACTGGTCACCAACTCTGTCGGTAAGTCCTGAATAAAGCCGACTGTATCTGTCAGAGTTACTTGTAGATTGCCTGTTAGATGAATACTCTTGGTGGTCGCATCCAAGGTCGCAAAGAGTTCATCTGCCTCGTATTGGGTCTTACTGGTCAAGGCATTCATAATGGTTGATTTGCCGGCATTGGTATAGCCAATCAAGCCAATCTTAAAGATGGGGGATTCTAGGCGTTTTTCCCGTACCACTTCACGGTTCTTCTCGACCACCTTGAGTTGACGCTCGATATCGGTGATTTGATTGCGGACACTCCGGCGGTTCAACTCCAGCTGACTTTCTCCCGGTCCACGGGAACCAATCCCCCCGGCCTGACGGCTGAGCATGATCCCTTGACCCACGAGACGGGGCAAGAGGTACTTGAGCTGGGCTAGATGAACCTGGAGCTTACCTTCGTGGCTTCGTGCCCGCATGGCAAAGATATCCAAAATCAACTGCATCCGGTCGATGACCTTTACACCTAAGATTTCTTCTAAATTCACATTCTGGCGAGGGGTCAAACGGTTGTTAACGACAACTGTCGAAACCTCATCTGCATCGACCATTTGGGCAATCTCTTCTAGCTTTCCAGAGCCGACAAAAGTCTTGCTATCGTACTTTTCTCTCTTTTGGGTGTAGATCCCTACGACTTCTGCCCCGGCTGTCTTGGCTAGACTGGCCAACTCCTCCATAGACATGTCAAAGTTCTCCATGCCTTGGAGCTCGACACCAACAATGAGGACCCGCTCCTGTTTTTTCTCAGTTTCTATCATTTAAAAATCTTTCTATATCTTGAAGGACCCGCTCCTTAAAGCCTTCTTCTCCAATCTGGTAAAAATGAACTGTCATCCGATTGCGGAACCAGGTCAACTGGCGTTTTGCAAAACGGCGCGTGTTTTGCTTGAGCTGTTCAAGAGCCTCTTCTAAGCTTTGCTCCCCCTTGAAATAAGGAAAGAGTTCCTTGTAGCCAATCCCTTTCGCAGCCTGAACCTCAGGATGGTGGTCATAGAGCCACTGGGCTTCTTCTAACAAGCCCTGCTCAACCATGAGATCCACCCGTCGATTGATGCGGTCATACAAGGCTTGGCGATCATCGTCTAGACAAATGATATAGGGTTCATAGGCTGGAGCTTGATTTTCCAAGTCCTGACCGAAATGGGAGATTTCCAAGGCCCGCATTGCTCGTCTACGATTGATCTGCGGAATTTCAATTCCCTCTTTTGCTACTCGATCAAACAGTTCTTCATCAGTGAGGGGGGACAAGGACTCCCGATAGGTTAGAATGTCCTCGTGGGCAACATCCCCTCCTAGGTGATAACCTTCTAAGAGACTTTGAACATAGAGGCCTGTCCCTCCAGCAATAATAGGAAGGTGCCCCCGTCCTTGAATCTCCTCGATGGCTTGGCTGGCTTCTGTCACAAAATCGTAGGCTGAGTAAGTCTCTGTCACCTCGCGGACATCGATCAGATGATGGGGAGCTGCTGCCTGCTCTTCTGGACTAGCCTTGGCCGTTCCAATATCTAGAGTGCGGTAGACCTGCTGGCTATCTCCGCTGATGACCTCCCCCTGAAAGCGCTGGGCCACCTCGATAGCGAGGGCTGTTTTCCCAACAGCGGTCGGTCCCACTATCACAATTATCTTGTTTTTCATCGTTTTTCCTTGCAAAAATCGCATTTTTTCGTTACCATATATTATAACATAAAAATTTAAAGTTCTAAAAAGGAGAAATTCTCATGGCTAAAGGATTTGGTAAAGGTTTTGTTACTGGTGTTGCTGGTACAGTTGCTGCTGTAGCAGGTGCAGTTTACACATTCAAGAAAAAAGTAATCGAGCCTGAAGAACAAAAAGCAGCTTTCATCGAAGAAAACCGCAAAAAAGCAGCACGTCGTCGTGTATCACACTAATCAAAAGAAAAAACTCCGGGAAACCGGAGTTTTTTTTGTGAATGTAGACAAACTATTTTTACATTACTAGCTAGATAATTTTTTCAAAAAAGTTATTTATTATTTAAGATTTTAAGCAAGTCAAAACTTTCCGCTGTGAGAAAAGTGCCTGAAACAAATATGTTTCAGGCACTCGGTAGTTTTGAGACCTTAGGCTCAAAACTAAGTCATGGAACTTCTTTGAAGTTCGCTGACGTCCGTACTCACCTAAGGAAAGTTTTTCAGAAGAATTTATTTTTAATCTAAAAAAACTCCGGTTTCCCGAAGTTTTTTTGTGTTCTTATCGTTCTTTCAACATCTTGGTGGCAAGGTCTAGCATCTCTACCGCCTTTTGGTAGTGCTCGTCCAACAAATCGTAGACGGCATCTTCCGATAAGACTCCACAGTAGACCTCTTCAGGAAAGTCTGGCTGATTAGACAATTCGACATCGTCCATGTAGACCTGGCTAGTGTAGTAATCGCGAAGGGCGATATAGCTAGACTGGCCAGCTTCTACCCGTTTCAAACATGCTTCGAGCTCTTCGATTAAACCTTGGTAGGTGTTGAGATGACCTTCCATCTTTTGGATTCGTTCAATTGGGGTCATGAGTTGTCCTTTCTATCTGCTAGAGAAACGACTTGCAACTGCTCGCCACCCAGTAAAATCAAATAGGATTCAACCTGGTCCACAGCATATGAGCGGCGGAGGGCTTCTGCGTAGAGTTTCAGTTGGGCTTGGTAGCGATCCAGCAATTCTTGAGGGTTCCGGTAACGGTCTGTCTTGTAGTCAAAGAGAAGAATCCGATCTTCCAACAGTAGGTAGCCGTCTAAGATCCCCCGGACCACAAAGTCCTGGCCACTAGCTGGATCTGTCTTGAGCATGGCAAAGGGCGCTTCACGATGGACCTTGTCGGACTCTTTGAGCAAGAGTTGGCCCAAGTCGGTCTGGAAGAAGGCCAAAACCTTCTTGAGGTCGATTCGCTTCTTGACAGCTAGGCTGGCATTGACTTCTTGGAGAACCATTGCTAGGCTCTCCATGGTTGGAACCGTCGTCAATGGGATCCGTTGCATCAGTTCGTGCAGGGCACTACCGACTGCCGCCCCTGTCACAGCTTCTTCCTTGCCAAAGGTTGGAAAGTCAAAGCTTGGTAAGGCAAGATCCGCTTTTTCCATGAAGTCCACTCCGTCAATATCTTGAATGGGTTCATAGAATTTTTTGATTTGACTTGGAGTCCGTACGCTAGGGAGTTGGATGGCTGCTTGGTACTGGGTGTTGAGCCGGTCCACTGATTCTATGACATCTAAGGCCCGGCGAATCTCTTCTGATTGCCGGTTGTCCTTGAGGTCATCGACTGGGAGAGAAGACTTCAACTCCAAGTGACCGATTTGCTCCGGCGTCAAGTCTTGGTCGGTCACAAAGCGGGTCTGATAGGACAAGTGTTGCTGGGCAAAGACTGCCTGGATGGCATAGAGCCAGTCTTGGAAACAATTGATCTCCTTGCGAAGAGCTGGACTTAAGCGTCCATTTACACTGGCTCCCCATTTTTTCTCTTCCAACTTATCCTGCCGGCCCTTGCCCACCAGATAGAGCTTGCGCTCTGCTCGGGTCATAGCGACATAGAGGAGGCGCATCTGCTCAGACAAGGCTGCCAGACGAATTTCCTCAACATTTCGCTGGTAAGGCAGGGTCTCAATGACCAAGCGTACCGATTCGGGAAGTCCCTCTTGATCAGACTTGATGGGGAGACTCGCAACATACTTGATGCCAACCCCATTTTTCCGACTGATAACAGCATTGGTGGAAAGTTCCTTGCCGACAAACTTTTTGTCAGTATTGAGGATAAAGACATAAGGAAACTCAAGTCCCTTGCTCTTATGGATGGTCATGAGTTGGACAGCATCCTTAGAAACTGCCTGGGCTACATTGGCCAAGTCGTGTTGGTTTTCCAAAATCTTATCAATCATGGAGATGAAACGTGGCAAACCTTTGAAACTAGAGCTTTCGAAGTCATTTGCCCGCAGGGTCAAGGCATAGAGATTGGCCTGCCGTTGGGCTCCATTTGGCAGGGCACCCACATAATCATAATAGTGGCGATCCTGGTAAATCTTCCAGAGCAGGTCATAGAGAGAATGCGTCTGAGCATAGTCACGCCAGGCATCCAGTGTCTCCATAAAGCGGGTGAGCTTCTCTCTCAAGCTGGAATCGATCAAATGAGGAGCACTCCCTGTCTGGTCTAGCGCGTGTTGCAGTTTCTCATAGAGATTCTCTGCTTTTTTGCCTTCACCTCTCTGTAAGGCTAAACGGGCTAACTGGTCCTCGTCAAATTCAAACATGGCTGATTTCAGGAGGGCCACCAAGGGATAGTCCTGCAAGGGATTGTTAATGGTCCGGAGGGTGTCCAAAAGGACCATGACTTCAACGGACTGGAGGTAGTTTTCCTCTCCTCCATCTGCAACGATAGGAATCTGATAGGCTTCAAAAGCTGCCAGCACCTTGTCGTTGCGAGTCCGAGACGCCGTCAAGAGTGTGATATCCTTAAAGGGAACCCCTTCTTCGTTGTGGAGGCGGATGATTTCCTTGATGACCAAAAGGACTTCACCTGAGGATAGGCTATCCCCTTCTTGCTCTTCTTCTTCAGTTGCTTCAGCCTCATCCTGACTGCCATCGTAGAGCAGGAACTCTGTCTCATAGGCGGGTGTCGGCTCTTTCTTCTCGGGATTGCCCGCAATTAAGCGGTGGCTCTGGTCATAGAGAATCTCCCCAACTTCCTCATCCATGAGGCGTTCAAAGACATGGTTGGTCGCCTCTAAGACCTCTACGTGGCTTCGGAAATTCTCCTTGAGCAGGATCAACTTACCATCAGCCCCTTCTTCTTGATAGGCCTTAAACTTATCATTAAAAATTTGAGGATCTGCCTGACGGAAACGGTAGATGGACTGCTTGATATCTCCCACCATGAAGCGGTTTTGGCCATTGGACAAGAGTTCCAACATCCGCTCTTGGGTATGGTTGGTATCCTGGTACTCATCGACCATGACCTCGTGGTAGCGCTCTTGATAGAGACTACGGATATGGGGGAATTCTTCAAGGATCTGGATAGCAAAATGGCTGATGTCGCCAAATTCAAAGGCATTTTCCTGCTTCTTGCGCTCTAAATAAGCAGTAGAGAAAGCTTGGACAAAGTCCCTGAGCAAGACCAGCAAAGGCAAGGGTTCATCCTTGAAGCGAATCTGATAGGTTAGTTGGTAGTGCTGGGAAGCTGCTGCCCGCAAGGCTTCGATGCGTTCTTTGCGTTCGTCATTGAAGGCCGTAGCTAACTCTTTCAGGTCTTCTTTTCGTGTCGTGATGGCCAGACTTCGTCCTCCGCTAGCACGGGAGATCAAGACCACCCGCTCTAAGACCTCAAAGATAGCTTCCTGGCTGGATTTCTCATTGAGACTAGCGATTAAGTCTTGAATAGCGGTGACATTCTCTTGGTACTTGGCCCCTGCAAAGGCTTGCCCCTCATTGGCCAGGTGGAAGGTAAAGAAAGATTCCAGTTCAAAGAGTTGCTCTTTTACCCCTTGGGCCAACTGGTCCAAGGCTTCATCATAGTCCAGGTCCTGATAGCCTTTGAGGAAGGACTCCTCCAACCAGGCTTGGGGATCCGCAGTGGATTGGAGGAAGTCTATCAGGGCATAAACCTGGTCCTTAAAACCAGCTAGCGACTTGCCCTTTCCTGTAAAGTTTTTGACCAAGCGACTAAAGAGGCGGTCAGGCCCTTGCTCCTCATAAAAGCGCTCAAAGACTTGTTCAAAACAGTCATTCTTGAGCAAGTACTGCTCGCTCGCACTTTGGAGGATGCGGAAGGTCGGCGAGAGCCCTAATAAATAGCCATATTTAGAGACCAGGCGCTGCATGAAGGCATCCATGGTTCCGATATCACTAGTTGGTAATTCTGCAATTTGTTGAGCCAAGTGGTGCTTGAGCTCCTCATCCTGGCTAGCCTTGAGGCTCTTCTCCAACTCTTTTTCTAACCGTTCCTTGAGCTCGGTTGCTGCTTTGACGGTAAAGGTCGAGATGAACAATTGCTGGATGGAAATCCCCCGGTGCAATTGATCAAGGATCCGTTGGACCATGACGAAAGTCTTCCCAGAACCAGCCGAAGCCGAGACCAGGATATTGGTCCCTGATGAATAGATGGCTTCTATCTGCTCAGGGGTCCGCTTTTGTTCCTTGTCAGACTGGGCCTCCTGGATTTGGAGGTCTTGAATCTGGCTGGGACTTAAAAATTCAATTGGTTTCATTGATTCAATTCCTCCTTCATTTTTTCTATCCAGGCCTGGCGGAGCTTGTCACCGACTGGGCGTTTCTCGTACTGACTTGGATCTAGTTTCTCCAAGAAGCGGGCTTGTCCCAGGTGGAGATTGGCTTCAAATCCTGTAATCGATTTGTATTGTTCTACATAGGGAGCAATGCTTCTGCCATTTTCAGTATAAGGGTTGATAGCAAAGTTACCAGACAAGATGCCCTCAGCTGCCTCTTGATAGAGATGGGCATTGTAGAGCAAGAGCAGGTCTAGCTCCTCTTGACTTAGGAGCATAGCTTTGTTTTTCTCATAGTTCTCGTCAAGTTGGCTAGCCTGATCTGCCAAGAAAAGACCCTTGTATTGCTGGGTTTTTAGAACGGCTTGGACAGCATCATCGACCGCCTTGGTATCCTTGAGAGCCACCAAAGGATCCGTCATCTGCAAGTACATGGCTCCGAAGATCCCCTTGTCAGGATCAAAGGCCTGAAAGTCTTTGATAGCGGACAGATAGGTTGGCAACTGGGAGTTAAGGCCATTATAGAACTTCTCAAAGTTAAACTTGGTCTCACTGGACTTGTAGTCCACCACTCCCAAAGCTCCTGTGTCAGATAGTCGGTCAATCCGATCGACCTTGCCCTTAACCAAGAGCGGACGGCCATCCTCTAGGGTTAGGAAGGGACGATCTGCCTGACCGAAGAGAGCTTCTTCTCCAATGGTTTCAATGCAATCATTGTGAGCGAGGACACGACCGGTCGCTCGAGCTGTATCCAAGAGCAATTCTTTTGAAAAGGCAGCCATGGCATTCTCCTGATAAAGGAGGGCAAACTCTGTCTCCTGGCTGGTTTCGCGAATGGCCTTGGTCAAACGCTCATCAAAATCCCCTTCTGAAGGATCTTTCAGCACCCGTTCAAAAATACGGTGCAAGAAATTCCCATGGCTTCTCGCGTCTGGGCGCAAGTGCCACTCCTCCTGCAAACCTAGGACATAGTGGAGATAATAGCTGTATTGGTTTTGGTAGTATGTGTTGAGGGCTGAGGCAGATAAAGACAGAGCCTGACCTTTAGGATAAAGAGCTTCCAGCGTCTCATCTTCTAGGACCTTGGTTGTCAAGCTTTGGCTGATTTGCGGAATGTGCAAGCCTTCTGACGCTAATTTCTTCCGAAGGACACGAATGGCAACCGCCCAGAAGGTCGCTTCTTCCTTGCTCAACTCCTGGTCAATTTCTCCCTGGTGCAATTCAATCAATCGAGCTAAGAGGGCCTGGTAAGAACCCATATCTTCACTAGAAGCCGTTGCTTTCTTCGGAATGACAGATAAATTGAGCGGTTCCTTGGTCAGCTCAAGCAAGTAAGGGGACATCTTGTCATCCACTTCATTGACTAAAATAGGACTGGACAAGACTAACTGTTTGGTGGCCGCATTGAAGAGAGATAGGGCAACGAAGCGATTCTTCCGTAAGTTGTCCTGACTGGCAATTTGGAGATGAGCCTGTTCGTCTGAAGCTTGGTTCAAGACCTGACGCTCCTCATCTGTCAGCAAGGATTGGTCCTTGGCAATCTTAGGGAAGCGCTCCTGGGTCAAACCAATAGCATAGACATAGGGAGCTGATAAGGGCTCAATCAAATCATAGGACTGGACCGTCACCACATCTACAGTCGCTGGGACCGTCCGATAGCTTGCCAACAAGATCCCTGACAAGAGGATGCTAAGGAAATCATCCAAGGTCACCTTGAGTTGATCAAAGACCTGGGCAAATTGTTCTAGCACATGGCTAAAGGACTTCCAGACCTGGTCATAGCGTTCCATCTCCTGCTCAGAGCCACGACTGGCTAAGGTTTGCATGTTTTGCATCAACTGGGCATCTTGACAAAACTGGGCAAACTTCTTCAGAAGTCCCTGGCTGGTCTGACTCTTGGTCTTGTAAAAGTCCTGCAGAGGATCGATGACTTGCTGGCGAATCTGATTGAGACGCTCTAGGTCAAATTTGTCCTGGTGGTTGGCTGTAAAGTCACGAGAAAAGGCAGCCAGACCCTTGATCTCTGCGAAGCGAACATATTGTTCGAAATGGTCAATATCCTCTCGTGTCAGCATCCCATAGAGCCCCGTCTTCAAGAGGTTGACCACATCCTCGGCCAAAAACCGATAACGACGAAGGCGATCCAAGGATTCTACCCATTGGACCAGGGGATGTTGGGCCATGGATTCACTCTTTCCAAGATAGAAAGGAATCTGGTACTGGTCAAAGATGGTCTTGAGCTGGAGTTGATAAGCATCTACATCCCCCAAAAGCACCCGAATATCCTTGTAACGCGCTCCCTCATACAGGCGTTGGCGAATGGATCGGGCTACAGCCTCTAGTTCTTCCTTTTGATGGTTGCAGGTCCAAATCTCTACCGCTTCTCTGTCTTGGTCAGACAGCTTACCATCTACCTCCGTAAAGTCATAGCGCGCTTCCAAGATCCGCGTCATCCGGCTAAAGGCATCTTCTTTTCCTTGACCGACGTAGCTTGGCGTGACCTGGTAAGTTCTGGCCAAGTCTAGCAGGAAGTCCACACTGGCCTGGTAGAGGTTCCCCTCACGAAAGGTCGAGCGATAGGCTTTCTCACTGGCGTAAGCCCCAATAATGATCTCGACGCCCTTGTCATGTAGTAAATGAACCAGGTAGTCCTCCTCGGCTGAAAAACGGGTAAAGCCGTCAATCACTAGAGCCAAGTCTTTTAACTCCTCATCCAAATCCCCCTTGATAAGGTGAGAGGCAAAACGAGCCAACTTAGACTCAGACTCAAAAGCACCTGCAACTAATTGCTCTTGAACTGACTTCAAGATATGGACCAGATCTTCTCTCTTCTCCTGATCCGGCAAGGCATCCAAGTCGGACGGAGTCATCTGGGCCGTCTGCAACTCATGAAAGAGCTGGATCAATTGTTGGATAAACTGGGGATCCTTTTTGAGACGGGCATAGACCTTGAGCTCTTCATCTGGCATCTGAGAAAGCACCTTAAAAAAGAGCATACCGAGACCGATATCATCAAGTGCTTGTTGCTGATGGCTTTCATTGAGTGTAAAATAGCGTGCCATCTGGGCAAAGCGCGTAATGGTTATGGCAAAAGAAGCCTTTTGGTCTAGGAGTTGCAAGACTTTGCGCTCCTTCTCAAAAGATAGAGAGTTGGGCGCGATATAAAAGACCCGCTTCCCTTCTTCAACCAAGCGATTGGCTTCATCCACCAAGACCTGGGTTAAAGGCGTTCGAATATCTGTATAGACTAATTTCATAATGTACTGATTCCTGTAAAATGATAGTTCTATTATACCATCTTTGTGCCTTTTCTACAGGGATATTCCCATCATTCAGTAGATTCAAAGCAGTTAAAAAAACCAGACAAAATGTCTAGTTTTAATGTAGATTAACTATTTTTTCATAAAATGGTTAGATAATTTTTTAAAGTCTTTATATATTTTTGAGTCATTTAAACAGAACTAAAACTTTCCGCCGTGAGAAAAGTTCCTGAAACGCGATTGTTTCAGGAACTCGGAATTATTGAGACCTTAGGCTCAATAATTAGTCATGGAACTACTACGAAGTTCGCTGACGTCCGTACTCACCTTAGGATAGTTTTTAAGAAGACTTTATCTTAAATATAAAACCGGACAAAACGTCCAGTTTTTCAACCATGTTATTAAGTTCCCCAGTTGATTAAAAGATAGAGTATGCTAGAGCCAAACATATCGGCCAAAGCATGCATGAGGAAAAATGGCAAGAGGTTTTTGATCACCTTCTTGTAGAGAACATAGTAGAAGAGTCCATAGATTACTCCGATAACCACTGCCCAAAGCAAACCTTGATAGGTATGGAAGGAGATCCGAATCAAGATCGAATAAGCCAGTGCCCACCACTTGTACTTCTGATTAACAGATGTCATGACTCCTAAGAAGAAGAACTCTTCGTAGAAACCATTGAGCAAGGCATAAGCAATTGCCATGCGACTAAGCGCTAAGAACTTGTGGATAATCTGCATGGGATCGATATAAGCGAGGAGATTGATATTGAAGTAATCATACTCTCCACTCACCGTTGTCACGATATCCCCAAACAGACCAACGATAGCAAAAATAAAGGGTACCCAAAAGAGGACGGACCATTTAAAACGGATAGGAAGCTGTTTAAAATCAAAATTCCGTAAAAGCAAGTAGGCCAAAGCGAGGGATAATAAGATGATCTGCAAGGTGAAGTTGCTAGAGTATGCTGCCCCATCCCTAGCTGTTTCATTCGTCGTTTCTGCTACACTGGTCACCGTTTGAGTAACTGGGTGAAGACTGGCAAGGAAGAGTTCTGTAGACCAGACAATAAACTGCCCAAACATGATCGCAGTTACAATGGCGATATCATACCACTTGAGCTCTTTTAAGGGCTTTTCTGGTCGTATAAACTTAAGAATGTTCATCATTCATCCTTCTATTCCCACTATGGAAGTATTTCTGATAGTTCTACTATATAAGAAATAGCTTAAAAAAACTTTAATTCTTAGTTAGTAATAAAATGGTATCGATAAAGAGGCTGGGACAAAAGTCCTAGCCTCTCAATTGTCTTTGGATTGTCGATCAAGACGCAGTGGTTGAGTGGGCTCTACTACGCTGATTTCATCAGCTTTTATATCCCTACTCAACTGTGCGGAGGTGGGACGACGAAATCGAATTCTAACGGATTACCGATTTCTGTCCCACTCTCTCTTAGTTTGATTCCTCTAAGAGGTCTTGGATTCTATCCAGATACTGGTTGTCTGTCACTGCCATCACACGCACCCCTTCTGGCCAGATAAAGGCGGGACTAATCTGAATCTGAAGTGGTTGGTCTTCCGCATTTCGATAACCAATAATATTGAGATGGTACTCCTCTCTGACTGCCAAGTCTTGAAGGCTTTTGCCTACCCAGCTAGCTGGGACTGTAAACTCAGCTACCACCACTTCTTCATCCAACTGAAAAACTTCAATCCCATGTTGGAAGAGAATCATCTTAGCTAGGGACATCCCTGCTTCTACCTCTGGTAGGATGACCAAATCAGCCCCAATTTTCTCAAGGACTTCCTTGGTCACTTCATTCTTGACCTTGGCAATGACGTGCTCGACGCCAAGGGCCTTACAGTGCATGACAGCCAGTACACTAGATTCTAGGTTTTCACCCGTCGCGATGACGACTGTGTCACAATTCCCAATGTCTGCCGCATCCAGGAGGTCCAACTCCGTAATATCCCCGACAATTCCAGTTGTAATCATGGATTCATACTGGTTGATCACATCTGCGTGATCGTCAATGGCAATAATATCCACATCCTGATCCTGCAGCGTTTTCAGGACACTCTGTCCAAAAATTCCTAATCCTAAAATTCCAATGGTTCGATTCGCCATGAGTTTCTCCTATCCGATAATGATGTCTGCCTTGGCATACTGCAAGGTATCTGCTTTCTTGGCTTGGTAATTGTTCAAGCTGAGCATGAGGGTCAAGGGACCGATCCGTCCAATAAACATGAGGACCATGATAATGCCTAGTCCCGCTCCATTTAAGGTCGAGGTTACATTGGCGGTCACTCCCACTGTCGCTAGAGCGGATACCACCTCAAAGACCAAATAAATAAAGCGTTGGCCATCCGGCGTCACCAAACAGATTCCTAATAGTCCCACTAAGAAGGTCAACTGGAAAATCACCGCCGTCCCAAAGGAACGTTGAACAAGGTCCGGTGAAATTGTTCGTTTTCCTAAGTTGGTATGTGGTAGCCCCAACAGTTCCTTCCGAGCCAGGAGCAAGAGGACCAGGAAGGTGGTGATCTTCATGCCCCCTGCTGTCCCGCCTGGTGCCCCACCTAGAAACATCTGCAAGAGATAGATGATGAGTGTCACTGGCCGGACTGCTGTATAATCTAAGGAGGCAAAACCAGCTGTCCGCATGCTGACGGTTTGGAAAAAGCTGACTAAGATCTTGTCTCCCAATGGGAGAGACCCAATGGTTGCCGGATTATCAAACTCGGTCAAGAGACTGGTTACTGTCCCAAAGAGGAGGATCGCAGCTGTTAACCAGAGAACCACCTTGGTATGGAAGCGTAAGGTCCGCCGTCCTGATTGATTGCGGGCCTTGGTGGCGAGGTCAAACCAGACCATAAAGCCCAAGCCCCCCGTAATAATAAGGGCAGACAAGGTCAGGTTCACCAGCCAATCGGTCTGGAAACTCATCATGCTATCTCCCCCAAAATTATCAAAGCCCGCATTACAAAAAGCCGAAACCGCGACAAAGATGGAGTTAAAGATTCCATGGCCCCAGCCAAAGCGAGGAATGAAGCGAATCATGAGGAGCAAGGCCCCAAGTCCTTCGATGGTAAAGGTGGTAATGAAAATAGAACGGACAAAACGAGCCAAGCTCTGGTTATTACTAAAGCCAAAGCTATCCCGAATGGTCTGCCGGTCCTTGTAGCTGAGCTTTTGACGGCTTTCCATAAAGAAGAGACCGATAAAGGTCAAGATCCCCAGGCCACCAATCTGAATCAAGAGCATACAGATCAACTGCCCCCAGGCATTATAGGTCGAAGCCACTGACTGGGTAAAGAGCCCCGTTACACAGACCATAGAGACTGCTGTAAACAGGTGGTCGATATAACCTGCTTTTGAGCTTGCTTGCTGGACAAAAGGCAGACTCAATAAGAAAGAGCCGATCAAGATAACCAAGGCAAAGCTGAGAAAGATTCGCCTTGCCGGAGACAGGCTTTTAATCTTAGACTGCCATTGTTTAAAAAATAATTTGACTAACATAGCTTCATTGTATCATAAAAAGAGAACAAACCTACAAGTGATGAACCATTTCTAGGCATAATTCTAAGGCTTTCTCAAATGCTTCAGACCCCCAGTCACGCTGGTCATAATTTTCCAGGTCTGCAAGAGAATCTGCGGTAAAGAGGAGCAAGCCCCAAACCGCATCTCGAAGCTGGGCTACTGCTGCAAGTGAGGCGCACTCCATCTCCACCACACTACACCCTTCTTCAATGCGATAGGCCACCTTATCAGGCGTTTCTCTATAAAAGCCGTCCGTCGACCAAGTCATGACCTCTTGATAGGGAATGGAAGCTTGTTTTAGAACCCTTTCAATGGCGGTCAGTGCACGACGATCCACTTCTATATACCGAGAAGGCGCCACATAATGGTAACTAGTTCCCTCATCTCGCAAGGCCTTGGTCGGGATCAAAAAGGCATTTTCTTCCATATCCACCAAGACGCCACAGCTACCTGCCGAAATAATCTTCTCCACCCCGTAGCCAATCAACCAATCCATGAATTGGGCAGCAGGGGCTGATCCAACTGGCGCTTGGGCCAAGCAGATTTCCTCTCCTTTACGCTCTATGACATAGACCGGATAAGTCTTGGTAGCGGAGATAAAGCTAGCTACTTGTTTGGCTCCGACAGCTTTCGCAAAGCGATCAATCTCATCCTCTAAGAAAGCATAAACGCATTTTTCAGGCAAGTGCAGGTCTAACCCCTCATGAGTCGGCATAATGACTGCCTGTGGGTTATCATCAAACTCTAAAATCGGAATGTCATGTTTATGAATCATCCGCTACCTCCAAACTTCTTTTGAACATTATATAAGTCCATCTAGCCTGTGTCAAGAAGAGTTAGCAAAAAGAACTAATTCCCTTCCATAGCAACTCCCTTTCAAATGAATACCTCCAACTATGATATAATGGGGACAGTACAAGGGAGGAAACCAATGTTACAAGAACTAGCTTTTACAGGTCAATGGAGACACTACCAAAAACGCGTTCTCGATAAGAGTGACGCTTTTATGGCGGATGGCCACCTACATTTGGTAGCGGCTCCTGGCTCTGGAAAAACAACCTTGGGTATCGAATTTATCCGGCGCTTTGGCCAGCCAACCTTGATTTTGGCACCTACGGTCACGATACGTCAACAATGGGTCGACCGGATTGTTCAGGCCTTCTTGAAGAATGAAAGCCAAGCGGAGCAACTGATTTCTCAGGACCTCAAACATCCTAAGTTGATTACAGTGGCTACCTATCAGGCCCTACACAGTGCCATGAATCAAATCGTCGGCCAATCACAAGTTGAGGATACCGATGACCAGGCAGAGATTGAAACCTTTGATTTTAAAGGCTTTGATATCTTTTCTACCTTTAAAACGATTTCACTCGGGACCCTTTGTTTGGATGAATGTCACCACCTTCGCAATGAATGGTGGAAGAGCTTGGAAGCCTTTCGTCAAGCCTTCCCTGACTTAAAGATGATCTCCCTCACTGCTACCCCTCCCTATGAAGGGGACCCCGCCCTTTGGGAACGCTATATCCGCATGTGTGGTGAGATCGATGAGGAAATTACGGTTCCCGAATTGGTCAAGGAAGAAACCCTTTGTCCCCACCAAGACTATGTCTACTTTGCCTTTCCAACCAAGGAAGAGCAGGCTCAGCTGGATGCCTTTAGCCAACAAAAGAATGCCCTCTTGCAGCAACTGACTTCAGACCCCCTCTTTTGTCAATACCTGCAAACCTGCCAAGCTTTATCTGGTCAGATCAGTGATGATGAATTGCTCAATGAGCCCAAGTATCTCTCTGCTACCCTGATCTTTCTTCGGAGCAAGGGAATCGCCTTTCCCCAACGTTTCCAGGATCTTCTAGGAGCAAAAAAACTTCCTGCTTTCACCCTAGACTGGCTTGAAATTCTCCTGCAAGGTCTGCTCTTTCAGGTGCCTCACTGGTACAATCTACCAGAAGAATACGAAAAGCAACTCCTCCATGAATTAAAAGCAGCGAGCTTGATCGATCGAAAACAAGTCAAACTGGTCCGCAATAAAAAACAAGACCTCCTGCTGAACCAATCCCTGGGAAAACTCAATGCGGTTCGAGAGATTTTCAAGGCAGAATATCAGGCTCTTGGAAGCCAACTGCGCCAACTGGTCTTAACAGACTACATTCGTCAAGACTTTGAAGTTCATCTAGGGGGCAAGGACGCCCAATTCACTCAATTGGGAGTGCTCTCGTATTTTGAATCCATTCGCAGAGAAAGTCTAGAGCTAACTACTCCACCTGCCATCGCTGTCCTAACAGGTAGTATCGTCATCATCCCGACAGTTGCTAAGCCAAGACTAGAAGAGCTTCTAGGAGCGAATCGGCTGACTTACCAAAGTGTCGGCCAATTATCCCCTGATGATTTTCTCAAGGTTCGCTTGGTTGGCTCTCAACATGATTTAGTGACAGCTGTAACCCAACTTTTTCAAGAAGGGATTATCCAAGTCGTGATTGGAACCAAGTCTCTTCTAGGAGAAGGCTGGGATGCTCCTTGTGTCAACTCCCTGATTCTAGCTAGCTTTGTTGGGAGTTTTATGCTTAGTAACCAAATGCGAGGTCGTGCCATCCGAGTGTGGCCCGAAGAGCCAAATAAGACCAGTAATATCTGGCATTTAGTCTCTATCAATCTTTCCCTAAAGAAATGGTATGAAAAGTCAGATCTTGAAAAGGAAGAAATTGAAGCTATCACTGATCAGCTGAAACAATATAGTCCTGATTTAGAGCTCTTAGAGAGACGGATGAAGCAATTTTTAGGCCTCCATTACAAGGAACCTTTCATCGAATCCGGCATTGAACGTTTGGCCTTTGATCAGATCCGCTATACTAAAAAACACTTAGAAAAACTGAATGAAGAGACCTTAGAGCGCTCCACCCATCGTCAAGAACTCAGAGATGGCTGGCAAAAAGCCCTTCCTATTTTAGAGAATATGGAGATTGCAAATGAGGTCCAAGTGGACAAACACTTCCTACCTCTGGCTCTATTTTTCGATGCTAGAAAGCTGGCACGGTGGCTTACGGCCGGCGCTTTGACCGATGCTTTCGCCAACCTTATTTACTATTCACTTAGAGGAGGAAGGAATTCAGCTTCTCTGATTCTTCTCTTCTTCTTAGCGGTTCTCTCACTCCTTGCTTGGCTTCGCTACTATCTCTATAAGAGTCCTTACAAACGCTTAGAAGTCTTTGGCCAAGCTATTCACAAAGTCCTGCTTCTTTCGGGACAGATTCAAACACAGGAAACCCGCATCCAAGTAGTACGAGACAGAAAGGATGCTATCAACACGCTGATTTATTTGAAGGGCGGAACCATGCGGGAGAAGGAACTCTTTTCGCAAACCATGATCGAATTTTTCGCACCCATTGAAAACCAACGTTACATCCTAAAAGCACAGGAAAAAGTGTCCGATCAGACAGAATATTTCGCTGTACCAAGCCTCTTTGACAAACGGAAAGAGGATGCGCAAGCCTTTGTTGAGCAGATTCGAAAGAGCCTAGGTAAGTATGACCTCATCTATACCCGAAGCGCTGAAGGCCGTGCTATTCTTTTAGATGCACGCATCAAGGCACTCGCCAACAAACAAGAGCGCACCTTCACCAAGAAGCAAGTGATGTCAGATTTGAAATAATCGTTTATGTAACTAAAAAGAGGCTGGGACAAAAGTCCTAGCCTCTCAATTGTCTTTGGATTGTCGAGCAAGACGCAGTGGTTGAGTGGGCTCTACTACGCTGATTTCATCAGCTTTTACAGCCCTACTCAACTGTGCGGAGGTGGGACGACGAAATCGAATTCTAACGAATTACCGATTTCTGTCCCACTCTCTTTTCGTTATTCTATCACAATCATAGCCTTAATGGTCTTGCGTTCATCCATATCTTTATAAGCTTGATCAATTTCGTCCAAGCTATAGCTATGGGTGAAGACGCGTCCAGGATTGATGTCGCCATCAAGGACAGCCTTGAGCAAGAACTGCTTGTCATAGGTGGTAACAGAGGCTGCTCCACCTGCCACGGAAATGTTTTGGGCAAAGGTTGATCCAAGCGCACGATTATTATAGTGAGGCACACCTACAAAACCTAAACGCCCCCCATTGTGAAGGACCCCAAGGGCTTGATCGACAGCTGCTGCAGTACCGACACATTCAAGGGCGGCATCTGCTCCTCCTCCAAGGATTTCACGAACCTTGGCAATTCCTTCTTCACCCCGCTCTGCTACAACAGCTGTTGCACCAAATTCCAAAGCCATTTGTTGGCGGTCTTCGTGACGGCTCATGAGGACAATTTGCGATGCTCCTCGCATCTTAGCAGCAATCACCGCACATTGCCCTACGGCTCCATCTCCGATGACCACGACTTTGTCACCTGGTTTCACATCTGCGACACGCGCCGCATGGTAACCCGTCGGCATGACATCTGCTAGTGTCAAGAAGGATTTGAGCATGGCTTCGGTATAATCAGACGGTTGCCCCGGGATTTTGACGAGAGCCCAGTTGGCATAGTCGAAGCGTATGTACTCCGCCTGCACCCCGTCAGACCAGTTGGTCCCAATATGGCGGTCACAGGTCCCATCATAGCCAGCACGACAAGCATCACACTCCCCACAGCCATGGGTGAAAGGCGCAATCACAAAGTCACCCGGTTTCACCGTTGTAATAGCTTCTCCGATTTCTTCGACGATCCCAATGGCTTCGTGACCACTATTTTGGTGGCCCTCTTCAATATCTGGATTGCGGTAGCTCCATAGATCAGAGCCACAGACACAGGTGCGAACGATGCGGAGAATGACATCATCTGGTGCTTCTATGTGTGGACGCTCCACTTCTACAAGGCCCACTTGCCCAGCTTTTGTATAAACTGTTTTCTTCATAGGAACAACCTACTTTCTATTGCTTACTTACCTATAGTATACACTTTTTATCGAGCTCTAGCCCACTTCCTGATTTAAAGCTCCATCATTTAATCATATTTTTTCCCATACTTCTTTTCTAGCATTTTCTTAACTAGATATGGCATCTTGACATTCTCTCGACCTTTTTTAGCAATCAATTTTTTGACGAAATCAGGCATCTGAATATCTTTTTCTGCTTCCAAAATCTGACCTGTACTTGAAGGAGCTTCCAACTCATCAAAAGTCTCTAGTTGAGGTTGATAGTCACTATAGTCACCATCTATATGAGACTGAATGGTTGAAAGAAGGGCTTTAATCAAACGAGAATCGCTATTTGGCATAGGAGGACGGTGATAGGCCACACCAAGCTCATGACAAAGCTCCTTACACTCCACATCATTATCAAAAAGAACCTCAATATGCTCACTAATAAAAGCTATCGGGACAAAAATATAGTGGTCAGGGTGTTCCTTCTCATCACGAAGGTATTCTAAGACATCAGGCTTAATCCAAGGAATACCAATATCACTTTCACTCTGCCATGTATTGGTATACTGGTCTTCTTCAAGGCCTAAAATTTCCACAATCAAGCGAGTATTGTCATAAATTTGATCGATATAAGGATCGCCAAAATCAAGTGCCAAAACTGGGACACTATGAGCTGAAAAAATCACCTTATAGCTGTCATCTCTAATTTGATCTAAAATATTTCGAATCTCATCCGCCCAATAGTGGAGAAGTGAAGGTTCTTGGTACCAATCCTTGATAATTTGGAACCTAATCTGCTCACTTTCTAAAAATTTCTCATATCCCATGACGGAATAGTAAGAATAATGGGGCTCTAAAATCAAGCACAAACATTCTTCAATTCCGTCATTCTCCATCTCTTTGATTACATCAGTGATAAAAGGGCGGGAAAATTTATTAGCAAAGTATACTGATGCGTGTTCTCCAAGAGCAGAAGCAACCAAATCCACTTCTTCTCTAGTTATCCTTTGGAGTGGAGTTCCGCCAATTCGTACGTAATTGTCATATAAAGTCTGAATTTCATGTGGTTCAGGACGAACACCACGCCGGATATTCGTGAAAAACTCCGCTACTCCTTCATAGGTAATCTCTTCAGGCGACCCAAAAGTCATCATCAACACAGCTCTTTTACTCATAATTACTCCTTGTTCCACGTTTGTTCTATTTTAACATGAAAAGGTATACTTTAGGGAGTTTAGTGTCAAAAAAACTCCTAGAGAAGCCTCTAAGAGTTTAAAAACAAACCTTAATGATGGTGATGATCATGTCCGCTCTGACTCTCTATGGCATGGATATCCCGTTTATGGCAGGCATGACTATCTTGATCGCTATCCACTTCAATGGTAATATTATGAAAGCCAATGTCCTTTAGATGATGACGGATAGCTGTTTTACTCGCTTCCATGTCTTCTATCTGCTTGAGACAAACATGAACAATGGCATTTTTTTCCAAACCATCCATGGTCCATAGATTAAGCTGATTGATACTAGCGACATTGTCCAACTGCTCTAAGTCATTCTTAACTTGCTTGATATCTACCCCTTCTGGCACAGCATCCAAGAAAATCTTAAGGGTGCTCCAAAAACGTGGAAGAGCTTTTGACAAGATAAAGAAGGAAATGACAAGGGACAAGAGGGGATCAAGGAAATACCAGTCCGTATAACGCAAAATAATGGCCACGACAATTACAGCTAGCCAACCCAGTGTATCCTCAAGGAAATGAAGACTCAGGATGGATTCATTCTTGGTCTGCCCCTTCCGGACAATGAGGCTAGCCGTTAAATTGATAGCAATGGCAATGACTCCCAACCAGAGCATGCCCTCATGATCCACTGCTTGGGGCTCAATGAATTTGCTGATATTTTCTAAAATAACGAGAGTGGAACCGGTAATGAGGATGACTGCCGTCAGGATGGCACCTAAGAGACTAAAACGCTTGTAACCCAAGGTATAGAGACTGTCCTCCTCACGGTTAGAGATACTTTCTAGAAAAGCAGAAATGCCAATAGCCAAGGCATCTCCCAAGTCATGGACGGCATCCGCTAAGATCGCACTGGAGCCAAAGAGACCACCAAAGATAAATTCGATAATGGCAAAACTAAAATTTAAGAGAAAGGCTAGCCAAACGGCAAATTTTGAACTCAATTTTTGACCTCCTTTGGTATAATAGTAATAGTATTATCTTCTCACTAGTATTATCTCTAACTCTAAAAAGAAAGGATAGGGGCAAACTGTTTAGGATGTACGTTACTGAACAATTTGTTCAAAGTGTCCATATGACAACACAGGATCGTCGTATTACCAAAACTAGAAAAGCTATCTATCATGCTTTTTTACACTTACTCAACCAAAAAGACTACGACATTATTACCGTTCAGGAAATTATTGACCGTGCTGATGTTGGTCGCTCAACTTTTTATAGCCATTATGAGAGCAAGGAACTCTTACTGGATGAACTCTGCCAAAAACTCTTTCACCACCTCTTTGAGCGAGATGATCAGCTCTCTCCCCAAGACTACCTAGCCCATATCTTTCAGCATTTCAAGAAAAATCAAGACCATGTGACCAGTCTCTTGCTTTCCAAAAATGATTATTTTATCCGGCAACTGAAAAAAGAACTGGAGCACGACGTCTACCCCATGGTAGCTGAGAAACTGATTCAATCGCACCCCAACATCCCCCACTCCTATCTCAAACACCTGGTCGTAACCAACTTCATTGAAACCCTGACTTGGTGGTTGAAAAAAGGCAAGACTTACACCGAACAAGAAGTCATCCAGTTTTATTTGGAGATTTTAAACGTCGCTTCTAACTAAGGTGCGACTTTACATCATGTATCATAGAAAGGAAAACTATGCTCCTCCCCATTCTTCTCGGCTTTTTTACAGCCTTCTTAGCCCTTGCTTTTGCTCTTCTTCATTTATTAGTCAGCCTTTCCGAATTAAAAAAGGGCAATAAGACCCTTGGAATTTACCTACTTTTTATAGGAAGTAGCCTTGCGACCTTCTCTTTCATCCTCTACTTCCTTTTGCCAATTGTTGCTTTATTCATTTGGCTGATCGGAGTTAGCTTGATTTGCTATGGAGCCTATTGGAATGGCAAGCACAAAGAAAACTTCCATCTAGCCCATCATGTCATTCGGATTGGAATCGCTCTGGTACTTACTATCTTGTTAGCCTTAGTATGAAAAAAAGGATTTTTTGATCCTTTTTTTCATACTCATAAATTAAGCTAATACTCCTTTAAAAATCTATTTCTTGATCATCTCTTCCTGAATCAAAAAATCACGCGCTACTTGATTAGCTGACTTGCCTTCCACACCCACTTGGTAGTTCATCTGGCTCATTTGATCTGCTGTGATTTTCCCAGCTAGTTTATTAAGGATAGCTTCCAACTCCGGATGTTTTTCGAGTAATTCAGCTTTCATGAGTGGGGCCCCTTGATATGGAGGGAAGAGTTGCTTGTCATCTTGGAGGACCACGAGGTCATAGCGAGCAAGCTCGGCATCCGTTGAGTAGGCATCTGTTATCTGGATATCACCGGACTGGATAGCCTGGTAGCGAAGGGCTGGCTCCATGGTGGAGACTTGTAGATGGAGGCCGTAGACCTTCTGCAAGCCCTTGTTCCCATCTTCTCGATCATTAAACTCTAGCGTAAATCCCGCCTTGAGTTGTCCTTCCACCTTTTTCAAATCGGAAATGGTCTTGAGGCCATACTCTTGGGCAATTTTCTTAGGCACTGCGACAGCATAGGTATTCTGATAAGCCATGGGTTTGAGCATGGCCAGGTCGTCTTGTTTCTTGATCCCATCTCGGGCCGCTTGATAGACTGCTTCTGGATCATGACTGACTTGCGGCGCCGGCTTAAGGAGACTTTCGGTCACGGTCCCTGTAAACTCTGGATAGATCGCGATATCCCCTTTTTTCAGAGCTTCATATAGGAAGGTGGTCTTGCCAAAATTTGGCTTGACGGTCACTGTCATGTCCGTGTTTTCTTCGATCAAAATCTTGTACATATTGGCTAGAATTTCAGGTTCTGGACCTAATTTACCAGCTATGACCAGGTTTTCTTTTTTCGGTTTGGGAAGAAGACTTGGTGTATAAGAAGCTCCTAATCCAATAACCATCACAGCAAAGGCCGTAAAGATGGTCCGAAATTTGGCCTTTTCCATCCATTTGAGAAGCAGGTTAAAAGCGATGGCTAAGAAAGCAGAAGACAAGGCCCCAATCAAAATCAGACTGGCATTATTGCGGTCAATCCCCAGAAGGATAAAGGAACCAAGTCCCCCTGCTCCAATCAAGGCAGCAAGGGTAGCCGTCCCGATAATCATCACAGCTGCTGTCCGAATCCCGGACATGATGACGGGCATGGCCAAGGGAATCTCAAACTTCTTGAGTCGTTCCCACTTGGTCATCCCAAAGGCGATCCCTGCTTCTTCGAGGCTAGGGTCAATTCCTTGCAAACCGGTGATGGTATTTTGAAGGATGGGGAAAATGGCGTAGATAACCAGAGCTGTCAAGGCCGGAAGCGTCCCAATCCCCATGATGGGAATGAAGAGCCCCAAAAGGGCCATAGAAGGTATGGTCTGGAAGATGCCAGCTAACTGTAGAACCCAGTTGCTCGCTCTCTTACGAGTACTTAAATAAATAGCCAGTGGAACAGCCAGAAAAATAGCAAGAAGCAAGGTCAGTAATGACAGTTGCAAATGTTGCCCCAGTGCAGTAACCCAGTCTCCAAAGCGTTCTTGAAAGGTTGCAAGTAGTTTAGACATGGTGAGTACCTCCAAATAAATCCGCAACAAAGTCGTTGACTGGCTGGGCTAGAATAGTCTCCGCATTCGCTACCTGTACAATCTCTCCTTCTTGTAGAACCGCAATCCGATCGCCTAATTTCAAGGCCTCGTCCGTATCATGAGTTACGAAAATAGTCGTCATACCAAATTCTTTGTGCAAGTCTTTAGTGAGAGACTGTAGCTGCTTACGAGAAATAGCATCCAAGGCTGAGAAGGGCTCGTCCATCAATAGAATCTTTGGCTCTGCAATAATGGCCCGCACAATGCCGATTCGCTGTTGCTCCCCACCTGATAACTCGCTCGGTAACCGATGAGCATAATCTACAGCAGGGAGACCCACCTTGTCCAGGAGCTCTTCTGTTTTAGAGGCAATTTGTTCCTTGCTCCACCCCTTCATCTCAGGAATGAGAGCAATATTCTCAGCGACAGTTAAATTTGGAAAGAGGGCAATGGCCTGCAAAACATAACCAGTAGAAAGACGCAACTCTCGTTCATCATAGTCCTTGATGCGTTTTTCATCCATATAGATATTGCCATCTGTCGGCTCCAAAAGACGATTGATCATTTTGAGCATGGTGGTTTTCCCAGATCCTGAAGGTCCCACCAAGACCATAAATTCTCCTTGCTCAATACGGAGATTGACATCTTTTAAAATGTCAGTATCCGTGTAGCGCAGGACTACATTTTTGTATTCAATCATGTTCTTCCTCACCATCTTCTTAAAAGCTAAGATTCTTATCCCACTTTTTATAAGAGTGTAATCATCATAACATTGTAATACTAGATATTACATCTGTCAACGATTTTGATTTGAAATTATATATAAGAAAAAGAGGCTGGGACAAAAGTCCCAGCCTCTCAATTGTCTTTGGATTGTCGAGCAAGACGCAGTTGTTGAGTGCTCAAAGCACTGCTTTGAGGTGGCGGATAGAACTTGCGAAGCAAGTATCCTAAGTCTTTATTCGCTTTTTAAGCTTCAAAGATGCCCTATGTTGACGGAAACTATGTTTCCTTTATCTGCAACCTTCAACAGTCTCCCAGACTGTTGAAGCTGTGCGGAGGTGGGACAACGAAATCGAATTCTAACGAATGACCGATTTCTGTCCCACTCTCTTTTCTTACCTTCATTAGGCCAACTTGACACAGAAGGCATCCCAAGGGGCTAATTTTCCGGATTCAAGTACTTGCTCTACCTTGGTATTGGAAATGATGACCTTCTCAACTCCATTAACCAGCGGTAACTCTTGCTCTTGGCTTGAAAGATTGACAACAACTAAATAAACTTGCTTCCCTTCTACCCGCTTATAGGCAAAGACCTTGTCTGCTGCGTCCACCAATTCATAATGAGCCGTTACAAGCCAAGGCTGCTCTTTTCGTAAGGCAATGAGAGCTTGGTAGGTATAGAATATAGAGTCTGGATCTGCCAGGGCAGCCTCTACATTGATCTCTTTATAGTTTGGGTTGACTGCAAGCCATGGACGACCTGTCGTAAAGCCAGCTTCTGCTTCATGATTCCACTGCATCGGTGTCCGTGCATTGTCCCTACCAATATGGCGGATTTGATCCATGATCACTTCAAGCGGTAGACCTTTTTCTAAGGCTTCATGGGCATAGTTGATTGACTCGATATCTTCTACGTCCTCAAGGGTCTCAAATGGATAATTGGTCATCCCAATTTCTTCGCCTTGATAGATATAAGGAGTTCCCTTCATCAAGTGAAGCAGAATAGCCAAAGCCTTGGCGGATTTGACCCGATAGTCGCCATCATCCCCCCAAGTGGACACAATCCGTGGGAGATCATGGTTGTTCCAAAAGAGCGAATTCCAGCCTTCTTCTGTCCCCAATTCTGTCTGCCACTTAGTGAAAATTTCCTTCAATTTAGGCACATCCAATTCCTTGGCGTAGTGCCATTTTGGTTGCCCTGGTTGGTATTGAAGACCGATGTGTTCAAATTGGAAGACCATGGACAATTCTTGATTTTTTGGATTGGAATATTGCTTGGCAATCTCAGGTGTCGCCCCCCACGTTTCCCCTACCGTAAGCAAATCCTTGTCTCCAAAGGTAGCGCGATTCATCTCTTTCAAGTAAGGATGGAGCATGGGACCATTGCTGATGATTTCCTGATCTGGGATCTTGCCGATCATATCGATGACATCCATACGGAAGCCACCAATGCCCTTGTCAATCCAGAAATTCATCATGTCATAAATCTGATGACGAAGCTCCTCGTTTTCCCAGTTGAGGTCTGGTTGCTTCTTGCTAAAGTTATGCAAATAGTATTGACCAGAGGTTTCATCGAATTCCCAAGCAGAACCACTAAAAGCAGAAATAATGCCATTTGGCTCATCCCGCCAAATATAGAAATCCCGCTTTGGGCTATCTGGATTTTCACGCGCTTCGATAAACCAAGCATGCTCATCAGAGGTATGGTTGACCACCAAGTCCATGATGATTTTGATCTTGCGTTTATGGCCTTCTGCGATCAATTCCTCCATATCTTCCATCGTCCCAAAGATGGAGGCAATACCCTCATAATCTGAAATGTCATAGCCGTTATCATCCATGGGACTCTTGTAGACCGGCGAAAGCCAGATGGCTGTAATCCCTAATTTTTCCAAGTAGTCTAGCTTGCTCGTGATCCCCTTGAGATCCCCTATGCCATCGCCATTACTATCCTTGAAACTCTTTGGATAAACTTGGTAAATTACGGCATTATGCCACCATTTTTGTTCCATTTTCTCTTCTCCTTTATGATTGTGAAATCACTTTCATTTTACAAAAATAGGGGTGAAATTGCAAGAATTTACAAGTCTTCATTCTCTTCACTGGAATAAATCACTTCAAAGAGACGTTGACGCAAACCTTCCTCTAAAGGCGTAATGATCTTCATCAACTGTTTCCAATCCTTGGCTGTTGAACAAGCCACAAACAATTCATTCTTCCTATCGTAGGCCAGGTTGGCAGATTTCAAGAGCTCAAACATCCGATCTTCTTTGGCAGTAGGACGCGATTGCAACACACCCATCGCAATCTCCTGACTGTGATTGTCCACTAAGATAGGGGCTGTCTCAAAGGTATGGAGGAAGAACCGGTGCTGTCTCTTTTCAGGAAGCAGCGTTAGATCACCTGTTAAATCCAGCCTAATCTTTCTTTCATCCCAATTGACAGTTAGGCGGGTTTCAACCCGGTTATCTCCTTCTCCTTCAACGAGTACGAAGGAACGATTGTCACCTGGGAAGAGATGCCAGTCCAGCATTTCCGGGAGCTCTACCCCTGTCTGCGGTTGTGCATCCATAGGGATGATGGCTCCTGCACGCGCAAAGACCGGAATATCCTGGCTAGCTCTAAAGACTGTGAGTTTGCCTTTTCCTTCGTACTTCCAATCATGGAAGAAATCATACCAAACTCCGTTTGGGAACCAAACACTCACAGAAGCACTATGAAAGACAGGATCCAGAGCCTCTGTAATTGGGGCCACCATGAGTTCACTGCCAAAGAAATATTGATTTTTAGCCTCATAAGCATCTTCTTGGTTTGGATAATGGTAATAAAGGGGTTGAACCAAAGGCAGTCCTTCTTCATGCGTCGCCACATTCATGGTGTAAAGATAAGGTAGTAAGCTGTGGCGCAGGCGCAAATACCGCTTCATCAAGCGACAGGTCTCAGGCGAGTAAAACCACGGTTCCTTGCTATTAAAGGCATTACAAGAACTATGGAGACGATTGATCGGGCTAAAGACCCCAAACTGCAACCAGCGAAGAGCCAAGTCTTCATCATAGTAACCCCGCATATGGCCACCAATATCGTGACTCCACCACGTGTAGCCGATATTTGAAGCTGTGCTGGTAAAATAGGGTTGAAAGGCTAGGGATTCCCAAGTCACAATGGTATCCCCTGAAAAACCGATTGGATACCGGTGGCTTCCAGGCCCCCCATAACGTGATAAGATGAGACCAGCTTGACCTGTTCGACAATTGTCTAGATAATGATAATGATTTAACAACCAAAGTGGATCCATCTTGCCATGACTTCCCTGTTGCCAATCAATCCACCAAAAGTCCACTCCTTGATCTTCTAAGGGATGGTGGACATCTTCGAAATAGGCTTCACGAAAGGCTGGACTATAAAAGTCAAAGCTGGCTACTTCTTCCTTTTCAGTATTGAGTCCCAAGCGATTTGCGACCATGGGATAAGCATCCTCGAAGGCTCGAATTCCGTCTGCTGGATGAACATTCAAGGTCACCTTTAAACCACGCTTATGCAAACCATGTAAGAAGGCAGCTGGATCAGGAATCAAGTCCCGGTTCCAACTATAGCCCGTCCAACCACTTCCAAAGCGAGCAGGAATCTCCGTCTTGTGCCAGTCCATATCGATCACGCTGACAGCTAGAGGTACCCCTTCAGCCTTGAAACGATCCATCAAATCTGTGTATTCCTGACTGGTATAAGGCCAATACCGGCTCCACCAGTTTCCCAGAGCATATCGTGGCAAGAGGGGTGGCTGTCCCGTCAGATGGTAAAAATCTTTCAAGGCCCCTAGATAATCGCGCCCATAACCGAAGAAATACAAATCCACTTCTGGACATGACCGTGCTCTAAATCCGCTTTCGACATCATACAAATAAGAAGCAGAATCGTCCAAAAGAGCATAGCCTGCTTTGCTTAAAATCCCATCTTCCAACTCCATAGCTCCATCGACCTCATCGAGCGTCCGACTGGTCCCCTTTAAGGTCTCAGGCCGATCCCCATAGTGCCATCGGCTACCATAGACTGCATACTGGCCCTTGAGTTCGATAAAAAGCCGATCCGGTGCAAAAGGTCCCTTTTCAAAATGAAGGTGGAGATGCTCCGTATGCAGATCGAGGACCTCTTCGGTCTCTGTGATCTCACAAGAAACTGGTCCAAAATCTCTATCTTGCACAACTTGCGTCTGTCCATCCTCAAAAACACCATTCTCTGAATATTCCAAGCGCACCAAAGATTCCGTTAACACGGAGATTCGGTAGTGCTCTCCAACTATCACTGGTCCTGCCATTTGTTTTTTCTCCTCTTTTTATAAGGCATCTAACTTGCCCATCTTTTCATCTACTTCGTTCTACTGTGTAAGCGTTTACGATTTTACTATAGCATTCAAAAAAAGGCCTGTCAACACTTGACAAAGCCTTTCCTAAAATTTTATAAGATCAACTTCCCCAATTGATCAAGAGATTCTTGACGACCTTGAGGACGGACGTTAGGTGAAATTATCCAGTGGATGATTTCAGCAATCCAGGAAGTTCCATGACTAAATCAAGATACAAAGGGCGTCTGCGGATAAAGTCAAAATAGGGAGCTGGGCAGAAGCACTGTTGTATAGGATTGCTTCGTTGTCCTGCCCCCACAAGGCTAATTAGGATTCTACCGAGCTAAAAGGTGAGAGAAGAATTCAATCTGCTACTGTGTCTTGGATTTAGTACTAATGTATTTTGCGCTTTTGACACGATCCGCAGCCCGTGTTCAATTAGTTTTAAGCTACTTCGCTTTTTAATTTATAGTCTTAAAACTCCCGAGTGTTTGAAACAATCATGTTTCAAACACTTTTCTCACAGCGGATTGTCGAGCAAGACGCAGTGGTTGAGTGGGCTATACTACGCTGATTTCATCAGCTTTTACAGCCCTACTCAACTGTGCGGAGGTGGGACGACGAAATCGAATTCTAACGAATGACCGATTTCTGTCCCACTCTCTCTATTATGATTGACTATTCTTCTTCCACCAAACGTTTAAACTCCGTTTGAATTTCTGTATTTTCTGTTGGTTTTAAGTACATAACCCCACCATTAGTCGTCGGTGAATGAAAGACAATCGCTTCTCCTGTATTGGTTATCGCAAAGAAGTAACTATGAACATCCGGGTATTTATCCCAATTGCTATAACGCTCTACAATTCGGTACTGGGCATTACCGAGACCTGTATCCGTATACTCGGCATTCATTTTCTCACTTGGTCCATCATCCCTAAGTGTATAGAGATGGCCAGCCCCCACATCTCCTCCTGCGATCCCCTTTTGGTAATTGGGTTGACCAAGTCTTTCCCCCCAGTCCCATTAAATTTCTCCGATATCCTCCTGCTCTAACAAACAAAGAGACCTTCATAACAAAACACCCCAAAAGTTAGTTTTTCTGTCTAACTTTTTGGGGTGCAGAACCGCTTAGAATATCAAAACATTATTTTTCGACCATACCACTGTTAATGAGACTTTCTTTCGTCACAGAATAACTAACTGTACTGTCATTTAGAGGATTAAAGCCTGGAACGATTTCTTTTAGCTTTTGCAAATCGATTTTCGTGTAATCAATTGTATTGTAGATATAGAAGATACCGTCTTTGTATTCTGATGTCAGTTCAAATCCGTTACCCATCAGATCTTTGAATTTTTCTTGGCTTATGGCAACGGCTTCTTTCATTTCTTCAAGAGGGTTATCTCCATCCATTTTTGAAATATTATAATCATCAACCTTTTCTTGTACTAATAAAGTATCTCCCTTGTAATACAAGGTTACGGTTGACTTACCTGCTTCATCACTCGTTTCAAGAACAGTTTTTTGAGCACCTGCTCTTGAGTCCTCTTCTTTAACCTCATCAGTTGATGAATTTTTGGTCTTTGCTTTAGTTGATGATTCAGTTGTCGATTTAGTCGTCGATTTAGTGGACGTTTGAGCGGTAGATTTTGGGTTCTCTTTTGGCGCACAAGCAACTAAGAGAAGACCAGCTGACAATAAGATGGCTACTGTTTTTACAGTTTTATTCATTTTGAATCCCTCACTATTTTATGATGATTTAGGAAATGACTGACGTCTGAAACCAGTCATTTGGCAAGATCAACTGTAGATATAGATGTTATAAGAAAACCCTCAAAAATGATGGTCGCAATTTCTTCCTTACCTATCATTGTACCCATCTGGGTGGCTGGAATGCCATGCCCAGGCTGTTTGGATGATGGTTTCGATATTATCAAATTTTGGTTGCCATCCGAGGATCGCACGCGCCTTCTCAGAAGATGCGATCAGGGTATCTGGATCTCCTGGTCTGCGGTCTGCAATCTCAAGCGGAATCGGATGTCCCGTCACCTTGCGGGCTGCTTCAACGATTTGAAGATTAGAAAATCCTGTCGATGAGCCCAGATTAAAGGCGGTAGATGGATTGCCATTACGCAGATACTCCACAGCTAGTAGATGGGCATCAGCTAAATCAAATGGATGGACGTAGTCCCGAACATTGGTGCCATCTGGTGTATTGTAGTCATCTCCAAAAATGGCGATCTTTTCACGTTTGCCTTGAGCCACTTGTAAGACGATTGGCAGGAGATGGGTCTCTGGTCCATGGTCTTCACCAATGGATCCATCTGGTTTGGCACCCGCTACATTAAAGTAACGAAGGGGGACATACTTGATACCATAGGCTTGATCGGCCCAGCGCATAATGGTTTCCATCATGAGCTTGCTTTCGCCATAGGGATTAATCGGTTTTTGCGGAGTGGTTTCAAGGATCGGAATTTCTTCTGGAATGCCGTAGGTGGCTGCGGTTGAAGAAAAGACGATGTAGTGAACCCCACATTCATGCATGACTTCCAAGAGTTTGACCATGCCCGCCGTATTGTTGTCAAAATATTTCAATGGATCTGCCATGGATTCAGCGACTAGAGAATAGGCCGCAAAGTGGATGACGGCGTCAATATCTGCATGTTCCTTAAAAACAGTGCGCATGAAGTCTTGATCCGCCAGGTCTCCTTGGTAAAAGACGGCATCTGGATGCACCGCTGCGTGGTGGCCTGTGACCAGGCTATCCACCACCACGACTTTTTCCTGTCCTTCATTGACCAAGCGGTCTACCATGTGGGAACCGATATAGCCAGCTCCTCCGAGTACGAGTATTGCCATTTGTTTTCCTTTCGCTTCTTTATCTTCTCTCTTATTGTACCAAATTTCCGCATCTTCTCCATCCTTAAAGTGTCGCGACAAAGCGTCTAAAGGCTGCTTGCCCTTCTGCTGTCCGCTTGTAGACACCCGCATCTTCCAGCACCCGCGCAAAGATTTGGCCGACCGATTCACGGACAATGGCCTCAGCCTCTGCTTCTTCTGTAATGGATGGGTGAGTGGCTTTCAAGTCAGCTGCCCAGTCCAGGTGGTAATTGGCTACAGTGCTCTCTTGTTCAAGCAGATAGTCTTGGACCTGCTTAAGCTCTTTCATAAGTCGAGGAGGCAAGATAGCCAAGCCCATGACTTCGATCAGACCGATATTTTCTTTTTTGATGTGTTGCACATCCGCATGTGGGTGGTAAATGCCATCTGGATGCTCTGGTGAGGTTTGGTTGTCACGGAGCACCAAGTCCAGTTCATAATGCCCATCACGGATTCGTGCAATGGGGGTAATGGTATGATGGGGTTGACCGTCGGATGTGGCTAAGACTTGAACGGCTGGATCCGAGTAACCTCTCCAGGTCTTTAGGATATGGTCCGCCAGGTCAATCAATTGCGCCTTATCATCTGATTGCAAACGAAGCACGGACATGGGCCAGTTGACAATCCCTAGCGACACAGCTTCAAATCCTTCAATGGTAAAGCTTTCCTCCACAGGAGCTAGCTCCATAGGGAAGGTGTGCCGTCCCCCTTGGTAATGATCATGAGTCAGGATAGATCCCCCTACAATGGGCAGATCTGCATTGGACCCTGCAAAATAGCCTGGAAAAGTCTCGACAATGGTCAAGAGTCGCTCAAAGGTCTTACGGCTAATGGCCATAGGAACGTGTTGGCTATCGAGGAAAATGCAGTGTTCATTGAAGTAGGAATAAGGGGAATACTGGAAGCCCCAGTCATGACCGTCCATATCAAAACGAATGATCCGATGATTGGCACGGGCAGGATGATCTAGGCGACCTTGATAACCTTCATTTTCAAAACACAATTGGCAGGCTGGATAATGACTGGCTTTCGCAAGTTTAGCCGCTGCAATGTCTTTAGGATCTTTTTCAGGTTTTGACAGATTGATGGTGATTTCAAGAGAACCGTAGGGAGTTTCTGCCTCAAAGGCAATATTTTGCGCAATGGCTTTGACCTTGATGTAATCATTGCGCTTCGAGAGGGCATAGAAATCCGCAATCGCGTCTTCCTTAGACTGACGGTAGGTCTCCCAAAAGCGATGGTTGACTTGACTAGGACTAGGGGTAATCCAATCCATCAATTCCGCACCCAGGCTGTCCTTGGCGGCCATGCTGTCTTGGATCTTGCTATTTGCAACAGCGATCTCTACCAGCTGATCTTTGAGTGCGATCAAGTCTTCTTTTTGAGCTGGGGCGTCTAGCCCTTCTTCTCCAACGCGACTCATGATGCGATTTTTTAGATAAATCCGATCCATCTCTTCGTAGTCACTTGCCGCAATGACGGCTGTGACAAATGCATCCAAAATTCCCTGATTCATTGATTCTCCTTCTTACGTTTTAAATAGTCTCTGACAGCATCTAAATCCTGGAAAACTTGTTCCGCTTTAGTTAAGAAAGACTGTGCTGGTACTTTTAAATCTGGAACACATATGACTGGTATTCCAGCCCGATAGGCTGCTTCAATCCCTGCCTCACTATCCTCTAGTACTAAGCAATTCTCTGGTAAAGCATTCAAATCACTACAAATCTTTAAAAATATATCTGGGTAAGGTTTACTTCGTTTGACATCTTTTGCAAAAACTAAATGGTCAAATAGGGACAGTACCCCATTGCTATCCAAGATCATTCTAGCCCGAGATTCAACACTTGAAGTTGCTAAGGCGATTGGAATGTCCTCTGTTTTCAAAAAAGTAAGCAAATTTTTAGCACCTTTTTTTAAATGAACACCTTGGGCTAAGATTCGAGCTTCTAATTCATAAACTTTAGCCAGAGTTTGTTCGAAATTCCAAGGTAAATCATAGGTATCTAAAAATCGTTGAACATTCTCCTCTTCTCTATGTCCACTGTAGTCTCTAGAATAAGTTTCTTCTGTGAAAGGAATTCCAAAATCTCTAAGTAATTCTTGATAAACTTTTAGAGAAATGATTTCAGTATCGGCTAATAAGCCATCTAAATCAAATATTACAGCTTCCATTATTATCACCTAGTCTAAAACTCGTGTCCCTGCCGCAACTTCTGCAATATAAAAGCTTGGCGCATAGCCAACGACTTCTTCATAGCGGTTGCCGACAGCTTCTTTAAAGGCTTCAACCTTATCTTTGTTTACAAGGGCGATGGCGCAACCACCAAAGCCTGCTCCTGTCATACGAGCGCCCAAGACACCTTCTTGTTCCCAGGCTGTATGCACCAAGGTATCCAATTCTAGACCTGTCACTTCGTAGTCATGCTCCAAGGATACGTGGGAAGCATTCATGAGACGGCCAAAGCCTTCCAAATCCCCTGCTTCAAGTGCCTTACGAGCTTGGAGAGTCCGTTGGTTTTCAAGTACAGCATGGCGAGCTCGTTTGATGCGATTTTCATCCTTGATCAAGTAGCTGTAGGTATCAAAAGCCCAGAGATCCAGTTCCCCTAAGGTTTGGATATCCAATTTTTCTTGGAGTTCAGAGACGGCGGTTTCACATTCTGAACGACGTTCATTGTATTTTGAATCCGCTAATTCCCGGCGTTTGTTGGTATTCATGATGACTACGACATTGTCTTTGAGGTCCAGCGGTACCAGATCATACTCTAGGGTGTTGGTATCGAGATAAATAGCCCGTTGATCAGCTCCCATACCGATGGCAAATTGGTCCATGATCCCAGAGTTGACTCCGATGAAGTGATTTTCGGTTTGTTTTCCGATCTTGACCAGATCTAGACGATCTAAGTGAAGATCATATAGTTTCTCAGCGATGACACCAATCAAGAGCTCAAGGGAAGCTGAAGAAGAAAGACCGGATCCATTTGGAATATTGCCATAAACATAGACATCCATACCGCTATCAATGACATGACCCGCTTCTTGCAAGAAGTGGAGCACGCCTTTTGGATAGTTGGTCCAGTTGTGCTCTTTTTCAAAGTGGAGATTTTCAAGTGGAACTTCAATGATCCCCTTGTCTTCAAAGTTTCCTGAGAAGAAACGCAAGACCTTATCCTCGCGCTTTCTTGCCGCTCCGTAGGTACCAAGTGTGATGGCTGCTGGGAAGACATGCCCACCATTATAGTCAGTGTGTTCACCGATCAGATTAATCCGTCCTGGTGAAAAGAAAGTATGATCCGCTTCTGCTCCAAAGACTGTTTGAAAAGCGTTCCGAAGTTCTAGAGTATTCATTGAGATTACCTCACTTATATAGTTATTTATCTTTAGTGTAACCCTTTTCATCAAGCAAATCAATTCATTTACTAAAATTTTAGTAAAATACATTAACCAGGCCAAAGCTATGATATACTAGAAGACAGAAGGAGAAAACTTATGGCTACATTAAAGGATATTGCCAGTCTCGCTAACGTATCCATCGCCACTGTTTCACGTGTGCTTAATCAAGATACTAGTCTTTCTGTAACGGAGGAAACCCGCCACAGAATTTTGACCGTTGCTGACGAACTAGGCTACACCAGACATCAGAAAAGTGGGAACTTTAAGAAAGAAAAACAACAAATTGTCATCATCCAATGGAAAAGTGAAGAGGGAGAACTGGACGACCTTTACTACTACAACATCCGTTTAGGCATTGAAAAAAGAGCACAGGACCTCGACTATGGCATCCTCCGCTATTTCAATGATATTCCTTTTCGATTAGGGGAGGAAATTGTTGGGGTCCTTTGTATCGGAAAGTTTAGTAGGGTACAGATTATCGAACTAGAAAAGCTAGCCAAGCCTCTGGTTTTTGTTGATAGTAACACTCTCAACCAAGGGCATCCTTGTGTCACTACTGAATTTGAAAATGCTGTTCAGACTGCTCTTCACTATTTAAGAAAACAAGGGTGTCAAACAATTGGTCTCTTAACCGGTGAGGAAAAAACGACCGACCTATTGGAAAGTATTCCCGATCCCCGGCGTAGAGCTTATCGAAACTACTGTATTGAAAGAAACATGTATCACCCTGAACTCATCCTCACAAGTAGTTTTACAGCTCAATCAGGCTATGACCTCATTTCCTCTCAACTTCAGTCTGGCTCACCCTTACCAGATGCCTATTTTGCTGCCAGTGATAGTTTGGCAATTGGGGCTCTTCGCGCCTTTCAAGAAGCCGGCATCAAGGTCCCTGATAACATCCAACTCATCTCCTTTAATGATACCAGTTTAGCCAAACAAGTCTTTCCTCCCCTCTCGACCATCACTGTTTTTACAGAAGAAATGGGACGAACCGCTATGGACGTCCTCAATAAACAAGTCCTAGCTCCGAGAGAAATACCGACCCTTACCATGCTAGGAACCAAACTCACCTTAAGAGAAAGTACCAAGAATGGATGATCTTCCATCCTTTTCGAAAATAAGATACTATGAAAACACACGAAATTTTATACCAAACTTTGGCCCAAGCCCAGGATTATGTCAACGGCGAGCAACTAGCCCAGGAAATGGGCCTGTCTCGCACCTCTATCTGGAAGGCCATCCAGCGTCTAGAAAAAGAAGGCATCGAGATTGAGTCTGTTAAAAATCGAGGCTACAAGATCCTTTCTGGAGACCTCCTAATCCCCCAAGTCATCGAAGACCTTTGTCCATTGACAGTCTCCTATAATCCCCAGTGCCAATCCACCCAGTTAGACGCTAAGAATGCCATGGAAGCGGGTGGCCAATCTGCTACTCTGTATCTAGCTCCTTTCCAAACAGCTGGTAAGGGGCGTTTTGGGCGCGACTACTTCTGTCCTTCTCAAGGGGGAATCTACATGTCTCTCCACCTCAAGCCCAACCTCCCTTTCGATCAAGCACCTGCCTATACCCTCATGGTCGCAGCTGCTATCTATAAGGCTCTGAAAAGTCTAGCCTTACTGGATGTCGATATCAAGTGGGTCAATGACATCTACTACAAGGGGAAAAAAGTTGGAGGCATTCTGACTGAAGCCATCAGTTCTATCGAAACAGGCCTCATCACAGATGTCATTATTGGTGTGGGGCTCAATTTTTCCATCACTGATTTTCCAAAGGAACTGAAAGACAAGGCAGGGTCCCTCTTTGGTGCCCAGCCTCCCATTTCCCGCAATGAACTGATTGCTGAGATTTGGAAGGAATTTTTCACCACTCCAGAAGAGGAGCTGATCTACCTCTACAAGCAACGTTCACTGGTCCTAGGTAAGGAAGTCCACTTCGAACAAAATCAAACCAGCTACCAAGGTCTGGCCAAGGATATCTCAGATAGTGGACAACTACTAGTCCAACTGGAGGACGGCCAAGAACGCTGGCTTAATAGTGGCGAAATTTCCCTCAAACAGTGGGACCTGTAAAACAGATCAACAGCTCAAAAAAATAAGCACCTCTCGGTGCTTATTTTTTATACTTATCCCGTTTTTTCTGATTGAGCTGTTGATCGATACTTTCGACCAATTTCCCTAAGATATAGCTGACTTGCAAATTTCTCAGTATCAAGAGAGCCCAGAAGATAGCTGCCAGGTAACTTTCTCTCATTACTGCATCATTGAAAAAATAGGTTTCAAAGGCTGTAAAGATAGCCATAGTCCAAAATTGACGTTTATTCATATTGTTATTCTACCACGATTTTCTGAAAAAAGCACAGGCTAGTCTTCTTGGATCGTAATTTTCTCAGAGAGAAAATCAAAACCTTCCGGAATGACAGGCTCTTCTGCCACCTCGACTTCATCCTTGTGACCACGAGCTTTCTTAGAGAATTCCGCCCGAACCTGGGTCCATTCCTCCATGGAAATAGCCAAAATCTCCGGAGAGAAACCTGCCGCATTGCTTAAAATATTGCCAAACATGGTATTGAGGTTATCTCGCTTCATGGTCTGTTCGGCATTAAAGGCAGACTCAAAAGCTAAAATCGCATGGCGTTCATTAGCCGCAACCGGCTGTGAACCAACCAGTAAAGCCCTATCTGCCCCTGCTAGGCTTTCAATAATTTCCCCCCAAGCATTCTGTAGGCGAATGAGATTGTTACGGGCTAAATCTGGATTTTCAACTGCTTCTTGTAAGATGGCTTGAACCTTATTGCGATCCACTCGATAGTCCTTGCTAGACTTCTGAGGACGGGCTGGAGCTGACTTGGCTACAGGAGACCCGCTCCCTACTTGAGCTAATTGACTTTTCAGTAACTCCACTTCTCTTTTGAGTTGGTCCATTTGTGCCAAGAAATCTGCTGGAAGAGCCGCTTGGCTAGCCGAAGGGCCCTCACCCTTGTATTCTGCCAAACGAATGGTCATCATCTCCGTATAGATTTTCGGCTGCAGGCTGTTTTTGATATCCGCTAAACTCCTTGTCGCAAGATCAATCCAAGCAAAGAGGGTGGCTTGTGGAATGGCTAGATTCTGGTTAAATCTCTCACTGACATGGAGATTTTCCCCACCTGTCTGAACGATCAAGAGATCCCGTAAATACTGCAAGAGGTCCGTCACAAAGCGGGCCATGTTTTTCCCATTATCAAAGATGAAGTTTAACTGGTCCAAGGCAGCTGTTGCATCTTGTGCTGCCAAGGCTGCCACATAGAGATCCAAAGCTTCTTGACTGATGGAGCCTGTGATTTCTTCTGCCGTCGCAGTGGTCAATTGGGCACCAGCTGTCAGGCTGAGGGCCTGGTCCAAAATGGACAAGGCATCCCGCATCCCACCTTCTGCCCGACGGGCAATAATGGCTACAGCTTCTTCTTCGTAATCAATGCCTTCTTTATCCAAAACAGCTTTTAGGTGGTTTTGAATGGCTGGCGTCTTGATTGATTTGAACTCAAAGCGTTGAACCCGCGAAAGGATGGTTGCTGGAATCTTATGCAATTCCGTTGTTGCTAAAATAAAGACCACATTTTCTGTCGGTTCTTCCAAGGTCTTGAGAAGGGCATTAAAGGCTCCCGTCGAGAGCATGTGGACCTCGTCGATAATATAGACCTTGTGAGGGGCCAGGCTAGGCGCATAGGTCGATTTGTCGCGGATATCGCGGATCTCATCCACCCCATTATTAGAAGCAGCGTCAATCTCGATGACATCCTCTAAACTGCCATTGGTAATGGCTTCACAGATATAGCATTCGTTACAAGGCTCTCCCCCTTTTTGATTGGGGCAGTTCATGGCCTTGGCAAAGATTTTCGCCACACTGGTCTTCCCCGTCCCACGAGGGCCAGAAAAGAGATAGGCATGGCTAATTTTTCCCTGTTCGACAGCTTGTCGTAGGGTCGTCGCAATAACCTCCTGCCCTACAAGCTGGCCAAAGGTCTGGCTTCGGTATTTACGATAGAGGGCTTGATACATTAGTCTACTACTCCAAACATCCTAAAATTCCAATTTGTTTTTTCGAGCAAGATGGCTACAAAACGTTCCAAATAAAGACGATCCAGGTCGTCATAATCTCCCACCCGATCCGAATCTAGATCCAACACTCCAAGCAACTGGTCATTCAAGACCATGGGGACCACAATCTCACTCATGGCCCGACTGTCACAAGAGATATAATTGGCATGCTGGGTCACATCCTCGATGACCAGCGTCTCTCTTTTCTCTGCTGCTTCTCCACAGACACCTTTTCCTAGAGCGATATGGACACAAGATACCTGTCCTTGAAAGGGGCCTAAAATCAACTCTTTTTGATCATAGAGGTAAAAACCTGCAAAGACGGAATGAGGTAGAGCTTGATTGAGCAGAGCACTGGCATTGGCTAAATTGGCCAAGGCATTGCTCTCTCCTTCCAAAAGAGCTTCTAACTGGGCTAGTAAGAGTTTGTAATGTGATTCTTTTTCTTGCGTATTCATACCCTTTATTATACCAAACTTTGGCTAGAAAATTAAGTATTTACCACGGAGCAAGCCTTGATAAAAACCCGACTAGACATCAGAAGTACCAAGCAAATGTTCTCAATAAAAAAGCCAGGGAGCAAGGTCCCTGACTTTGTAAAAATTCATTTAAGCGTCTCTCCGAACATATTGAATCGCCCGATATGTCAGAAAGATGGTCAGAACAAGGGAAACAAACCAAATGGTCCGAAGGCCATAATATTGGATGAGGAAGGTCGAAAGAATAGCCCCTCCGACAAAACTCCCAATCAAGGAGGTCATAAAGAGGGATTCCCAGAAAAACTCCATCTTGCGATCCCGCACAAAATTCCCGTAAGCGACCATGGTCTTCTTGAGATTCCCTGTCATAAAGGAATGGTTGTAAGCATAGCCATCGACTTCTCCAAAGGAAATAGCTACAATCCCCAAGCTCAGTCCAAAGAAAGGCACGATCAGAACATTGGGCACTTCTTTTGGCAGAAAGCCAGCCACCAAGGTCGTCAGGACCAAAGGAACTAAGGTACTAAGCCGCCAAACCGAATGACTAAAGAAGCGCTGAAAGACGGTCATCAAAAAAATCCCGATCATAAAGGCTAACATGGTGGCTAGTTTGACCTCCACATCAGATATTTCATGGCCGATTAACCCAACGGATAGAAAGACCACGTTTCCCGTTTGGCCAGCCGCCAAGGTCCCTCCTCTTTCGATAAAGGTGTAGGCATCTGAAAAACCCGCACACATAGTCAGCAGGCAGGCAAAGGCCTTACTTCTGGAGTGAAACTCCCTTCTTAACTTTTTCATATTTCTCCCTATTTGTCATGGAAAAGAGGCTGGGACACTACTTCCTAACCTCTCTCACTTGTTATCTTATCCTTCACGTGATTCGCTCAAAATCTTCTCAATCTTAGTCGTAATCAAATCGATGGCTACAGTATTGGTCACACCTTCTGGAATGATGACATCCGCATAGCGCTTGGTTGGCTCGATAAACTGATGGTACATCGGCTTCACCACTCCCAAGTACTGCTCGATGACGCTGTCCAAACTCCGACCACGCTCTTCCATATCTCGCTTGATCCGGCGAATGATCCGCACATCATCATCGGTATCAACGAAAATCTTGATATCCATCAAGTCACGAAGACGCTTGTCCTCCAAGACCAAAATCCCCTCAACGATAAAGACATCCTGAGGCTCCTGGCGATAAGTCTTAGCACTACGCGTATGCGCTGCATAGTCATATGTTGGAATATCAACCGGACGTCCAGCCAACAACTCATTGATTTGCTCGATCATGAGGTCTGTATCAAAGGCAAAAGGATGGTCATAGTTGGTCTGAATCCGCTCTTCAAAGGTTAAATGGCTTTGATCCTTGTAATAAGAATCGTGCTCAATCATGGCAATCTTCTCATCCGGGAAGTGGGACAAAATTGCCCGAGAAACACTAGTTTTTCCCCCACCAGAACCGCCTGTTACACCGATAATAATTGGTCTGTTTCGCATCTTCTTCTCCATTTTCTATAATCCTATTTATTCTATCACAAAAGCGGTCACTTGACCACGACTTGAACCATTTTTCTATGGCTTTCATCCAAAATCAAAGAAGGATCTCCTTTCCCCTTCCGTCCCAGTTCGAAAGGCCCATTCCATCTTTTTAGGGTGAAACATGATATAATGAAACCAGTAAATACCTGATTGAAAGGAGCTGCCATGCTAAAACTCGGTATCATCGGCACCAGTGCCATCTCCCATTCCTTCCTGGCTGCAGCTAAAGAAACAGACCAGTATGAGTTAAGAGCGGTCTATTCACGGACCTTGGAGAAAGCTCGTAGTTTCACCCAACCTTATGGACAAGTGGCCCTCTATGATGATCTGATTGCCTTTTTAGATAGTGACCTGGATGTCATCTACATTGCTAGTCCCAATTCACTCCACTATCCTCAGGCAAAGTTAGCCCTTCTAGCTAAGAAACATGTCATCCTTGAAAAACCAGCCGTCACTACTCCCAAGGAATGGGAAGAGTTGGTCAAATTGGCCAAGGAGCACCAGGTCTATCTCTTTGAAGCAGCTCGCAACTATCATGAAAAAGCCTTTGCGACCATCCAAGACTTTCTCAAAGACAAGACCATCTTGGGTGGCCACATGACCTATGCCAAATACTCTTCTAAGATGCCTGAGTTCTTAAAAGGGTCTACTCCCAATATTTTCTCTGACCAGTTTGCAGGCGGAGCCCTTATGGATCTGGGTGTCTATCCCCTCTACTTTGCAATCGGCCTCTTCGGTCAACCTGAATCAGTAACCTATCAGGCGCGGCAATTGCCTAATTCAATCGATTTGAACGGACATGGTAACTTGGTTTATTCTGACTTTGTCATCGGCATTCAAGCCGGCAAAGATGTGACCAGCAATCTTCCTGCTGAAATCTACACAACAGATGGCACCCTCTTTCTGAGTGGCATTGAAGCCGTTAACGAGGCTGTTTTTCAAGACCATTCTGGAAACAGCTACCAGCTTCTAATCACTCCTGCCCCTCATAACATGCTAGAAGAAGCCCAGGCCTTTGCTAGTATGATGACAGAAGGCGACCAGATACTTTACCAGACTTGGCTCCAAACTGGACAGATGGTCCATCAAGCCCTCTATGCTATGCGCCAAGATGCTGGAATACACTTTAAGGACGAAAACTAATATGACACTAGCATTCCCACCGCTCTGGCAAGAGCAACTCAAAACCCTCGGCTTTGAGCAACTCACTGAAATCCAAGAACGCCTCTTTGAGCCGATCACCCAAGGGGAGAACGTACTTGGAGTCAGCCCGACAGGAACTGGGAAGACTCTGGCCTATCTCTTCCCTAGTCTTCTCAAGCTAAAGCCTAAAAAAGCACAACAATTGCTGATCCTCTCCCCCAATACAGAGTTGGCCGGACAAATCTTTGATGTCACTAAACAATGGGCAGAGCCTCTTGGACTAAGTGCTCAACTTTTCCTTTCTGGCTCTAGTCAAAAACGGCAAATCGAACGTCTCAAAAAAGGACCCGAAATTCTCATCGGAACTCCAGGCCGTATTTTTGAGTTGATCAAGCTCAAGAAAATCAAGATGATGAATGTCGATACCATCATCCTGGACGAATTTGACCAACTTTTCAGCGACTCTCAGTATCACTTTGTCGACAAGATTTGCCACTACGCGCCACGAGATCATCAATTTATCTATATGAGTGCAACGACCAAGTTTGATCCAGAGCAAATCGAGCCCAATACCCTGACCATTCAGGTAGAAGGGCAAAGCTTGGACAATATCCAGCACTTCTATATGGAAGTGGACAAGCGAGAAAAGGTCGAACTCCTCAGAAAACTATCCAATGTCGAAGACTTTCGTGGCCTCGTTTTCTTCAATAGCTTGTCCGATCTAGGGAGCGCTGAAGAAAAACTCCAGTACCGAGAAGTTAGCGCTGTCTCACTTGCTAGTGACGTCAACGTCAAATTCCGGAAAGTCATTCTGGAACGCTTTAAGGATCATCAGCTGACACTCCTTCTGGCAACAGATTTGGTAGCGCGGGGAATCGATATCGACTCACTAGAATGTGTCGTCAACTATGAAGTTCCAAGAGATGCCGAAACCTACATCCACCGATCTGGGCGTACCGGACGCATGGGCAAAGAAGGCTATGTCATCACCTTGGTTAGCCATCCAGAAGAATTAAAAAGCTTGAAAAAATTAACCCCTGTTCGTCCTTTGATCCTTAAGGGAGCTCAACTCTATATAGGGGAAGAATAAGAAAATCGTTCGTAGTATTACGAACGATTTTTAATGTAGACAAACTATTGTTTTACATAAAACAGCTGGATGATTTTCAAAAAACAACTTATATTTTTAGTCATTTAAGAATGTGAAAAAAACTTTCCGCCGTGAGAAAAGTGCCTGAAACACAATCGTTTCAGGCACTCGGAATTATTGAGACCTTAAGCTCAATAATTAGTCATGGAACTTCTACGAAGTTCGCTGACGTCCGTACTCACCTAAGGAAAGTTTTTAAAATTACTTTATCTTCAATCTGAATCGTTCGTATTTTTACGAACGATTTTTTTAATTACGATTGTAATAGAGGCGATGACTTTCCACTTGGTGGTTTAAGAGTTCATCAACCGTCACAATGGTGTAGCCTTGCGATTGAAGGTATTGAATCACAGCTGGGAGAGCATTAATCGAAGTTTGGTGAATATCATGCATCAGGATAATTGATCCTGGTTTGACTTGTTTTTTCACCTCTGCTAAGATCGCTTCGGTGTTATGACTCTTCCAATCCAAGGTGTCCACATCCCACATGATAAAGGCTTGATCCACTGCATATTGAATGGCACTATTAATCGAACCATAAGGAGGACGAGTAATCTTCGTTTGCACTCCAGTCACCTTTTGAATCACTTCTTTGGTATCCATGATTTCTTTTTGAGCTGACTCCAAAGGCAACTTAGTTAAGACAGGGTGGTTCCAAGTATGGATCCCGATTTCATGTCCTTCCTGACGGACCCGTTTAGCCACTTCTGGATAGGCAGAGACATTCTTCCCAAGCATAAAGAAAGTCGCTTTAACATGGTACTTGTTGAGGATATCCAGGGCTTGAGGAGTCGTCGATGGATCTGGACCATCATCAAAAGTCAAGGCAACCATCTTAGCGTGACGTTGGGTTTGGTAGGCCTCATAAGCTTCCCGATCTCCAGGATTCAGGCGAGCAGAATCAATCACATCATAGAGCTTCGAAAGGGGCATATCGAAGGTTTCCATGCCCTCAATAGTAACTGGAAGTGTGATAGAAAGAACACCTTGATTGTAGGTGAACTGCCAGCTTGCTATATCACTTGCTGAGACAGCTTGCATCAGCTCTTCAATTCGATCTTCCCCTAACTGTAGGAAGACCAGCTGAGAGCGCAACTCTGTTAAGAGGGTTTCTTTGGCTAGATCAGCATCCGTAAACAATTGGGAGAATTGGAAGACCGTCCCCTCATCCGTTAGATAAAGGAGGGGAAGTTTGTCGATCCCATCTTTGATGAACTTACCGTTTTTCCACTTGTACTGGGTCTTCTTCACCTGATAAGGATGAACCCCGACAAATGGGTCTTCTGAACGTTCGGTATGATAGAACAATAGTTCTTTTGCTTGCTGGTTCTTCTTTTCTTCTTGGGGAAGAGAGCCAACGTCAGCCAAAATTCTCTCTTTGACCACTGCGATAGGTTCTTCGTTATTTTTCGGGTAGTAGGCAGCAACATAAGATTGACCGACCATTCCTTTTTGAAGAATGGTATCTTTGTCTTTTTCAACTGCTTCTTCTTCCTGGATTGCTTTGGAAAACTGTTGATTATAATTTTTGATAGCGCGTGCTTCCTCAATCTTCTGATAAGCAAGATAAATTCCCCCGATGAAAAGGAGGTTGAGGAGGATGAGAATAAGTATTTTCAAGTAGGATTTCTTCATACTCTTATTATAGCAATTTTATCACCAAAAAACAGTAGAAAACTCTAGAATCTAGAAAATAAAAACTAAAATATGGAAGGAAAATTAAAGTAGCTCAGTCCTATCTCCTGTCACTTTGAACCGGCAACTTTCAAGCAGAAAAAAAGAACAGATGTAGTCACATCTGCTCTTTATTACAAGTTATATGGTGCTGATTATAAGGACTTTTCACGAATCACTTCGACTTTGTAGCCATCTGGGTCCACAATAAAGTAATAGTTTGGAAGAGTTCCTGGCAAGCCTTTAGGATCTGTCACTTGGTAACCTTTTTCCTTATGCTCCGCATGAAGGGCTTCAAGGTCTGGCGTACTCAAGGCAACATGGGCAAAGCCATCTCCAATGATGTAAGGACCATGATCATAGTTGTAAGTTAATTCCAACTCATAATCATCCCCTTCTAAACCAAGATAAACAATCGTAAATTTGTATTCAGGAAAATCTTTGCGACGCAATTCCTTAAAGCCAAATGCATCTGCATAAAAGGCAATTGATTCTTCTAAATTCTCCACTCGCAAACAAGTGTGTAACATTTTTGAAGCCATACGACACCTCTTTCTTTTTTTACTATTATACACTAGTCAGACGAAAATAGCGATTATTTGAAATAGATAAAAAAGAGGCTGGGACAAAAGTCCTAGCCTCTCAATTGTCTTTGGATTATTGAGCAAGACGCAGTGGCTGAGTGGGCTCTACTACGCTGATTTTATCAGCTTTTACAGCCCTATTCAACTGTGCGGAGGTGAGACGACGAAATCGAATTCTAACGAATTACCGATTTCTGTCCCACTCTCTTACTTGTTTTTCGTTGATTTAGAACTTGATTTCTTTTTACTATCTGACTTGGTTGCTAGTTTGACCTCGAAAATAGCACCTTTTGGCTTGTTATCTCGAACGGTAATGGTACCATTAAAGGCTTCTACGATTTGCTTGGCTAAGGATAGGCCTAAACCAAAACCACCCTTTTGACGGGTCCGCGCCTTATCCACTCGGTAGAATCGATCAAATATCCGCTTTTTATCTTCGTCTGCAATCCCTGGTCCATTATCCTCTACCCGAAGATAGAGATAGCGATCCTTGAATTGGGCGACAAACCGTATCTTTCCTTCTTCCTCTGTGTATTTGAGGGCATTGTCATACAAAATGGTCATCAGCTGTTTCAGTAGGACCTTGTCAGACACCAGACTCCTTTCGACCTGATTCTCATACTCGAAGATTTTATCATTTTCCTCGGCAATGATTTCATAATTGGCAAAAGTTTGGTCGAAAAAAGAGGGAGGAATTTCACAAAACTCAGGTTTAATCCCATCATCTCGACGGGCTAAGTTTAAGAGATTGGTCGTCAGTAAGCGCATATTGCGAACCTCATCCAAAGAGGAGGCGATGTTCTCACTGGATTCCATGATCGTTGCCTCTGGTTTTCGAAACAGGGTTTCCAAACGATTTTGCAAAACTGCTAAAGGTGTCCGCAATTCATGAGAAGCATTTTCGACAAATGCCTTCTGCCGATTCATACTCTCTAAGAGAGGTTTCACACTCATTTTAGCCAGGAAGATACTTGCAAAGAGGGAAATGCCCCAGAAGCAAATCATGACCAAAGCGATTTGGCTCTCGTGTTTTTCACTGGTCTGCTCCAACTGGCTAATATTGGTCATGATCACGGCATATTTCACCCCATCGATATAATCATCAGGGTCAATATCCACCAAATAAGCCCGGTAACTTTCCTTCTGCTTATAATGATTGGTAATTTGAATCTGCTTGATCTTGTTTAAATAGCTGCGACTAAAGGTCACTGTTTTTAGATCCAGGAAACCATTATCCGTCGTCACATTTTCAAAATTATCATTCAAGAGGATGGCTGTACTATTAGAAGTGACCGATGGTCTAGGGCCATCCTCGGGACCAAGTTCATCATCTTCTGGTCGGTCATCATCTGGTTCGTCTCTTCCCATCCCATTTCCGGTACGATTGGCCAAGCTAATAATAGAATAACGATCTTTACTCAGCATCTTTAAATTTTCATCAACCGTTGTATACAGACTTGACCGCATCACTTGAATAATAATCAAGGTCATGGTTGAGAAAATTAAGGTAAAGAGTCCGAAATAGCGGATGAAATAAGAAAAGTCATCCGCATTAACAGTTTTTTTTATTTTATTGAGCATCTTTCAGAATGTACCCCACGCTACGCAATGTTTGGAGATTTTTTGCAAATTCTGTTCCTTTTAACTTCTTACGAATCTTAGAAACATAAACTTCGACAACCGAGATAGTCGTATCGCTATCAAATCCCCAAAGTCGATCAAAGATTTGTGTCTTGGGCAGGATAACATTTTGATTTTGAAGGAAATAGACCAAAAGATCAAATTCTTTCCCTAATAGCTCCACTTCTTTCCCTTCAACAAGCGTAGAATTTGTCGAAAGATTAACGGTTACATTCCCATAAGAAAGGGTATTTTCATTGACCTTACCAGAGCGCTTCAGCAATGCTTGGATCCGCATCTTGAGTTCTTCTAGGTAGAATGGTTTGGTCAGGTAGTCATCTGCCCCCAACTCGAACCCATGGCCCTTATCGTCCAAGCTCTCTTTGGCTGTCATAATCAATACTGGAGTGGAGACACCCTTATCTCTCAATTCTTTCAAAACTTGGAAACCATCTTTTTCAGGAAGCATGAGATCTAGCAAAATGAGGTCATAGATGCCACTTTCAGCCTCATAAAGGCCTTCGTCTCCATCAAAGACCTGCATGACATCTGCAAAGTCATCTAAAAAATCAAATACTGAATTAGACAAACCGAGGTCGTCTTCGACTAATAGAATCTTAATCATGTGTACTTCTCCTTCTCATTCTTCCACACAAGGATGATGAGTATTTTCTACTCTATTATAACATGACAAGGCCTTATTCAGTAGCATTCAGATAGCGATTTCAACTTTTTTCTTAGCCTACTGTCCCTGTCTCATCCTTTGATGAATTGTTTGTATTACTAGACGATTTTTTTGAATTGGACTTCTTAGAGGACTTTTTACTCGGTTTACCATTTTGTTGCTTGTCTTGTTGACCTTGAGGCCCACCATCTTGTCGTGGTTGGCCATTCCTATTCCCTTGTCCTGGTCCACCGTTTTGGCCATCTTGCGGGGGCATACCGCCTGGTCCACCACCAAAGCCATCTTGTCCTTGACCACCTTGTGGTCCCTCTCCTTGTGGTGGTTGGCCATTCATTTGTCCTTGTCCTGGTCCGCCATTTTGTCCATCAAAACCTTGTGAGTTAGAAGGTCCATTTTGTTCTTGATGATTCCCCTGGCCATTTTGTCCTTGAGAATTTTGGGCAGGCTGGTTACTATTTTGTGTAGCTACTGCTGCTTGTTGGCGTTGGGAAGTTGTATTGGCTGTCGCCAACATTCCCAAGCCAAATCCACCAGTCATCCCAACGATGAGTCCTCCTGTTGCTGCAGCAGTTGCCCACCACTTAGGACTTTTCTTAACGACAATCATTTTTTCAGTTCTTTCTTGCTTTTGTTCATTCGAAGCTTGCATTCTTTCCATTCCTTAAATTATTTATTTAAACAAGGCCTTTGTTTAGATAGAGATAGTTTACCGATTCTTCCTTAATCGTGACTAAATTTTTTCTTAAATTTTCCTAAAATGAGGATGGAGACAATTGTCACAGCTGAATAGAGGACTTGACAGGCTTGCCTTCTTTTTTGTAGAATAGTTACCATAAAAATAAAGCGAGGTTTACTGTTTTGAAAAAAATAGAATCAATGACATTAATTGCCCTTGGAGCAGCACTGATTGCTGTCTTATCTCCATTTCAAATCCCCCTTGGCCCCATTCCAATCACGCTTCAAACTTTAGCAATCGGCTTGATTGCTAGCATCTATCGCCCTACAGAAGCCACTCTTTCTGTTCTCATTTACCTTCTCTTAGGTGCTATTGGCCTTCCCGTCTTTTCAGGTGGTCACGGAGGCATCAGCGCCTTCTACGGTCCCACTGCTGGATTCCTTTTCTTCTTCCCTCTTCGAGCTTTGGTGACTTCTATCTTCGCTGGCCAAAAGGGACAACCCATTCGCATCTTCCTTGCTAACGCCTTAGGGGAAGTCGTTCTCTTTATTGGGGGGGCCTTAGGTTTTATGCTCATTACCCACCAGAGTTTGGATCTCACCGTAAAACTGGTCGTCCTACCTTTTGTATTACCAGATTTGATTAAGATGACTTTGACAACGGTTTTCGCAGTTATTCTCTATCGCAATCTCAAACATCTCCCATATTTCAAAAAAGCAAAATAAAAACTCTTAGAGAGGCCTACAAACCTGCAGGTTCCTCTCTAGGAGCTTTTTTCTTTATTTCGTTGCTAGAAGGGCTGCTTCAACAGCTGCTTTCTCCCGCTCGATGAGATCAATACGAGCCGCGATTTCTTTGATTCCCATCTTGATATTACGGCTGATCGCCATATCATCCAATTGAGGCTCAAAGAAGGCCTTGTATTCATTCAAGCGTTCACGGGTCTTGAAACAGTTAGCTGGGTAGATGACAAACTTATCAAAGCTCATATCACCACCAAGTGCTTTCTTGATCCAATCCCAGTTTTCACGCGCCCAAGTCCAGGTTCTACCTTGGGTAAAGTCATGGTGCAAGAAATTGAAGTACCAGCTCATAGCCAAGTCCTGAGGTTTCACCACATCCTTGTTCTTCCACTCTTTCAATAGAGCTTCCAAAGTTTCCTTATCCTTGGTATAAGAAAGTGCAGCCGCCAACTGGCGTTTAAAGTTTCCATCAACTGTCTTCACATAGGTATCCAGGTATTGTTGGCTAAGTTCCTTGGTTTCCTGGTGTTTGATTTGGTTGACCAAGATTTGCAAGCGAATGGCAGCTGCAAGTTTTTCTAGATCAGCTGCGTGCGCTTCGAAGATAGCGCTCGCTTGTGCTTTTGCAGCTTCATCATTGGCCTTGATCATATTAGCAATCATTAGCTGACGAACTTTTTCGTCTTCTTCTGATTCACCAGGCTTAGCTTCCAGTCCCAAGCGTTCAAAATTGTAACGGTTCAAGCGTTTCAACAACTCATGGAAGGCCACTTCTGTTTCAGTTCCTTCATCCACAAAGAGACTGATTCCACTCAAGACGCTCGAAACAGCAGAAACTACCAAGAAGGAACTTTCTTCTGTCAAATGTTCAATCACTGGCAAGAGGCTTGCATAAGAAATTTGACCGCTTTCCGCTAAGAGACGGCGTTCTTGAACCACTTGCAATTTCGAAGTGCTATCTAAGTTCGCAAGGTCAGCAAGGATGTCTTCCAACAATTCCCCACGGTAGTCACTGATATAGTGAGCCGTATTTTCTGTATTGAAGCGAAGAGCGCCGCTATTAGCAACTTTCAAGGCACTGTAGTTTGGAATTTCTAAGACTTCTGTTTCCAAGGTATCTGGAATACCGGTCCAGTTGCTATTCAATGGTACAACCCACTTGCGGCCTTTTTCTTCTCTTTCTCCGATAAAGAACTGCTCTTGACGGATGATCAAGGTATCGTTCTCTACTGAAGCTGAGACAACAGGGTATCCTGGTTGCTCCAACCAAGAATCCATAAAGGCTGCGACATCACGACCTGAAGCTTGACCAAGAGCATCCCAAAGGTCACGACCGATGGTATTGCCGTATTGGTGTTTTTCAAAGTAGATCTTCAAACCTTTACGGAAGGCATCATCACCTAACCAGCGGCGAAGCATGTGCATGAGCCGGCTACCCTTGGCGTAAACGATTGCAGGGTCAAATAGGGTGTTGATCTCGTCTGGGTGTTTCACTTCTACATGGACGGATTGAACGCCATCTGTAGCATCGCGTTTCAAGGCAGCAGGTACACCTGTTGTTTGGAAGTCTTCAAAGATATTCCAGCTTGGTTCGATGGCATCCAAGCAGACATATTCCATCATATTGGCGAAGCTTTCATTCAACCAGAGGTCATCCCACCACTTCATGGTCACGAGGTTACCAAACCATTGGTGAGCCAACTCGTGAGCTACGACTAAGGCTACTGTTTGACGGCTTTGGGCTGTCGAGTTCTCATCTACAAGGAGGTAGACTTCACGATAGGTTACCAAGCCCCAGTTTTCCATCGCTCCGGAAGAGAAGTCTGGAAGGGCGATATGAAGGGATTGAGGGATTGGATACTTCACTCCATAGTAGTCTTCATAGAATTCAATGGCACGAACGGCAATATCTAATGAGAAGTCTAAGTTTTCTAATGGGTGAGCTTTGGTAGAGTAGACACCGACTAGGGTTCCATTCTTGGTCTTAGCTGTCACACCCTGCAAATCTCCAGCCGCAAAGGCCAAGAGATAAGATGACATACGAGGAGTCGTATCAAACTTCCAAATACCTGTTTCTTTTCGACTTTCGACATCGATTTCAGGCATATTAGAAAGAACGATTTCTCCCTCTTCTTGGTCAAACTTCACAGCCAAATCAAAGGTCGCTTTGGCTTCTGGCTCATCCACACTTGGGAAGGCTTCACGCGCAAAATGGCTCTCAAACTGAGTAGAGATCACTTCCTTCTTCACACCATCTACTGTGTAGTAAGATGGATAAATCCCAGTCATATTATCGGTAATCTTCCCTGCATAAGTGAGGGTAAGGTTTACTTTTCCAGTAGCAGGAACTTCGATAAAGACAGCCTCTTCCTCATCATTGACTGTAAAGGCACAGTCCTGCCCGTCTACTTGTACAGTTTCGATGGTCAAATCCTTTTGGTGAAGAGAGATGCGAGTCTCTTTTGCTTCTCCGCTAATGATCACTTTCCCTGAGAAAGTTTTACTAGAGCGGTTCAAATCTAAGAATAGATCGTAGTGCTCAGGTACAAATGTATCAATAAAATGTGCAACTGCTTGCATGAGTAACTCCTTCTTCATTTTTTCTCACCTTCTATTCTATCATAAATCCTACTAACTGTAAGGTAAGAGGGGGCAAAACCAGATCTACAAAAAGACAAAAGTCTGAGATCATGACCTCAGACTTTCTTTTCTTATAATTCCACAATTTTTCCAGTTTCGAAGTAGACAACCCACTCACAGATATTTTTAGCGTAATCACCAATACGCTCCAAGTAGTTGATGACTTGGAAGTAATCACGTCCAGTGATAATCAAGTCAGGATTATGCTTGATTTCTTCCGTTGCCAACTCTTGAATACGATCATAATACTCATTAATCTTTTCATCGCGAGTCGCTACTTCATAGGCCGTTTCAACATCCCCTTTTAAGTAGAGCTCCAAGGTTGCTTCAACAAAGTCTTTGACTTCTCGACCCATTTTGCTAATTTCTTCTTCTACAACCTTACTACGAAGTTCTCCCTTCATACGGATGGTTGCACGGGCGATAGATACCGCATGGTCTCCCATACGCTCAACGTCAGATACAGCTTTTAAGACTGTCATCACCATCCGAAGGTCCTGAGAAACCGGTTGTTGAAGGGCAATCATCTCAAAGGATTTGCGCTCCAACTTCACTTCATACTCATTAATCTCCGCATCATCTTCGATCACCTGACGTGCCAGATCACGGTCATGAGTGACAAAAGCTCGAACCGTGCGGTTGATCTGGGTCAAGACTTCATTTCCCATGGCATAAAACTGGTTATGAAGCTTTTCTAAATCTTCTTCAAATTGTACACGTAACATTTACTTTCCCTTTCTTATCCAAACTTCCCTGATACATAATCTTCTGTTTCCTTACGAGCAGGGTTCAAGAAGATTTTTGAGGTGTCATCATACTCGATGAGGTCCCCATCCAAGAAAAAGGCCGTCCTATCCGAGATCCGACTGGCTTGTTGCATAGACCGCGTCACCAAGAGCATGGTGTAACGATCCTTCAAACCATAAAGTGTTTCTTCAATCTTTCCAGCAGAAATCGGGTCCAAAGCTGAGGTTGGCTCATCCAAGAGGATAATCTTTGGACTGGTTGCCAATACACGCGCCACACAAACCCGTTGTTGCTGCCCCCCTGAAAGCCCAATCGCTGAATCATGGAGACGATCCTTGACCTCATCCCAAATAGAAGCATTTTTCAAAGAGGTTTCGACTGCTTCATCCAAGACTTGCTTGTCCTTGACCCCATTGATCATGAGTCCGTAAGTGACATTGTCATAGATAGACATAGGGAAGGGGTTGGGCTGTTGAAAGACCATCCCGATTTCCTTACGAAGCTCCACCGTATCCGTCCGTGGACTATAGATATTGTGACCATTGTAGAGGACGGTTCCGGTCGTCGTCACCTCATGGTTCAAATCTCCCATCCGGTTGATGGCTTTGAGCAAGGTAGACTTCCCAGATCCAGAAGGACCGATTAAAGCCGTGATTTCTTTAGGGGTGAAATCCAGTGACACACTATTCAGTGCCTTTTTCTTATTGTAATAAACCGACAAGTCCTTGACTTGCAAAATTGGTTCTGTCATGTTTTCATCCTTATGTTATTTCAATGTTGCCAATTCCTATCCAAAGTGACCAGACACATAATCGTTGGTCGATTGCAGTTTTGCATTTTGGAAGATATTGGCTGTTTTATCATACTCGATCAAATCGCCTAGATAGAAGAATCCTGTATAATCGCTGGCCCGAGCTGCCTGTTGCATGCTGTGGGTCACGATGATAATAGTATAGTCCTTCTTCAACTCTAGCATGGTTTCTTCCAACTGAGCAGTCGCGATAGGGTCCAAGGCTGAAGCTGGCTCATCCATGAGCAAAATCTCTGGTTTAACGGAGATTGCACGGGCAATACAAAGGCGTTGCTGTTGACCACCAGAGAGGGTCAATGCGGACTTGTGCAAGTCATCCTTGACCTGATCCCAGAGGGCTGCTTGCTTCAAAGATTTTTCGACGATTTCGTCCAAGACCTTCTTGTCTTTGACACCTGCCCGCTCGTGGGGGAAGGTGATATTGCGGTAGATAGACTTGGCAAAGGGATTTGGTCGTTGAAAGACCATTCCGATATGCTTTCTCATTTCATAGACATTGATATCTGGACGGTTAACGTCAATCCCTTCGTACCAGATCTCCCCAGTCACACGCGCAATATCAATGGTATCGTTCATCCGGTTCAAACTTCTGAGATAGGTGGATTTCCCAGATCCAGAAGGACCGATCAAAGCTGTAATTTTATTCTTCTCAAATTGCATATCCACGCCTTTGATGGATTCATTTGAACCATAGTAAACATGCAAGTCTTTGGTCGAAAGGACCACTTTTTCTTCAGGAAAAGTAATGATATGTTTCTCATCCCAATTGTACTTTGACATTTCTTCTCCTTTTATGCTGAGGTTAATTTCTTATGGAGGTAAGTACCGAGCTTACGCGCTCCGAAGTTGAAAATCAAAATGAAGATCAACAAAACTGCAGCCGATCCAGCAGATACTTCAATCGCATCTGGAATGGTTCCTTCACTATTGACCTTCCAAATGTGGACCGCTAGGGTTTCTGCTTGACGGAAAATAGAGATCGGACTGGTGACACTAAAGAGGTTCCAGTTGCTCCAATCCAAGGCTGGGGCAGACTGACCAGCAGTATAAATCAAGGCCGCTGCTTCCCCAAAGATCCGCCCAGAAGCTAGTACGACACCCGTAATAATACTTGGCAAGGCTTCAGGTACCACCACGTGAATCACAGTTTCCCAACGAGAAATTCCAAGCGCAAGGCCGGCTTCCCTTTGTGTATGGTGGACATTTTGCAAACTATCTTCAATGTTTCGTGTCATCTGTGGCAGGTTAAAGACCGTCAAGGCCAAGGCTCCAGAAATAATCGAGAAACCATATTGGAACTGCACTACAAAGACCAAATAACCAAAGAGACCAACTACGACCGATGGGAGAGAAGACAAGATCTCAATACAGGTCCGAACCAAATTGGTCAATGGGCCCTTCTTGGCATACTCTGACAAGTAGATCCCTGCCCCTAATGAAAGTGGGAAGGAAATAATCAAGGTAATGACTAAGAGGAAGAAGGAATTATAGAGCTGAATCCCAATCCCTCCACCTGCTTGGTAAGAAGAGGATTTGCTGGTCAAGAAGGTCCAAGACACATGCGGCAACCCTCTAACCAGGATATAGAGAATCAAAGAAGCAAGAATAGTGACAATAATTCCAGCAATTGCATAGAGAACCCCTGTCGCTATCTTATCTATTTTTTTAGCGTGCATAGTTCTTCTTACCTCTTTCTTTCGTGATCAATTTGATAACGCTGTTGAATGCCAAACTCATCAGCAAGAGCACCAAGGCAAGTGACCAGAGAACGTTGTTGTTAACAGTTCCCATAACCGTATTTCCGATACCCATGGTCAAAATAGAGGTCAAGGTGGAAGCTGGAGTTGTTAAAGAATTTGGAACAACCGCTGAGTTTCCGACCACCATCTGAATAGCCAAGGCTTCACCGAAGGCACGGGCCATTCCAAAGACAACTGCTGTAAAAATACCTGAGCGAGCCGCCTTTAAGGTGACATGCCAAATCGTTTGCCAACGAGTCGCTCCCATAGCCATACTCGCTTCCCGATAGTGACGAGGCACTGCCCGTAAGCTGTCTGTTGTCATAAAGGTCACAGTTGGAAGAATCATGACAAAGAGGACAAAGACCCCTGACAAGATCCCAAATCCTGTCCCACCAAAGATGGAACGGACAAATGGAACCACCACTTGCAAACCAATAAATCCATATACAACAGAAGGAATCCCTACCAACAATTCAATGGCTGGTTGTAAGAGACGAGCTCCCTTAGGAGAAACTTCTGTCATAAAGACTGCCGCACCAATGGCAAAAGGTGTCGCCACCAAGGCAGACAAAAGGGTTACAATGAAGGAACCCAAGATCATTGGCAAAGCCCCAAATTCTTTCCCTGATGGATTCCATGTGGATCCGAAAAGGAAACTAAAGACATTGACCTTGTTGACAAAGAAGGTCGATAATCCCTTTTGGGCTACAAAAATCAAAATCAAAGCTACGACAAAGACGATTAAACTCATACAGCAGAAAGTAATGGTTTTACCAAATTTTTCCAACCGAGAATTATTGGACTTTGCGAGCATTTTTTTTGCTACTTCGTTCATGTTTTACCTAATTCTTCTTATTTCTTCGTAATGTTACCGTCAAGATCACGGCTGACTTTCATATCATTGATTGGGATATAGCCCATCTTACCAACGATTTCCTGCTGGACCTCATCTGTCATCATATAATCCAAGAATTTCTTAGCCAATTTACTTGGCTCTCCCTTGGTATACATATGTTCGTAAGACCAGATTGGCCAGTTATTGCTCACAACGTTTTCCTTAGTTGGTTCATAGCCATTTAACTTCATGGTTTTAACACTATCATCCACGTAGGTAAAGGCCAAATAAGAAATGGCACCTGGAGTCTGGGAAACAATGTTTTTCACCATTCCATTGGAATCTTGTTCCTGAGCCTGTTTTGGGTCTTTCCCATTCATGATGATGTCATCAAACACAGCACGGCTACCAGATCCTACAGCCCGGTTCACAATGGTAATTTCCAGGTCCTCACCACCCAGTTGCTTCCAGTTGGTATATTCACCAGTAAAAATCTTACGTAATTGTTCGGTTGTTAAATCGTCTACAGAAATATTCTTATTGGCAATGATAGCTGTTCCCGCTACTGCCACTTGATGGTCTACTAAGCTAGAAGCATCGATGCCATCTTTTTCCTCTGCAAAGAGGTCACTATTGCCAATGTCGACAGCTCCTGATTGGACCTGAGACAGACCTGTACCAGATCCACCCCCTTGGACATTGACAATCTTACCGGGATGCTCTTCAATGTAACGATCTACTACCCCTTCAACTAAGGGTTGTAGAGCTGTCGATCCAACAGCTGTAATCGCTTCTCCACGGTCAATCCAAGATGCACAGGCAGATAGAGAAGCTGCAAGTGCTACTGTTGCTAGCCCAAGGACTAGCTTTTTGCATTTATTCAATGTAAGTCTCCTTGAATCATAATCAAATATCGTTTAAATCTTATCTCTAAACACTTGGTCATCTTCTAGTATTCTAGCAAGAATCACTTTATTTCCACTATAACATAGAAAGACCGCATTTCCTAATAATTTATCTAAATCTCAAGCCTTTTGGAAAGAAATTTTTCAAGGTCCGTCCCGTTACTTTAGCAAAGCCTAAACCATTGCCTCCGGCTAAGACCTGATACCATCCATTAGTATTGTCCTGCTCCAGTTGAATGGTCTCCCCAGCTACATACTTGATGAAGTCTTGATCAGATAAGCTGATCGCTTTCTTCACTTGATCTGGCTTCAGAGCTAGACCTAAGGCAAAGCTAGGTTCAAAGCGATTTTTCTTGAAAGTTCCCAGGTGCAAGCCATTGCGAGCAATCTTGACCTTTTTCAAATCAGGAAGTCCACCCGGCAAGAGATAAAGCTGATCTCCAAAACATTGGTAGAGGCCTTCTAGGTCAATGGCCAGGCAATCCTTGGCAAAAGCTTGCCACAACTTCTTCTGCTCAGCCGTTAGATTGGAACGGCCTTCCTTGATCTTCTTGACTTCAGGCTTTCCGTGATAAAGGAATTTAGCAACAAATTGCCCTTCCCCTTTGAAATGATGAGGATACATCCGGGCTGTTTCGGGATGGCCAATCCCTTCTACCATGCCATTGATTTTTTCAATCGGTAGCAATTCCAGCTCATATTCGTCTAAGAGCCAAGAGACAATTTCTTCGTTCTCTTCTGGTGCCCAGGTACAAGTCGAATAAACCAGCTGCCCCCCTGGTGCCAGCATCTTGAGGGCATCTGTTAAGATTTCTCTCTGGAGACCAGCACATTGGGCTGGATAATCAGGATGCCAATAGTCCATAGCATCTGGCTGCTTTCGAAACATTCCTTCACCAGAGCATGGTGCGTCCAAAACAATCAAATCAAAATAGGCTGGGAAAACCTTAGCCAAGCGATCGGCTGATTCATTGGTCACCACGACATTGCGGGATCCAAAACGTTCGACATTCTCGACTAGAATCTTGGAGCGGCCCTTGTGGATTTCATTGGAAACAAGGAGTCCTTGATTTTCTAAATAAGAGAGCAAGTGGGTCGTCTTGCCACCCGGTGCTGCAGCAAGATCCAAGACCTTCATACCTGGACTGGGATGGGCTACTTGGGCTACCATTTGGGCAGCCGGTTCTTGCGAATAGACCACTCCAGTGACATGGGCAATCGATTTCCCAGAAACTTTGCCATAGTAACTCCAAGGCATGCCTGGAATAGGCTCATCACCTCTGATTTGCTCCGCCTTTAATGGATTAGTCCGATAGGCAGATACGGCCGGCTCGTCAAAGGTTTGAAAGAAGGCCTCAGCCTCCTCTCCAAGTAGTTGATGATATTTTTCTTTAAATCCTTGAGGAAAGGTCATGCGTGTGTTCCTTTCTTCAAAAAGGGTTGAATCTCATCTAGTTTACAAGTTGGGATCATCATGATGGGCTCCAAAGTCTCATAGTTAGGTTCTTTCCCTTCTAGAGTCAAAACAGAGTAACCTAGGCACTCGCCCATGATGGCTGCTGCTGCATAGTCCCATGGCCAGATATAGCTGAAGTAGCCTAAAATACCACCGGATAAAATCTTGGCAAAGCTGATACCTGCACTCCCATAGACCCGAATTCCTAAGCATTCTGCCCCCAGATCCGCCATGCCCCAAGCGTTGGACTTGAGCATGCCAACATTGGAAGCCACTAATAAATCGCTAAGGGGACGATTTTGAAAGGGTTTCAGTTCTTGCTCATTGCAAAAGACTCCAAAATCCATTCCACCAAAAAAGAGATGATCCCGCATGACATCATAAATCAAGCCAAACTGGCCAATCCCTTCTTCAAAATAAGCAACCATAACAGCAAAGTCTTCTTTTTGGGTCACAAAATTATTGGTCCCATCAATGGGATCAATCACCCAGACCTTACCGGAACGAATAGGTGCACGAAGGTCATCCTCTTCCGCAAAAATGTGGTCTTCTGGATAGGCTTCTAAAATCTTGCCAACCAGGGTTGCTTGCACTTCTTGGTCCATTTGAGTCACCAAATCCGTCGGATTTGTTTTGACTGTAATTGCTAGCTGGTCATGCAGGTGCTCTCTAAGATAGCTTCCTGCTTCTTTGACAATGGTCTTAGCAAATTCTAATTTATTGATCAATCGAAAACCATCCTTCCCCTTTTTCTTTCGCAACTTTGGTTGCACGATAAAGTGAATAGCCGCTGACTTCTTCAAATTCTTTGCCCAGACGCTTTTCTTCGCCAATACTTGGGACAACTTTCTTAAAGGCCTTATAAGCTTCTAGGTAGATGCGGGCATCTGCCTTTTGTTCATAGGCTTGTTCAACCTGATTAAAAAAAGAAAGCACCGAAGCAAGCTCTTCAGTGCTCCACGATAAATCGAGTGGGTAACTATAATTCTTATTCATATTAATGGATCTCCGCTCTTAGTGTAGCAGATCTTAACTCTTCCTTACGATATCCTCGAGGGAGAAATGCACGGATTTCATCCTCATTAAAACCAATTTGCATCCGTTTCTTATCTAGAATAATTGGGCGACGCAAAAGACTAGGATTTTCCTCAATCAACTTGATCAAAGCAGAAATCGATAAATCCTCTACATCAACATTTAGCTTCTGAAAAATCTTAGAACGAGTTGAAATAATATCGTCTGTACCGTTCTCAGTTAGAGCTAAAATATTACGCAACTCCTCATTTGTTAAAGGACTCGTCATAATATTGTGTTCCTTAAAAGGAACCTCATGTTTTTCTAACCAAGCCCGGGCCTTTCGACAGGATGTACAACTCGGAGACAAAAATAATGTAATCATGTTCTTCTCTTCTTTTTTGGACACACTTAGCTGACTCTATTATACAAAATTATTCCGCGCTTGCATAGTGATTTTTTAATTTAGACAAAGAAAATTCTCCCCTTAAGGGAGAATTTCTAACAAAAATTATCTGGTCCATTGACGAGCCAGGATCTCGTCCTGATGCAGTTGCTTGACGAGGGCTTCTACACTGTCAAATTTGACCATTTCTCGAATCTTGTCTAACCAAAAAATCCGAATCGTATGTCCATAAATATCTTTTGAAAAATCAAAGATATTGGCTTCAAAGCGAAGTTCCGTCCCATCAAAGGTCGAGTTTTTCCCTACAGAAGCCATCCCCCGGTGACGCTGACCTAGCACTTCTACTTCGACGACATAAACACCATCCTGAGGAAGATGGGTGCGATCGATAGGCGCCAGATTGGCTGTTGGAAAACCAATGGTGCGACCCCGTGCATCCCCATGGACTACAATGCCACGACTGGATAAGGGATAACCTAAAAGATCAGCTGCTTCTTTGACCTGGCCAGATGCAATGGCCTGCCGAATACGAGTTGAGCTAATTTTTTCGTCCTGGTCTAGGACAGGTGGAACGACGATGACTTGACCCTTAAAATAGGTTCCCAAATCACTAGCTACTTTCTTGTCGCTACCAAAGCTATAATCAAAACCTGCCACTAAGACACGCGCACGAAGTGCAGTTAGGTAGGCCGCAACGAATTCTTGGGCCGTATGAGCCGCAAAATCACTGGTAAAATCGATAAGATATAGATCATCGACTCCAAGTTCTTCCATCCGTTTAAAGCGTTCCTCTGGGTTTTGGAGATGGAGGAGTAGTTCTGGTTGGTAACGGGCAAAAGCTAGCTTTGGAGATTCTGGAAAGGTCAAGACAGCTACTCGAAGTCCTTGCTCATCGGCAATGGTGCGAGCTGTCCGAAAGAGCTCCTGGTGCCCTCGATGGAGACCGTCAAAATAGCCCAAGACAAGAACGGTATCTGCTTGAGCTTTTATTTCTTTTTCACTAGTTACATAACAAATGTTCATAAATTTATTGTAACACACTTTCTGTCAGAAAAACCTTGCGAGGTTTGTAAAGTTCTTCCCTTTTCTCCAAAATGGCTACCAATTTCCCTTGGTAAAAAGCAGCCAACTCCCTGGCTTCGCTCTCAACTGGAATAAAGCGTCCCACTTGGACTTCGCCGACCTCTTCTACTGTCAGCTCTACTTTTTCCAGATCTCCGGTGCCAATCTCAAGTGGGTGAAGGAAGCTCAAATCTCCTTGCCCCACTTTTTCAGCCACTTCTTCTAAGGTCAGGGCATCATCCAGTGACAAACCGGCAGCACTGGTTCGTGTTAAGTGGGACATGTGAGCCGCATAGCCCAGTTTTTGACCAAGGTCCACCGACAAGGTCCGGATATAGGTTCCCTTGCTGCATTTAACTCGGAAACGAAAACGGGCTAGACTTTCTTCATAGCTAATCTCACTGGTGCGCGTGAATTCATAAATCGTCACCTGTCGGACAGGACGTTCCACTTCTTCTCCTGCCCGCGCATATTCATAGAGCTTACGCCCATTGACCTTGACCGCTGAATACATAGGCGGCACCTGCTCCATCTCTCCCACCATCTGGGCAATCATACGGTCCACCTCTGTTGCATCTAAAGGTGCTTCCACTGGGGTTCGCTCTAGGACATCCCCGCTGGCATCCTCCGTTGTGGTAGAAAATCCCAAAGTGATTTCGCCCTCATAGACCTTGCCTTCATCTTGCATAAATTCGACCATCCGGGTCGCCTTGCCAACTGCAATCGGAAGCACTCCCACCACATCAGGATCCAGCGTTCCCCCATGGCCAATCTTCTTGGTACCTAAGATTTTTCTCAGTTTAAAAACCGCATCATGGGAGGTCATTCCTGCTTCTTTTTTTAAGTTGATAATTCCGTCCATCTGATTTGCTCTTTCTAACTCATGTGTGACCATCCGGGCCACCGACCCTTTATTATACCATGAAACGAGACTTCTTGTCCCTGTTTCCCCCTTCCTGATGAGCTTCCAAAAAATCCCGTAGCAGATTTCAGACTTTTTAAAATGGGTTTGATACAATAGAAAGCGAAAGAAGGTGTAACATATGTTAATGTATGATGTTATTGTGATTGGATTTGGTAAAGCTGGTAAAACTCTTGCAGCGAAATTATCAAGCCAAGGAAAAAAAGTCGCTCTGATTGAAAAGAGCAAGTCTATGTATGGTGGTACTTGTATCAATATCGCTTGTATTCCAACTAAGACCTTGATCGTCGCAGCGGAAAAAGGCTTGGATTTTGAACAAGCTATGAGTGAAAAAAATGCGGTCACTACTCGTCTCAACGGCAAGAACTACGCAACGATTGCTGGAACGGGTGTAGACATTATCGATGCGACAGCCCGCTTTGTGTCCAACAAGGTCATCGAAATTCAAGTTGGAGATGAAAAGGAAGAATTGACAGCTGAAACCATTATTATCAATACTGGTGCTGTGCCAACTATCCTTCCAATCCCAGGATTGGCTGAAAGTAAATTTGCAGTGGATTCAACCGGTATTCAACGTTTGGAAAACCTACCAAAACGCCTGGGCGTCCTTGGTGGTGGACCAATCGGATTGGAATTCGCCCACCTCTACAATACCTTGGGTAGCCAAGTAACAGTATTGGATGCTTCTGAAGCATTCTTGCCACGGATCGAGCCAAGCATCGCAGCTCTTGCAAAAGGCTACCTGGAAGAAGATGGTATTCAATTCTTGCAAGGCGTTCATACCCAAGAAATCAAAGATGGCCAAAACAGCTTAACCGTTGTAACGGATAAGGGAGACTTCGAGTTCGATATCCTTCTCTACGCAACAGGACGGAAGCCAAACACAGTTGGACTTGGTCTTGAAAACACAGATATCCAAGTCACTGATCGTGGGGCAATCCAAGTCAACCGTCATTTGGAAACCAGCGTCCCTGGTGTCTTTGCAGTTGGGGATGTCAATGGTGGTCCTCAATTCACTTACATGTCACTCGATGACTTCCGCATTGTCTTCAACTATCTCACAGGCGATGGTAGCTACAATCTCGAAACTCGTAACAATTATGCGACAACACTCTTCATTGCTCCTCCACTTGCCCAAGTCGGCTTGACTGAGCAAGAAGCACGTGACAAAGGGCTTCCAGTTGCTGTTAAAGAATTGCCAGTTGCTGCCATGCCTCGTGGACATGTTAATGCAGATCTTCGAGGTGCCTTCAAAGCCGTGGTCAACCCAGAAACCAAAGAAATCCTTGGAGCAACTCTCTTTGGAGAAGCTGCAGGCGAACTCATCAACCTGATTACCATGGCTATGGACAACAAGATCCCTTATACTTACATCGCAAAACAAATCTTTACCCACCCAACCATGGCAGAAAACCTAAACGATCTCTTTGCGATTTAAATAGAATAAAAACTCTGGAAAAATATTTCCAGAGTTTTTTATGTTATTCTTGATTTTCTATGAAAATATCTTCACTAGTAATTAACTGAAGAGTTTCTTTAGAAAATGACTGATATCTTGCCAATCTTTTTGCCTGATTCATTACGACAGTATCAAAAATATTTCTTGCCAATCTTCCGTTTGATTTCAAATTATCCTTTTCATTAATGGATTTTTGAAAAATATCCTTAACTTTTTCTTGAGCTTCTTTAGAGATCAGATAATCATTTTCTGTACAAATATAAAAAAATATTTCTAATAGTTCCTCTACTGAATAGTCTTTAAAATGTATAAAATAGTTAAATCTAGACTTTAGCCCAGGGTTAGAGTCAAAGAATTGGTTCATTAAATCTTCATAACCTGCTACAATTACTACTAAGTCATTTCTATAGTCTTCTAGTGCTTTTGTTAACTCCGTTAAACATTCTCTACCATAACTGTCACTTTTATCATTTTCTGTTATGCTATAAGCTTCATCTATAAATAAAACTCCTCCTATAGCTTTTTGGATAATCCTCTTAACTTTTATAGCAGTTTGGCCTTGATATTCAGCTATTAAATCAGTTCTACTCGCTTCAATAAAATGTCCCTTACTTAAAAGACCTAGTGAACGATACATGTTCCCAACAATTCTAGCAACAGTCGTCTTGGCCGTTCCTGGATTCCCCAAAAATGCCATATGCATTGTTCTATTTGTCTTTTTTAGACCAAGGTTTTCTCTAACTTTTTGAATTTTATTAAATATTACTAGGCCTTCTATCTCTTCTTTTACATTTTCTAAGCCTATTAAAGAATTTAATTCATTCGATAATATCTCAAATGATTTTGTATTGGTTTCTTTTAATATAGCATAATTAGTATCAATAACTCTAGCACCTAAATATTTATACAAAATTTCTAATATATTAGATTGTTTATCCTTCATAGTTGGAAACATTGCATTATTTGACAAATTTCCTAAACGTTTTACAAATTCTAGCTCTGAATTTTTAACATTATCTACAATATCTTGAAGAATTATTTCAAATTCATATGTACTATTCGTTAATTCGTCAATTTTTTTCACTTCCGATTTTAACAATTTTAAATAAGTTTCACTAATCATCTACACTACCTTAAATAACAGAAATATTACTATTATCACCACAACTACTCCCAGGGTATAGAAACCATTTTTTAAAAATTTAATCTCTCTTTGACTTTTTTCTAATTTTATTTGAAAATCTTCAACCCATTGATATAAATTATCTTTTTCTTCTTTTACTCTACGATACAAATCATCCATTTCATTTTTTAAAATACTCTGTTTTTCTTCTACTTGTACCTGTAAATCATAAAAACTATTTTCAATTTTTGCTAATTTATTTAAATCTACTTTTAAATTATCAATATCAATCTGAATTTGACTTTGCTTCTCTTCAAAATGTTCTATTTCTTCTAACTTATTATGATGGCTCTTCAAAGTATTTATTATATCTTTATTTTGTTTGAAAATATCATTTAATAAATTTTTATTACTTTCTTGATAGGACTTAGTCTCCTCTAACCCTTGTAAAGCAATATTATTAGCTTCTTTTGCTGCAAGCAAAGAGTTTGATATTCTCTGAATATATTCATCATCTAATATCTGAAATGTTTCATAAATAGTATTAAATTCCTGAATAATCTTTTTAATATGCTTGTTTTGTTCAATCATTCTATTTTGAACAGCATCAGAAAGAGCATTTAAATCCTTGCCTTTAACATCATACTCCATACCTATAAATCCTAAAAAAGGATCCTCTTGTGGTACTGTTGGTAGATTTGATTGTTTAGGAATCTTCTCGCTAAAATCTTTTAATTCCTGTTTTTTATCATTAAATTTTTCAGATTTCGCTAAAACTTGAATTTCCAATTCATCTGACATAACTTTCTCCTATAATAAATCATTTAAAATTTCTTGCATTTCTTTTAGTTCATTATGCTTTTCATCAAAGTATACTTCAGTATTTAGTAATCGTTGTTTAAAATCAATTTCAGAAATAATAAACTCTTCTTGAATATTACTTAGTAATTCCCGCAATTTTTGATGATTTTTAGTCATCTTATTAAAAATATTATTACGTTTAACAACAACATTTTCTTCTGCAACAAAAATCTGAATATCTTGAATTTGTAACAATTCGTTTTTCTTATCAGCTTGTTGCTTTTTATTCTCTTCAATTAACTTTCTTGAAATAAATTGATCAAGTCTATTAATGATAACGACAGCCAATATTCCTGTCAGTACACTTGCAAAGAACATTCCCAAAACATTTGCCAAAGTACCTAAAAACATTATTTCAAATCCCATACCTGGTATCGTTAATAAATACTTTTCAAGAATTTCTCCTAAAAACATTGCTCCTATAGCTACCAAACCAGAAGTAATAATTTTAGAGATATGAGCAATTTTAATTTCAGTAGTGTGGGACTGGTTTTCAGGATTCGATAAATAAGATATACTTTCTCTAATTGATCCAAATAATTGTTTGACCATGTTTGGAAGCCTTTTTAATTTTTGATTAATTGCTCCAATAATCTCTCCCACAATACTCCCAACAAAACTATCTACACCAACTTTGATAAAATCTTTAATCCTCTTAAAGAATGAATGAAGCGAGTTTTTCATTTGTTCCAGAAATATATTAAAAGATCGCTTTTTAGATTTGAAAAATCGAACTAAAGCATTCATTATTTCTTTTAACATTCCAAATAGTGCAGCAACAAACATAGCTTTTATAGCATCTTTCCCAGCTTTATTGGCCATTCTGACAGAGGCTTTCTTTGCAATATCCTTATTAATAACCTTCTTTGCTCTTTTCTCAGCCTTAAGCATCTTCTTTGAATCCGCTGCTAATTTATCATTTAACCTTTTTTCATTCTCAGCTTTAAGACTTTGTTTTTCTGCATCCGAAATATCCTTCTTGTCAATTTTTTTATTAGCTCTTTCAACTTGCTCTTTTAGATTTTTTTCCCTCACTTCTCTATTCTTTATATATTCACTATTGGATTTTGCTCCTTTACTTTTATTAAGAGATTCATTAGTTCCTGCCAAATTTTCTGATTTATTAGCTAAATCAGAAGTTTCAATATCTGCTATTTTTCTCCATGGGTTTTCGAAAATCTGTTTTCTTGGTACGACGTGATCTAGATTGGCTTTATCGTTAATTTTTAATGTTTTTCCAGTATATTCATCCTTTAAATTTCCAGATTTTTGCTTTACTTTCATAGCATTATTTGCATCAGTATACCTTTTATCTTTCATTATTTTAGTAGCCTCTTTTTTTGTATAACCATTAGGATACTTATCATTATACTGTTTAAGAAGCGTGTCACTTGTCATATCTAAACCAATTTGATTCGCAAATTGATCCCAGATTTCATCTAAAATAACATCTCCTAGTTTATCTGGTGAACTAATCTCTTTACATTCTAGTTCTAATTTTTCGAGATTAGAAAACTCCATTGTAAATTGCTGTTCCAATAGTTCTTCTAATTCGTCATAGTTTAAATTTTCAGAATCATATACTTCTTCAGTATTCAATACTAATAATTCATTTTCCACTGCTTTCTACTCCCCTTTCAGAGCATCAAATTTAGCTTTCATGGTTGGATTTTTGCGAGTCAATTTTTTGACTGATACATCATCCAACTTATTATTAGCGAGGCGGAGTTGGTTTTCTGATGTAGTCAAGAACTTCTTAACTTCTTCCATCCGTTTAATAGCCTTGTCAATTTCATCGATGGCCTTGCCGAAGTTGATCGAAGCTGAATTGTAGTTCTTAGCAAAGGCTACCTTAAATGCATCCAGGTCTTCTTCAAAGTGGGTGATATCGATATTTTGTTCTCGTACAAGCGCTAATTCCTGCTTGTATTTAAGGGAATTGAGGGCCGCATTGCGCAGGAGCCCAATGATCTGGATAAAGAACTGAGGACGGACCACATACATCTTCTCATACTCGTGGCTGACATCGACAATCCCTGTGTTGAAGTAGTCATTATCTGCTTCAAGCATGGTCACTAAAACCGCATATTCACAGTTCTTTTCTCGACGGTCCTTGTCCAATTCCTTGTAGAAATCCGCGTTCTTATGCTTCTTCTCGGTCCCGTCAGCTTCATTTTTCATCTCGAACATAATGGAGATAATCTCTACCCCATTTTCATCGCACTCGCGGAATATAAAGTCGCCTTTAGACCCACGCGCAGAGACCTTGTTGTCCTTTTCAAAATAGGCATTTGGGAAGGCAAAACTGCGAACCTTGTTGAATTCACTTTCCGCAAACTGTTCCAAACTTTCACCGATGGCCTTGGTCGACTGTTGGGCCTTGAAGTTCTTATAGAACTCAACTTGCTCATTTGCTGCCTTAAGTTGGGCTTCATAGTTTTGTTTAACAGAAGTCAGAGAAAGCTCGTTTTCTTTTTCTTGCAAGGCTAGCTGATTCTTAACCTCGTCTCGCTCTTTTTCCAGTGCAGATAAAGTCTTTTGCAGTTGATTCTCATGCTCCAAGCGCAAAGTGGCCAACTGATTCTCCAGTGCTTGCACTTCTTTTTCTTTCTCTAGCAGGCTTTGGCTAGCGGTTTGCTCCACCTCTTTTTTGGCCAATTCTTTTTCGGTATCAAACTGTTGAATCTGGTTTTGTAATTGGGCAATTTCTTGATCCTTCTTGGCTAACTTCTCTTGTTGCTCATTGAGGGCCTTTTGCTCAGCTAAAGCCAGCTCTTGCCGAATCCGCTCATGAATTTCTTTGTCAAACTCAGCTGTCCGTACCTGTGACAAGAGTTCGCTGTATTGACTTTCATTGACTGTAAAGACTTCCCCACAGTTGGGACACTTGATTTCGTTCATAGTATGCCTCTTTCTCTATTCTTAGTATATTATATCATGCCACCTGTAAAATCAAAACCAGCAAACGAGGCTTGCTCCTACTATTTCCCTCCACAATCAAGTTTATGGCAATGAATAGAGTAAATGAGTGCATTTGAGAAAGCAGAACGATGACCATTGAAACTTCCCGCTAGGTAGATTTGAGACGTTAGGATCAAATCTAAGGTATGGAATCCCGAAGGGAGTCGCTACCGTCCGTCCTCACCTAAGGGAAGGTTTATAAAAGGACAAAACCAGCAAGCTAGGCTTACTGGTCTTAACTTATTTCTTTTCAATCGGAGCGACACTGGCCAAGAGTTTCTTGAGCCCCACTTCTGGGAAGTTGATCTTGAGCTCTTGGGTATTGCCACTACCAGAGACTTCTAGGACAGTCCCTTCTCCCCACTTCTTGTGAAGGGCAATATCGCCAATGGACCAAGCGACACTTTCTTTGGCGCTAGAACGGTTGTTATTGCCAAAGGGGAGGCTTGATGATGTGAGGGCACTTGGGGCTGCTTGTCTCTTGCGCTCTTGAAGGGCTTGCGACAGGCTCATTCCTTTTCCGAAGATCGTTCCGCCTCCATTGCTATAAGAAGCCTTAAAGCTAGTGTTGGCTGGACGCGCTAATCCTTGATAGGTCAATAAATCCGAGCTAATTTCATTGATAAAACGCGTCGGGCGGTTGTAGCTGGTCCGTCCAAAGAGCAAACGTGAATTGGCATTGGTCAAGAAGAGAACCTTCTCTGCCCGTGTAATCCCTACATAAGCCAAGCGACGTTCTTCTTCCAACTCATCTGGATCCTCAGCCGCACGACTAAGAGGAAAGACATTTTCTTCCATCCCAATCAAGAAGACGACTGGAAACTCCAATCCTTTAGCTGCGTGAAGGGTCATCAAGGTGACTTCTGAAGTTTCTTGCGCCCCATCATCTGTATCGGCAATCAAGGCCAAATCGTTCAAGAAACGACTCAAGGTCTCCACACCTGTTTCGTCTTCGAGGGTTTCCCCGTTTTCATCAAAATTCTTAGTAACAGACAGGAACTCTTGGATATTCTCGATGCGAGCCTGACTTTCCAAATTTCCTTGATTGGTTAGGGCAGTCATATAACCTGTCTTGTCAAGGACCTCTTCGACCAACTCTGTAATGGTCAGCTGGTCCAATCTTTCTCTCAAATCAAGAATGAGATTGGCAAAGTCCCAGATGGCTTGGGCAGCCTTTCCTTTGATGCCTGATAGCATGATATTGGCTGAAGCATCTAGAAGTGAAGACTCTTGCATTTGAGCAAAATCACGAATCTTATCCACTGTACCTGGCCCGATTCCCCGCTTGGGTTCATTGATAATGCGCTCAAAACTGATATTGTCACTGAGGTTAGCAATCAAGTTCAGATAAGCAATGACATCTCGAATTTCCTTCCGGCTGTAGAATTTGGTGCCCCCCACCATGGTGTAGGGAATGTTGGACTTGAGCAGCGCTTCTTCAATAGTCCGTGACTGGGCATTGGTCCGATAGAGAACAGCAAAATCACGGTGTTTGTAACCCGCTTCGCGACTGAGCTCTTCAATGGTTTTAGCAACAAAGACCGCTTCATCCTGCTCGTCATTGGCCCGGTAGTAGACAATCTCTTCCCCGTCAGCATTTTGGGTCCAAAGATTCTTAGGACGACGATTTTTATTGTTTTTAATGACATCATTGGCTGCTTGCAGGATGGTTTTAGTGGAACGATAATTTTCCTCTAACAAAACGACCTTGGCATCAGGATAATCCTTCTCAAAGTCCAGGATATTCTGCATATCCGCTCCCCGCCAGCCATAAATAGACTGATCCGCATCCCCAACGACACAGATATTTTTAAAACGTGAAGCCAAGAGTTTGACCAACTGGTATTGGGCATGGTTGGTATCTTGATACTCATCCACATGGATGTATTGGAACTTCTGCTGATAATAGGTCAAAACATCAGGATTTTGATCAAAAAGACGCAGGGTCAACATAATCAAATCATCAAAGTCTACCGCTTCTGACTGACGGAGTTCCTTTTGGTAAGCCTCATAGCACTTGGCGACGATTTGGGTATACATATCTCCAGCCTGGGCAGCATAGGCCACTTCATCAATCAGGTCATTTTTGGCATTGGAAATGGTCCCCAAGATGGTCCGTTCATTCCATTTCTTAGGATCCAAATTCAAGGACTTCAAGATCCGCTTCATCAAGGTCCGCTGCTCACCTGGATCGACAATGGTGAAGTTGCGATTGTAGCCAATGTGATCCGCATCTCGACGGAGAATACGCACACACATGGAGTGGAAGGTGGCAATCAAGCAATCTTGGGTGGCTGGATTCAACTGATAAGCCCTCTCCTTCATCTCTCGAGCGGCTTTATTGGTAAAGGTAATGGCCAAAATATTCCAAGGATTAACCATTTTTTCATCGATCAAGTAAGCAATCCGATGGGTCAAGACACGTGTCTTACCCGAACCAGCCCCCGCCATGATCAAGAGGGGACCTTCTGTCGTTTGGACCGCCTCTGCTTGGCGATCATTCATACCATTTAATAAAGGATTCATCTCATACTCCTCATTCATTCAATCGTTCTATTATACCACATTTTCGCCCTTTCTCCTTTTGGAAACAGTTGGCATCATTTGAATTTTGCACTCAAAAAAGCTATAATAAAGCCTTAAGAAGAACGAATTTTTCCTCATCAACAACGATCCAAGTTTGTCGCTTAGGAGGAAAGCTATAGAAGTGTGGAGGAGGTCTAAGTGAATCAATCACAAAGTAATTTAAAACTAGCCGAACGTGGAGCCCTGATCAGTATTGTCGCCTACCTGTTTCTTTCCGCTGCCAAATTAGCAACAGGCCATCTTCTTCACTCCTCCAGTTTGGTCGCTGATGGTTTTAATAACTTATCCGATATTATCAGCAATGTCGCCCTTCTCATTGGCATTCGCTTAGCCCGCCAGCCAGCTGACCGCGACCACCGGTTCGGTCATTGGAAGATTGAAGATCTAGCTAGTCTGGTGACGTCCATCATCATGTTTTATGTGGGCTTTGATGTCCTACGAGATACTGTTCAGAAAATCCTCAGTAGAGAAACCACTGTCATCGATCCTTTAGGGGCTATCGTCGGAGTCGGCTCGGCCCTGGTTATGTTTGCGGTCTACCTCTATAACCGCACCTTAGCTAAGAAAGCCCAATCCAAGGCCCTCAAGGCAGCTGCCAAAGATAACCTCTCTGACGTAGTCACTTCCTTGGGAACTTCTGTTGCGATTGGGGCTAGCGCTCTCAACTACCCCATTGTGGACCAATTGGTGGCCATTGTCATCACCTTCTTTATCCTAAAAACCGCCTACGATATTTTCATCGAATCCTCCTTCAGTCTCTCTGATGGGTTTGATGAAAGTCTCCTGGATAAATACAAGGCGGCGATTCTGGAATTACCAAAGGTTAGCCGGGTCAAATCCCAACGGGGACGGACCTACGGAAGCAATATCTACCTGGATGTCGTCATCGAAATGAATCCAGACCTCTCTGTTTATGAGAGCCATGCGATTACTGAAGAGGTCGAACGCCTTCTCAAGGAAAAATTTGGTGTCTTTGATATCGATGTCCATGTTGAGCCGAGTTCTATCCCTGAAGACGAGATCTTGGACAATGTCCTTCTCAAGTTAAAGACCTATGAAGAACGCTTGCAAGCTCAGCAGGAATACCAAACCCTTCTTGCAGACAACTTCACCCTCATTAATGAATTCGGCCAAGAAAGTCACAAGGAGGACCTGGTCCGTTTGCAAGAAGAACATCAAATTCCTTTTAAGAATTTCGAGATCGAATCCATCAGTCAAAAGACTAAGTTGATTTGCTATGAGTTAAATAACCAGATCCATACCAGTCTCTGGCGGCGTCATGAACACTGGCAAAAGGTCTTTCACCAAATTACCAGTAAACAAGAAAAATAGAACTCTTTACCTCAATCTAACCAGAATAAAAAGCTACTGCAATTCCTTTCTGCAGTAGTTTTTTTGTAAGAAAAAATAGCCCTTCCGGACTATTCTTCTTCTTTAATAAAACCAAATTTATTTAGGGGGTACAATCTGAAATCGACAACACCCTCAATCTGATCTGCTTGAATATAACCAAATTCACGACTGTCTTTGGTATTGTTGCGATCATCATTTAGGACTAAATAACTATGACTTGGTACTTTTCCAGCCTTGGTTCCCTTGAGTTCTCTAGAGAAAAAATCATTTGTAAAATAATCGCCACTTGGGGCTGCCAAATGTTTGGTCTTCATCTTGTCCAAATATGGCTCTGCTGTAGCTACACCATTCAGATAAAAGACATCATCCACATAGCTGACCTCATCGCTCTCTATCGCAATGACACGTCCAAGATATTGTTTCTCTTTTACATGATAGAGGACCAAGTCTGTTCGATCAATTTTCCCCTTTTTAGTCGCTAATACTAAATCATCTTTCTTAACGGAGGCATTGGCCATTTGATCAGATACCCACAATGGTTGAAAAACAAATAGGCGCAAAGTAATGAGTACCAAGCCCAATATTCCAATGATGATAATATTCCGAATCAAATCCCTTTTCGACATTCCTATCCCCCTTTCAGTTCATTCCATTATACCATTTTATTAGACAATAAAAAAGGCCCACATTCCCAAATTGTCAGAAACTTGCACTAAAAAAACCTTGCCTCCAAGCTTTTACGCTTAGAGAACAAGGTTTGTTCATTGGTTAGATTAACGTACTGTACGGATACGCATTGTATTTGTACGAACAGCTTCACCAAGTGGCACACCTGCAACGATTACGATATCGTCACCAGATTGTACAAGACCTGCTTCTACTGCTTTACGTTCTGCGATTTCGAACATATCGTCAGTTGATGATGGAGCATCTGTCAACATTGGGATGACACCCCAGTTCAACATCAATCCACGCTCTGTCAATTCGTCAAATGTCAATGCCAAGATATCAGCATTTGGACGATATTTAGAAATCAAACGTGCAGTGTGACCAGTCTTAGTCAAAGTTACAACCAATTTGATGTCCATTGAGTTTGTAGCGTCTTTAACAGCTGAAGCCATAACTTCTGTCTTAGAGTTACGTTCGAATGAATCTGAGTTCAAACGTCCGTATTCGTTAAGAAGAGTTTGAGCGTTCTTGTCGATGGTAGCCATTGTGCGAACAGACTCAAGTGGGTATTTACCATTTGCAGACTCACCTGAAAGCATTGTAGCATCAGTTCCGTCGATAACAGCGTTAAATACGTCTGATACTTCTGAACGAGTCGCACGTGGTTTTTCAGTCATTGTTTCAAGCATGTTTGTTGCAGTGATAACAACTTTACCAGCAGCGTTCACTTTTGTGATGATCATTTTTTGGTATACTGGAACCATTTCGAATGGTACTTCGATACCCATGTCACCACGAGCGATCATGATACCGTCAGCAGCTTCAATGATTTCATCCAAGTTATCGATACCTTGTTGGTTTTCGATTTTCGCGAACAATTGAACGTGACCGTTACCAGTTTCTTCACAGATAGCACGAACTTCGTTCACGTCTTTTGCAGTACGTACGAATGAGATCGCGATGAAGTTGATACCTTGTTCCAAACCGAAGCGGATATCATCGTTATCGCGTTCAGCAAGAGCTGGGAAAGGAATTTTTGTGTTAGGGATGTTCACACCTTTTTGTTTAGCGATCACACCGTCGTTTTCAACTTCAACGATGAATTCACGAGTAGCATCGTCTTTTTCTACAACACGAAGACCCAATTTACCATCGTCGATCAATACTTGGCGACCAACTTCAACATCATCGTAGATGTCAAGTGCGCCAGCAACGTTCAAGGCAATCACTTCACGAGTTGATTTGATACCTTGTTTAGTCGCAACGCGAATTTTTTCACCAGTTGTATAAGAGTACTCTTTAGCATCTCCTTCGAACAACTCTGTACGGATTTCTGGACCTTTTGTATCAAGAAGGAAACCAACTTTTTTACCAGCGATTTCTTCTGCACGTTTAACTGTTGCCATACGATCACCTTGTTCTTGGTGGTCACCGTGTGAGAAGTTGAAACGGAAAGTGTTGGCACCAGCTTCGATCAATTTAGCGATGTTTTGTGCTGAAGCTTCAACGTCAAGTTTTTCACCCCAATATCCATCATCACCAAATTTTTTACCACCACGGATTTCTACCGCAGGACCTAAGGTTGCAACGATTTTTACACGTTTGTTCATGATTTCTATGACTCCTTTTAAAATACACTGTCTTTTTAGACAAATTTTAACAAATAAATATTAAATAGAAGATAAGCTACGGTTCAACTCTGCAAGGTTCAAGTCAGCCTTGTGAGGGTTGTTCACTTTGATCTTACCGTCTTCAGTTAAGCTAAAGAGGGCACCTTCTTCTGCACTACCAAGAATTGGGTTTTCAACCATTTGTTCATTGCGGATACCAACAGCTACGCCACCGATACCAGCTTTCAGCAACTTAACAGCATGTGCACCCAAACGTGAAGCAAGAACACGGTCACGCGCAGTAGGTGAACCACCACGTTGGATATGTCCAAGTTCTGTTACACGAAGATCGCTTGTATCTCCAGCATCTTTCAAGGCTTTACCAAATTCAGCAGCTGACATCACACCTTCAGCAAGAACGATGATGTTGTGTGTACGACCTTTTTCGTAGCCCTTCTTGATGCTCTCAACGACATCTTCGATAGCAAAGCCTTCTTCTGGAATAATAATTTCATCCGCACCAGAAGCAATACCAGACCAAAGGGCAATATCCCCGGCATTACGCCCCATTACCTCGATAACGAAAGTACGGTGGTGACTAGATGAGGTATCGCGGATCTTATCAATCGCGTCCATAACAGTTGTAACTGCTGTATCAAACCCGATTGTAAAATCTGTACCAACGATATCATTATCAATTGTTCCAGGAAGTCCTACAGCTGGGAAACCATGTTCAGTCAAACGCATCGCTCCGTGGTATGATCCATCACCACCGATAACGACAACACCTTCGATTCCATGTTTTTTCAACTGCTCGATCCCTTTTAATTGACCTTCGCGTTCAGCAAATTCAGGATAGCGAGCTGAATGAAGCATTGTTCCACCACGAGAAATAATATCTCCAACTGATGAAGCATCCAATTGATGGATATCACCAGCAACCATACCAGCGTATCCATTATAGATACCAAATACTTCCATTCCTTCAGAAATTGCTTGGCGAACAACTGCACGGATAGCAGCATTCATTCCAGGGGCATCTCCTCCACTGGTTAAAACAGCAATACGTTTCATTTCGATATTTGCTCCTTTTTTTTCTTTTACATTCTAAATGATTATAACACAAAGAGGCTCAAATTTCTCCTATTTTCCGTAGATTTTATCGATAAATCGTTTTCATAGCAATACTTGCCAGCTCATTTTCTAACTTCTCGTTTTTCTGGACGGAAACTCCTTTTAATTGAATGGTCTTTTTCTCCTCTTCATAGCGAATAACGACAGGATAAGGACCTGGATAAGCTTTTAAAATATCTAAGACTGCCCGGTCCTCCTGGTGATCAAACAATTGAATCCAAAAACGCTGATTGGTGGCTTCTTCTGCTTCCATTAAAACCATCTGAAGACGACCATCTCTAGATTGCACTTTTCCTTTGAGATAGTAATAGCCCTTCTCTCTTATTTTTGAGCTATAGTGGCGATAAATATCAGGAAAAAGAGTGACATCCATCTTCTTTTGGAGATCGGAAACTTGTAAAAAGGCCATATTTTCCCCATTTTTGGTTCGGATGGTCCGGATCGATTGAACTTCAACCAGGATAGTGGCCTGTTCTCCTTCGCTTAAAGAGGCGATCGGTCGAGTCGGTTTGCTACTTGCAGCTACAATTTCCACCAAAGGATGAGGGCTGAGACCAACCCCAATGACCCTCTGCTCCATTTCATACTTCTCGGCCTTGCTATAATCCTCAGCATCCATCCAGGAATAATTAGCTTCCCCAAACAAGCTACCCAGTTCATCCGCAAAGACAAATAGGTTGGGAAGGTTCTGAAGGACTTTTCTGCGATTCTTTTCAAAGCAGTCAAACAAGCCCAATTCTACCAGTGGTGTTAAGAGAGGAAGTTTGTGATACTGGCTATGCAAGCGCAAGATAAAATCTTCAATGCTCTCAAAGGGACGTTGGTCAATAATCCAATAGGCTAGATCTTTTGGAAGACCTTTGATATTTTTCATTCCTAGATAAATCTTCTGATCTTGGAACTTATCCTTATAAGGAATGGTATTAATGGTCAAAGGAGCTACTTGGAAATCAAATTGCAGCGCATCGGTCAAGTAATCACTACTAGAGTAGTTGAGCATAATGTCAAAAAAGACATCTGGATAATGAACTTTAAAGTAAGCCAATTGGAAGGCCAAGGCTGAGTAGGCATAGGCATGGGAACGGTTGAAGCCATAGCCAGCAAATTTTTCCATAATGGCAAAGACTTGCTTGGCTTTTTCTGCACGGTGCCCAAGCGCGACAGCCCCTTTGATAAAGTCATCTTCCATCCGATGCATTTCTGCCACGTTCTTTTTCCCCATGGCCCGTCTGAGGATATCGGCTTTTCCTAGACTAAAGCCAGCAAAGGTCTGAGCCACCTGCATGACTTGCTCCTGATAGAGCATGATGCCGTATGTTGGTGCTAGAATGCCTTCCAAACTAGGATCGATCATATCCACCTTCTCTTTGCCATGCTTGCGTTTGACGAAATTATCAATATAGTCACTAGCCCCAGGCCGGTTCAAGGAAGTTGTCGCAACAATCTCCTCAAAACAATTGGGTTGAACCCTTCTAAGCAAACGAATAGCTCCCGCTTGCTCAAACTGGAAAATCCCTTTGGTATTTCCCGCAGCAAACAAAGCAATCGTTTCCGGATCTTCTAGAGGAATATCCTCGATTTTAATATCCTTTTGATATTTTTCCTTTACTGCTTCCTGCATCCGTTGAGCAAAGGTCAAATTTCGGAGTCCTAAGAAGTCCATCTTGAGCAGACCATTTGCCTCAACACCATGGGCATCATATTGGGTCAGATTCATCTCCTCACCCATCTTGATTGGGATTTGATTGGTGAGATCTTCTCCACTCATGACGACGCCTGCCGCATGAATCGAGGTCTGACGCGGTTGCCCTTCAATCCTCTTCGCAATTTCAAAGCCCTTCCGGTATTCTGGGCGACTTTGAATAGCTTGGCGGAAAGCTACATTTTTTTCATAAGCAGAAGCCAAGGTATCCCGTAAGCCAATCCGCTTGGTGAGGTTGGTTAACTCATACTCTGGGGTTCCAAATCTCTTAAAAACATCTCGAATGGCTTGTTTTGCTCCAAAAGTTGAGAAGGTCACGATTTGAGCCACATGAGGACTGCGGTAGCGATTTTTAACATACTGGATAAATTTGGGACGATAAACATCCGGAATATCAATATCAATATCTGGCATGGTATATCGCTCTAAGTTCAAAAAACGCTCAAAGAGGAGATTGTTCTTAACCGGATCAATCCCTGTGATATCTAAGGCATAGGCTACTAGACTACCAACTGCTGAGCCACGGCCCATCCCCATATAGTAACCTTGGCTTCGACCAAACCGTAACAAATCCCAGACAATCAAGAAGTAGTCATCAAAGCCCATCTGATGGATGACAGCTAATTCATGACGCAAACGCTCTTGGTAAACCCTCTGGTCCAGACCCTTACTTCTCAAGCCCTCCTCAGCCAACTCACGCAATTCCTCGACTGCAGGTTTCTCTGGATTAAAACGGGGAAGCTTTAATTGCGTATCAATCTCATAATGAACGGCAGCAAGAGTCTTTTCTAGATAAGGAATACTATCCGGAAAATTATGTGAAAATGCCCGCTCCAACTCTTCAGGTGGCAGGAACATCATAGAGGTGTCAATAGCTCCTACTTCCTTCAGACTGCAATTATTACGAATGGCGTGAAGCATCTGAAGACTCTCCAAATCACTCGTAGAAAAATATCGGACCGTATGGAGTGGGAAAACAGGACGAGAAAACTGTTTCGCTGGAGTATCCGGAAAGACACCAATCGCAAAGTCTTGGCCTAAGTCTAAATACTCAATCCCTTCAAAATAGGGAACGATGATGGCTATATCATCCAATAAGTGTTGAAAGGCTGACCAATCTGTTGTCCCCATCATTTTCATGCTGGAAATTTTAATTAAGTGTTTGTAGCCTTTGGTTCCTAATGCAACCAAACGGATAGACAAAGGACCCGCCGGTATCTCGACTTCCAAATCAAGACCTAGGACAGCCCCCATACCAGCTTTTTGACACTCTTCTAAAAACTCGTAAGCCCCATATAAATTATCGATGTCCATGAGACCAATTTGTTGGTAACCCATTTCTTTGGCACGATGAATATAGTCTCGAATAGAGACTAAACTGTCCATAAAGGTGTAGACTGATTTTGTGTCCAGCTGTGTAATCACCTTGTTCTCCTTTTCATCCGTTCTTTCCTTCTATTATACAGGAAATCCGGCAAAGAAGACACTCTTACCCATTGCCAATCCTGCCTAACAAAAAAAACAGACCGACTGATCTGCTTTTCTTTCTTATACGGAAGACATGGGATTCGAACCCACGCACGCTGTTACACGCCTACCGCGTTTCCAACACGGCCTCTTAAGCCTCTTGAGTAATCTTCCAAACTAGTATCCATTATACGGAAAAGCGCCCCTTCTGTCAACAAAAAATTTAGGAATCGCTCACAAGATATCATTGCTTGATGGATTTTAAAGAAATAAAAAACGACAAGGATTTGTCGTTTGCATATATAAAATGGATATCGTTCAGGTCGTTGAAAAAACGAATCCCACGACTGCTAAAACTATCAAATTCATTTCGGATGATTCCATCAGCTTTGAGGACTTTCTCCTCATCTGCATAGATTAGAACGCCCATGCTTGCTAAGAAATCATTTCCTTTTTGAAGTAGGCTGGTGATGTTCTTGTAAGCGGAGATTTGCTTCTGTACACTATTTAGTTGCCCTTGCGATTCTTCAATCGCTCGAGTCAATTCATCGTACTGAGCAGATTTCTTATCAACCTCTTCACGCTCTTCCATTGCTTTCACGGATTTGGAGAGTTTCTTATTCTTTTCTAGCAATTGCTTGTTTAGGTCCTGTGTGGCTCTGTAATCGTCTGGGATGACTTCCTTGATAGTTTCCTTGACTTCGACCTTGGCAGATTTGATTCTTTCGTTTTCAGCCTGTAGACGCTTGTTTGCAAGCTTTCTGAGGTTGAGTTTCTTCTTGACTTCCTTCAGCTCTCGCACCGTTGGATTGTCACCATCTTCGATGCGTTGGATCTGCTCCTCTCGCTCTTCTTCTGGAAGAGTTGCGATGAGGTAAAGTGCGGTTCTACCTAAATTACTCAACGTTGAGTAATTTGGAAGTTCTTTTGCAACCTTCATCATTCTGTTCACCTCTGACCAATTAAGATTGATCTTATTCAATCATTCCATAAATTTACCATGGGCCAGATCATTCTCTTTCACATGGTTCAATCGTCTGCCGATTTCCCAAATCGACTGGCCAGCTATTTGCTTGTGATGGCTGATTTCAAGTTCTATCTGAGATAGATTATTTGATAAAGTAATTTCGTTCACACGCTTTTTCCTTTCTGAATTTGATATAATAAAGATAATAAATCAATCGGAGAAACCATTATGTTAATGAAAGCAAAATATGATAATTCTGCGTATGCTGATGTAGACGTAACTGTGACAGATGTTTGTCCTAATTGCAGTAGAGGGATAGAGCCTATCTTAAAAGATTCATCGTTTTACAAAGATGAATACGACCACATCTTATTCCTAACTTTATTTTGTAACTCTTGTAAATATGGATGGGTAGATTCTTACAATTATCTAAACGAATATGGAAGTACCTATCCACGAAACTTACATCACTATAAAGAGCAGCCATCTGAATTCCCTAAAGAAATTTCTAATCTTTCTCCTCAAGGTGTCAAAACATATACTCAGTCTTTGCAAGCTGAAGCAGACGGTTACGACACTTTAGTTGGTATCGGCCTTAGAAAATCGCTTGAGTTTATCATTAAGGATTTCTTAATCCAAAAATTCCCTGAAAAGGCAGATGAGATTAAGAAAAAATTTTTAGGACAAGTCATTATAGAATATATTGATGATCAAATTTTACAAAAGCTTGCTCAGGCCACTTCGTGGATTGGTAACGATGAAACTCACTACGTCCGAAGACACACAGATAAAGATTTACAAGATTTAAAAAAATTTTTAAATGCTACCATTCGCTATATCGAATATCAGCTAACTATTCTGGATGCTCAGAATCTTGTAGACCCTCTTTAGTCAATTTAAATTCCAACTCATCCAGTTTTTCTGCAATATACGTCACAGTCCTCAGTATTTCATTGAGGGCTGTTCTTTCTAGTTCGTTCATTCTTTTCTCCTACTCCTCAAATTTTTCCCATGACTAATTAATTCGCAATTTTTTGTTAATACGAAGTTTCAAGTCATCGCTTCCTTTTCCATCTTTTAGCAGCTATGTGATAGCTGATGGACTAACACCTACAACAATGGACAAGTCCGTCTGTGACCATCCACGTTTTTCAATTCGCTCTTTTACAAGCTCAATCCATTCACGATGTTGTTGGCTCATGTTTATCCTACTTTTTTTAATAGAGTTAAAGAGTTAGTAAATTATTTTATAAAGCTCTTGAAAATTTTAAATAAATAATTTAAAATGAAAGCGTAATAAAAAGAATGATAAAATACTATATCTATCAGTTTTCTTGCTCGCCAAAGCTATTTTATATTTAGATAAGTTTTAACTTCGTTTTTTACTAACTCATTAACTTTACAAAAACTATTTTAAATCATTCATTTATTTTCGCCAAAAATTTTAAATAAATAATTTAAATATTTTTTGTCGATCTCTCAGAAAGGTTGATAAATCAATGTTTCCAACATTTGAAAAAGTTAGAGAATTGGCTCGAAAAAAGGGTTTATCTCTAAATCAAGTTGAAGAAAAATTGGGATATAGCAAAAATACACTTTATTCCTTAAAACGACAAAAAGTAAGTTCTGAGCGATTACAAGAAATCGCTGACTACTTCAATGTGTCCACCGACTACTTATTAGGGCGCACTGATAATCCAAAAATTGCAACAGACGGTGATGCTTCTGCACCGCTTGACCTTCGAGACATTGCTGCGCAATCTATGTTGTTCGATGGTAAACCACTTACTGAAGAAGATATTGATTTTATTACAGCGGTCTTGGAGGCACACTTAAAAAATAAATAGAGGTGCATTTATGACTGTAAAAGAGCTTTGCGCCCTCGAGGGTGTAATTCTATGCTATTTTGACGGGAGCGGATGGCACAGTCCAGGCTTCTTCAATCCAGCATTAAAGGTTCTCGCTCTGGATATTAATTTATCAGAAAAAGACCAAAAGCAAGCGGCCTTGCATGAGTTAGGCCACAAGGACCACACAAAGACTCAATACGAACTAAATAGAGAATTGTGTGAATTACAAGCCGACCGCAGCATGATCCATCATCTACTGGAAGAAGAATTGAAAACCATGGATGACGTGTCAGAATTTAATTAAATCCATTTTATGGAACGATATAATTTAAAAACCATTGCTAATGAGTCGATGGTAATAGAAGAATATAAGGTGTTTGTGGAGGAAAAGGGTTATTTTTATGAAAATAGGAGTTAGAAAACCAAACCTTTCGAAAAGTCTCAAGGCAAGAACTACCTCAAATTTGAAAAGAAAAGTGAAGAAAGCTATTATTCCGACTTATGGGCAGAAAGGCACTGGAATTATTAAAGATCCAAAACGTGCTATTTACAACAAAGTATACAACCAAACTACTGTTGATGCTTTGGGAAGCATAAAAAAGGGACGATCACAGAAACAAAATCAAGCGATTAATACACCAGTTGATAAAAAAATCCACCCTGCCTCTTCATGGTATTTTCCGGTTGGGTTGCTTGCATTATGCACCCTTTTGTATTTCATAATAAATCCTACAATTGGATTTATTCTTTTGTGTTTGACTATTGTTTTATATATTGTAAACATCAAAAATAATCCTTTCAAAACAAAAAAAGATATCCAAGAAGCCTTTGACAAAATTCAGAAATATGAAGAATAAACTTCGAAATAGAGAAGTTATGAACAATGTTAGTTGAATCCTTTAGCATAAATAAGCGATATTTTTAACGAAAGGATAATAGATGAGTTTCATACAGAAGATTTTTAATCATTTCAAGCATACTGCTACTACTTCTGAAACTAATTTGAGGAAATGTGAAGATGATACATTACAAATTGGTGATATCATTCTTTTGCATTGGATTGATACTAACAATGGAGATTTTTTCCCATCATATTTTGAACATGAATATCAAATCAACCCTCAACTTCATAGAAATAAATTAATCCGACTGGGATTGCTGACATTTCAAAAATCAGAAAAAAGTTTATCGAAGCTTAAAGTCGCAGAGTTAAAAGAAATTTTAAAAGTGAAGTCTTTGCCAGTTGGTGGAAAAAAATATGACCTTGTACAAAGAATTATGAATAATTTTGATCTGCTAGAAGATAGTATCCCTTCGTCGATTTGTACCACGAATGTAGGACAGCAGATTTTATTTGAGTATGAAGGTCTTATTAAAGCACACAAGGATCCATATATATCGGCATTTGAATACATGGAATACTCTGGAAATGACCCTTACCTTTCATATGACATCGCTAAAATTAAAATTTTGAATGACCGGATTAATAGCAATATCAACGCTAAATTATTCGGCCTTGTCAGAAACGACTGCCATGCTTTTGGTTGCTTCTTTCTAGATAAGAAAGATTATAAGTTGGCATTGAAATATTTTATCGAAACCATGTTATTTGATTGTTCTGGTCTTGGTAATAGTTATGAATATATTCAAGGTCCTGTTTATATACCACCTATGACAAATAGTTATATCGTTACAAATATCCGCAATATAGCAGAAGAGTGCGACCTAGATGACTATAATTCCGCATTTGATCTTGCAAAAAAAGAAATCAAAAGCTTGAAGAAAAAAATGTTTCTTACAGAAAGTGACTTTAACTTTATTAAAAATAACCTTCTGACAGAAGATCTTTTCGTAATAGAGGAATATCTTAAAAAATACAGTGAATTTGCCCCTTAATTCTAAAACAGATATCTGGCATTCACAATCAACAGCCGTTAATTGCGATTAACCTTGAAATGCAAATAAGGATTAAGAGAAGGGTTCTTTGCGCTCATTCTTTTGTGAAATGAGGTGAAACATAATGGAAATTAAATCTTACAAAAAGAAAAATGCGACACTGCCTATAAGTTTAGGGTCTATGTCGGCAAAGAAAATGAAAAAGACAAGTGAGATTCTCGCAGAGCTTAGTGCGATGAACCCTACTACTACTTATATCTTTGAAAATGAATTTGGAAAACCAATACCGGGAACACTACCACGTAAATGGCTACAACAAATTGTCAAAGATTCGGATATGCGTCCGATTAGGATCCATGGATTCCGCCACACACATGCCAGTCTATGTTTCGAAGCTGGTATGACGCTCAAACAGGTCCAGTACAGACTTGGGCACTCGGACCTAAAGACAACCATGGACATCTATACTCACATCACTAGAGAGGCTAAGGATGACATTGGTGAGAAATTCGCAAACTATATTGATTTTTAAATAAATAACATAAAAACAGACCCTTTGGACAAAAAAGGGTCTGTTTTTGGGTCTGCCAGTTTCAAAAAGGTTCAAAAAGGAATAGGAAGTATAAAACAAAAAACGTTGTATTTACAACGTTTTAGAAAGTTTTAGAAAACTTTAGAAAGTATATATGGAGCCGGTGGGAGTCGAACCCACGTCCAAACATCTGCTAACATATTTGTCTACAACCATAGGTTATGTATTGGTTTAACAGCTCCTCGACACATAACTCAAGCCTAGGAACTGCGAGTCTATCAATCTCTTATCAAACTGCTAGACAAAGTTTGATCGTATCTCGCTAAAATCAAGACCTGTCATCAGACACGAGCAATCCGAATCGGGTCACGCCTGCTGGTTTTTAGGCAGCTAGAGCGTAAGAAGTGTTATTTTTTGCAGTTATATTTAACTGAGCGTTTACGTCGCCACACGAGTCGCAAAATATGCCTCATAATGCCTGTCGAATCCGTAACGACCCCAAAATGATATACTCAAGTGTATCATTTTTTGTATAAAATGGCAAAAGAAAAAGAGGGATCTCTTCCCTCTTTCACTTTTATTGCAAGTTTAGTTTGAATTTTGTTACATAATGTACCGTGAAATACATCGCTACAATTTTCACCACTTCATAGATATAGGCAGGAATAAAGTTAACAACTAAGATATCACTAAGAGTATCAGAAGACATAGTTGCAGTTCTTGAAAGTTCTGAAATAGATATAGAAGGGAACAATCTTCCAATGATACTTAGTACAACCCAAAGGATAAATCCAAAGACGAAGGCCATCACGATACGACTGTTAATGAAGAGCTGACCCAGTGAGATGGCACAGTAGAGCATTAAAATACCTGAAATAGTCGCTAACACTTGAAATAGCAAGCTTTGCCAAATAAGAGATGACCCAATATGTTCGAACAATGGACCAAGTAAATCAAAAATATTCTGTTGTTGAGCGAGGCCAATCACTCCTAAGAAAATAAGCAAAGAAAGAATCAAGCTAATAAAACAGAAGATACTCCAAATCAAAGCAGATGTTACTTTTACAAGTAAAACAGTATGAGATCCAGTTGGCAAGGTCCAGGTCAAATAACCTTCACGACCAAAAATATTGTTGTAAAAACGACGAATAATAATGATATAGTTGGTCAAGGTCAAGCCAATGTAGCCCGCAAAAATGACCAAAACAACAATACTCCCAATAGTTAAGGCTGTGTTTTCTGTGAAAGTTGATGCCCCAGTTATAACACTAGAAGCTAATAAACCAGCAAAAATGGAGAGAATAGCAAGCACACCCGAAATAATGAGATACCACTTATAGGTTGCTTTTAATTCATATTTCATTAATTTCCCAAACATAAGAACCTCCTAATACATTCTAAATTGTTCACGGAAGATCTCATCAATCGATTTACCGTATTGGTTGCGAAGAACAGTTGTGTTTTCATGCAACAGAATACGACCTTGATTGATAAAGAGCGCTTCATCCAAGACTTGTTCAACGTCCGCAATCAAGTGGGTTGAAATCAATACAGATGAGTTTGGACGACGATTTTGAATGATGGTTCTAAGAATGTAATCACGCGCAGCAGGGTCCACCCCACCAATAGGTTCATCAAGAATGTACAAATCCGCTTCACGGCTCATGACCAAAATTAATTGAACTTTTTCTTTATTCCCTTTAGAGAGTTGTTTCAATTTTTGCTCTGGATGTAAATGTAAATCATTTAGCAATTGATAAGCACGTTGCGGATTGAAATCATTATAGAAGTCTTGGAAGAAACGGATTGTTTCTGAAATCTTCATATTTTCATCCAAATAAGTTGTATCTGGCAAATAAGAAACGACTTGTTTGGTTTTTGCAGACGGTACTTGGCCATGGATGTAGACATTACCTGAAGTAGGTTGCAAGAGCCCATTCACTAATTTAATAATGGTGGTTTTCCCACTTCCGTTTGGTCCTAACAAACCAATGATACGACCCGGTTGAATATTGACACTCACATCATATAAGGCAATATGTTTACCATACACTTTTTGAACATGGTCTAGGTAGACCAAAGGGTACTGATTCATAATCTTCTCCTTAATTTAATAATGATTCTATTATAACCTTACTAAGAAGTGATTGCAAGATATAATCAGAAAAGAAAATCGAATGTTCGTACTATTTGATAACCAAATCATCTGTCCAAAAAAAGGAGAAACATCCGTTCCTCCTTTAAAGCAATCTTATTTGATTCCTAAAGCAATCCGCGCATAGCGGCTCATCTTTTCAACCGTCCAAGCTGGGTACCAGACCAATTTTACATCGACCTTAGTCACTTCTTCCATTCCTGTTAAGGCATCATAAATCTGATCCGTCAGCAAGTCTGCCAATGGACAACCCATGGTGGTTAGGGTCATATCGATTTCTGTTTCACCAGTTTCACCATCAAACCGAATTTCGTAGACCAAACCAAGATTGACAATATCAATACCTAATTCCGGATCGATGACTTGCTCTAGGTTTTCAAGAATACGGTTTTTAATTTGTTCGATTTCTTCTGTCGTATAACTCATTCTTTACTCCTTCTTCGTTGGGTTCATCCCTATGAAGAATTTCTTTTTTTACGGAAACCCAAATATTAAGAAAACTCTATAAAAGACTGCCCGAACCTTCCTCGCTCCCGAATCTCTCGGCTCGGGTTAAAAAAGTCCCCCGGACCTGGGTCGCTTTTTTATTTCTAGGCGACCGTTAAAAAGACCCCCCGGACCTGGCCACTCTCTTGTTTTTGGGTGACCGTAAAAAATGTCCACTGGACATTCCTCGCTTCCGAGTTTCTCGGCTCGGGTTAAAAAGGTCCCCCGGACCTTTTTAATCCTCTATAAAATCACGCAATGGTTTGCTTCTGCTTGGGTGGCGCAGTTTGCGGAGGGCTTTGGCTTCGATCTGACGGATCCGTTCACGGGTCACGTTAAAGACTTTCCCAACATCTTCCAAGGTCCGCATTTTACCATCATCCAAACCAAAACGTAAACGAAGGACATTTTCTTCCCGGTCGGTAAGAGTATCAAGGACTTCATCCAATTGTTCGCGTAGTACCACACGAGTGGTGTAATCTACTGGATTTTCAATCACTTCGTCTTCGATAAAATCTCCCAAATGGCTATCGTCCTCTTCCCCAATTGGTGTTTCAAGAGAAACAGGTTCTTGGGCAATCTTCAAGATTTCGCGCACCTTATCAGGTGTCATATCCATGCGTTCCGCAATTTGTTCTGGTGTAGGATCTTGTCCCAATTCTTGCAAGAGGTTGCGTTGTTCACGAACCAACTTGTTAATAGTTTCTACCATGTGGACAGGAATACGAATGGTACGAGCCTGGTCTGCAATGGCACGGGTGATAGCCTGACGAATCCACCAAGTCGCATAAGTAGAGAACTTGAATCCTTTGGTATAGTCAAACTTATCAACGGCCTTCATCAAGCCCATGTTTCCTTCTTGGATCAAATCCAAGAATTGCATCCCACGACCAACATAGCGCTTCGCAATAGAAACAACCAAACGAAGGTTGGCTTCTGCCAAACGTTGCTTAGCTTCCAAATCTCCTTGTTCCACCAAAATGGCCAATTCTTGTTCTTCTTCATTGGTCAAAAGAGGAACGACCCCAATTTCCTTCAAGTACATCCGTACTGGGTCATTGACCTTAGCAGAGTTGCTTCCAAGCAATTCCTCATCCGTCAACTCTGGTTCTTCTTCTTCGTTGTTCAGGACACGCGCACTTGGATTTCCTTCTTTATCCGTGATTGAAATCCCAGCATCTTGAATCCGTTGCAACAAATCATCAATTCCATCGGCATCCAAAGCAAAAGGAATGACCAATTGATCATTGATTTCATCATCTGTTGCAGTACCACTTTTCTTATGACTACGAATAAACTCTGCAATTTGGACATCTAAAGTTGTGATATCTTTTTGTTCTTTCGCCATTCCTACTCCATTCTTCTTTTTTGAGCGATTAGTCGCTCGAGTTCCAATAAAGCCTGATCCGCATCTCCACTGTGAGAGGCTTCTCGGACTTTTTTCCCTATTTGTTGACTTTCTTTACGGAGAAGCTCACGATTTCTCGTTTCTTCCACTTCTTCCAGCTCATTCTCCGCTATTTCATCCGGTAAATTTTCTTCTAACATCAGATACCAGGCTCGTTGGACTTCCTCTGTCTGCTCGGACAAATCCTGCGATGTCACTTCTCCATTTTGGCAAAGAAGTTGGTACAAGGTTTGCAAGGCAGGGGTATCAAATGAAAAATCTGTCCGAAGACGATATTCATTCAAAACATAAGGAAAAGCGTTCATCCGATGGAGAAGATGATTCTCAGCCCGAACCAGGCGAGGCAACTGCTTCTGTACAACAGTTGGACTAGCAACTGGAGCTTGTGTCTGGATTGGACCTTGATCTTGACGCTGACTACGCATCTGAAGACGACTAGCATTAACCGTTTGTTCCACCTGCAAATAATCAAAATCAACCAAGAGGTCGGCTAATTTATAAATGTAGGTGTTTTGTGCCGTTACAGATGGCGTCTGAGCAATTAAAGGAGCCATTTTCTCAACAAATTCAATCTGCGCCTGCAAATTTTCAATATTGTCTGGCTTCCAATAATCCATGAGAAATTCTACGCGGCTAAGACGTGTTTTTTCCAATAAGTCTGCTAAAGCTTGCGGTGAATTCTTTTTGAGATACTCATCAGGGTCCATCTGGTCAGGAATCTGGACAACCTCTACTTCCTGTTTTTCCAGAACCTCTAAAGCTTTTGCTGTCGCTAGCCTTCCCGCTTTATCTCCATCATAGGCCAAGATAACCTTTTTGGTAAATTTGCTGAGATGGGCTACATGTTCACGGGTCAGTGCTGTCCCCATGGAAGCAACCGCATTCTCAATCCCAGCCCGGTAGGCTGCAATGACATCCATGAATCCTTCCATCAGGTAAAGTTCATGGTTCTTCTTAGCGACCTGCTTGGCCTTATCCAAATGGTACAACTCATAACTCTTGTTAAAAAGGAGCGTACTACGGCTGTTCTTATATTTCCCCTGAGGCTTGGTCCCTTCGGCTTGGTCACGCCAAAGTCGACCAGAAAAAGCAATGACTCGGCCAGTATCGTCCGATAAGGGAAACATAATACGATCTTGAAAAGCATCATACATAGTTCCCATATCACTAATATGAAACAGTCCCGACTCGGCCATAATGTTTTCTGAAAACTTTCCGGAAACACTCTGATACAGATAATTCCCTTCTGCTGGTGCTAGGCCTATTTGAAAATGCCGAAGCATCTCATCATCAAGCCCTCGATCATAAAGGTATTGCCGAGCCTCTTCACCCATCTTTGTCGTCATCAGGATGGCATGATAGAACTTGGCAGCCTCTTGATGGATTTCATAGAAGGGCTGTTTCTCATCTGCTTGTTGGGGCCTAGACTGACTTGGAGGAAGAGTCTGGACACGAATGCCCACCTGATCTCCGACAATTTGAACAGCTTCCATGAAGGAGACACCACGATAGTCTTCGATAAACTTAAAAACATCGCCTGATTTGCCACAACCAAAACAATGATAGAACTGTTTATCCTCGACGACATTAAAAGAAGGCGTCTTTTCACCATGAAAAGGGCAGAGACCTAAAAAGTTTCGTCCTGCCTTTGTCAATTGAACAACTTCTCCGATTACATCTACAATATTCACACTGTTTTTTATTTCTGAAATCAGTTGTTTGTCAACCATAAACAGTGCCTCCATTTTACCATAGAATATCATTAACTATTTTAAACTAATTTTTGTCAATTGTAAATCATCCGCATTGATTTTCACCCGATTTTTCCACATTTTTCCTGAGTTTTGAAAGCCTCCATTTTTCTTAAATCAACTTTTTAAAAAAATTTGAGCATATTTATTGAATACGAAAAAAATTTTAGTTATACTATGCTCTGTAAAATTTATTATGAAAGGACATATTTAGGATATGTTAAAAGATTTGAAAGCTTTTCTCCTTCGTGGGAATATTGTTGACCTTGCTGTCGCAGTCGTTATCGGAGCTGCATTTGGAGCTATCGTAACATCATTTGTTAACGATATCATCACTCCACTTATTTTGAACCCAGCTATGAAAGCTGCTGGTGTTGAAAAGATTGCACAATTGTCATGGAACGGTGTTGCTTACGGTAGCTTCTTGAGCGCTGTTATCAACTTCCTTGTTGTTGGTACTGTTCTTTTCTTCGTAGTAAAAGCTGCTGAGAAAGCTCAAAACCTTGGTAAAAAAGAGGAAGCTGCTGAAGAAGAAGCTGCTCCTACTCAAGAAGAGTTGCTTGCTGAAATCCGCGACTTGCTTGCAAACAAATAATCAGATAAAAAGATCCGATCTTCTAGCTAGAAGGTCGGGTTTTTTATCTTCAATTTTTCTAGAGAAACAAAAAACAGACCGAAGTCTGTTCTTGTATTCAATTAGAATTTTTTACGTTTACGAGCTGCTTCTGATTTACGTTTACGTTTTACAGAAGGTTTTTCATAGAATTCACGTTTGCGTGTTTCTTGAAGAGTACCAGCTTTAGTAACCGCGCGTTTGAAACGACGAAGAGCATCGTCAAGAGATTCATTCTTACGTACTACTGTTTTTGACATGTTTTTCACTCCCTTCAAGTTCAAGATCTATTCTATTCTACACGGAATTCTGTAGATTGTCAAGAAAAAGTTAAAGGAATTCATCTCTCACCATCATCTTAGCTTCAAAACTGTGCTAGAATTTCAGATTTTGGAAAATCCTTTCATTCATAACGATCATAAAGCTTTGACACTACTTGTTCGAATGCTTCTACTTCCTCCCAATAATTCGTTGGGAGATTGCTAATTTTACTTAGATCATTCTCGTCAAAATGATAGACCAGATGACGCAAAATTTGAGTTTCTATCCAGCGCAAATCTCTTAGTTGCTCGATACTAACTGACTCCAATCCTACTAGATACTGACAAAGAGCAGCAAGTGACTCCGAATGAAACACTTTCTTCTCATGCAAATAATATAGAAAACTAAAATGATCAGCTCTTCGATTGTCTTCTATTAAATTCCTTTCTTTCATCCCTACTCCTTTATAAAAACTGCTACTCAACAAAAGATAAAAACACTTTCCGTAATGTCTACGAAAAGTGTTCTGGTCTTACATATAAAGGAAGCTAAAGAGGGCAATGGCAACAATTGCAGCCAAGATTGGTGCTACAACTGGTACCCAAGCGTACCACCATTTTGAATCTCCCTTGTGTTCACCTAAGACAGATTTTGGAAGGAAGGCGTGAACCAAACGTGGACCAAGGTCACGTGCAGGGTTCAAACCAGGTCCTGTAGGACCACCAAGTGATGTCACCAAAGCCATAACGAGGAATCCAAGTGCCAAGTGAGCAACTCCTAGACCAGGAGCATGTGCTTGTGACAAAGCCAATTTTGCAGCTGTTGAAGAAGCATCGAAAATCCCTCCCTGCTCAGTCGCAGCTCTTTGAGCTAGAGAAGCAACCTCAGCACCGAAGAAGTGTTTTGTCAAGGCAAGTGCACCAAAGAAAAGGACGAATGATCCTGCAAACTCATTGACGAAACCATTGATGGTTGCTGCTTTACGTGATTCAGGAGTTCCTTTATCCAAGCTAGAAATCGTTGAGAAAGTTCCCAAGATATTGTTTGGATTTTCAGTTTGAAGGTAATATGGACGGTGAGTCGCAACGACAACCAATTGTCCAAACATGGCTCCAAGAACTTGAGCAACGATGTAGTATAAAACATTTTCCCAAGGGAAGAGGCCACTAACTGCAAGTCCAATCGTAAAAGCAGGGTTGATATGGTTTCCTGATACATTACCAAACATCAAGGCTGGCATCATAACACCTATTCCATAGCCAATTGCAATCACGAGCCATCCACTTTGATGCCCTTTGGTACCCTTCAATTCAACGTTTGCAACGGCACCATTTCCTAAAATAATCAATAAAGCTGTTGCAATAAATTCGGTCGCAACTTTAACCCAAAAATCAAATTGCATTTTTGAATAATCTCCTTATAAAAAAATAATAATAATTTATTCTATCAGAATATCGAACACTTGTAAATAAACCGAACATTATTTTTAAAAAATATATCTTAATCCCTTGATTCATCCTTTTTAATTCTTGTATTATCCTCCACTTTCTATTTAACTCCGAATTATGATACAATAGGATTAGTTACACATCACAAAGGAGATACCATGTCTGAAATCTATGACATTACCATTATCGGCGGTGGCCCTGTAGGGCTCTTTGCTGCCTTCTATGGCCATCTGCGTCAAGTAAAAGTGAAATTAATCGATTCCCTCCCTCAACTAGGTGGTCAACCTGCTATTCTCTATCCTGAAAAGACAATTTTGGATGTCCCTGGTTTTACCAACCTAACAGGGGAAGAATTGTCCAAACGGTTGATCGATCAATTAAACACATTCGAAACTGAAATTTGTTTGAATGAAACTGTTTTGGATATTCATAAAAACGAGGATCACTTCCTAATTGAAACCAATAAAGACCAACATTTCAGTCGTGCTGTCATTATTGCTATGGGCGGTGGTGCCTTCAAACCACGTCCATTAGAAGTGGATGGGGCTGAAGAATTTGAGAACGTCCACTACCATGTTTCGAATATTCAACAATATGCTGGCAAACAAGTTGCTATTCTAGGTGGAGGAGATTCAGCAGTCGATTGGGCCCTGGCCTTTGAAAAAATCGCCCCGACAACTCTGGTCCATCGTCGTGATAATTTCCGAGCTCTCGAACATAGCGTTGAGGAATTAAAGGCTTCTTCTGTCTCTATTCAAACTCCTTATGTTCCTAGTCGCTTAATCGGAGAAAATGGCCGTGCCAGCCACCTGGAAATCACCAAGGTCAAATCAGATGAAACCCAATTACTCCCTATCGATGAACTCTTTGTCAACTACGGCTTCAAATCGTCAGTCGGCAAATTAAAAGAATGGGGCTTGGATCTCCAACGTCATAAAATCCTCGTGAATCGCAAACAGGAGACCAGTCGTGAAGGAATCTATGCTTGTGGCGATTGTTGCTTCTATGATGGGAAAATTGATTTAATTGCAACTGGATTGGGCGAAGCTCCTACAGCAGTGAATAACGCCATTAATTACATTTATCCAGATAAGAAAGTTCAACCAGTCCACTCGACTAGCTTATAAGAAAAATCCTTTGAATCTTTTGATTCAAAGGATTTTTTTCTGCTTACAAATTATCCAATTCTTCTGCAATCTTATTGATTTTCCGCAAGCGATGATTGACGCCACTTTTGGTCAAGGGCGTTTTCAAGGTATCCGCAATTTGCTGGATGGAATAGTCGGGATTCTGAATTCGAACATAAGCAACTTCCTGAAGCTCGACAGGAAGACCACCTAATCCAATAGTATCCATGATTTTGACGATATTGTTGATGGTCTTCATACTAGCTGTGACCGTACGCGCGATATTGGCCATTTCAGCATTATTGGCTCGATTGAGATCATTGCGCGCTTCTCGCATGACCTTGACAGACTCAAATTCTTCCAAAGCCTGCTTGGCTTCTACCAAGATGAGGAAATCAATAATATCCTCTGCCCTCTGCAAATAGGTGACGACTCCTTTTTTGCGTTCGATGGTCTTGGCATCTAACAAAAAGTGTTGCATCAGGTTGGCCAAGTCCTGAGCATGATCAGAATAAACAGAGCTAATTTCTAATTGATAGCGACCAGACTCCGGATCCTTGATGGTCCCACTTGCTAAGAAAGCACCTCTCAGATAAGCTCGACTTGCTTCATCTTCTTCTAAAATTCTTGGGTCAATCCCTGTCTCAATACCAAAGAAAGAATCTGCTAAGTGCAGGTCTGCAAGAATCTCTTCGACTTTTTCATCAATAGAAACAGTATAGACGCGATTCTTTTTTAAATTGGTTTTTTGGTGGTGACGAATGTCCGATTTGACCTGATAAAATTCTACAATCAATTCGTAGATATGGCGGGCAATCTTAGCATTCTCCGTGGTCAGAGACAAACTTAAGCCCCCCATACTTAGACCCAAACTACCTGACATCTTAATTAGAGCAGATAACTCACTTTTCTCAAAGCGGTGAAGGGTCAAGAGCTCTTCTTTTACTTTAATGGTAAAACTCATTTAATCACCTGTACAATTTGCATCAGTTCATCCACAACAGCTTCTCCATCATGGAAGGCGCCGCCGTTTTCCAAGCGAAGGAAATTGCTTGAAATAACTCGGGGAACCTGCGATTTTAGACCTGCGAAATCATGTTCTACTTGAACCAGGTATTCATCAAAGCGATTCGTGTCCATATATTCTTGAGGGACTTTTTCAATGTTGACTAAAACAGTATCAATAAACGGCTTCTTCAAGTGTTTATGAAGGACGGAAACATGGTCACTATCGGTAAAGTGTTCTGTCTCCCCACGTTGGGTCATGATATTGCAGACATAAGCGACCTCTGCTTTTGTCTCAAGCAAGGCATGTCCAATTTCTTCAATCACTAGATTGGGAAGAATCGATGTAAAGAGAGAACCTGGTCCTAAAATCACCATATCACTTTCTAAAATCGCATCTACTACTTTTCGACTCGCTTTCGGCGTCTCATCATTATAGGTATTGGTGACATAGACATAATCAATCATGCCCTCATGATGGGCGATTTCACTCTCCCCAGCGACCTCTGACCCATCCATAAATACGGCATGAAGGGTCAACGGTGTATCGCTGGAAGGATAGATTTTTCCTGTCGTATGGAAAAATTTCGTAAGCAATTGCATGGCATTATAGGTCGAGCCCTGCATTTCAGAAATCCCAGCAATAATCAAATTCCCTAGAGGATGACCAGCTAGTGGCCCATCGTCTTCCGCAAAACGATATTGAAAGACTTTTTCATAAAAACGAGGCATGTCAGACATGGCTACTAGAACATTTCGCAAGTCGCCTGGCGGTGTCAATTGATGAATATTTTTTCGAAGTTCTCCAGAGCTACCACCATCATCCGCCACTGTCACAATAGCCGTAATTTCAACATCCTTTTTCCGTAGGCTATTCAAGATGACAGAAATCCCTGTACCGCCTCCGATGACGGTCATTTTTGGTTTTCTCATGAACGATTCACCGTTTCTTTCCGTCGGTCTTTGTCGCGATGACTCATATTAACTGTCCAATCTTTAGCTAAATCACGTCCGAGCCGTACCGCAAAGGCGACTGAACGGTGTTGACCTCCTGTACATCCCATAGCAATAGTCAAGACAGACTTCCCTTCTCGTTTGTATGCCGGCAAGATGGGAGCAATCAACTCGTAAAGATGACGATAAAACTCCTCTGATTCTTTGTGATCCATGACATAGTTATAGACATCATCATCTAGCCCTGTTTGATTCCGTAGCTCTGGTTGGTAGTAAGGATTAGGTAGGAAACGAACATCAAAGACCAAGTCCGCATCTAAAGGCAGACCATACTTAAAGCCAAAGGACATGACTTCAATCCGAAACTCAGGCTGGCTATCTTGTCTGGAAAATTGTTCAGCAATCACTTTACGAAGATTACGGGGAGTTAATTCCGTCGTATCAATGACATTTTGACTCATGTTTTTAAGCGGAGCCAAAAGTTCACGTTCTAGAGTAATCCCATCCAAGACGCGCCCATCAGCAGCCAATGGATGACTACGACGGGTTTCTTTGTAGCGAGCAACCAATTCACTATCGGTCGCATCCAAAAAGAGAATTTTAAAATCAATTCCTTCGTGATTCTCTAATTCGTCCAAAATGGAGCGAATTTCTGCAAAGAAAGACCGACTACGCATATCCACGACGAGAGCCAACTTGTTATTGTCCATCGAGAGTTGAATCAGCTCTATAAATTTTGGCAAGAGAGCTGGAGGCATATTATCAATGGTGAAATAGCCCATATCTTCAAAGGACTGAATGGCTACGGTCTTCCCTGCTCCACTCATTCCTGTTACAATGACCAGTTGAATTGTTTTTTCTGTATCTGTCATCCTAATCACCTTTTCCTTACAAAAAAGGAGGAGGGCATCATCTTTCCAGTTGGTCAGTCGATGGCTCTCACTCCAACATTCCTTTTACCCGAATGCATTCCTTCTATTGAGACTATACTTCTGCAATCACTTCGATTTCGATTTTGACATCGCGTGGCAAGCGAGCCACTTCTACTGCAGAACGTGCTGGAAATTCACTTGAAAATGCTGTCTTATAAACCTCATTAAAAGGTACAAAATCATTCATATCACTTAAGAAACAGGTTGTTTTCACCACGTGATCAAAGTCCGTTCCAGCTTCTTCAAGGATAGCAGCAATATTTTTCAAGACTTGTTGGGTTTGTTCTTGAATGGTTTCACCAACAATTTCACCTGTTTCTGGTGAAAGGGGAACTTGCCCACTTGCAAATAAGAGATTGCCCACTATTTTTCCTTGAACATAAGGACCAATTGCTGCTGGTGCTTTATCTGTGTGAATTGTTTTTGCCATTTTCTTCTCCTCATTCCTAATTTTCACTGGAGGCTGCTAGCTTTTCCCGTTCTAAGCGTAACTTACGATTGGGATTCAACTTATTAAAGAGTTCTTCCAATTTTTCTGCATTCCAAACGTCTGCAGCAGAGACAAAATTTCCGTCTTTATCACGAAAGGATATAGGTTTATCTCCCATCTTCTTCTCCTCTTTATCTCTAACTAGTCAACAAATTCAAATTCGAATTTACCGATTCGAACGATATCGCCGTCTTTAGCACCACGTGCTCGAAGAGCTTCATCGACACCCATTCCACGCAATTGACGCGCAAATTTCATGACAGACTCATCCCGATCAAAATTGGTCATATTGAAGAGTTTTTCTAACTTATCACCAGACAAGATCCAAGAAGCATCATCATCTCGATTGATTTCGAAGGCTGGTTGATCCTCATCAAAGCCATAGTAGACTTCTTCTTGCGCCATATCTTCTTCTGAATACAAGAGGAATTCTGGTGTTTTATCTAACAAGTCTGCTGTTGCTTCCAACAAATTGTCCAAGCCTTGATGGGCCAAACTAGAGATTGGGAAGATTTGTGGCAATTCATCAAATTCGTCGTAATTGGCAGCCAATTTTTTCTTGAACTCTTTCAAGTTTTCTTGGCTCTCTGGCATATCCATTTTATTAGCGACAATAATCTGTGGTCGCTCCATCAAGCGAAGATTATAGGTTTCAAGCTCCTTGTTGATTTGAACGTAATCTTCATAAGGATCGCGTCCTTCACTCGCTGACATATCGATGACATGCAAGATAACACGGGTACGCTCGATGTGGCGAAGGAATTGGGTACCCAGACCGACACCTTGGCTAGCCCCTTCGATCAATCCAGGAAGGTCTGCAACTGCAAAGGACTCACCTGATGGTGTCCGAACCATGCCCAAATTCGGAACAATGGTTGTAAAATGATAAGCTCCAATTTTTGGCTTAGCAGAAGTAATCACACTGAGAAGAGTTGATTTCCCTACTGATGGGAAGCCAACCAAACCAACGTCTGCTAAGACCTTGAGTTCTAATTCGAGTTCGCGTTCCTGACCTGGTTCCCCATTTTCTGAAATCTCAGGCGCTGGATTCTTAGGAGTTGCAAAACGGATATTTCCGCGTCCTCCACGTCCGCCATGGGCTACAATATACTCTTGCCCATTTTCAACCAAGTCGGTAATGACCTTACCAGTCTCCGCATCTCGGACAGTTGTCCCTTGTGGTACTCGCACATAGAGGTCTTCTGCTCCCCGTCCGTGCATCCCTTTGGTCATCCCCTTCTCACCATTTTGAGCTTTAAAATGCCGGTTATAGCGGAAGTCCATCAGCGTGCGCAAGCCTTCGTCTACAACGAAGATGACATTGCCTCCGCGTCCTCCATCACCTCCCCAAGGTCCGCCATTGGGAACATACTTTTCACGACGAAAGGCCACCATGCCATCACCGCCATTTCCAGCCTTGACCTTGATTTTGGCTGTATCTAAAAACATACTCATAATTTAACGTTTTCCTTTTATTACCAAGTGCTGCTTGGAATCCTCTTAGTAGGATAGTGCACCAAATGCTGCAGCAAAAATTGCTCCAACCGTTACAATTAACATAATCACAATGACTAGCATAGTCAATTTTTCAAAAAATGTTTTTTTGCGTTTTCCGTTATCTCCAAAAGCCACGTTTTTTACCTCTATTACAATAAATTCATTAGCCCTATTTTACCACGAAAAAGGGCATTTTTCAAACATCCACCTCTAGACGTAAGGGTAGCTTTGGATAAAATAAATTTTTCAACCTCCACACTGGTTCAAATCCATTTTTTATCCATCAAATAAAAAAGACTGGAAAATTCCAGCCTTTTAAAAGCGAGTATTATTTTGTTAACTTCTTAGACCGTAACACAGTAAAGCCAACTGCACATCCCAAAATACCAACCAGGATAATCACAGGCGTCATCTTTTCACCTGTACTTGGAAGAACTTTTTTCTTACCAGGTTTTGGTGCTTCTTCTTCTTTAACAGAAGTTGATGATGAGTTTGATGATCTTGGATCTGGTTGTGATTTGGATGGCTCTGGATCTGGACTTGGTTTTGGATCCGGTTGCGGTTTAGATGGCTCTGGATCTGGACTTGGTTTTGGATCTGGTTGCGGTCTAGATGGCTCTGGATCTGGACTTGGTTTTGGATCCGGTTGCGGTTTAGATGGTTCCGGATCTGGTGTCGGTGGCGTTTGTTCTTTCTCACCCAATCCTTCTCCAGAACCTGTTTCCAATCTCACTTCTCGTGTTAAGCTACGTGGCTCTGGGAAATTGGTTGCTGTCCATGTCAAGCTGTTATGAACGAGATCGCCAACTTTTGTACCAGGAGCTACTTTAGTAGAGTATTCGATGTACATTGGCCAATTGTAGTTATTACCAAAGTCAATAGTAAATCCTGTGATCTGACCAGCTTCATTCTTGTCGAAGACAGCTTTTTTACTGAAATTGTCTAAAACTGGCAGACTTAAAATATGGGCTTCATTTCTAATGCCACCTTCTACTGGACTAAAGCGAACCGCACGGAAACTACCTTCTACCAGTGTCAAACCATCTCCAAATTGATCCTTAATGACCATGCCACGAAGGATATCTTGACGAGCATTTAAGATAATCCGCCATTTTACAATCGTTGGATCCTTTTGATCTTGGTAGCCATATTTCATTTCATAGTCACCAGCTTGACCATCCGTTTTTTCGTAGTTTAACGAAAAATCTGTATTACCAATTTTAAAGGTCAGTGGGGATGTTTTTGTAACAACCTCTGGATCCACTTTCACATCAAAACGCAAAGCTACGCGTTTATTGAGTGGGTGGGAAGCAAAGTAATCGTTAAATGTGACCGTTACTGTCTTGTTTGCTGTATTGACAACAGCTTTCCCGACTGTCTGACCATTTGTTTGACCTTCTTCCACCACATCAAATTCGAGAGCTGTATAGAAGGTTAATTCTTTCGGCAAAGCCAAGGTCAGGGTGTCACCTGCTTGAATGGCTTGTGTATCTGGAAAGGCTACATTGATGGTAGCAGACAATTTCTCGTTTGTTAAGACTGTGGTTCCACTGGTTACTGCTTGGTTATCCTTGGTCAGACTAGCTGTTTGCGTATAAGACAGGACTTCTGACGCTTGAATGGTTTGAACAAAAGCATTTGAAAAGAGGACTGTAGCAACAAGGGCTAGGGACCACATGATTCGACGTAAATATTTCATATTGACCTCCTCAACTCTCGCTTGGAGAGTTCACTTCTTTATTTAATCTTTAAGACCAATTTCATCTTTGACTACAGCAGCAATTGTATCCACATAGTAATCCACTTCTTCATCAGTCGGAGCTTCTGCCATGACACGAAGAAGAGGTTCGGTACCACTTGGACGCACTAAGATGCGACCATTTCCAGCCATTTCAGCTTCCATCTTTTCAATAATCGCACGAATAGCAGGCACTTCCATAGCCTTGTCTTTCATGCTGTTTTCAACACGAATATTGACCAATTTTTGAGGATAGATGGTAACTTCTGATGCAAGGTCTGATAATGTACGACCAGTTTCTTGCATAATCTTGGTCAATTGAACGGCACTCATCTGACCATCTCCAGTGGTATTGTAGTCCATGACAATCACATGACCAGACTGTTCACCACCTAGATTGTAACCAGACTTCCGCATCTCTTCAACTACATAGCGGTCTCCGACAGCAGTCACAACCTTGTTAATCCCCTTGGCATCCAAAGCCTTATGGAAGCCTAAATTAGACATGACGGTCGTTACGATGGTGTTATCTTTTAAGAGGCCCTTCTCAGAAAGGTAGGTCCCAATGATGTACATGATCTTATCACCATCAACTAGGTCCCCATTTTCATCAACTGCAATCAAACGGTCACTATCACCATCAAAAGCCAAACCAATAGCCGCACCAGATTCTCGGACAGCCTCTTGCAAAGCCTCAGGATGGGTCGAGCCTACTTGGTCATTGATATTGAGACCATTTGGGCTTTCTCCAATAACTGTCAAACGTGCTCCTAGGTCAGCAAAGACTTGACGGGCGCTTGTAGATGCAGAACCATTCGCAGCATCTAGAGCCACGTGCATTCCTTCAAGCTGGGTTCCAGTTGAAACTAAGTATTCTTGATACTTACGAAGTCCTTCAGGATAGTCCATCACAGTTCCAAGACCTTCTGCACTAGGACGAGGAAGAGTATCAGACTCCGCATCCAATAAAGCTTCAATCTCTAATTCACGGTCATCATCCAGTTTATAGCCATCATTCCCGAAGAATTTAATCCCGTTGTCTAAAGCTGGGTTGTGGCTGGCAGAAATCATGACCCCAGCACTTGCCCCTTCAGAACGAACCAAATAAGCTACACCTGGTGTCGCAATCACACCGAGTTTGTATACTTTAATCCCTACAGATAAGAGACCCGCAACAAGCGCACTTTCCAACATTTCACCAGAAATACGAGTGTCTCGTCCTACGAAAACAAGTGGCGTTTCTTTTTCATGTTGACTGAGGACATACCCTCCGTATCGACCGAGCTTAAAGGCCAACTCTGGTGTCAATTCGACGTTTGCTTCTCCACGGACTCCGTCCGTTCCAAAATATTTACCCATTATGATAATCCTTTCGATGAATCTTTATTAATTGCTATTATTTGATGAGGAACTGGATGACGACGAGCTAGAACCTGTCTGTTTCAACTCAACCTTCATGTATAGTTCTGATGGAGAGATGATGACTGGTAAATCATTTCCCTCGCTATCGACTGCCTTCAAGGAGACGGTTGCCGTGTAGGTATTGTTCAAAAGATCTCCTTCAGGGAAGATGGCTTCCACATGATCAATTTTGGCTAAAGTATCCTGGTCGCTAGTGACAGAGACTTTATCTTCAGAAAAAGTAACATGTGAGAGACTCCAACCTGGGGCAATTTGTTTGTCTGGTATCGTGACGGAAACATCAAACTTTTTCGTCTTTTTCTTACCAATTTTTGCAGTGACCTTTTGTGGCTCGATGGTAGCAGTCAAACCGGAAGGTAAGTTTTCCACCTTTAAGGCGATTTCATGCTGACCCTCTTTCAAATTGCTCAGATCGGCTACCACTTTAAATTTACGAGTACTAGCCTGCATTTCTGATGCTAAGGCGACACGATTGGACCCTTTCAGAAAGACGGTCACTTCTGAGCTAATCCCACTGACAAAATATTTACTATCGTTGTATTTTACATCAATCGGAATATTGGTAAGAGTATTGGTATAAGTTTCAGAGCTCACTTGGCGTGCACTAGTGTTATTCTGGAAATTAACAGAGGTGGCAATGATGAATAAGAGACTTGAGAAAAAGACGGATGTCACAATGTAGGCAATTTTTCTTTTTGGAATCATTTAATACGTCCTCCAAAAATTCTTGATTTCAAATCTTTTTTCCCTTGATCTTCTGGAATAATGAAGGAACGCAACTCTTGTTCGAATTCTTCAATACTGAGGTCGTGTCTAAAGCTCCCATTTCTCGTAATGGAGATACCACCCGTTTCTTCCGAAACAACAAAGGTGAAGGCATCACTTACCTCAGACAAGCCGATTGCAGCCCGGTGTCGCGTACCGAACTCTTTTGAAATTCCCGTGCTTTCTGTTAAGGGGAGATAAGCACAAGATACAGCAATTTTATCATTGGTGACAATCACTGCCCCATCGTGAAGCGGGGTGTTGGGGATGAAAATATTAATCAGCAGTTCACCCGAAACATCTGCATCGAGGGGAATCCCCGTAGAAATATATTCTTGAAGGGTTCTACTCCCTTGAATCGCAACCAAGGCACCAATCTTCCGAGGACTCATATACTCAACGGCTTTTACATAAGATTGAACCAATTTTTCTTCTGGACTAATCTGGTTGGTTGAGAAAAATTCAGTTGCTCGACCTAATCGTTCTAATCCCGTCCGAATTTCTGGAGAGAAAATCACTACCGCAGCAATGACCCCGTAGGTGATGATTTGGTTAATCAACCAAGAAATGGTCGTCAGACCAATCATATTGGCAACTAACTCAAATAAGAAAAAGGCCAAGACACCACGGACTAAAATCATAATTTTAGTGCCGACAATGGCTTTTATAAAATAATACAATAACCAGGCTACCAGGGCAATGTCAATAAGGTTGATAATCACACTCCAGGGAGTGGGAAATAAACTGGCCCAATACTGGGGATTTGACAATTGTTGGATGTTCACAATCTCATACCTACCACTTCTCTTCTAGGCTTTTCGCACAGCTAACCATTGTGGATGCTTACTAGCAAAAGTAAGGATTCTAGCAAAGGATAGCGCGTTCAAACTACTCTACATCATTATATCATGTTTCAACAGATTTTTCTGTAACCTTCTATTGGTTTTTGTGATAAAATATGAATTATGAAGATTAAGACTAGTATGGGGCTTATTGCCGGAAAAATGAGTAGTCACCTCTTGCGCATGCTTGGACGTGGCTCTACCCTTCCTGGAAAAATCGCCCTTCAAATTGATAAAGACATTTTACAACACCTGGCCCAGAACTACGAAATTGTGGTTGTCACTGGTACGAATGGGAAAACACTGACAACAGCTCTCACTGTTGGAATTCTTCAGGAGGCTTTCGGACCTATCGTGACCAATCCTAGTGGAGCCAATATGATTTCAGGGATTACGACTACTTTCTTGAACGCAAAGGGTTCTTCTGGTCGTCCAATCGCTGTTCTTGAAATCGATGAAGCCAGCCTGTCTCGAATTTGTGACTACATCACTCCGACCTTGTTTGTAATCACCAATATTTTCCGGGATCAAATGGACCGCTATGGGGAAATTTACACAACTTATCGGATGATTTTGGATGGGATTAAAAAAGCGCCACAGGCGACTGTTCTGATGAATGGGGATAGTCCTCTTTTCCATACCCTTCCCCTACCAAATACCGTTCAATATTTTGGCTTTGATACAGAAAAAACTGCTCCCAAGTTGGCCCATTACAATACGGAAGGAATTGTCTGTCCAGAATGTCATGGCATTTTGACCTACCAGTTGAATACCTATGCGAATCTAGGGGATTACCTCTGTGAAAACTGTGGCTTCCACCGTCCTCCTTTGACAGTCGCTGTCGATGAATTGACCGAGTTAACCAATACTTCTTCTCACTTCAAGATTAACGGCACAAATTACCACATCAATATCGGGGGCCTCTATAATATTTATAATGCCCTTGCTGCAGTTGCTGTTGCCCATTATTTTGAAGTAAGTCCAGACGTCATTAAGCGTGGTTTCGACAAGAGTAAGGCTGTCTTTGGTCGTCAAGAAACTTTTAAGATTGGGGACAAGGAATGTACCTTGGTCCTGATCAAAAATCCAGTCGGTGCGACGCAGGCTATTGAAATGATCAAGCTAGCACCTTATCCATTCAGCTTGTCCGTACTTCTCAATGCCAACTATGCTGACGGGATAGACACCAGCTGGATCTGGGATGCAGACTTTGAACAAATCACTCAAATGGACATTCCAGAGATCAATGCTGGAGGGGTGCGCCACTCTGAAATTGCTCGGCGACTTCGGGTTACAGGCTATCCTGCTGAAAAGATCACAGAAATAGCTGAATTAAAAGAGGTCTTCCAACGCATCCAGCAACAGGAAACCCCTCACGCCTATATTTTAGCCACCTATACGGCCATGCTAGAATTCCGTGAACTTCTAGCTCAAGAACACCTGATTGGAAAGGAGATGAATTAATGACCTACACTTCACTACAATCCCCTGATCAGGAAACCTACCAATACGAATTGAGAATTGCCCATCTTTATGGGAATCTGATGAATACATATGGCGACAATGGAAATATCCTCATGCTCAAGTACGTTGCGGAGAAGCTTGGTGCTCATGTCACTGTGGATATCGTTTCTCTCAAAGACCGCTTTGATCCAGAAGTCTACGATATTGCCTTTTTCGGTGGAGGTCAAGACTACGAACAGACCATTGTATCAGAAGATCTACCAGATAAAAAAGAAGACCTCGAGCGCTTTATTCATGACGATGGTGTAGTCCTTGCTATCTGTGGTGGCTTTCAGCTTCTAGGTCAGTACTACATTGAAGCTTCTGGTAAACGCATTGAAGGCCTTGGAATTATGGGGCATTACACTCTCAACCAAGAAAACAACCGCTATATTGGCGACATCAAGATCCATAACGAAGAGTTCAATGAAACCTACTATGGTTTTGAAAACCACCAGGGTCGGACCTTCTTGGCAGAGGATGAAAAACCGCTGGGCAAGGTCGTCTATGGAAATGGGAACAACAAGGAAGATGGATGCGAAGGCGTTCATTACAAGAACGTCTTTGGTAGCTACTTCCACGGCCCTATCCTCTCTCGTAACGCCAATTTGGCCTATCGCTTGGTGACAACCGCTCTAAAGAAAAAATATGGACAAGACATCGTCCTACCGACTTACAATGATATCTTAAGCCTTGAAAAAGCAGAAGAATACGCTGATGTGAAAAGTAAGGCTGAATTAGAAGAATAGGGAGACAAAATGAATAAACGAAAACTACAATATGTTGCACTACTGATTTCTGTACTGCTCATTGCGATTATTTCCTTGGCCAATATGCAAACGGTGACCGTGAACTTTTTGCTGGTCCAATTTAAACTCCCTCTCATCATTTTGATTCTGGTTTGTGTCCTTCTAGGTTCGCTGGTGACTTTCTTAGTCAGCCTTCCAAAAAATTTCTCATTAAAACATGAGTTAAAAGCCGCGAAAAAACAACTAGGACAAAAGATGTCAGGTGATAAAGAAGAAAAAATCAAACAAATCGAAAACTAAAAGCACCGATAGGTGCTTTTTTGATGTAGACAAACTGTTTTTCATAAAACAACCAAGGTGATGCTAAAAAAAATATAAGTAGATACTCAATTTGGCTTACTAAAAGTTATACTTAAACTTTCCGCTGTGAGAAAAGTGCCTGAAACACAATTGTTTCAGGCACTCGGGAGTTTTGGAACCTTAGGTCCAAAACTAAGTCATGGAACTTCTTCGAAGTTCGCTGACGTCCGTACTCACCTAAGGAAAGTTTCTAATATAACTTTGTCTTTAATCTGAAATCAATCGATGCTTTTTCATGCTGATTTACCTTCATTTGATTGCAGTTGCTTGGCGACTACTTGTGCTAGGAGTGAAAAGAGGATGACGCCAGCGCCAATCAGGAGAAAGGATTCTACTCGGACGCTTGGCAACCAAGTCATCAAGCCTTTTGCGATGGGCATAAAGAGAATGGCCAGGGTAAAAATGGTGCTTAAGACCCTTCCTAGATAGTCTCCTTCCACCTTGGTTTGTACTTGGGTAAAAAAATGGATATTAAAAATCGTCATAAAGAGTTCACAGACTAAATTTCCAGAAAAGGAAAGAAGAGGAGGAAGAGGCAAGCCCATCATGAATACTCCTACTCCTGTTAAGATCAATAAGAAGAGAAGCATCTCCATGCTTGATTTAAATTTATTAGCGATCAAGGCTCCGATGATGGAGCCGATAGCCCCCAAGGTTAAGATGGTCGCATAAGCCCCCTTGACTCCGTAAAGGCGATTGGAAAAGGGAAGCAAAAACTCAAAAGCTGCAAAGAAAAAATTGACACTGGAAGCCACCACCAAGAGAAAGAAAATTTCTTTCTGTTGCCAGATGTAGTGCACTCCATCCTTGATATCAGAAAAAATATCCTTTGCCGTAAACCCTTTCTTTTTTTGAACCTTGGCTTCTTCTTTCGGAAGGAATGCCACCAGAATAAAGGCGATGAAAAAGGTCAGTGCATCCAGTAAGAGGGTCGCGTGGAGACTGGCAAATTGTAAAACAAGAAAAGAGAAGACAGGTGAACTAACACCGACAACCTGTAAGACCAACTCCAAGTGGGCATTATAGGTCACAATCTCATCTTTTTCCACAACTTCTGTGATAATGGCTTTATTGGCAGTTCTAGAAAAAGCGAAGGCAATGGCCTGGACAATATTTGCAACAATCAGGGCTGCAATCATCCAACGATCGTTCCTGATAAAAGAAATGCCCAAACAAAGAAGGCCACAAACCATGTCGGTCGTCATCAAAATCTTGCGACGGGAAAAACGATCTGAGATCACGCCTCCAAATGGATTAACTAGAATGGAGGTCACAAGTTCAGAAATCTGATAAATCCCCAATACTGTCTTTCCTACCGTCCCCATCGAGGCCAGCCAGACACTGTTCCCATAATCATAGAGCATATTTCCCATTCTATTGATCGCCCCACGAGCAATTAATTGGATTGCATGTCGCTTCATAAAAAAACCTCCTTCATTTTCTGAAACTATTGTATCAGTTCATGAAAGAGGTTTTTATTTTGTCCCTTATTTGGGAAAATTAGTGTTTTACAAATTTATCAAAGGATCCCTACTGTTCTTTTGATTGAAGTTGCTTATCTACTAGCTGAGCCAAGAGTGAAAAGAGAATAACTCCAGCTCCAATCAGGAGAAAGGATTCTACTCGGACACTTGGCAACCAAGTCATCAAACCTTTGGCGATGGGCATAAAGAGAACAGCCAAAGTATAAATCGTACTCAAGACTCTCCCCAGATAATCATCTTCCACCTTGGTTTGCACTTGAGTAAAAACGTGGATGTCGAAAATGGTCACAAAAAATTCACAGACCAGATTTCCCGAAAAGGAAAGATAAGTCGGAAGAGGCAAGCCCATCATGAACACTCCTACACCTGCCATGATCAGTAAAAACAGGAGAATTTTCATACTTGATGCAATTTTATTGGCAACAAGTGCTCCTAGAATAGATCCAATAGCTCCCAATGTTAAGATGGTCGCATAAGCCCCCTTGACCCCGTAGAGTCGATTAGAAAAGGGAAGTAAAAACTCAAAAGCCGCAAAAAAGAAATTAACACCGGAAGCCACCAAGAGGAGAAAGAAAATGTCTTTCTGATGCCAGATATAGTCTAACCCATCCTTGATATCAGAAAAAATATCTTTCCTAGTAAGCCGATGCTTCTCTTGAAATTGGGGTTCTTCTTTCGGAAGGAATGCCACTAGGACAAAGGCAATGAAAAAGGTCAGCGCATCTAGTAAGAGGGTCGCATGGAGACTGGCAAATTGTAGAACTAGGAAAGAAAACACAGGTGAACTGACACTAACAACCTGTAAGACCAACTCCAAGTGCGCATTATAGGTTACAATCTCTTCTTTCTCTACCACCTCTGTGATAATGGCTTTATTGGCAGGTCGAGAAAAACCAAAGGCAATGGCCTGAACAATATTGGCAACAATCAGGGCCGCAATCATCCAACGATCACTTCTGATAAAAGAAATCGCCAAACAAAGGAGTCCACAAACCAAGTCGGTCGTCATCAAAATCTTGCGACGAGAAAAACGGTCTGAAATCACTCCTCCAAAAGGATTGACGAGAATCCCTGTCACTAACTCAGAAATCTGATAGATTCCTAATACCGTCTTTCCTATAGTACCCATCGAGGCCAGCCAGACACTATTCCCATAATCATAGAGCATATTTCCAATTTTGTTAATCGCTCCACGACTAATTAATTGGACCGCATGTCGGTTCATAAAATCTCCTTTATCTCTTGCTTATTTAGGAACATTCATCTATTACAAATTTATCAAAGTGTTCTTGATAGTAAGCTACCTGCTCTGGCAGTCCTAGCACATCAAAAATATGCATAGCCTCTTGCATTTGCTGACTCCCTTCTTCTGTTTGCCCCTTTTGGTACCGAGCAAATCCCTTGAGGTAATGAAAGACATTGCGCTCGTAGAGTTTAATTCCCTTGCCGATAATCTTTTCCACATAGGCTTCAAAATAACTAGCATTTTCAAAAGAACGGTGTTCTAAACAATGCTGGTAACAATTCAGAGCTAGAATCAAGACCAGTTTTCGATGGCGACCAATTTCCTTGTAGAAATCTTCACGCTCCATCACTTCTCTACCAAACCGAGTGACATAATCCACATCATAAAAGCTATAGAGATTGCCAAAAAGGATCAACTCATACATGGTCCATTCTTCCGTTTGAAAGAGATAATCTGCCACCTTGTCCAGATCACTTTGCTTCATCGTGTAGCTGGCATCTCTCTGGCAAATCAAGCCTTGTAACAAAATCCAGTTCAATTCAAAATAAAGGGGATTGGTCGAACTTGTAGCCTTTTCCAGTTGTTCTCTTTGAAGCCTTTGAAAACCAGCAATATCATTTGCATAGTAAAGCGGAATAATCTGAGCCATCAAGTCCACATGCTCATGGTGTTGAAAATTTCTGGCCTTATCCATAAAATTCTCAATCGTCACATGGATATTATCTAATATCTCAAAGAAACGCGAGACAGCTAAATCCGACTCGCCCAATTCAAAGCGGGATAACTGAGACGTCGAGCAGGCTTCTCCTGCAGCTTCTTTCAATGAATAATTTTTACTCATTCGAAATTCACGAAAAACTTTTCCTAAATCTTCCATTTGATTACCACTTAAATTCCTTTAAGTACCTTTCTAACTCTTGCAAGTATCCTTCGTAGAATCCCTGATTTTCTTTAACGGAAAAATCTAATTGTCTTAAGTAAGAAATCAGCCAATCAACCAATAGATCATACTGATGAAGAGGTAGGCGTTTCATCTGCTCTTCAACAAAAGAAATGGCCTCTTCGAAGCGCTGCTCTTCTAGGACTTGCTGAAGATAGTGAGCCCCGTTGATGAGTTTTCCTTCCTCATCCTCATACTGCCCCAAATCTAAATTTTGAATCTGTAGGCGCAAAGTTGTACCAATCATGTCGGCTACACCTTTAACCTGCTTCATAAACCAATCATTTTCAGTCGCCATTATGTTCTCCTTATACAAACTAGAAAACTATACTTACTGGGCTAGCGCTTCCCATTCTAGCATGGCTTCTTCTTGCGCGGCGGTCAGCTGGTCGATTTGCTACTGGCTCTCCATGAGTTCGCCAGCGTCAGTGGCCCGCAGCTTCTTTTAACGAATAATTCTTACTGATTCGAAATTCACGAAAAACTTTTCCAAGATCTTCCATCTATTCCACCTGCTCTGACAGTTCTGCCCACTCTTCCATGACCGCTTCCTGCTGGACAGTTAGTTGGTCCAGCTCGCTTTGCAGTTGAACCAAGTCAGCTGCATCGTTGGTGCTATGCATGGTTTCGGTAATGTCTTGGATTTTCTGGTCCAGCTCTTCCATCTCTGCTTCCAATTGCTCAATGCGACGAGTGATTTTCCGGAGTTCCTTTTGGTTTTGCTTTTGCAGATGATACTCATTGCTGGTGACTTCTTCGGCCGAGGAAACAGGCACAGCTTCTGCTTGTGCTGCCGCAAGGGCCTCTAACTCCGCTTTTTTCTCCAGATAATAATCATAGTCTCCTAGATAAAGAGTTGAGCCCTCTTCTGACAGTTCCAAGACCTGTGTAGCCACCCGATTGATAAAGTAACGGTCGTGGCTGACAAAGAGCAAGGTCCCATCAAAATCAATCAAGGCATTTTCCAGCACTTCCTTGCTGTCGATGTCCAAGTGGTTAGTCGGCTCATCGAGAATCAAGAAGTTGTTATTCTCCATGGACAGCTTGGCAAGAAGCAAGCGCGCCCGCTCTCCACCTGACAGCATGCCGACGGTTTTCTTGACATCATCCCCAGAGAAAAGAAAGGCTCCCAGGCGATTGCGAATTTCCACTTCTGGTGTCAGTTTAAAGTCATTCCAGAGCTCATCCAAGACACTGTTGTGAGGGGTTAGCTTACTCTGAGTCTGGTCATAGTAGCCTACCTCGACATTGGCCCCAAAACGAGCTTCTCCCTTGATAAAAGGAATCTGCCCGACAATAGACTTAATAAGAGTAGATTTCCCGATCCCATTTGGTCCTACAATAGCGACCGCATTCATCTTGCGGATATCCAGATTGATGGGCTCTGACAGGATTTGATCGTCATAGCCGACGGCTGCCTCTTCTACTGTCAGGACGACATTGCCTGATGTCTTATCGGAATGGAAAGTCATATGAGCAGACTTAGTCCCAGCTTCCGGCTTGTCTAGGCGCTCCATTTTTTCCAACTGCTTACGCCGAGACTGGGCCCGTTTGGTGGTCGACGCCCGCACCAAATTGCGATTAACAAAGTCTTCCAGCGCAGCAATTTCTTTTTGCTGCTTCTCGTAGTTCTTGGCTTCAGTCAGCAGTTTTTGCTCTTTTTGCTCCACAAAGCTGGAGTAATTACCGACATAGCGGTCCAAGGAGTGCTTGGTCAGGTCCAAGGTAATGGTAGCAACTTTATCGAGGAAATACCGGTCGTGGCTGACAATGAGAAGGGCCCCACTATAATTGACCAGATAGTTTTCCAACCAGGCGATGGTCTCAATATCCAAGTGGTTGGTCGGCTCGTCCAGTACCAAGAGATTTGGTTTTTCCAAGAGCATCTTGGCCAGAGCGAGACGGGTATTTTGCCCACCAGACAGCTCTTCAATCTTCATCTGCCACATGGACTCATCGAACTTAAAGCCGTTGAGAATGGCGCGGATATCTGCCTCATAGGTAAAGCCACCAGCCTGACGGAATTCTTCTGATAGACGGTCATAATCCTGCATGAGTTTTTCTAAGTCAGCCCCAGTTTTTTCCCCCATCGCAAGCTCCATTTGACGCAAGCTTTTCTCGGTCTTTCTGAGATCGTCAAAGACATGGAGCATCTCATCGTAGATGGTATTAGATGACTCAAAGCGGCTATCCTGGGCTAAATAAGAGAGAGAAAGGTCCCGCTTTTTATTGATTTCCCCAGAAGTCGGCTCTTCTTCTCCCACCAAGATTTTTAAGAGCGTAGACTTGCCGGCTCCGTTCTTTCCGACCAGGGCAATCCGGTCCCGTTCATCCACTTGCAGGCTGATATTATCAAAAAGAACCTCCCCTGCAAAAGAGCGTTCAATTTTGTTGGCTTGTAAAATAATCATAGTTTCATTTTACCTTACTTTTGACAAATTGACAATTGAAGAAAAGGCCAAACGCTAGATGCGCTTGACCTGTCCTAACTTTTTAAATAGCTGAGATATTGGAAGCCATTTGGCTGTACTGATAGGCGAGGAAAAGCCCGATGCCAATCACAAGCAAAAGCAAGCCCCATTTGATGACTCCCTTTACAAAGCGAATCACAAGCAGGATCATCATGGAGCCAATCAGCCAAGTGATGGCCGAATGGGAGAAGAAAGCTTGAACGGCTTCCTTATTGTCTCCGAAAAATTGACGGACTCCCTCAGGAGCATAGTTTTCCCAAGCCTGTTGAATGCCTAATTCATGGGAAATTGCTTGCCCTTTTTGGGATAGCCATAGAAAGATTCCAGAGTTAAATACAAATAGTGCCACTTGTTCTGGAAAAGTTCGAATAACATACAGTATGCGTTTAATCATTCTTACTCCTTGTATAGTTGACGAACAGCCTCAATATCCCTTGCTTGAATGCTATAAAAGGAACCGGCTGCCTGCATAACGGACTCTTCCTCAGTATGGTCCAAACCGATCGCATGGCCTAGTTCATGCTCAGCCGTATTCACAATTCGCTGATGGGAATAATTGTACTGCTTATTTAATAGGTAATAGCGATTCAAGCGAACGGTCACCCGTTTGAAACGATTGGTTAAAACATTGGTCTGGGATTCGGCCTCACCCGCTGCAGAAACCGTGCTATCATCCATCTCTGTCAAGAAGATATCAGCCTCTTCTTCACTAGTGACAAGCTGGAAAGTGAAGGCTCCTGTCTGGTTCCAAGACTCAAGAGATTCCTCATAGGCACGGGTAAAAGTATCATCCATTTCAGGATCTAGATAAACTTTTGCAGTTGCCTGATCCCACCTTGCTCCTGTAGAGGTATGGCCATCTGTTGCTAAGTCTTCTTGAGCAGATGGACTTCCCTGGCCCAGTAGAGGACCGTCTCGATGAAAGTATGCATCTACCTGGATGACAACCGTTTGGGCTGCGCGACTGACCCCATCTATTCCGCTACCGGTTTTGCCACTAAAGAATAAAGTAGCAACCAGCAAAGCAAAACTAAGGGCGATAGTCCAAAACAAGCCCCAAACAAGACTCCAAATAACCCGTATTAGAAAACGAATCATGGCTATAATGGTTCTCACAAGTTCCTCCTTTCCTTAGGAAGACCTTTGTTTAGGTCTAGAAGAGGTTATTTTACCTCAGTTTTCTTAAAATAAGCTAAAGGGTGACGTCATGAAAGGAAAAAGATCCAGTTGACTGCATAGCCACCGGATCCTTCTTATCCTGCTTCTTCTTTTCCGTTTAGCTTAACGATGCACTGTTACTTTTCCCGTACGATAATCCAAACTAATTCCACTCTGAACATTTGGAACAAAGACGTTAAACTCTAGACTACCATCACTAGATTTTGCTTCAATTTGACTGCCGACTGGTACCAAATCATCATCCGATGCATAGTGGAGAGTCACTCGATAACGAACCCGCTTATTATTGTCTAAGGCCTTCCGAACAATGGTCTCATAATAATTTTGTCCTGTCGAAAAACTATCACGAGCTTGATTCGCCCAAGCTGTTTGAACCGCTATATTTTTTGGATTGCTCGTTGAGGCATCAAAACCATCAAGCTTACCTATCAAGGCATAGCCGAGAAGGTGTCCCCGATCAACCGCATGGTCGTATTCCCCAGCTAAATTGGTTACTTGGTGCCAGCCAGCTGGCGTCCAATCTACATCTGTCTGCTCTCTCTTTTGGTATTGACGAGTCGCCTTGGTCATCAAAGCGTTGGCAACTGTGGGAATTTCTCGTCCTTTTACAGTCTTTGTCTTCGTATCTGCATAAGGGAGACTAGCAACATCTGCATCCAGATTGGTTTTGTTCTGGTTAATAATGAAAGCGCCCGCTTCGTTCCATTGAATGTTCTTTCCTAGTTTTGTACGAACACCATCCGTCAGAACACTCTCAGCTAGTTCCTTACTCGGTGTTGCTTGTTGACTCGAAGTGACAACCGTTTGAACTTGAGAGTGACTAGCGATTGGCTGGGGTTGACTAAAATAATACCCGCCGATCGAGAGAGCTGCAGCCACCACCAAGCCTAGTAAGGTTTGTCCCGATTTTTTCATTTTAAGTGGTTTCTTTTGATTGTTTGCCACAATGGTTTCCTCTATTTCTACTGAATTGGAAAGAGCCTGGGATAACGATCTCAAGCTCCTCTTTTGATAAATAGTTACTTACCTGTAAATTTCTGAAGGATTTCTTTCCATGTATCTGACGAGAGAATAGACCAAGGATCCTTCCCATTACCAATGATACCATATCCAATGACCAAGCCAAGAGCGAAGACAATCGCTAAAATAGTAAGAACCAATAGGACGATTCCCAATTGTTTTCCAATTGCTTTTAATTTAGTTTTCATCATCATCTTCCTTCACACGACGTACATTTGCTCCAAGAGCCACCAATTTCTCATGGAATTTAAAATATCCACGGTCAAGGTGTGTTAACTTGCTAACTTTGGTTTCTCCCTCAGCTACAAGCCCCATTAAAATCAAGGTCGCACTAGCACGCAAGTCTGTCGACATCACTTCAGCCCCTTGTAAGCTAGCTCCACCTTGGATGCGGGCTGTATCTCTCATAATGTCTGAATGTAAGCCCATCCGACGCATCTCTTCCAAGTGTTGGAAGCGATTTTCGAAGACTGTTTCAATCATAGTCGATTCACCAGAGGCCATGGCCATCAAAGCAGTGAATTGGGCTTGCATATCTGTAGGAAAGCCTGGATAAGGCAAGGTTTTTACCGTCACTGGTTTCAATTTAGAGACATCTGAGCGAATGCGAATACCATTTTCTTCTTCCGTTACTTCAACACCCATTTCTTGCATCTTAGAAAGAAGAGGACGGTTGTGTTCCCAGATAGCATCCTCGATTAAAACGTCTCCACCTGTCATGGCTGCACCAACCATGAAAGTGCCTGCCTCAATTCGGTCTTGAACGACATTATGAACCGCTCCATGCAGGCGATCCACCCCAACAATCGTCAAGGTTTCTGTCCCAGCTCCACGCACCTTAGCGCCCATCTTATTCAAAAGAGAGGCCAAATCCACAATCTCAGGTTCGCGGGCTGCATTTTCGATAACCGTAGTTCCATCTGCCAAAGTTGCTGCCATCATGATATTTTGGGTGGCACCTACAGATGGGAAATCCATATAGATATGCGCTCCATGAAGACGATCTGCTTTTGCTTCAATATAGCCCGCAGTTTGAGTGATCTTCGCCCCCATAGCTTCCAAGCCCTTCAAGTGCAAATCGATTGGACGACTACCAATGGTACATCCACCCGGCATGGAAACTTTGGCATGACCATTCCGAGCCAAGACAGGACCTAATACGACGATCGAAGCCCGCATCTTGCTGACATATTTGTAAGGCGCTTCTTCTGTTAATGGTTGAGTTGCATCAACGACTACTGTATTGGTCTCTTCATCAAACGTCACTTGAGTGTTCAAGCCACGAACGACATTATTCATGGTAAAGACATCAGATAAAACAGGAACATTGGTCAAAGTCGTTGTTCCTTCACTGGCCAAAACAGTTGCTGCTAAAAGGGGAAGGACGGCATTCTTTGCTCCTTCAATCTTCACAGTTCCAACTAGGCGATTTTGACCACCGTTTACAATAATTTTATCCATACTCGTTATTACTCCATTTCATTCAGTCACGACTACTATCATACCATAAATTCATCAAAAAAGAAGCTAAAAGTTCCCGTTAAACAACTGCCGACTGAATTCATAGATACTGATAAAGAAGCTACTCGTCAAATACCCTAAACTAATGCTGATCAATAGAATAAGAAGACGAATTTTCAAGGCTGTATCAGCACTTACCTTTAAAAAACGCTCCCACTGAACCACCGTTGAAAGAAGGTGGTAGGCAAAAGAAATAAATAATAGGTGACTGCAAAAAGTAAAAATCATTTGAATCATACCTCTATTATACCACAAGAAAAAGTTTCCCTTTATATTCTTTAGATTCAAAAAAAGAGAGTGGGACAGAAATCGGTTATTCGTTAGAATTCGATTTCGTCATCCCACCTCCGCACAGTTGACTAGGGCTGTAAAAGCTGATGAAATCAGCGTAGTAGAGCTCACTCAACCACTGTGTCTTGCGCGACAATCCAAAGACAATTGAGAGGCTAGGACTTTTGTCCCAGCCTCTTTAACTTTTTATAATCGATTTCCGACGTTAATCCGGTTAATAGCTCGTTGAAGGGCAATTTTTGCACGACGCTCCATATCAACAGAATGTTGATCTTTGGCTTCTTCAAGGGCCTTTTCCGCACGCAATTTTGCACGCTCAGCCCGGCTAATATCAATGTCTCGGGCGCGTTCAGCTGAATCCGCTACAATGGTAATGACATTATCCGCTACTTCGATAATCCCACCATTGACTGCAATCCAATCAATATGTTTGTCATCGTCGACACGACGAACCTTGACTTGGTCTACAGCCAAAACCGCAATGGTATTGATATGATGAGGTAAAATCCCTAATTCACCATCAATTGTCTTGACAGATACAAATGCGGCATGATGATCATAAACCAGTCCATCCGGTGTAACGATTTGGACGTTCATTTGACTCATCTTTCACCTCTTCTTAGAATCCCATTTTTTCAGCTTTGGCGATCACATCTTCGATCGAACCGACACCACGGAAAGCATCCTCTGGCAAGTGGTCATGCTTCCCATCCAAAATTTCCTTAAAGCCACGAACAGTTTCTGCAACTGGTACATAAGAACCTGGTTGACCAGTAAATTGTTCCGCCACGTTAAAGTTTTGAGACAAGAAGAATTGGACACGACGGGCACGAGCCACCAAGGTCTTTTCATCATCAGACAATTCATCCATCCCCAAGATAGCAATGATATCTTGCAATTCGTGGTAACGTTGAAGGACGCGTTTGACCTCAGAAGCCACTGCATAGTGCTCTTCTCCAACGATATCTGGGGAAAGGGCACGCGAGCTTGATGCCAATGGGTCCACGGCAGGGTAAATCCCTAATTGAACCAATTTACGCTCCAAGTTGGTCGTAGAGTCCAAATGGGCGAAAGCTGTTGCTGGAGCAGGGTCTGTATAGTCATCGGCTGGCACGTAGATGGCCTGGATTGATGTAACAGAACCTTTCTTGGTTGAGGTAATCCGTTCTTGCAATTGACCCATTTCAGTTGCCAAGGTCGGTTGGTAACCAACGGCAGAAGGCATCCGTCCCAAAAGGGCTGATACTTCTGATCCGGCTTGGGTGAAACGGAAGATATTATCGATAAACAAGAGAACGTCTTGACCTTCCACATCACGGAAGTATTCCGCAATGGTCAAACCAGTCAAGGCTACACGCATCCGTGCTCCTGGTGGTTCGTTCATTTGTCCAAAGACCATGGCTGTTTTTTCGATAACGCCAGATTCCTTCATTTCCCAGTACAAGTCATTCCCCTCACGGGTCCGTTCACCAACCCCGGTAAAGACGGAGATCCCACCGTGCTCTTGGGCAATGTTGTGGATCAATTCTTGAATTAAGACGGTCTTCCCAACTCCGGCACCACCGAAGAGGCCGACCTTCCCACCTTTCAGGTAAGGGGCCAAGAGGTCAATGACCTTGATCCCTGTTTCAAGAATTTCTTCTGAAGTAGAAAGCTCATCAAAGGATGGAGCTTTTTTATGAATGGATTCACGAGGAGCATCTTCTGGAAATGCTTCTTCCAAGTCAATGGTATCTCCCAAGACGTTGAAAACACGTCCAAGAGTTTCTTTTCCGACAGGCACAGAGATTGGACGACCAGTGTCCAATACTTCCATCCCACGAGTCAAGCCATCTGTTGATTCCATGGCAATGGTGCGAACGACACCATCCCCAAGTTCAAGAGCTACTTCAAGAACGACTTTTGATTTTTGTTGGTCATTTTTATAGACTACAAGCGCATTATTAATCTCAGGGAGTTTATCGCCCGCAGCAAAAGCTACGTCAACGACAGGACCTACAACCTGAGAAATTTTGCCTAAACTCATGTCATTCTCCTATTCTATTAAGTTTCTAAGCTTGGTCATACATATAAGCAAGCTTATTTTTGTATTGTTAAAATGTGCATCGAATCAACTACTCAAGCGCACTCGCTCCTGCAACAATTTCCGTAATTTCTTGCGTAATGGTTGCCTGACGAGCTCGGTTGTATTGAATGGTCAATTCATCAATTACCTTCTTGGCATTGTCTGTTGCTGTTTGCATGGCCATCATACCGGCAGCATTTTCAGCTGTTTTGGCATCAACGATGGCTCCATAAATCATACTTTCAGCAAACTGTGGAAGCAATTGATCCAAAATCGCATCTCGGTCTGATTCCAACTCCAGATTCAAGATATAATCTTCATCTGCTTCGTTGGGGTCCAAGTCAATGATCGGAAGCATTTGCTCAACCCGCAATTGACTGGTCAAACTATTGACGTGGTGGTTATAACAGACATACAATTCATCAAACAATTCATTTTGATACATTTGGACTGTCTTGTTAATGATCTTCCGCACTTCATCAAAGCTTGGTTGATCAGCTAGGCCACGTAGTTCATAAACCGGCTGGATGCCTCTTGCTCTAAAGAAATCTGCCCCAATACTTCCAATACAGATGACTTCGAAATCCTCACCCGTTGGATGGTATTCTTCCTTCAATTCCATGACAGACTTGAGAATAGAGGCGTTGTAGCCACCCACTAGTCCACGGTCAGAAGTGATGACAATATAAGCAGACTTTTTGACAGGCCGACTCTTTAAAAATGGATGGTACTTAGACTTATCATTCTCAGCCTCATGTCCATGTAAGAGGTCGGTCAATAGCTTACGAACCTTAGATGCGTAAATTTGGAAGTCCTTGGCAGCTTGCTCAGACTTCCCAAGTTTGGCAGCAGATACCATCTGCATAGCATTTGTAATTTGACTGGTATTCTTTGTCGATGCAATTTTATTTTTGATATCATTTAAAGAAACTGCCATCTGCCACTCCTATTTCTATTTGAAACTTGATTGGTTGACAAAGTCAGTAATCACTGCATCCATTGTTTCTTCACTTGGAAGATCTTTGGTCGTCCGAATGGTTTCAAAGATTTCTGGATGATGCACTTCTACAAAGGCAAACAATTCCTCTTCAAAGCGAAGGATATCATCAACAGGTACACTATCCAAGAATCCATGTGTCAAAGCATACAAGATGACTACCTGTTTTTCGACAGTTAATGGTTCATGGACTGGTTGCTTCAAGACTTCTACTGTCCGGCGACCACGGTTCAACTTAGCTTGAGTAGCGGCATCCAAGTCACTACCAAACTTGGTGAAGGCTTCCAACTCACGGTAAGAAGCTAGGTCAATACGGAGAGTCCCCGCAACCTTCTTCATAGCCTTGATTTGGGCTGATCCACCAACCCGTGACACAGATGATCCTGCGTCAATGGCTGGACGAATTCCTGAGTTAAAGAGGCTATCTTGCAAGAAGATTTGGCCATCTGTGATCGAAATTACGTTAGTCGCGATATAAGCAGAAATATCCCCTGCTTGTGTCTCAATGATTGGAAGCGCAGTAATGGAACCACCACCCAATTCATCCGATACTTTCGCAGAACGTTCCAATAAACGGCTGTGAAGGTAGAAAACATCCCCTGGGAAGGCTTCCCGTCCTGGCGGACGACGAAGAAGAAGAGACAATTCACGGTATGCAACGGCTTGTTTAGACAAATCATCATAGACGATTAAAACGTGTTTGCCATTGTACATGAACTCTTCGGCCATAGCAACCCCTGCATAAGGTGCAAGGAACAAGAGTGGAGATGGTTGTGAGGCTGATGCCGTCACCACAATGGTGTAATCCATGGCTCCATACTTACGAAGTGTTTCTACTTGTGTCCGAACCGTTGATTCTTTTTGTCCAATTGCTACATAGATACAGATCATATCTTGATCCTTTTGGTTCAAGATAGTATCGATGGCAATTGAGGTTTTTCCTGTTTGACGGTCTCCGATGATCAATTCCCGTTGGCCTCGTCCAATCGGAACAAGGGCATCAATGGCTTTCAAGCCCGTTTGAAGAGGCTCTGATACAGATTTCCGTTGCATAACACCAGGAGCTGGTGTTTCAACTGGACGGAAGGTATCAGTTACGATTTCTCCCAAGCCATCCACTGGCTGACCAAGAGGATTGACAACCCGACCAATCAAGGCGTCCCCAGCAGGGACTTCCATGATTTTACCAGTCCGACGAATCGAGTCTCCTTCACGAATGTCTGTGAAGTCTCCAAGGATGATAATCCCGACATCTGTCGTTTCCAAGTTTTGCGCCATTCCGTATGAGCCGTTTTCAAAGATCAACAACTCCCCACTCATTGCATTTTCAAGGCCATGAGCACGCGCAATCCCGTCACCAATATAGGTAACGACTCCGGTCTCTGTGACGTCAAAATTTGGCTGGAAATTTTCAATTTGTTGCTTAATTAAAGCGCTGATTTCTTGTGCGTTAATCGCCAAAATTCACACCACTTTCTATTTCAAATTTGCTTTTATGACTTGCAATTGACGTTTGAGACTGGTATCAAGCGTCTTGTGATTTGCTGAAACCACAAAACCACCAATCAGAACTGGATCCAGTTCTTCTTTAAGCGAACGAACTTGGATACCAAATTTCTTTTCAATAATAGGGATCAACTTTTCTTTTTGAGCCTGATCCAGTCCGGCAACCGAAGAAACGGTTACTTCGAAACAGTTGCTCAGCTGTTGAATTTGATCCATACTAACTCTGACAATGTCATAAAATAAGGCTTCACGATGATTGAGAATAACCACTTCAATCAAATGGTCTAGTAATGCTGAATCCGAGTTTTGAAAGAGTCGAAGACTCTTCGCTTTCTCTTCATCCTCTACACCGATATGAGCTAAAAATGCAGCAAGGCCTGTTTCTTCAAAAACAGCCTTAATTTGACTTAATTTTTCATAAACGTCATCTTGCTGATTCTTTTCAAATACCAATTGAACAAAAGGCTGGGAATATTTCTCAATTACCATTAATTGCTTTTTGTCCATTAGGCATCTCCTAATTCATTTAGGTAGCGATCGATCAGTTGGCGATGGCCTTCAGAGTCCAACTGTTGGCTTAGCAATTTACCTGCCAAGTTGACGGTTAGGTCTGCGACATCTCCCTTGATACTGTTCATCGCTTCTTCTTTATTTTGCGAAATTTCTAATTGCGCTTTTTCTTTCAAGCGAAGGGCTTCTTGGTTAGCTTCACTGAGAATATGAGCCTTATTTTTTTCGGCTGTTTCCTTAGCTGTTTCAAGAATTGTCGTTGCTTCTTGACGACTACCTGCCAACTCCGCTTCGCGTTTTGCAGCTAGTTCCTCAGCCTTTTTACGGGCTGCCTCTGCTTCGTCAATATCGTTGGTAATTTTTTCAGCACGCGCATCCAAAATACTAGTAATATTACCCCAAGCATATTTCTTTACTAAAAAGATTAATAAGAGGAAGGAACCAGCGATCAGTATAAAGTCACCAATAATGGTACCAATTGTTAAATCCATCTTCTACTCCTCTACTTACTCTTCCTCACCGTTTATTTTTTTACCTATGTACATGGATGACAACATGGTAAATACATAGGCTTGGATACATGAAATGAAAATTGAAAAGGCTGTCCATAACATGTTTGCGATAAAGGCAAAAGGATACCAATACAAAGCATTTTGTGACAAGGTCAATAGCAATCCAGCTAAGACCTCACCGGCAAAAATATTTCCGTAGATCCGAATCGCCAAGGAAGCAAAATTGGTGAACTCTTCTAAAATGTTCATCGGAGTCATAAAGCCAGGTGTAACAAATGCTCTCAAATATTCTTTAACGCCTCTACGACGAACTCCTTCTACATGGGCGATCAAAGTGATCAATAATGAGAGGGATAAATCGTATCCAAGGTTAGCTGTTGGGGAAGTCCACAAGTTATAACCGTTTGTTGTTTGTACTTTTGCCATTAAGCCAATATTATTGGCCACCAAGATAAACAGAAATAGAGAAAACAGAAACAAGGAATAATCCTTAATGTATGATTCTCCAATGTTTGGTTTGGTAAAACCAATCACAAAGTCATAAATCATCTCAAGAGCATTTTGTTTGCCCTTTGGACGGATGGTCATTTCACGACTTGCCCAATAGACAAAGGCAAAAACCATCAAAACAGTTACAAGAGACATGGCAAGCAGGGTCAAATCAAAGGATATTGGTCCAATATTAACGGTTGGATTCAAACTTTCTTCCATGGTTTGACACCTCCATTTCTAAATAGAGTTGTCTATTTAATGACAAATGCCATCGCTAGGGTTACAAAGAAGGTACCTTCTACAAAGGCAACACCAAGAATCAAGAGACTACGCAATTGACCAATAATTTCTGGTTGACGTGATGCAGATTTGAACAGATTGCTCATCATCAAACCTTCCGCAAGTGACACACCAAAACAGGCTAAACAAAGACCTAAAAATGTTAAATTCATGATGAATTCTCCTTAAATATATTTTACTCCTCTAGTTTACTCCTAAAAGATATAATAGTCAAATGTTTGCCTAGAAAGAAAACGTTTTATAGCAATTCTGTTACTACTTTCAAAATTCCTCTTGCCACTAGTTTTCAAAAGACCCTAATCGTTTTTAGACGCTTTGTCTATTTTTGCTTTCAATAAAAATTTATACTATTTTTTCAGCAGGAGACCCATTTTTATAAAAAATAGAAAAACTCACCTGCTAAGCAGATGAGCATTTTCTTCCTATTTAAAAATAGAGGTTTTGAAACTGTCCGTTTCTTGCAGCAATTTCTTAAAGACTTTTTCTTTCAGTGAAACAGTATTGCCAAATTTGACAGAGCCGTTACTTAGGGTTGCTTTATCTTTATCAACTGCTTCAGCAAATGCACGTTTCAAGTCTTCATAGCTATTGTAGGTTTTACCATCGATGTCAATAGATTGAATTCCTTTTTTGGCACTTGTCACAACTTGATTGAAGTAAGCTTTCTTCCAATCTTCAAGGTTGTTAAATCTTCCTTCAGAAATTTTCTGAATAACGAAATCATCTCCTAGAGTGGCAAGTCCAGCTTGTTTGGATTCTTGTTTATACTTGTTTGAAGCATATCCTAGGAAGCCTTTTTCATAGCCATAATAGCCCCAAATTCTAAAGGTATTGTGTTTGAAGGACATAGCTCCTGGAGCCCCTTCACTGGTGTTGCCACCATAGATACCCGTCATCATTGGCACAGTCACATAGGCTGAACCAAAGTCTGATGGATTATAGACTCCATTTCCAGGACCACGGTTGGTCATGAAGTTGTTGGTAATGAGGTCATCTACTGTATGCAAAGCAATGGCTTTTTCCTCATCACTCAAAGGACGGACCTTATCGAATTGATTCTTGGTGTTAGCTCCTCGGTATTGTTTATCAACCTTCTTGAACCAAGCATTGTTCAAGTCTTGACTGCCTTTATTGAGGACAGCTTCTCCTTCTAGATAATCCAGAAGCATGAGCGTATCATTATAACCCTTCATGTAACGATCAATTTCGTCACGTGAGGTGAGGTCATTTGGATTGGTATTGTACCATTGGTTGCCATCGTTTGGACGTTCATAGGCCATGTTGAGACCTAAGGCTTTGTATTCCCCATTTGGATTGGATACAGATGGGGTTTGGAGCATTCCTTGGGCAAAGGCTTCAATATCTGTTCCTTCGCGGTGTCTCCAACCACCTAAGTAAACCATACGGTCATTGACGTGCGTCGTTTCGTGCGTAAAGGCAGAAACCCCAAAATCACTGATCATATCCGTTACCATGAAGAAGACGGAATCATCTTTATAAGGATTTCCGTAAATTCGAGCTACAGCCCCCATCCGCCAATCTGTCGCATGGTAACGATCGGTAGGCCCGTACAATTCACGGATTGGAGCAACATCTTTGCCACTATCTGTATGTCCATAACGATCTGTACTAATGCCTTTATAGTTTTGGTTATCAAGGACAGGGGTCGGCACCATATTATTGCTTTTCAAGAGCTGATTGCGAACCTTATCCGTTGCTAGACGAGACCAGAAATCTAGGTAATTTTGTTGCCCTTTAGCGACCTTATCAATTTCCGCCTTGAAGGCATTTCGTTCCGCTTCAGTGTTCTTACCGTATTTCTCGAAGGAACTGTAGGCCATGGTATTGTAGGTTGAAATCAAGAACATATGGGCATCTTTTAAGTTCAAGAGTGGTAAAATCATCTTGCCATGCACATCGTTATTTAAGCCTTCGTAAGCTCTGTGTTTCTTATCCGCAAACTCAGGAGTCGTTGTTTTTGGCTCCACAATATAGACATTGTCTTTGGTTGCTTTGATGAACCAATCATTCAGGTCTTTGTCTTCTGTGAATAGACGCATATTATAGTCTAAGAAACTATTTAACTCGCCTATACCGATAACTCCTCCGATAGCTTCGCGATAAGCTTCTAAAGTTCTATCGCCTTTAATATTACTTTCTTTAGAACCAATCTGAATCAAGAAGTCTAATACATCAACATTCTTCCCATAGAAGTCTGGTTTAAACAACATGAGTTGCTTGAGATTGACATCATCGAATTTCACCCCGTAATAACGGTTGAGGTAAGAAAGACCAAGGAGAACTGCTGCCTTGTTGTCGTCAATTTTCTTGATCAAAGCCCGTTTTGCAGCCTCATCCGTGTTTAATTGATGGTCCTCATTTTCAACCAACTGTTTCACAAAGTGAGTCAAATGATCCTTCACCTCTTTGAAGGTTTCTTCCAGATAGAGGTTCTTAATAGCATTGACTTTATTTGGACCAGTTCTACCAAGGTGTGTGTAGATGGGATCAGATTGTAATTCTACAGGACTTAATGTTTCAACAATAGCACTAATGAGCTCAGTCCGGTCTTTGTCAACCATATTTGGCGTGTAGACCACTTCACCAAGTTCTGCTACACTGTACTCTTTCACTTGTTTGACTTTAGAATCTTTCGGTGAAATGCTAAAGATATCTTTTGTCTTATCAGAGTAATGGATCAGAATGTGGTCGGCATCAGCCAATTCTGTGACAAAATCATTGCCCTTCATGGCCGTCACAGATAAGACTTCCTTGGTCAAGAGAGGACTACCCGCAGCCAATTTGTTTCCTTGATCGACAATCCACTCTTTGTTATAGAAAGGCTGTAATTTTGCTATATTGCGGTAAGCAAGTTCGCGAGAGGCGTCGTAGCCATCAATTGCCTTGTATTGATCGTCTTTGTTAAGAAGGTTATTGAGCTTGTCTTCAATTGGTTTGTCGCTGGTAAATGTATTAGCAGTAATCCCCATTGCTTCAATTTTCTGCTCAGCTTCTGCAAGGGAAATGCTTGGAATTTTACGGGAGTTGTTAAAGGATTTCTTACCTTCACTCACGTCCTCCACACTGAAATTCCGTTTGGTTCTTGAATAAGTGAAGTAATCATCTGCATCGATATCCGAGTGTCCGAAGACCATCTCACCTGTTTTGACTTTCATCATGGTGATGTTGTCTTCAATGGCACCCAAGGCCCAGTTGGTCCCCAGTAATCCACCAGATTGAACCGCTTCTTTCAGCTCGATAGAACCTTTAGCAACTGAATTTCTGAGAACTCCTTCTTTACCTACTGTGTGGTTATTTCCACCGTTTTGAGAAGAATAAACTAAACCTGCAGCTTTTGCTTTATTACCAGTAATTTCAGCATCAACGTATGCTTTCTCAACAACACCCTTCCAGTTTTCACCAAGAATACCTGCTAAGTACCAACCTTTGTTTCCAGCAGCATGAAGTTTTCCGATAAAGGCAACATTACTTACCTTCCCACTGCCATCAATTTTATTGATAATACCAGCTACATCGTTGCCCCCAACAACATTCCCTGTTACTTTAACATTTTCGACAGTCGCATTATTCTTGATAACATTTGCAATTGGTGCTACTCGATCTACCGTAGGTAGGTCGATAGCGACGTTTTCAAGCAGAAGATTCTTAACCGAACCACCTTCGATGTTCCCAAATAATGGTCTCGTAATGTTATGAATAGCAAATTTATTACCTTCTGTACTTTCCAAAATCCCCCTGAAGGCATTGGTCACATAGGATTTTCCTGTTGCTGGCACATTCGCAGCATTCATATTGCTACCAAGCTTAAAGGTACCAGTCGGATTGGCTTGCATAGCTTTTACAAGTTCGTTGAAATCGTAGTAGACGTCTCCTTCATGAGCTTTTGGCTTCGCAATGTAATGGACATAGTCCTCACTGAACTGCTTATCTGCTGTTCGTTGGATGAGATCAGGTGCTTTAGCAGTCACCTTGTATAATGATTTACCATCAATTGTGACTTCTTCAATTTTATCAACGGCCAGTTTTGTGACCTTATTATCATGGGTGGTAACCTTTAAGTAATAAGGTTTCACATCTGAAGGTGTTTCTGACAAGAGGCTACGATCGGTCTCAAGGCCTTGGTCATCCACGCTAATCAGACTGGTTTCCTTGATGTTTTTGACTTCGACTTTTTTAAGGTCAAGTCTTAGTGGTTCTTCCTTGAGAACCTCTTCTTCATCCCCATTTCCACGATCATAGACCATGGTCGTAGCAAGCGTATAATCCTTGTAGTAGTCTAAATCCAGTAAGGCAGCTGCTAAATCAGTCTCTGAAAGGGCAAAAGTTTTCACAACTTGATCACCCTTCTTCAATACAGCCTGGATAGACTTGATGGTCACCCCCTCTGGCTTGTCTAACTGATAGGTAGCTTTGGCACTACGCTTCAATTCTTCCTTATCGACCTGAGTCAAGGTCAAGGTTGGCTTAGCTAGTTCTTTGGTTCCTTTTTTAATAATCTGATCTTGGGCTTGTTCAACTACTTCTTCCGAAACCGTTGGAGCATCCGTAGTTTTGACACCTTTAATGGTCTTATAGAGCTTGGTGATTTTCTTCTTCCCATTTTTTCCTGCTTGAGAAACCCTTTCGCTTCCTTTTAGCAGGGTGGCATCTTGTTCGGTTACCGTCTTAAATGGAATTTCCTCAAAAGCGACTTCCTCTGCTTGCCCTTCAATCTCCTTGGTCCCACGACTAATTTTTTCTGTCACAGGTGCTTTTACCGTTTCAGTTGTTGTGCTGAGAGGCTCACCAATCTTCTCGCCATTGACCGTTTTATAGACACGGCGAACTTCCTGACTACCTGCCTCTCCTTTTTGAAGGATACTTTCTTCATCAGTATAGCGATTTGCATCTGATACATATTCGGTTTCATACGGAAGGACCTCTGTTTCTGTTTCTGTAACCGTTCCTTCCATTATTTGGTAAGCTGGATTCTCAGGCTGAATCGGAGCTTCGCCCACATGACCTTCTTCCTGTGTTCCCTTGGCTTCAACGACACCGGTATAAGCTGGGTTCTCTGGTTGTACAGAAGCTTCACCAACATGGCCTTCTTCTTGGTTCCCTTTGGCTTCCACCACTCCTGTATAGGCGGGATTCTCTGGCTGTACAGGAGCTTCGCCCACATGACCTTCTTCTTGCGTCCCCTTGGCTTCAACAACACCGGTATAAGCTGGGTTCTCTGGCTGTACAGGAGCTTCCCCTGCATGACCTTCTTCCTGTGTTCCTTTAGCAGTTACAACTGGAACAGGTTGAGGACTTGGTTGAATCTCCTCCTTTGTTCCAATAGCAATTATTTGTGGAACTGCTTCTTTTGTTACAGTTCTTTCAAGTACTTTGCGAACTTCCTGACCATTTACCGTACTCACTTCTATTAAAACAGTTTGTTCCCCATTTTGCCCAGCTCTTAGAACTGTCGTTTGACCTTTGGCCAAAGTAGGATCTATTTGTTCTACAGTTTCAAATGGAATAATTTCTGTTGATACTTCAACTCTTGGCTTCTCCACTAGAGGGAAAGTAGGGCCTTCATTTGGTGTAACCTGAGTTAGAGTCTCCTCTTTCGTTGCGGGTTGATAGAGACCGGAGATGGCCGGCTTTTCTTTACCTTTCACGACAGGTGCTTGCCCATCCAATTTAGGAGTAGCTGAATATCGAAGATAGCCGACATAGTCATAACCTTCAATCGGAATAACACCATTGGCTAATTCTTTACTGCTTGCAATGGAAAGAGTGTGATTGTAGCTTCGTAATTCAATATTTTGCAAGGCCGCAGCATCGATAGACAAGAGCAGACTTTGCCCCATGGAACCAATTAATAAAAGTCCCATTACTTTTTTACGATGTTTCTTGGAAAGCAAAAGAACTGCAAAGGAGGCAGTCGCCAGACTAAGACCTGCAATTGCTAATTCGGTCGTGCCTGTTTGTGGCAGCAGCCCTTGGCTAGCTGTTTTCTTCCTATACACCAGATAAAAGGTATCTTCATTTTGATACTCTTCAGGAATAGCATGAATCACCTGGGCTTGTTCTTCGGGTGTTAACTCATTTTCCGTAACATAGCCTAAATGAACTGTTGCTTCTCGAGTCAGTTGATCTGCTTGTACGGATGGTGCACCTAACAAGCTGGTTGCAAAGAAAAAGGCTCCAATAGCAACCGGTCCTACTCCGACGGATAATTTTCGAATCGAATACTTCGTAATCTTTTCAACAGCTTTTCTTGTTTGTTTCATCCTATAACTTCCTACATAGTAATATTAGTACGTCATAAGAAGCTATATTTATTTTTGGAGTAGATACTCCCTTTCTCTAACCTAGCTTCCTGTGATTTTTTACCTTTACCTATCTTATCTTTTTTCAGTGATTTTAGCAACATATCTTACTCAGATTTCTTCCTTTTTTTGATTACCTATATTTTAGTAGTAAATTTTTTCTTACTCAAGCAAAAAACGCCTAAATAGGCGTTTTTTATTGATCTTATAATGATTGATAGAGATCAGCATAGTGTTGACTAGCTGTATCCCATGAGAAGTCACGGCTCATGGCTTGTCTTTGGAGACCAAGCCAAGCATCCTTATCATGAGTATAGACTGTCAATGCTTGATCTACAGCCCAGTTTAGCCAGTAACCAGAAAGGTTGTTAAAGCTAAAGCCAGTACCACTACCATCAAGCACATTATAGGCTTGTACTGTATCTCGAAGTCCTCCTACCTCGTGAACCAATGGTAGCGTGCCATAGCGCATGGCCATCATTTGAGATAGTCCACATGGTTCAAAACGACTTGGCATCAAGAAGACATCAGAAGCAGCATAAATTTCCTGCGCCAACTGGACATCAAACATAATATTGGCAGAGAGTTTATCTGGATAAGCTTGAGCAAACCAAGAAAAGGCATGTTCAAAACCAGGATCTCCCGTTCCCAAAAGAACGATTTGAATATCCTTTTGTAAGAGGTTATGTAATTCTTCAACCACCACATCAAACCCTTTTTGTCGGGTCAAACGAGAAACGATTCCAAACAAGGGAACATCATCGCGAACCGGAAGTCCGACACGTTCCTGAAGAGCTCGCTTACTTGCTGCTTTTCCTGATAAATCATCTTTATTGAAATGATAGGTCAAGAGCGGGTCTGTTTCAGGATTGTAGAGGTCTGTATCGATTCCATTCACAATCCCCGTTAATTTACCAGATTCCATGCGTAAGATTTGATCGAGTCCACAACCATATTCAGCTGTTCTGATTTCATAACTATAACTTGGTGAAACCGTCGTCACACGATCAGCATAGAGGATCCCAGCCTTCATCCAGTTTAAGCAATCTTTCCACCGAAGAGTACCATCCTCATAACGCTCAAATCCAACTCCAAACAAATCCCATAACATCCCTGGGTCAAACTGCCCTTGGAACTCCAGATTATGGATGGTCAAGACAGACTTAATACCATTGTAAGCTTGAATCCAACGGTATTTTTCCTTAAGAAGGAAAGGAATCATGGCTGTATGGTAGTCATGAGCGTGGACGATATCTGGAATGAAATCTACACGTTCCATCATCTCAAGCGCTGCCAATTGGAAGAAGGCAAAACGCTCCCCATCATCAAAATCTCCATAGACGTGTCCTCTAAAGAAGTACTTTTGATTATCAATGAAGTAAAAGGTAACACCATCTCTAAAAATACGTTTTACCCCAACATACTCACTTCTCCAACCTACCTTTGTAGTAAAGTGTAGCACATCTTCAATCTGATCGCCAAATTTCGCCTCCACCATATCGTAATAAGGAAGGACGACACGGACATCATGTCCCTTTTTAGCCAAGGATTTAGGAAGTGCCCCAATCACATCTCCTAGGCCCCCTGTTTTTGAAAAGGGAGCTCCTTCAGCGGCAACAAACAATAATTTCATTATCCAATATCCTCTGTAATCACAGCACCTTTTTTAATCACAAGAGGTGCTTCTTTGGTTCCACGAATGGTTACACCAGTCTCAACTACGACGCCCTTGTCAAGAATCGCATGCTCTACGACAGCTCCCTCATGGACAACGACTCCCGGGAATAAGAGACTGCTACGAATTTCTGCCCCCTTGTGGAGATGAACACGACGAGAAATGACAGAATCATGTACCAAAGCTTCGACAATGCTTCCTGATGCAAATTGCGAATTCTTAATTTGCGAACCAGGAGCATAGTAAGTTGGCTCTTCATTTTTCACCTTGGTATAAACTTTTTGATTTGGTGAGAAGAGAGACATGAATTTATTGGTTTCCAACATATCAAGATTAGCGCGGTAGTAGGATTCAACAGAATGAATATTGGCAATATAGCCAGTGTATTCGAATGCGAATGCTCCGTATTCAACCGCCAAATCACGTAGGATATAACGCAATTTTTCTGGATGTTCCTTGTGAACCTCTTGTTCCAATTTTTCAATCAACCATGGTGTATCAACGATAAAGATATCCGTTGACATATTATAGAGAGCATCTGGATCTGTTCCATCAAACAACTTTTGTCCACGTACATGATCTGTCTCATCGATTTCTAAAACCGCATTTACTTCAGAGATGTCACGATGATGCATCTTTTTGTAGACCACTGTGATTGGTCTGTCAACGGTATTGTGCAAGTGGAAGACTTGGTTCAAATCAATGTTTACTAAGATATCACAGTTAAGAGCGACTGTCTGGTTCGAACCAGAGCGTTTCAAATAGGTCAATAGTTGCTCATAATATTCCTTGCCAACGTTTGAACTTTCTACTGGAGTGTTGTAGATACCGAGATAGTAGTGGCTCAAAAGAGTTGACAAGCCCCACTCACGACCAGAGCGGATATGGTCAAAGACAGAACTGATATTTTCTTGTTGGAAAATACCAAATACACTACGGATTCCTGCATTAGCGAGGCTAGAAAGCGGGAAGTCAATCAAACGATATTTCCCATCAAATGGCAGACTGGCAACAGGACGATGATCTGTCAATGACGACATATCATGGAAGCCCACTGTGTTTCCTAAAATAGCTGAATACTTATCAATCTTCATCTGTTGCTACCCCCACTTTTTCGTTATATCCAACGACTTGTACTTCTTCCGTTCCATCGATGACAACACCTTCTGAAACAACTGCTCCTTCACCGATAATCGCACGTTTAATCACAGCACCTTGTCCGATAATGGCACCACTCATGATAACAGAATCTTCAACGACTGCACCTTTACGAACTTGTGCTTCCGTAGACAAGATAGAACGTTTTACGGTTCCGTCTACCAAGCACCCATCCACTACCAAGGAATCTTCAATATTAGCATGTTCGCCAAAGAAGTTTGGTGGTGAAATCAAGTTACGAGAATAGATCTTCCAGTGACGGTCGCGGCTATCCAAGGCATTGTTTGGATCAATGTATTCCATATTCGCTTCCCAGAGAGATTCAATAGTCCCCACGTCTTTCCAATAGCCCTTGAATTCATAAGCATAGACGCTTTCTCCAGATTCAAGGTAAGTTGGAATAACGTTTTTACCAAAGTCAGACATATCGATGTCACTCTTCTCTGCAGCCACTAGCATATTGCGAAGGCGAGCCCAGTCAAAAATATAGATTCCCATGGAAGCTTTTGTCGATTTTGGCTCTGCAGGTTTTTCTTCAAACTCTACAATACGATTGTTGGCATCCGTATTCATAATTCCAAAACGGCTAGCTTCTTTTAAAGGTACATCCAATACAGCTACTGTAAGACTAGCATTGTGATCTTTATGAGACTGAAGCATTTCATCGTAGTCCATCTTGTAGATATGGTCTCCAGAAAGAATCAATACGTACTCTGGATTGATGCTATCGATGTAGTCGATATTTTGGAAAATCGCATGACTTGTTCCTTCAAACCAACGATTTCCTTCACTTGCAGAATAAGGTTGAAGGATAGAAACCCCAGTATTAATACCATCAAGACCCCAACTTGAACCATTTCCGATATGATTGTTTAAGGCAAGCGGTTGATACTGAGTAATCACGCCAACATTGTGGATACCTGAGTTGGCACAGTTGGATAAGGCAAAGTCAATAATACGATAACGTCCCCCAAATTGCACTGCAGGTTTGGCAATGCTTTGAGTGAGTTTTCCAAGGCGAGTTCCTTGCCCACCAGCAAGGATCAGAGCTAGCATTTCATTCTTCATTGATTACTCCTTTTTGGATTGACGAGACCTTCTTCCCAGTTCTGAGGAGAGGCACTGTGGCCTCTTCTACAGAGTTAGGAATGGGATCATAGACTGCGATCAGTTGATCACCAACAACTATTTTTTTGTTTTAGACACATTGGAACGAAGTTTACGTTTCACTTTCCATACACTAGCTCCAAGAGCCGGTAAGGTGAAGGTCAAGGTTTGTGGATAATCTTTCCATAATCCCTCTTGAGTCTTCACTTCCTGGTTGTGCTCTTTCCAGACACCTCCCCATTTCTCTAATTCTGTATTCCAAATTTCTTCATAGACTCCAGCAACAGGGACGCCGACTGTAAAGTCCTTGCGCTCTACTGGGGCCATATTAAAGATACATAGCAGATGATTCCCTTTTTTATCCTTACGAGTAAAGGTCAAGACACTTTGATCTCGGTTATCTGCATCAATAATCTCAATACCATCATAGCTATCATCAATTTCCCAGAGCATCTTGTTATCTTTGTAGAATTGATTGAGCTGGGAAGTAAACTCTTGCATCTTGCGGTTCATGTCATCTTCCAGATTGGACCATTCTAGCTGTTCTTCAGACTTCCATTCTAAGAATTGGCCGAACTCTGAACCCATGAAGAGCAATTTCTTACCTGGGTGACAAATCTGATAGGTCAAGAGATTTCTCAAGCCGGCGAACTGATTGTAGCGATCTCCCCACATCTTATGCATGAGACTCTTCTTGCCATGCACCACTTCATCGTGAGAAAACGGCAACAAGAAATTCTCAGAGAAAGCATACATAAAGCTAAAGGTCACCAAATTGAAATCAAATTTCCGGTAAATAGGATCTTCCTCGTAGAAGCGAAGGATATCATTCATCCATCCCATATTCCACTTGTAGTCAAAACCTAAGCCACCGTATTCTTCTGGACCAGTAATCTTAGTTCCAGATGAACTTTCTTCAGCAACCATGATCACATCAGGATGCTCAAGTTTAATCACCGCATTCATTCGTTTAAGGAAATGAATCCCCTCATAATTGAGATTTCCACCATCGATATTTGGTGTCCATGGACCACTATCGTAATCTAAGTAGAGCATGTTGCTGACCGCATCGACCCGGATTCCATCCAAATGATAAAACTCAATCCAGAATTTTACACTAGAAATAAGGAAGGATTGGACCTGGTTTTTCCCTAGGTCAAAGTTCATTGCTCCCCAACCATAGTTGTGAGCCCGATGATGGTCCTGATATTCAAAGGTTGGTGTCCCATCATAATAGGCCAAGGCATCATCATTGATCGTAAAGTGTCCGGGCACCCAGTCCACAATCACCCCAATGTTATTCAAGTGACAGGCCTCAACGAAATCCTGAAACTCTTCCGGTGTTCCGTAAGTATGTTCCAAGGCAAAGTAACCCATCAATTGATAGCCCCAACTTAGTCCGAGCGGGTGAGCCATCACCGGCATGAACTCCACATGGGTATAGTTCATTTTCACCAAGTAAGGAATCAAATCTTCCTTCAACTGAGCAAAGGAATAAGGACTTCCATCTTCATTCCGTTTCCAGGATCCAGCATGAACCTCATAGATATTAACTGGTCGAGATCGAAAACCAAGTTTTCTCCGTCTCGCCATCCACAGTCCATCTTTCCATTTCCGCTCTGGAATATCAGTAATAACCGCTCCTGTACCTGGACGTTTTTCCATGCGTACCGCTAAAGGATCCACCTTCATCAAGCGGTGGCCATTTTGTCTTGTAACATGGTACTTATAAATATCTCCCACTTGAGGTGCTGTTGTAAAAACTTCCCAAACACCAGCTTCATTTCTCACCATAGGAATTTCATTTTCTTCCCATTGGGTGAAATCACCTACTAAGTGTACTGCCTGTGCATTTGGAGCCCATACGCGGAAACAATACCCCTCCACACCATCTACTTGCTCTTTATGAGCCCCTAGATAATGTTGAAGATGAAAGTTCTCCCCAGTTCCAAATGTATACAATGCTTGTTTCGTATCCATTCACTCACCTCTCTCGCTTTTATGTAAGCGCTTCCTATTAGTATTATTCTACTATAAATAGTTGAAATATTCAAGATTATTTCTTGAATAATGCGATGAAAATATATGAAAATAATTCAAAACTTCCAAGTTTTCCCTGAAATTTCCTAAAATCAATTCACAATTGTTCAGCTTTCAAACTATCTTTCTAACATTATACTATAAAAATCATTGTAATTAAACCTATTTCCGAAAATTTTTAGAAAATTTAGATTTTTTGTTTTGATATAGGGATATCTACTCTATTTTTATTCAGCTACTTCCTTTATAAGACAAATAAAGTAGCAAAATAAAAAAGCTACCACCTCTTCCAAGGTGATAACTTTGTTATCAGATTCTTAAAATCAATTAATCTACGTTCACGTATTCTTTAGAAAGTTCAAGAACTTCTTCCATTGTTGAACATTCAGTAAGAGCACGGTTAGCGTATTCTTGCATCTTAGTTGTATCCAATTTCTTCATCAAGCTACGTGTACGAAGGACTGATGTAGCTGACATTGAGAACTCATCCAAGCCCATTCCGACAAGGAGTGGAACAGCTGTTTGGTCACCGGCCATTTCACCACACATACCAGCCCATTTACCTTCAGCGTGAGCTGCCTTGATAACGTTGTTAATCAAGCGAAGGATTGATGGGTTATATGGTTGGTAAAGGTATGATACTTGTTCGTTCATACGGTCAGCAGCCATTGTGTATTGGATCAAGTCGTTTGTACCAATTGAGAAGAAGTCAACTTCTTTGGCAAATTGGTCAGCCAACATTGCTGCTGCTGGGATTTCAATCATGATACCTACTTCGATGTCGTCAGCAACGGCAACACCTTCAGCAACCAATTTCGCTTTTTCTTCTTCAAGAATACCTTTAGCGGTACGGAACTCCGTCAACAAAGCAACCATTGGGAACATGATCCGCAATTTACCGTGAACAGATGCACGAAGCAAGGCACGTAATTGAGTACGGAACATTTGGTTACCAGTTTCAGAGATGGAGATACGCAAAGCACGGTAACCCAAGAATGGGTTCATTTCTTTAGGAAGATCGAAGTAAGGAAGTTCTTTATCCCCGCCGATATCCATCGTACGAACGACAACAGGTTTACCGTTCATACCTTCAAGAACCGCTTTGTATGCTTCGTATTGATCATCTTCAGTTGGGAAGTCTTGAGAGTCCATGTACAAGAATTCAGTACGATAGAGTCCAACTGCTTCTGCACCATTCTCATTCACACCTTCAACGTCTTTAGGTGTACCGATGTTAGCAGCCAACTCGAAGTGTTTCCCATCTGCAGTAACAGTTTTCGCATCTTTCAAAAGAGCCCATTCAGCTTTTTGTTTCGCGTAAGCTTCACCAGCTGATTTGAATTCTGCGATTTGTTCTTCACTTGGGTTGATAACAACTTCACCAGTGATTCCAGATACGGCCAAAACATCACCATCTTTTACAAGATCTGTAATGTTGTTTGTACCAAGAACAGCTGCGATTTCAAGTGTACGCGCCATGATCGCTGAGTGACTTGTACGGCCACCAATGTTTGTAACAAAAGCTTTAACGAACTGTTTGTTCAATTGAGCTGTATCTGATGGGGTCAAGTCATGCGCAACCACAATTGCTTCTTCATTGATGGTCGCAGGGTTTGGCAATTTTTTACCAAGCAAGTTTGCAAGAACACGTTTGGTAACGTCGCGAATATCTGCTGCACGTTCTTGCATGTATGGGTTATCTTCCATTCCTTCAAAGATGGTGATAAACATGTCTGTAACTTCTTTTAAACCAGCCTCAGCATTCACCTTCTTCGTGCGAATTGTTTCCTTGATCTGACCAACCATTTCAGGGTCAGAAAGAACCATCATGTGAGCATCAAATACTTGTGCTGCTTCCTCACCAAGGCTCGCTACTGCATTCTCCCGAATAAGAGAAAGCTCGTTTTGTGAAGCTTCAAGAGCTGCATCCAAACGAGCTTCTTCTGCATTTGTATCTTCAACTGAGATTGTTTCAAATGACAAGTCGGGTTGAACAAGTAGATATGCCTTAGCAACGGCAACACCATCAGATGCTGCAATTCCTTTAAGCATTTCTGTCATGTTTATGCCAATCCTTCTTTTTCCATTGTTTCAGCGATTGCTGCAAGAGCATCATCAGCGTCAGCTCCTTCAGCTGAGATTACAACGTCAGCTCCTTGACCAACACCAAGGCTCATAACACCCATGATTGATTTCAAGTTAACTGATTTACCTTTGTATTCAAGAGTAATATCTGAAGCAAATTTGCTAGCAGTTTGAACCAACAAAGTTGCTGGACGTGCGTGGATACCTGTTTCTGCCACGATGTGGAAATCTTTAGAAGCCATAGTTTGACTCTCCTTTTAAAATTAGTTTTGAGTTATCTGTGATAACCCTTACAATTTGCTATTATATCATCTTCTTCATTATTTTTCAAGATTTTTATCACACACTTACTGAAAATACTTACAGGAAGCACTCAATTTTTCTCTTCTTTTGATCTTCTTTTTTTACTTTCTTCTATTAAATAAATAGAATTGCTTTCACGGACACAGTATATAGAATTTTAGGAAAAAGATAGGAATTCCTTTGACTTAAAAAACCTATATTTTATCACGTTTTCCTCAATTTTCACTAATTCTTACAATACTACATATTGTGGTATCTTCCGGTATAGTTAATTTATGTGCACAATATTTAGTTAAAACTCTTGACAAGGAAAAACCTTTTGTTTATACTAGATACAGATTTATGAATTTAGAGGAGTTAGATCACATTATGGTGACAATTTATTCAAAAAATAATTGCGTTCAATGTAAAATGACCAAACGTTTTTTAGATACCAATCACGTTGAATACCGTGAAATTAATCTAGATGAGCAACCTGAGTTTGTAGACCATGTGAAGAACCTTGGTTTCAATGCTGCGCCAGTTATCCAAACGGCAGATGAAGTCTTCTCTGGCTTCCAACCAGCTAAGCTCAAGAAATTATCTTAACATTATCAAACAGGATTTGATTGGTCTAGGGAATGGATGACTGTAGTCCTTGACTACTGTGTTCCCTGGCCCTTTTACTTGTACAGGGGAGCTTGCCTCCCCTTTGTTTTTGAATTAGAAAAAGGAACATTATGGGATTAAAATCACTTGAAGACGTAACCTACTTCCGTCTTAATAATGAAATCAACCGTCCAGTAAACGGTCAAATCATGCTTCATAAAGACAAAGAAGCCTTGGATGCTTTCTTTAAAGAAAATGTTGCGCCAAATACTATGGCCTTTGATTCAATAACGGATAAAATCAACTACCTTATTGAACACAACTATATCGAAACAGCTTTTATCAAGAAATATCGTCCAGAATTCTTGGAAGAACTTTATCAATTTATCAAAGACCAAAACTTCCAATTCAAGTCCTTCATGGCTGCCTATAAATTCTATAACCAGTATGCGCTTAAAACAAATGATGGAGAATACTATCTCGAAAGCATGGAAGACCGCGTCTTCTTCAATGCTCTCTATTTTGCAGATGGAAATGAAGACATTGCCAAAGACATCGCAAACGAAATCATCCACCAACGCTACCAACCAGCTACTCCTTCTTTCTTAAATGCTGGACGTGCCCGCCGTGGAGAATTGGTTTCCTGTTTCTTGATCCAAGTAACAGATGATATGAATGCGATTGGACGCTCTATCAACTCTGCCCTTCAACTTTCACGTATCGGTGGTGGGGTTGGAATCTCCCTCAGCAACCTTCGTGAAGCTGGAGCACCGATCAAAGGCTATGAAGGAGCTGCTTCTGGGGTCGTTCCTGTTATGAAACTCTTTGAAGATAGCTTCTCTTACTCTAACCAACTTGGTCAACGTCAAGGGGCGGGGGTTGTTTACCTCAACGTCTTCCACCCAGACATCATCGCCTTCCTTTCAACTAAGAAAGAAAATGCCGATGAAAAAGTTCGTGTTAAGACTCTCTCACTTGGTGTCGTCGTACCAGACAAGTTCTATGAGTTGGCTCGTAAGAATGAAGAAATGTATCTCTTCAGCCCATATTCTGTAGAGCGTGAATACGGAGTGCCATTCAACTATATCGACATCACTGAAAAATACGATGAGTTGGTTGCTAATCCAAACATCCGTAAGACAAAAATTAAAGCCCGTGATTTGGAAACAGAAATTTCTAAATTGCAACAAGAATCTGGTTACCCATATGTAGTCAATATTGATACTGCTAACCGCGCCAACCCAGTTGATGGCAAAATCATCATGAGTAACTTGTGTTCAGAGATCCTCCAGGTTCAAGAACCAAGCTTGATCAACGATGCTCAAGAATTCATTAAAATGGGGACCGACGTCTCATGTAACCTTGGTTCAACCAACGTTGTCAACATGATGACCTCACCTGACTTTGGTCGTTCTATTCGTGCCATGGTTCGTGCTTTGACCTTTGTGACAGATAGTTCTCACATCGTCGCTGTTCCTACGATCGACCATGGAAATAGCCTAGCGCATACCTTTGGCCTCGGTGCGATGGGACTTCATAGCTATCTTGCGCAACAATTGATCGAGTACGGATCACCTGAGTCTGTTGAGTTCACTAGCATCTACTTCATGCTTATGAACTACTGGACCCTCGTGGAATCAAACAACATCGCGCGTGAACGGGGTGTTACCTTCCACAACTTTGAAAAATCAGACTATGCCAACGGTAGCTACTTTGATAAGTACACAAGTGGAAAATTTGTTCCAAAATCAGAGCGTGTCAAAGAACTCTTTAAAGACATCTTCATCCCTAGTGCAGAAGATTGGGCTGAACTTCGTGATAAAGTGAAAGCAGATGGTCTTTACCACCAAAACCGTTTGGCTGTCGCACCAAATGGTTCTATCAGCTACATCAATGACGTGTCTGCTTCTATCCACCCAATTACACAACGGATTGAAGAACGTCAAGAGAAGAAAATCGGGAAGATCTACTACCCTGCAGCAGGATTATCAACAGATACCATTCCTTACTACACTTCTGCTTACGATATGGATATGCGGAAAGTCATCGATGTCTATGCTGCCGCAACTGAGCACGTAGACCAAGGGCTCTCACTGACTCTCTTTATGCGCAGTGACATTCCAAAAGGTCTTTACGAATGGAAAACTGAAAACAAACAAACCACTCGTGACTTGTCTATCCTTCGTAACTATGCCTTTAATAAGGGAATCAAGTCTATCTACTACGTCCGTACCTTTACAGATGATGGTGGAGAAGTTGGCGCGAACCAATGTGAAAGCTGTGTCATCTAAGACACTCTGATCCACTGCTACCAAAAGTCGGTCCGCCGACTTTTTGTGCGGGATGCTAACAATTGTGTTAGAATAACAATGATTGTATGATCGAATGAATTAGAAAAAGAAAGAGATTTCAAATGGAAACTTACTACAAAGCCATTAACTGGAATGCCATCGAAGATGTCATCGATAAATCTACTTGGGAAAAGCTAACCGAACAATTCTGGTTGGATACACGGATTCCTTTGTCAAACGACTTGGACGACTGGAGAAAGTTATCTCTCAAAGAAAAAGACTTGGTAGGTAAAGTCTTTGGTGGATTGACACTCTTGGATACTATGCAGTCCGAAACTGGTGTGCAAGCCCTTCGTGCAGATATCCGTACTCCCCACGAAGAAGCTGTCTTTAACAACATCCAATTTATGGAATCTGTCCATGCTAAGTCTTACTCTTCTATCTTCTCTACCTTGAATACCAAGTCAGAAATCGAAGAGATTTTCGAATGGACCAATACCAATCCTTTCCTTCAGAAGAAGGCAGAAATCATCAATGAGATCTACCTCAATGGAACTCCCCTTGAAAAGAAAGTAGCCAGCGTCTTCCTTGAAACCTTCCTCTTCTACTCTGGTTTCTTCACACCGCTCTACTATCTTGGAAACAACAAGTTGGCCAACGTGGCTGAAATCATCAAGTTGATCATTCGGGACGAATCTGTTCACGGAACCTATATCGGCTATAAGTTCCAACTTGGATTTAACGAATTACCAGAAGACGAACAAGAAAAACTAAAAGAATGGATGTATGACCTACTCTACACCCTCTATGAGAATGAAGAAGGCTATACAGAGAGCCTCTATGACGGTGTGGGCTGGACAGAGGAAGTCAAGACTTTCCTTCGCTACAATGCGAACAAAGCCCTTATGAACTTGGGACAAGATCCGCTCTTCCCTGATTCAGCAGATGATGTCAACCCAATCGTTATGAACGGGATCTCAACCGGTACATCCAACCACGACTTCTTCTCTCAAGTCGGAAATGGTTACCTCCTCGGTGAAGTAGAAGCTATGCAGGATGACGATTATAACTACGGATTATAAGAAGAAAAACCTTTCCAGATGGCACTGCACCCCAATAATGGGACAAGAGAAAAAACCTCTTATGCGACCAGTTTTCTGTACTCTACAGGAGACTGGTCATTTAATCTCTGTTGAATTCTAGTTTCATTATAAAATATGATGTAATTT
>NZ_JASHER010000001.1:0-379579 GCF_047463015.1 Streptococcus australis | reverse complement strand
TTTCGGAATCGTTGAGTACCTCGGTTTCCACAAGTGATTCCGTTTCGACCTCTGAATCCGATTCGCTTAGTCAGTCTATATCGGCAAGTGTTTCAGAGTCGGTTTCGGAATCGTTGAGTACCTCGGTTTCCACAAGTGAGTCACTTTCGACTTCTGAGTCCGATTCGCTTAGTCAGTCTACCTCGGCAAGTGTCTCCGAGTCGGTTTCGGAATCGTTGAGTACCTCGGTTTCCGCGAGTGAGTCCGTTTCGACCTCTGAGTCCGAGTCGTTAAGTCAGTCGGTATCGGAAAGCATTTCAGAGTCTGTCTCAGAATCGTTGAGTACTTCGGTTTCTGCAAGTGAATCTGCTTTGACTTCTCAATCCGAGTCGTTAAGTCAGTTTGCATCTGAGAGCCTGTCAGAGAGTGTCTCAGGATCGTTAAGCACAGCGGTTTCCACAAGTGCTTCCGTTTCTACCTCTGAGTCCGAGTCGTTAAGTCAGTCTACATCGGCAAGTGTCTCAGGATCCGTCTCAGGATTCTTGAGTACTTCGGTTTCTGCAAGTGAATCTGTTTTGACTTCTGAATCCGAGTCGTTAAGTCAGTCTGCATCTGAGAGCCTGTCAGAGAGTGTCTCAGGATCGTTAAGCACAGCGGTTTCCACAAGTGAATCCGTTTCTACCTCTGAGTCCGAGTTGTTAAGTCAGTTTACATCGGCAAGTGTTTCCGAATCCGTCTCAGAATTCTTGAGTACCTCAGTTTCCACAAGTGAATCCGTTTCTATCTCTGAGTCCGATTCGCTTAGTCAGTCTACATCGGCAAGTGTTTCGGAATCCGTTTCAGAATTCTTGAGTACCTCGGTTTCTGCAAGTGAATCTGTTTTGACTTCTGAATCCGAGTCTGTAAGTCAATCGGTATCGGGAAGTTTTTCGGAATCAGTCTCAGACTCCTTGAGTGCTTCAGTTTCCGTAAGTGAGTCTGTATTGACATCTCAATCCGAATCTGTAAGTCAATCGGTATCGGCAAGTGTTTCGGAATCCGTCTCAGAATTCTTGAGTACCTCCGTTTCGACAAGTGATTCCGTTTTGACCTCTGTTTCCGAGTCGCTCAGCCAGTCTGCATCGGCAAGTGTTTCAGAGTCAGTTTCTGCCTCCTTGAGTACCTTAGTTTCTGTAAGTGAGTCACTTTCGACTTCTAAGTCCGAGTTGCTCAGTCAGTCGACTTCGGAAAGTAGCTCAGAATCCGTCTTCGAATCATTAAGCACCTCTGAATACGCCAGTGAATCTCTTTCGATCTCTGAATCTAAGTCGCTCAATCAGTCGGTATCGGCAAGTGTCATCGAGTCTGTTTCAGATTCGTTGAGTACATCCGTTTCCACAAGTGATTTTCTTTCGACTTCAGAGTCGGTTGTCGAAAGTCAATTAGCATCTGAGAGCCTGTTAGAGAGCGTCTCAGAGTCTTTGAGTACCTCAGTTTCAGCAAGTGAGTCCGTTTCTACCATTGAATCTGAGTCGTTCAGTCAGTCAGTATCGGTAAGTGTTTCAGAGTCAGTTTCTGACTCCTTGAGTACCTTAGTTTCTGTAAGTGAGTCACTTTCGACTTCTAAGTCCGAGTCGCTCAGTCAATCGACTTCGGAAAGTAGCTCAGAATCCGTCTCCGAATCATTAAGCACCTCTGAATCCGCCAGTGAATCTCTTTCGACCTCTGGATCCGATTCTGTAAGTCAATCGGTATCAGAAAGTATCACCGAGTCTGTTTCAGAATCTTTGAGTACTACATTCTCAGCAAATTACTCAGCTTCAACTTCTGAGTTGGAGTCAGAGTCAGTCTCTTTGAGTACTTCGGATTCTACAAGAGGGTCGGTCTCAGATTCCCAATACCTTTCAACTAGCCAGTTGACCTCAGAATCCGAGTCCGTCTCCGAATTAATGACTACCTCAATTTCCGCAAGTGAATCTATGTCAACTTCTCAATCCGAGTCGGTAAGGAATTCAGCTTCTATCTCGAGTTCTTTGAGTCAATCTGCTCCAACAAGCGAGTCTGTCTCGACACCGGAGTCTAGGTCTGAATCAGTCAGTCTAACCGAGTCGTCATCGGAATCCTTGAGCGGTTCAATCTCAACTAGTGAAACCCTTTCAGAATCCTCATTTGACTCACATAGACACTTAGAGTCAATCAGTCATTCTCAGTCTCTTTCAAGGTTGAATTCAACAAGTGAGGCTCAATCTGATGGGGCTCCGGGATTACTCATCCAGTCCTTATCCAACAAAGAAAGCTCATCGGAAGAAGTTCTTCCGGCAACTGGGGAGAAGAAAACTACAGCATCAACCTTATTTGCTCCTCTTGCATCTTTCGTTGGGCTAGCTCTATTGGGGCGCCGTAAAAAAGAAGAGGAAGAATAATCCTGTATCGCTATGTGAAAACAGCCATCTAGTATTTTGAGTGTCTAAAAAAGAATCTCATTTTGAGGTTCTTTTTTTCTGTTTTACCCTATTAGATTTCGCTGATTTTATCAAAAAATAATGAAAATACTTTCGAGGAGGAAATTTTTTGAAAATTGAATTGTTATTTACCTCAAATTACTTGAATATGTATAGTAATAATGTATAATATTTAATGACTATAATGTTGAGGGGATATTCATGTTTTTTAAACGTTTGAATGGAAAAGTTAGGGAGATGGATCGAACGACTCGTTTCAAGTTAATCAAGTCTGGGAAGCACTGGGTTCGTTCAGAAAATTCTACCTTAGGTTTATTTAAAATTGTTCGTGGAGAAGTAGAAACAAGAGTTGTAACGAAGTCAGATAAGGAGCGTGATGGGATCCGTTCTACAAGTCAATTTGTACTGAAAGGCTTATTGGCGACGGGAGCAGCTGCTGGTGCTACCTCCATTATCAACACGGCTTTTGCGGATGAAGCAGGAACTGATGTGGTGACAACTTCTGAATTACAGAAAGAGACCTTAGCAGAGGCCAATAGCTTAGTGATTGGATCTGTTTCTGATGCCAGATCAATGTCAGAAGAAAGTTTCGAATCGACAAGTGCTTCAGTCTCTTTAAGCGAGCACGGTTCTGAGAGCCTTACTGTGGCTCCGAGCGAATCTGCTTCAGAAGCTACGACGACATCAGAGTCAAGCGTGGAAACGACCGAAAGGGTTCTAGGTGCAACGGATAAGGTTGGTCTAGAACAGAATCTGTCAGAAGCGACCTTGTTGACCCAAATGGCCGAAAACTATGCCTCAAACCTTACAAATGCGGATCAAAAAGCAGCTCTTTCAGCTGCTATCGCTAAGGTGCAAACCGACTTGTCAACCGGTACTCAGTTGCTTCATGAAAATGTTGCGACGCAAGCATATGTGGAGCAGCGTCAACGGTTAAATGAGTCTGTTGATGAAATGATGCTTGCTCTGAAAGCATCAGGTTTTGTGGGGAATAGCAGTGTAAACGGCAAACCTGCCATTGCAGCTCAGTTGGCACCGATTTATGAAACCGTAACGGACTCTGAAGAGTTATCAGAAATTACTCCTGATTTGGAAGACCGAAACGGAGCTAATATCGAAGATGCTGCTTTGAAATTTGCAGGAGTAGAAAAGGACCCGCATTTAGATAAATCTGTAATAAATCTCGATCCTGCGACTCTTAAGTCTCTGTCTGAGAACCATGATGTGACACGTTATACCTTTGCTATTTGGGATTTCGTTAATCGAGTGAAACCGGATCCTCTGGATTATTATGCAACCTTATCCGTCGATCGTAGCTCGATTGGTTCAACTACTCCTAAAGGTGTCGACGTATACTTCCGCTTGGTTAAAAAGTCTAGTGGTACGGAGGTTTATGCTCAAACAGTTAAAGCAAATAGTGTAGTTGAATTTGATTTACCAAAGGAATTAGTTGGTTCAGATACAAACCGCCAATACAGGGTCTTTTACTCAATTTATGATGATGGGAAACCTGGAGTTATACGGATGCAAAGTGTAAGTTACCAGACTCCTAAATTTATGATTCAACAGCTTTATGATGTGCTAGAACCTAAAAATGTAGGTCTTTATGCACCATCGACAGTAGCATCCATTGTTCCATCACGAAGTGCTGAACATGTCACCTATTATAAGCTCATTGACGACAAAGGACAATTCTCGCGAGGAGCTTATGTTCCAACTGGTAGAGAAAAGGTTTTAGCCTCTTATGCCCAGGTTGGTATTGAAGGCCAAGAGTATACAGCTTCGGCTGCTCGACAATTGGATGGTTTTATGCAAGTTCCACTAGTAGACTACCATCAGAATAAAATGTCTGGCGTCCTTGATCTGAGAAAGGTTGGAGAACAGAATGTAGATACTTATTGGGGAGGAGCAAGAGATCGTTATATTAAACTTGTCCGAGAAGTGACGAGTCCGAATGGCGATTTCACCTTAAAATACTATGTCTTGGATCCTTCCAAACAGAGAAATTACCGGAAAGGTGATAACGGTACAGTATTTGACCTTGCAAATTATACCTTGGTCTATGAAAAGGCCTTTAGAAATGATCATTGGAATGAAACCTTTGAAAATCTTGAGACGCGAGAGATAAAAAGCAAGAAAGAGGATTATTCTCTTACAGTCACTCCCGATTTTTCAGATGGAAAAAACTTTAAGTTAAAAATCTCAGGTTGGTTCTCCTTGACAGAGAAGGTGAGCTATACGGATGAAAAAACGGGTAAGGAATATTCTTTCCGTAAACCATATACTTCCGCCCCAGAAAATCAAGCACAGCTTAGTGGTAGCCATATTGTGGGTGACGATGCATCCCTTCAAGGTGCTGACGGATTTTCTAAGTTTTATCATACGGTTTCGACCAGGGTTAGCTACTGGCCATTAAAGAGTGTGAATTACTATTACCGAAGAATGACTCCTTCTGAATTGAGTTCTCAATCATTCATTTATTCAGCTTCTCATTCGATGTCAACACAAGATAGTCTTTCATACTCAGAAAGCAACTCACAGGTAGTTGCTTCAGAGTCTCAATCTCTGTCTGTAGCTGTTTCTCTGTGGGATAGTCAATCAACGTCCTTATCTGAGTCGATGTCAAGTAGTGACTCGGTATCAGATAGTTTTTCTATTTCACAGGAACTCGAATCTCAATCGCTATCTTCTTCTCAGTCTAATTTGCAGAATGATTCGGAGGTCTCAGCTTCAGTATCGGTAAGTAGCTCTCTATCTGCTTCAGAGAAGTTAGCTTCTGAGTCATTGAATGGCTCCTTGTCTGTATCGGAGTCGATTTCTTCCGCTTCGACAAGTGCATCGTTATCAGCCTCAGAGGTATCCGTTTCGGCTTCAGCAAGCAGTTCATTGTCAGTTTCAGAGAAATCCGCTTCTGAATCCTTAAGTGGCTCCTTGTCTGTATCAGAGTCAATTGCATCAACGTCAGCAAGTACTTCAGTATCAGCTTCAGAGAAATCCGCTTCTGAATCCTTGAGTGGCTCCTTGTCTGTATCAGAGTCGGTTGTTTCTACTTCAGCAAGTAGCTCGTTGTCAGCTTCAGAGAAATCCGCTTCTGAATCCTTAAGTGGTTCCTTGTCTGTATCAGAGTCAATTGCATCAACGTCAGCAAGTACTTCAGAATCTGTAGCTCGTATGAAATCTTCTGAACTTCAATCCGCTTCAGTATCTGAGTTGATTTCGGAATCAACTAGCGTGTCAACTTCATCATCGATAAGTGCTTCAGAAGCAAGTACGTCGATTTCGGCAAGTGTATCAGAATCAGTCTTAACTTCTGAATCAGTTTCAAGTAGCGCATCAGAATCTGTCTTGAGTTCCGAGTCCGTTTCAGTAAGTAGATCTGAATCAATCTCAAGTAAACAAACATCTAAGTTAGCGTCTGCTTCGGTCTCTGAGTCAGTTTCAACGAGTGCTTCAAAAACTAGTGCGTCAGTTTCAGCAAGCGCGTCAGAATCAGTCTTGAATTCAACATCCGTTTCAACAAGTGCATCTGAGTCAACCTCAAGCAAGCTAGCATCTGAGTTGGCATCGGCTTCAACCTCAGCCTCTGAGTCAGTCTCAACTAGCACTTCAGAATCTGTAGCTCGTATGGAATCTTCTGAACTTCAATCTGTCTCAGTGTCTGAGTTGACTTCGAAATCAACAAGCGTTTCAGCTTCGGCTTTGACAAGTGTGTCAGAAGCAAGAGCATCGGTTTCAGCCAGCGTATCAGAATCAGTCTTGAATTCAGCGTCTGTTTCAAACAGTGTCTCTGATTCGACCTCACGCACGCAAGTTTCTGAGTTGGCGTCTGCTTCAACATCAGAGTCAGTCTCAACTAGCACATCAGAATCTGAAGCTCAAATGGAATCTTCTGAGCTTCAGTCTACATCTGTATCTGAGTTGAGTTCGGAATCCGTTTCGGCTTCAGCAAGCGCATCAGAATCTGCTTCAAACAAACAAGCCTCTGAATTGGCTTCGGCCTCAGAGTCAGTTTCAGCCAGCGCATCCGAATCAGTCTTGAATTCCGAGTCTGTTTCAATCCGTGCATCTGAATCTGCTTCTCGCAAGCAAGCCTCTGAGTTTGAGTCAACATCAACATCTGATTCAGTGTCAACTAGTGAGTCTGTATCAGTAAGTAGTTCAGAGTCTGTTTTGAATTCTGCATCTGTTTCAGCAAGCACATCAGAATCTGAAGCTCAAATGGAATCTTCTGAGCTTCAATCTGCCTCAGTGTCTGAGTTGACTTCGAAATCAACAAGCGTGTCAACTTCAGCATCTACAAGTGTGTCAGAATCAAGTGCATCTGTTTCAGCCAGCGTATCCGAATCGGAATTGAATTCAGCATCTGTTTCAGCGAGCACATCCGAATTTGCTTCAAACAAACAAGCTTCTGAGCTTCAGTCTGCCTCAGTGTCTGAGTTGACTTCTGAATCAATCAGCGTTTCCGTTTCAACATCGACAAGTGCGTCAGCCAGCGTATCTGAATTGGTCTTGAATTCAGCGTCTGTTTCAGCAAGAGCATCCGAATCTGCTTCTCGCAAGCAAGCCTCTGAATTGGCTTCGGCCTCAGAGTCAGTTTCAGCCAGCGTATCTGAATCGGTCTTGAATTCAGCATCTGTTTCAGAAAGTGCATCCGAATCTGCTTCAACCAAACAAGCCTCTGAATTGGCATCCGCTTCAATCTCTGAGTCCGTTTCAGCAAGAGCTTCGGAATCTATCTTGAGTTCTGAGTCTGCTTCAAGCAAGCAAGTTTCTGAGTTAGAGTCAACATCAACATCTGATTCAGTGTCAACTAGTGAGTCTGTATCAGTAAGTAGTTCAGAGTCTGTTTTGAACTCTGCATCAGTTTCAGTAAGCGTATCAGAATCGGTCTTGAATTCAACATCTGTTTCAGAAAGTGCATCCGAATCGGCTTCTCGCAAGCAAGCCTCTAAATTGGCTTCGACCTCTGAGTCAGTTTCAGCAAGAGCTTCAGAATCTATTTTGAGTTCTGAGTCTGTTTCAGAAAGTGCATCAGAATCTGCTTCTCGCAAGCAATCCTCTGAGTTAGAGTCGACATCAACATCTGAGTCAGTTTCAACCAGCACATCCGAATCTGTAGCTCGTATGGAATCTTCTGAACTTCAATCTGCCTCAGTGTCTGAGTTGACTTCAGCATCCGTTTCCGCGTCAGCAAGAGCTTCAGAATCTATCTTGAGTTTTGAGTCTGTTTCAATCAGTGCCTCTGAATCTGCTTCAAACAAACAAGCCTCTGAATTGGCATCCGCTTCAATCTCAGAGTCAGTTTCAACCAGCATATCAGAATCTGTAGCTCAAATGGAATCTTCTGAGCTTCAGTCTGCCTCAGTGTCTAAGTTGACTTCAGCATCCGTTTCCGCGTCAGCAAGCGCATCAAAATCAGTCTTGAATTCAGCGTCTGTTTTAGCAAGCCCATCCGAATCTGCTTCAAACAAACAAACCTCTGAATTGGCTTCAGCATCGCATCAAACGAGTGCTTCTGATCAGTCTTCGACTTCTACAAATAGATCGACTTCGTCTACTCATTCTATGTCACAGGCATCAAATTGGTCATCCGCTTCTGCCTTGGCTTCAAATGCAGTAAACGAATCTACAGTGGTGTACGGGTCTGCTTCGGCGAGTCTTCAGGAGCCAGCGAGCACACTTGTTTCATTAAAAGCAAGCCAGCTCTCCTCAGAATCGACTTCTCTTTCAACGAGTCGTTCTACCTCTAGCTCGGCAAGTCAATCCCATTCACAAAGTCAAGTGACTCCTCAGATGAGCTCTTCTGGCGAGAAATCGGCTGCTTCTGTCTCTGAAGCGAAATCGGCGTCGGACTCTCTGGGAGTGACGTCACGTGAGCTGTTCATTACGCTTGTAGTAGCTTTCTTTGCAGGCTTGGCCTCATTTTTCCATCGTAAAAAGTAAATACAATCATCTTTCTTAAATTGAAAATTTGCTTCTTTCGATTCTTCTGATATACCGGCAGATCCATGAGTGGATTTGTCGGTTTTCTTTGAGAATGTCGGGTGAAAAGCCTAGTGAAATATGGTATAATGAATGGAGAAAAGCTAGATGAATAGTGGTTCTTCAGATCATCTTCTGAAGAACTTTTTTTCTCTTATAGATCAGAGATCGTTTAGGTGAAATGGTCAAATTTGATGAGAGGACTTAGTTAGGATAAGCATTCGAAAGAAGGGGGAGTAGAAGAGCAGGATATGATGAAACAATCTGGAGTTAGGAAACGATTATTTTGGACAATCCTATTCGTTTTTGTTTATGTTTTAGGAAGTAAAATCACCTTGCCCTTTGTAGACCTAGCGAAGGTTCTAAATGTGAATGAAGGTGCTGCAAGGGGTCTGGAGTTGACGAGTGCTATCATGGGTGGAAATCTTCGTGGCATGTCCATCTTCGCTATTGGACTTTCTCCCTGGATGTCTTCCATGATTTTGTGGCGGTTGTTTACAGTATCTAAACGGTATAACCTGGAGAGGACCAGTTCGGAGCTTGTGGAACGACGGAAGATGTACCTGACACTTGCTCTTGCTCTTGTTCAATCTCTGGCCATCTCTCTTTATCTCCCCTTACAAACAGATCTGAGCCCCCTTCTAGTTGTCTCGCTCAATGCCTTGATAATGATTGCAGGAACCTTTTTCTTGGTCTGGTTAGCTGATTTAAATACGGCCCTAGGCTTGGGGAATTCTATTGTGATCATGATGGCGGGGATGCTCCTGTACTTGCCAGAGGATGTCCTTGGAACCTTGTCAAAGAGTGGGGGTTCAGCATACAGCCTCCTGTTTCTAGTGCCCCTTTTATTAACATTTATTTTCATGGTCGTATGCATTGAGTATGCTCGCTATCGGATCCCTGTGAATAAACTGGGGATTCACAACAGTTTGAAAGCTCACACGTTTTTAGATATGAAGCTCAATCCAGCTGGAGGCATGCCCTTTATGTATGCCATGACCTTGGTTTCTATCCCGCAATACATCTTTTTGCTGGTCCAAGCCATTAATCCCCGTGCTTCATGGGCTGCCACTATTGCTAATGAGTTGGTCATAGGAGAGCCAGCCTGGATATTTCTCTATGGTCTGATGATGGCTATTCTGTCCTTTGCTTTTGCCTTTGTAACGGTCAATGGGGAAGAAATTGCAGACAAAATGATGAAAAACTCAGAGTATGTTGATTTTGTTTATCCTGGAGATGAGACGCGTAGGTACATCAATCGAATTGTCTTCCGTTTAACGGTTTTTGGGATGCTGTATCTAATCCTGTTTACCGTGTTGCCCTTCCTTTTTCTGCTTTGGGATAGAGGGCTCTTGCGTTTGGTCATGATTCCCGGAAGTTTTCTCATGTTTGTGGGGATGATTTCGACGATCCGGGAGGAAGTTCGAGCTCTTCGCGTGAACCAACGCTACACAAGATTGTTTTAGGAGTTGCTATGTATTACTTTATCCCAGCCTGGTATGGCAGCGAGCGTATTTGGTACAATACGACGACGCCTTGGTATTGGTCGAAAGATATGATTGAATTTGATGAGACCATTCATCAAATTCGAGTCTTCCAGGAAGCGGGAGTGGAGCGGAAATTAGTGCTTCCACATTATTGCCCACAACTGCGTTACTACCTCCATCGGCAAGATTTGTTGGAAACAGACTATCTGTCAATTTTTGATCACATTCAGGGGATTTCCCCTCGCCAAGAGATGATACCGGTCCAGGTCGAGGATTTAGAATGGCCAGCTCAAACAAGCTTTGCCTATACTCCTTTTCAAATAGTGGCTTTCTGTCGCGGTCAGGTCATCGCTAATATCGATTTGGGGACAGATGGGAATCTTCTTTCAGTTAATCGGCTAAAGGATAAAGAAACGGTTTATGTGCAGTATCTAGATGACCGAGGCTTTATTTCCAGTGTCTTATACTACAAAGAGGGAAGTCCGTATTTCCAAGACTATCTAACCCCCGAAGGGGACTGGGTTTTGAGAGAGTTATTGATGGATGCTAGCCACATGGTCTTTGTTAATGAAGCCTTTCAGAAGCAGTTTAAACGAGAAACTTACTCGGACATGGGCGAAGTGGTTGCTGAAAAAATGAAAGCCATACTAGAAGACCTAGTTCCGGGTCACGATCGTATGGTGATTGCAGCCCATCCAGTTAACCTACCCTTTATCCAACAAGTGGAGCGGGGCATTTCAAAGGTTCTCTCTTTTTATGGACAACGTCAGCCACTATCACAAGAAGATTCCTTGCTTCCTTTTTCTTTAAAAGAGGTTGACTTGGTGCTGGCTGATAGTGAAAAAACGAAACAAGACTTGCTTCGTCTTGCTCCAAGTATGGCTTCTAAGGTCCATCGCCTGACGTCCTTTGATTCGCGGCTGAGATTGGGAAGCAGCCAGGAGAGGAAAGAGTCGAAAATCTTTTTCTACCTGGATGAAAAGAATCTCCCCACTCCATCCGTTTTAGAGAAAGTGTTCGAAATTTTAGCGAAAAATCCCTTGTTTGAGGTCATTTTCGCGATTTACAATGCTTCTGATGAAACCGTAGCGGCACTGGATCATCACTTAGAAGACTTGGCTAGCAAGATGGGGATAGCTTCTCTAGGTGTTCAGGTTGATTCTCGAGAACTGGGAGAAAACCACCTCCTCGAAGATGCCTCTCTCTTTGAAAAGAAGCAAGATCGTTATAAGGTTCGAAATTTCTTTAACGAGAATGATATCATCAAAGAATTAGAACAGACTCGCTTAATAGTAGACGTAAGTGAGGAACCCAATCTGTATACACAAATTGCAGGCATTTCGGCAGGAATTCCTCAGATCAATCGTACCCATACGGAGTATGTAGACCATTTAAAAAATGGATATGTCTTGGGGGATATGGGGGAAGAACTAGAAACAGCGGTAGACTATTTCCTTAGAGATCTGAAACCGTGGAATGAAGCGCTGATTTATTCTGTCGAAAAGATCCAAGAATACACAGGCCAGCGCTTGATCGCCAAATGGGAAGGATGGATGAAAAACTAGGATGGACAGGAAGTTGGAAACAGGCCATATTCTTCAAATTGGACCTACAAATTGGCAGGAAGAAGTGACAATTCCAGAAGGTCTGAACTGGCATTATTTTTCTATCCAAACCCCTCTACAGATAGAGGACTACATGGCGGAGCAAGGCATCAAGCAGTTTAAGGCCTTGGTGCTGGATCATCCTGAGAGGTTATTGAGCTTCAAAGAAGAGCTGGGTCTCTTTCAGCCCTACACTGTTTTTTATGATCAAGTATATGATCAAGAGTCAGTTACAGAAGAACTGGATCATTTGATGCACCTAGTTCAGGCTAAGGCTTGGGATTTTTCCGATAAGGCTCCCTTTCTCTATCAACTTCATCGTTTCCTTTATGACGGCCAGTATGGGGATGCTTTTAGTATCAGAGAGTTACGAGTTAGAGCTGACTTTGCAGGCAGTCAAACGGTCAGAGGGAAACACTTTTTGGAGTTAGAGGGTTCATATGGAGAAGAATATACTCCCATAGCCCAGTGGGTCAACACCTATTCATATGATGGGGGCCTTCCTAGGGACCTATGGCTAGAGTACGAGAAAACGCCAGACTGCCAGATCCAGTTGCGGGTCCAATTTTTCCAGAGTGGGACCTTGGGATCTTTAGTGAAGGAGCTTGTTTATTCAGAAGCAGATTTGGAAAGGCCGGTTCTGATTGACGAGCCAGATCGTTATTACCTATCCTTTTCACTAGAAGCGAAGGGCCAGGGGCGACTCATAATCGCTGCTTTGCACAAGCGCTTCTCCCATGGTCCTTTTGGAGAAATTGCTCTTGGTTCACAGACTCTCAGAGACAGCAAGCGTCAGGAAATTTTTGCTTATTTCCATCCAGGAGACCTGAAGCCACCTCTAAATGTCTATTTCTCCGGTTATCGTCCTGCAGAGGGCTTTGAAGGCTTTGCCATGATGAAAAATATGGGAGCGCCCTTTATTCTCTTTTCGGATCCACGTCTAGAGGGGGGATGCTTCTATCTAGGCTCTCCAGAGTTGGAAAAGAAGATTCAGGATTTTATCGATCACCATCTTCAATCCTTAGGATTTGGTCCCAAAGAATTGAACTTTTCAGGTCTATCGATGGGCACTTATGGAGCTCTCTACTATGGAGCCTCTTACTCACCTCATGCGATCTTGGTTGGGAAACCGATTGTCAACCTTGGGGATGTAGCTGCCAATCTGAAGTTTAAACGACCAGATGAATTTGGAACCTCGCTCGATATGATGCAATTGCTTCTTGGTCGAGTGTCAAGTGAAGGCATAGAGGCCTTGAACAAGCGTTTTTGGGATCGATTTCATCAGGCAGAGTTAAAGGATACCCTCTTAGCCTTGGCTTATATGAGAGACGATGATTACGACCAGAAGGCTTATTCGGATATTTTAGAAGCTCTTTATCACCAGCCTATTCGGATCATTAGTTCAAGTCGCCCGGGTCGCCACAATGATGCAACGGAGTCTATCATTGAGTGGTTCTTGACCCAATACAAAGAAATCATGGAAAGAGATTTTGGAAGAAGCGGATGATTAGGATGAGAAAGCAAAAAGATCGTCTCCTTTATTGGGGGCCGATCTCTTCAGTTGATTATTTATGGGGGTCTGTGATAGAAAGATTAGCAGAAGATCAGATTCGATTTACGAATCCTTTGATGCCTTCTGGTCAAGTCTTGAAAAGTTGGAAATCCCTCACAAGCTATGGGGAGGATCGGATGGCACCCAGTCTGCCACTTTTACAGAGAGGCCGGACCTATGTAGTTGAACTTCAGATGACTTCTAGGCCTGCTCATACGGTTATGCTAGAAGTTGTTTGCCAGGATCGTTTTGGCAAGATAGTGGATCGGCAGGTCAGTACAGAAGGGCAAGTTAAGTTGGTATATCCAGAGCAAGCCTATTCTTACCAAGTGCGTCTCCTCAGTGCAGGGATGCAGGAGTTTACCTTTCGCTATTTCACAATTTCACCGATTTCGTCTGAACAATGAGGTATTCTGATATAGATCAAGCAGATGGATAGTAAATGAGGACCCAGTGGATTCTATAAAATTGAAAAAAATAAAAAAGATCTTAAATGAGGTGAATAGCTGGAAAGATCGGATGTCCCAGTTGACAGACCAGCAGTTACAAGAAAAGACAGAGGAATTCCGCCGTCGTTTCCGACAAGGAGAGTCACTAGACGACTTGCTAGCAGAAGCTTATGCAGTCGTGAGAGAAGTCTCTCAGCGAGTCTTGGGGATGTTTCCTTACGATGTTCAAGTCATGGGAGCGATCGTCCTCCACCAAGGAAATATTGCAGAGATGGAAACCGGGGAAGGAAAGACCCTAACGGCAACCATGCCCGCCTACCTGAATGCAATAGAAGGGAAGGGGGTTATGGTGATTACCCCCAATACTTATCTGGCAACTCGTGATGCGGAAGAAATGGGTAAGATTTATCGTTTTCTAGGTTTGACAGTCGGAGTTCCACTTCAAGATACTGAGGGCGAACTCTCCCCAGCTAAGAAGCGGTCGCTCTATCAATCTGACATTGTTTATACCACCAATAGCAGCTTGGGCTTTGATTATCTTTCAGAAAATTTAAGCGCCTCTGTTGATGGCCAATTCCTGGCAAATTTAAACTATGCGATTGTAGATGAAATCGATTCTATCTTATTGGATAGTGCTCAGACACCCTTAGTGATTTCGGGCTCTCCTCGCGTGCAGTCCAATCTATATGGGATTGTAGATACCTTGATCCGAACCTTCAAAGAAGGTGAAGAGTACAAGGCCGACGGGGACAAGAAACAGGTGTGGTTGACCCCAAAAGGTGTAAAAGCAGCCGAGGCTTTTCTATCCCTGAAGCATTTGTATGATCCTGAGCACCGTGATCTTGTCCGCCATATTAGTCTGGCTTTACAAGCACATCAACACTATAAAAGGGACAAGGACTATGTCGTCCGTTCGAATAAAAAAGGAGAACAGGAGCTTGTCCTTTTGGATCAAGGAACGGGGCGTCTTATGGAATTGACTCGTCTTCAAGGGGGACTTCATCAGGCTCTTGAAGCTAAGGAAGGACTTTCCTTGACACCAGAGACACGGGCCATGGCTTCGATTACTTACCAAAATTTATTCAAGATGTTTCAAAAACTTGGCGGTATGACGGGAACCGGGAAGGTTGCAGAAGCTGAATTTTTGGAGACCTATGCCATGTCAGTGATTCAGATCCCAACCAATCGAAAACGGATTAGGCAGGATCTTCCAGATGAGATATACCAGACCTTGCCAGAAAAAGTCTATGCTTCTATGGCCTACATCAAAGAAGTCCATGCAAAGGGAAACCCGATTTTGATCTTTGGCGGTTCGGTTGAGATATCTGTCTTGTATTCAAACCTTCTCCTTCGTGAAGGAATTCCCCATAATCTGTTGAATGCCAATAAGGCTTCTCGTGAAGCGCAGATTATTGCTGAATCTGGTCAAAGAGGCGCAGTGACCGTTGCAACCTCGATGGCAGGTCGGGGGACAGATATCAAATTAGGGCAGGGTGTAGCTGCCTTAGGTGGCTTGGTTGTCGTCGGGACGGAGCGGATGATGAATCGCCGGATAGATCTCCAGATTCGAGGACGATCAGGACGTCAAGGAGATCCTGGAAAAACCAAGTTTTTTGTCTCTCTGGAGGATGATTTAATCAAACACTGGGGACCAAACTGGATCCAAGATAGGTATCAAGATTACGACGTAGAGGATCGACTTCGAAAAGCCAAACCTCTAACCCGGAGGAAATACCAACGCATCGTCGCTCAAGCTCAGGATGCGAGTGAAAGTGCTGCGCAAGCTAGTCGTCGCTTGACCTTGGAGTTCGCAGAGAGTATGAACATTCAACGCGATTTGGTTTATAAGGAACGGGATCGGTTGATCAGGCTGGACAGACGTTTGGATGGACTAATCGAGAAAATTGCTCGGGAAGTGTTTGCCCAAGTGGCTAAAAATAAAAAGTATCAAGACCCGATTGCCTTCTATCACTATATTTTAGATCATATCAGCTATCAGGTTAATCCTGCTCAGATCCATCAAGCCTTTCCTTCCAAGCAGGCAAAAGAGGATTTCCTCTGGGAGCTAGCCCGCTCGGAGTTGCTTGCTAAATATCAAAGGCTGGAATCCGATGAGGTAATTGCTCAGTTTCAACGGATGGTGCTCTTAAAAGCTATTGACGAAAATTGGGTGGAACAAGTGGATTATTTGCAACAATTACGTGTGGCCTTGTCTGGTCAGTACGCCAGTCAAAAGAATCCACTGGTCGAATTTTACCAAGAAGCCTCTTTATCTTTTGATCGGATGAAGGCATTGGCAAAAGAGCAGATGGTTCGCAATCTCTTACTCAGTCGAGTAGAAATCAATACAAAAGGGGAAATTGTCCTGTATTTCCCATAAAAGAGGATTTATGACAGTATACAATATCAATCTTGGGATTGGATGGGCCAGTAGTGGCGTCGAGTATGCACAAGCCTATCGGGCCAAGTTGCTAAGACAGATCCAAGAACCTGCAAAATTTATTTTTATGGATATGATATTAGCAGACAATATTCAACACTTAACAGAGAATATTGGATTTAAAGACCATGAAATCATATGGCTCTACACTCATTTTACGGATATCAAAATTGCGCCAACCACTTATACGGTGGATCAAGTCCTGGCTGGGTTCGCTGGGAAGCCAACGCGAGAAGAGACCACAGGGAAGGTGAAGCGCTATTTCTATGAAGACCAAGACAGTTTTTTGACCTGCTATCTTCGGGACGAAAAGAGTCCCTATGTAGAGCGCTGTGAGTATGTTTCCAGAGGAATTCTAGTCAGAAAAGACTATTTTTCCTATACCCGCTACTGTACAGAGTACTTCATCCCTAAAAATAATCAAGCCAACTTGATTGAACGACGTTTCTACAATGAAGATGGAAGTGTGGCCTATCGGATGCAGTTGGCAGATGGTCAGGAGATTTACCGTTTTCCAGATTGTTATCTCCTGGGCCGGCAGGAATTGATCCGCCACTTCATGCAAAGTCTCAACTTGACCAAACAAGATCTAGTGATTTTGGATCGGGAGACTGACATCGGCCAACCTATTTTTGAAGAGGCCCAAAAAGCTCGTCTAGGAGTCGTGGTCCATGCGGAGCACTATAGTGTCAATCATACCGATGATCAATATATTTTGTGGAACAATTATTACGATTACCAATTTACTAATGCGGACAAGGTGGACTTCTTTATTGTCGCAACCGATCGCCAAAAGGAAGTTTTAGCAGCGCAATTTGCAAAATATACCCCTCATACTCCTGCTATCTACACTATTCCGGTAGGAAGTCTCGCCAGTCTACCGCAAAACGACTCTCGGAAACCTTTTTCTCTGATGACTGCTTCGCGTCTGGCGACAGAAAAACACATCGACTGGTTAGTTCGAGCAGTTGTCGAAGCAAAAAAAGAGCTACCGTCCCTTTCTTTTGATATTTATGGAAAAGGCGGAGAGGAAGGTAAGTTGCAATCACTGATTGAAGAGTTAGGAGCGACGGACTATATCCAGCTCAAAGGCCATATGGACTTGACCGATATTTACAAAGATTATGAAGTCTACCTTTCGGCTTCTACCAGTGAAGGCTTTGGTCTGACCTTGATGGAGGCCATTGGTTCTGGTCTTCCGATCATTGGCTTTGATGTGCCTTATGGCAATCAGAACTTTGTTAGAGATGGGGGAAATGGCTACCTGCTTCCGACTGAACCAGACCAGGTTGTGGACAGGATAGCGAGGTCCTTTGCTGAAATGATCTGCTTGCTATACCAGAGCCAAAAGATGCCATCCATGCGTCAAGCATCTTATGCGCGTGCAGAAGATTTTCTAACCAGTAAGGTTGAAAAAGCTTGGTCTCAATTGATTGAGGAGGTGACCCATGCTGAACGTATTTGATCGGTTTTCGCGTGAAAGCCAAGATCTGCTCTATTCTTTACAAAGAGCAGGTTACACGCATCCAACGATCGTCTTGGAACCGAATGGCTTTTTACCTGATGGAGTGGAGTCGCCTTTTCTTTTCTTTTTAGGCCGACCTACAGGTGAAAAACGGGGGCGCTTCTTTAACGAAATTTTAGTCCCTGGTTTTTGGGAAATCACTGGTGATGCATCTGGTGGACGGATTTCCTACTACGGCCAAGAAAAAGCACGCATCTATTACCAAGATGCTACTCATAAACGAATCGTCGAACGGGTAGAGTGGTTCCATCAAGAGGGAAAAGTAAGCACAGTGGATCACTATGATCAATACGGTCGAAAAATAGCGGTGACCACTTGTGATGGACAGGGCAATCCCTTGTTAACCACCTACTTTGAAGAAGAGATGGAACGCCTAACAGAAAATCATCAAACAGGTGATCTGATTTTGACGCTGGATCATGAGCCCATGCGGATTTTCAAAAATCGACTAGCTTTCTACGTCTTTTATGTCCAATACCGAGGATTTGCTCTAGATCAAGTGCTCTTTAATACGCTGGCTCAGTCTTTTGCTTTGAGTTTGCAACTTGGCAAAATGGGGCTGGTAGGCCGGGATGTCTTGGTTTGGCAAGAGCCATTACAGGATAGTCTACCAGGCAATATGCAACTGATCCTCAATAGTCCAGAGATACGGACGAAGAAGATTTTCATCCCTCAAAGGGGGACCTATCGCCGTGCCCTAGAGTTGGTATCACCAGAGCAAAAGGCCTTTTTTGCCCCTCTTGGTTATATCTATGATTTTGCTGTCAAAGACGATATTCGTAAGGACGCTTTTGTATTAACAAATTCCGATCAGATTGAAGCCTTGCCTTATTTACTAGAGCACTTACCGGATGTGACCTTCCGAGTTGCTGCAGTGACAGAAATGTCTCCAGAACTCATGTCTCTGGTCCGCTACCCCAATTTGGTCTTGTATCAGAATATTAGCCAGAAACGGATCAAGGAGCTTCTTCACCAGTCCAGTATCTATCTAGATATCAATCATTTTGGGGAGGTACAGGGCATTGTTCGTAAGGCCTTTGAGCACCAACAGCTGATCCTTGGCTTTGAACAGACCTTACATGACCCGCCTTATCTTGCTCAAGAAAATATCTTTAGGCAAGGAGAAAAAGACGAACTCGTGGCACGCATCAAAGAAGTTTATCAATCAATAGAACACTACCGACACGCAGTTTCAAATCAAATTGCACAGTCTAACGCAATCGAACAGGAAGAGTTCCGTTCGAGATTCCAAGAAGGGATAGGTAATAGAGATGCCTGATCAGAAGAAGGATTTGTTCTATAAAGAAGTAGAAGGACGGATGAATGCGCTGAAGCGACGATCCGCAGAAAAAGAAAAAGCAACGCGCTCAGAAAACGTCAACCTGACTTTAAATGTCGTCATCGGCCTCGTTATCTTGTTGGGGGTGCTGCTCACCCTTTTCCGAGTGTTTGGAGGCTAAGATGGAAATGCTATTTGTGGTACTGATTTTTCTTCTATCGATCAGTCTAATCTTGTTGGTGATGTTTCAACCTCGTCAACAACAATCTCTGTCAACAGATGCGACCAGTAACTTAGGGAAGCCAAGTTATTGGCTAGCCCGTCGAGGGATCAAGCTAGCGACGCTGATCGTTAGTGTCCTCTTCTTCTTAACCTTGTTTATCTATCTGCTCCTTGCACGGGTTTAGAAGGATAGGAAGGACCTTCTTCTTGAAGTAGCGACTTTGAATGAGAGCAGAAGTGGGATCGGCATGTCTCAATCTTTTCTTCCTGGTGATAACTATTTTTTATGGAAGGTATATGAAATATATATTTTTCAAGCTTCCGTTTCTATGATAGACTAAGTGTCACCAAAAGAAAAAGAGGTACATTTATGACAACATTCCAGATTCATACAGTTGAGACAGCACCGGAAGAGGTAAAAGAGGTTCTTGAAACCGTTCAAAAAGATAATAACGGCTACATTCCGAATCTCATCGGTCTTTTAGCAAATGCACCGACAGCTTTGGAAGCTTATCGTACAGTCGGTGCGATTAACCGCCGCAACAGTTTGACACCAGTTGAACGTGAAGTGGTCCAAATCACTGCAGCGGTGACCAATGGTTGTGCCTTCTGTGTGGCAGGTCATACAGCCTTTTCGATCAAGCAAATCCAAATGAACGATGACCTTCTTCAAGCCCTGCGCAATCGTACTCCAATCGAAACTGATCCGAAGTTGGACACCTTGGCTAAATTCACCCTAGCAGTGATCAATACCAAGGGGCGCGTTGGAGATGAAGCCTTAGCTGAATTTTTGGAAGCAGGTTATAGTCACCAAAATGCTTTGGATGTGGTGCTAGGTGTGAGTCTAGCTAGCCTCTGTAACTATGCCAATAACCTAGCCAACACACCCATCAACCCAGAATTGCAACCCTACGCTTAACCAAAAAAGCTTGTGCGTGACATGATGGAGTTGAGCTTAACAATAAGGAAATGAGAAGTAGCTTTTATGCCTACTTCTTTTTTTGATATGCTTCCCCCTCTTTTATGGTATACTGAAAGCGATAAAATGATTGGAGATCAAGATGAAAAAGATTCCTTTAGCATTTTCAGGCTGCCTGTTAGGTTTAGCAGGGGCTGGAAACCTTCTGTCTGATACCTTCCCAGTTCTGGCTCATTTCTTCAGTTTGACGGGTTTGATCCTATGGGTTTTCTTTTTATGTCACCATCTGATCTACTGGCAAGAAACCAAGATCGAACTACAAGAACCAGCCCTTCTATCTGGGATGGCGACCTTTCCCATGGCTGGGATGATTCTATCGACTTATCTCTTACGACTCTTTCCGACATTTGGAGGACTCGCTCAGGCAGTTTGGTGGACTGCTTTCCTCTTAGATTGTGGCTTGATCTTCTACTTTACCAAGACCCATATATTGGCTAAACCAAGAGCCAATGCCACCCCTAGTTGGACCGTCCTTTATGTGGGGATTGCTGTTGCCGCCTTGACTTACCCAGTGGTAGGAGTGGTTGAGCTGGCCTATCTGACTCTTGGATTTGGCTTTGTCTTAACCTTGATTCTTTATCCCCTGATCTACCAGGGGTTGAAAACCAGCCCTTTACCGAGCCACTTATTGGGACAAGAAGGCATCTATTGTGCCCCCTTTTCTCTACTGCTAGCAGCTCTGGTTCGTGTGGGTGGAGCCAGTCTACCTGTTTGGCTGTTATCCATCATGGTCGGACTCTCTCAAGCTTTTTATTTCTTCGTTTTAACGCGTCTGCCTAAAATGTTAAAAGAGGGCTTTCAACCAGCCTTTTCAGCCTTAACCTTCCCAACGGTCATCACAGCTACTTCTCTGAAAATGGGCCAAGGTCTATTGCAAAGTTCTCTGTTAAGGCCCCTTGTCTGGTTTGAGACCATTCTTTGCCTAGCCATTCTTGTGTCGGTGCTAGTGGGTTTTATGACATATAGAAAAGGGTAGAGGGAAGCTGATGGGCGACTACAATAAGTTTGTATTCCAATAAAAACTAGAGGTGAGAGACGGCTGTCTCGACCTCTTTTTTGACCACTTTCTAATTGAATCCTAGGAATGATTATGGTAAGATGCAATAAATCATTTTTAATCCCTTGAAAGGAATGTATGAAATTTTTAAAGACAAAGGCCAAGCTCTTTTATCCACTTTTACTACTGGTCTTTTATATCTTAGTTCGGCCACAATTTCGCGAGTTAGCCCAGCTGGTCAGCAACCAAGTCGGCCAAGCCCTTAGCTATTTTTGGACCCTTCTCTTTTTAGAGGCGGGATATCTGATGCTTGTTTTTTCATTGGTGAAGAAATACAGTCCACGTACCGTTTTTCAGTGGGCAAAGAAGAAACCATTCCTTCCCGCTATCTACGCTACTATATTCACTAGTTGTGCCATCTATTGGTTAGACTACTTTATCAGTGGGTTCACCAAAGGACGTCTAGCTATTTATCATTCCTTTCCAGTGAATTTAGAAGCTATAGGCTCTCTCATCCTATTCATATTAGTGGTCGTCATTCGGCCGATGACCGTGGAATTGATCTTCCGAGGAGCGCTCGTCCAAGCCTATTTTAAAAAATGGCCCTTCTATGCAAGTGTATGGGGACCGGCACTTGTCTATGGGGGAATCCAACTCTTTTACCATCCGTTTACCATCATGAGTTTTTTGATCTATACCATCCCTTCCCTGTTTTTTGGATTACTAAATGAAAAGACGGGCTCCTTGTATTATCCTATCCTTGCTCATATCGGCTTGAACTTCATTTATAGCTTGCCCATCATCTTGTCCATCATCCAGCATCTCTTCTCCTAGTCGTTTTGACGGTACTGGAGAAGGCTTCAAACCAAGGGCCAGAAGGTCGTTGGTTTTTTTTGAAATTATGGTATAATAGAATAAATTTAAAAGAGGGAGTGGGAGTTTGAGAAAAAGCTATCGTGTCAAGCGAGAAAAAGATTTCAATGCCATTTTTAAAAGTGGTATGAATTGTGCGAATAGAAAATTTGTGATCTACCGTTTGCCGCAAGAGCAGCCCCATTTCCGTGTCGGCTTATCCGTGAGTAAAAAATTAGGAAATGCTGTGACACGCAACCGAATCAAGCGCTTGATTCGTCATGTTTTAATGAAGCACCAGGATCATCTTGTAGCAGATGATTTTGTTGTGATTGCTCGAAAGGGAGTTGAGGAACTGGATTTTGACCAGGTCGAAAAAAATCTAGTTCATGTATTAAAATTAGCGCAAGTCTATCATCAGGAAAGGTAATTACGTGAAAAAGAAACTAAAAATAGCTAGCTTACTCGGAGGAGCCCTCCTTTTATTAACTGCCTGTGGAACGTCTGAAGTGACTTCTCAATCATCAGGAGTGTGGGAAAAATTCGTCTACTTCTTTGCAGAAGTCATTCGTTTCCTTTCTATCGGAGGAAACATCGGAGTCGGGATTATCCTCTTCACTCTCTTGATTCGGACCATTCTCTTGCCAGTTTTCCAATACCAAATGACCTCCTCGCGCAAAATGCAGGAGATTCAGCCACTTGTAAAAGAAATCCAGGCCAAGTATCCTGGGAAGGATTTGGAAAGCCGCACTCGCATGTCAGAAGAAATGCGTGCCCTCTACAAAGAAAAAGGTGTCAAGACTTCCTCTGCCTTCTTGCCATTGCTTGTACAAATGCCAGTCTTGATGGCCTTGTTCCAAGCCTTGAGTCGGGTAGAATTCCTAAAAGTCGGTCATTTTCTTTGGTTGGATATGAGCGCAACAGACCCAACCTTTATTTTGCCAGTTTTGGCAGCCGTCTTCACCTTCTTTAGTACCTGGTTGAGCAACAAAGCCATGCCAGAAAAAAATGGTGGAATGACAGCCATGATGTATGCGATGCCCGTGATGATTTTCTTCTTCGCTATGTACTCAGCCAGCGGGGTTGCTCTCTACTGGGTAGTTTCCAATGCTTACCAAGTTGGGCAAACTTACCTATTGAACAATCCATTTAAGATTATTGCGGCGCGTGAAGCGGAGCAACAGGCAATCAAAGATCTAGAAAAACAAAAACGACGTGCATTTAACAAAGCACAGAAAAAGAAAAACTAAGAAGGAGTTTGACAGATGGTCCAATATACAGGAGTCAATGTTGAAGAAGCCATTCAAAATGGTTTAAAAGAATTAGATATCCCGCGCATGAAAGCACATATTACTGTCGTTTCTCGTGAAAAGAAAGGGTTCCTCGGTCTCTTTGGTAAGAAGCCAGCTGTGGTAGACATCGAACCAATTGCAGAAACTACAGTGACAAAAGCCAATCAACAAGCTGTTAAGGGAGTTCCTGAGGAAATTAATGCTCAAAACGAACCTGTCAAGAGTGTCAGTGAAGAGACTGTTGATTTGGGGCGCGTGGTAGCAGCGATTAAAAAAGTTGAAGAAGAAGGCCAAGAAGTTTCGGAAGAAGTGAAGGCTGAGATTCTCAAACATGAGAAGGCTCCTGAAACCATTCTTGAAGAACAGGGGCATGGAGAGATTCTCGATTCAAGTCTTAACGAAGCTGAGTCACGCCAAACGTCTGATTTTGCTGGCTTAGGCATTGAAGTCGAAGAAAGCTATGACATTGAAAAGGTTGTCTCTGATGTCACTGCCTATGTTCAAACAGTTATTGATGAAATGGATGTCGAAGCTAGCATCTCAAGCAGCTACAACCGTCGCACCATCAATATGCAAATTGATACCAATGAGCCAGGTCGTGTCATTGGCTACCACGGGAAAGTTCTCAAGGCCCTTCAATTGTTGGCACAGAACTACCTTTACAATCAGTATTCTAAGAATTTCTACATTGCGATCAACGTTAATGATTATGTTGAACACCGTGCAGAAGTCCTTCAAAGCTATGCGCAAAAATTGGCAAGTCGTGCTCTAGAAGAAGGTCGAGCGCAACATACAGATCCAATGTCTAATAGCGAACGCAAGATCATCCACCGCATCGTATCGAAAATGGATGGAGTCACCAGCTATTCTGAAGGAGAAGAACCAAATCGTTACGTTGTCGTCGATATTGAAGGTTAATCTGCCGTCTAAAAAGGAAAATGCTAAAGGGAGAGAGGAGTGAAAGCTTGCTCTCTCCTTTTCTGTCTGAGAAAGGAAAACTAGAATGTATAGTAAGATAAGAGACTTTTTGAATTGTCAGGGAATCAAGTACCTGGCTCCTGCTAAAGCAGGGGAGGACGCAGAGCGAATGGTTGGGTATCGCGAGTTAGGGCAAGAAGCTCGCAAGGAATTCACCCACTTGGTCAGTCAATTTCAGAAGCTCTTTCCGCATTTAAAACAAGATCGGACCAGTCAGTGGATGAATCAAGCTCAAATTCTTCGCCCTCATTTTTGGGCTTATCTCCAAGGAGAGGGAGAGATTACGGATCCGATGTTTGCCTTGCGACTTTATGGAGATGCGAGGGACTTTGGTGTGTCCCTGGAAGTAAGTTTTATCGAACGCAAGAAGGATGAGGAGAGTCTACAAAAGCAGAACCGCGTTTTAACTCTTCCGGTTTTTTCGCCAGTCTATTACTTCGCCCAAATAGAAGGTGTCAGTCAACGATTCCAAGGGACAGAAGCCAATCGCCTGAAACTTCTCAAAGGTGTGGAAGCTGGCCAGGTCCGAAAGGTCTTAGTAAAAGTCGATGTCAATCTATCGCAAGCGACGAGTCGAGATGCCATTCTTGAGGAATTAAAAAAAGGAATGGCTAGCTTGCTTCCCTACTATGAAGCGACTCGTCAAAGGATAGAAGGAGATGCCCAATAAAAGCGGGATCATTGAACCTGCCCCAACAAATTTTTCATAGCTATTGACAAACAGACGTGAATCAGATAGAATAGTAAAGTATGTTTAGTAACTGATCACATTATAGCCGGCTAAACGAATACAAAATCTATGAGGAGGTATTCATCGTGAAACGTACTTATCAACCAAGTAAACTTCGTCGTGCGCGCAAACATGGTTTCCGTCACCGTATGGCAACTAAAAACGGTCGTCGCGTATTGGCAGCTCGTCGTCGTAAAGGACGCAAAGTTTTGGCTGCGTAATTCAGATAAAAACCTAAAAACCAGTAGAAACTCGAGACTACTGGTTTTTGTTTTGCCAAAAGTGTATTCAGCTAGGCTTTCTGTTATAATAGAATGAGAAAAATCGTAGAAAAGGATCCATATGCAGATTTTTGATACCCATACTCACCTCAACGTTGAAGAGTTTGCAGGGAGAGAAAAAGAGGAATTAGAACTAGCTAAAGAGCTGGGAGTCCATGCCCATAATGTTGTTGGCTTTGATAAACCAACCATCGAACGAGCAATAGCCTTGGCCGATCAGTACCCGGAAGTTTATCTCACTCTTGGTTGGCATCCCACTGAGGCAGGCGACTATAGTCCTGAGGTAGAGGCTTATTTACTTGAACAGTTGAAACATCCTAAAGTCGTCGCCTTAGGAGAAATCGGCCTGGACTATCACTGGATGACAGCACCAAAAGACGTTCAAGAGAAGGTTTTTCGCCGTCAGATCCAACTGTCCAAGGACTTGGACTTGCCTTTTGTAGTGCATACGCGTGATGCTCTTGAAGATACCTATGCCATTATCAAGAGTGAAGGAGTGGGTCCGCGCGGTGGGATCATGCATTCTTTCTCAGGAAGCTTAGAGGAAGCCAAGCGCTTCATGGATCTGGGAATGATGATTTCCTTCTCAGGTGTAGTGACGTTTAAGAAGGCGACAGATGTCCAAGAAGCCGCAGCTGGCCTTCCGCTCGATAAAATCTTGGTTGAGACAGATGCCCCTTATCTGGCGCCGGTTCCTAAGCGGGGCCGGGAAAATAAAACAGCCTACACCCGCTATGTAGTGGATCATATTGCAACACTACGTGGTTTGACGACAGAGGAAGTAGCTCAAGCCACCTATGACAATGCGAGAAAGGTATTTGGCCTTGACTGAGAAAAGAAAAATACCAGAAGTGATTGTTGTTGAAGGCAAGGACGATACGGCCAATCTGAAACGTTATTATGAGGTGGATACCTATGAGACACGTGGATCCGCCATTAATCAGGATGACCTCGAGCGAATTGCCACCTTGCAAGAGTTGCGTGGAGTCATTGTCTTTACGGATCCGGATTACAATGGGGAACGGATTCGTAAGATCATCATGCAAGAAATTCCGCAGGCCAAGCATGCCTTTTTAAATCGTGGCGAAGCAGTACCCAAATCTAAGACCAAGGGCCGTTCCTTGGGAGTCGAGCATGCCAGCTTTGAAGACTTAGAAAAAGCCTTAGCGGGACTGGTGGGCTCCTATGAAGATGAGCATTTCTTTGATATTACCAAGTCAGATCTGATGCGACTCGGCCTGCTGATGGGCAGTGACAGTCGCAAACGGCGGGAATATCTGGGAGAAGCCTTGCGCATCGGTTACTGCAATGGCAAACAACTGCTCAAACGCTTGGAATTGTTTGGGATTTGTTTGGCACAAGTTGAAGAAACGATGGCTAGTTATTAAAAAAAGAGATAGAGGTGGAAGATGGGATTGTTCGACCTGTTTACAGATAAGAAAAAAGTGATCGGCTTTTCTTTGGAGAATGTTCACGCAGAACATCAAAAGAATCCACGGCATTTTTTGATTCCAAGTCAAGAAGAAATCAACCAATTGAAGCTTGGGGACCAGGTTCGCCTCATCTTTGTGCTGGATACAGTCTTGGAGAATGGGTGTCGAGCAGAGCGTATGTGGGTCGAACTCACCGAAATCCGCAATGGGAAGTTCAAAGGACGTTTAACCAATCAACCCGCTTATATTACCTCCATCCAGCTTGGAGATGAGCTGGATTTTGCGCAGGAACATATAGCAAGCCTGATGGTTCCTCCTCTGAATCTTGATACGCAAAAAGGGGCCATGATTACCAAGGATTGCTTCCTACGACGTGAGATTAATTGGGCGATTCACGATGTCCCTCATCATCCACAAGATAGTGGTTGGCAGTTCTTTACAGGTTATGAGTCCCAGGAAGACTTGGACGATCCGTCTAAGATTACCATCATCAGTCTTGAAGACGCCTTGGAAATAGAGCCCTTGTTGGAGACTGTCTTAGATAAGAATGGGGAAGCTTATGTCTACCAAGCGGAGCAGAATGCTTTTGTGGAAGACTGTTAGACTAGCCTGCGGAGAAAAAAGAGAGTATGTCTCACCCTAAACTGATTAGAAAAGAGAAAATATGAGAATTGCAGATTATAGCGTGACCAAGGCAGTGCTGGAGCGTCACGGATTTACCTTTAAAAAATCCTTCGGTCAGAACTTCTTGACTGATACCAACATCCTTCAAAAGATTGTGGATACTGCTGAGATTGATAAGCAGGTCAATGTCATCGAAATCGGTCCTGGAATTGGAGCTCTCACTGAGTTTTTGGCAGAAAATGCCGCAGAAGTGATGGCCTTTGAGATTGATGACCGCTTGGTTCCTATCTTAGCGGATACCTTGCGGGATTTTGACAATGTCACGGTTGTCAACCAAGACATCCTCAAAGTGGATCTCAACCAGTACATAGCCGAGTTCAAAAATCCAGAGCTTCCGATTAAGGTAGTGGCCAACCTTCCTTACTACATCACGACTCCCATCCTCATGCACTTGATCGAATCTAAGATTCCTTTCCAAGAATTTGTGGTCATGATGCAAAAAGAGGTGGCAGACCGCATCTCAGCTGAGCCTAATACCAAGGCTTACGGGTCTTTATCCATTGCAGTCCAATACTATATGACGGCTAAGGTGGCCTTTATCGTGCCTCGCACCGTCTTTGTGCCAGCGCCAAACGTCGATTCTGCCATCCTCAAGATGGTGCGCCGCCCAGAACCAGCAGTAACCGTCAAGGATGAAGATTTCTTCTTCTCTGTCAGCAAGGCTAGTTTTGTCCACCGCCGCAAGACGCTTTGGAACAACTTGACCAGTCGCTTTGGCAAGACCGAAGAAATCAAAGCCAAATTGGAAGCAGGGATCCAAGCTGCAGGCCTGCAACCTTCTGTACGAGGAGAAGCCCTTAGCTTAGAAGACTTCGCCCGCTTGGCAGACGGTCTTCTAGAAGCCGGGATCAAATAATAGAAAAGACATGAGATATGAAGCTCATGTCTTTTTTAGTTGTAGAAGGAAAGGACGGGATTTGAACCCGCGCGTGAATAAAATCCACTTGCCGGATTTCGAGTCCGGTGCCGTACCGAGCTGGGCCACCTTTCCAAGATGCGGAGAAAGGGATTTGAACCCTCACGCCCGAAGGGGCACATGCGCCTGAAGCATGCGTGTCTGCCGTTCCACCACCTCCGCATAGTTCTATTATACTCTTTTTAAAAGAAATGCCAAGAAAAAATAGCATGTTTCTTTTTATCGAACCTATTGAGGAAAAAGAAAGAGGCTGGGAAAATCCAGCCTTTTCTATTTTTTATTTATTCATAACTCAGTTGAGGGTAGAGTTCTTCTTGTTCTGCAGAGGTATCTTTGAGAAGGAAAATGGCCCATAAGAGAGCAAGGATAAAGACGACTAAGCCAGGGATCCCGCCTTCAGGTCCAAACTCACCACCTGTGATAAAGGTCCGGTTTGAAGTCGTGAAGTACATCAGAGAGGATTCACTATCAAAGCCGCTGACATGGAAGCCGTAGACATTTCCCATGATGAAGTTCCAAGCGAAGTGGAAGCCACAAGGTCCCCAGATATTTCCTCTCTTCAAGGCATAGACAGCTGTGAAGAGACCGAAAACGAAGAGGTGAACTGTTGAGAGCCAGGAAGCTCCGTTGTTGTTCAAGTGGAAGTAGGAGAACATGGTAGAAGAAATGAGGATGGCTAAGTAAGCATTCTTATGGTAAGAAATAATCGGAATCAACCAACCACGGATATAAATTTCTTCGGCTGCCGTTTGAAAAATATAGCCAATCAGAACCAAGATCCAAGATACGAGGAAAGGAAGACTAAATTGAATACGATCGAAACGGACATCACCAGTGATGAAGAAGACGATTAAGACCGTAGTAATCATAATGGCACCGACCAAGACCCCCTTAGCGAATTCGGAGAGACCATTTCCTTTGGAAAAGCCCATGGTTCGAACCGGTCGTTTTTCAATGAGTTTCACCCAGAGGAAGAAGGCGATGATGGTGTAGAGGAAGGACAAAAGATCCAGAATATTCCACCAGTCGGGAATCCAACTTTGTTTGTTCAAAAAGAAGTTTGTGGAAGCAGTACTGATCGGAGACATGTACTGGGTGATGTAGTAGAGAATAAAGGGAGCTAAAAACCAAGGGGTTAAAAACTTCCCTTTCTTTACATTAGAAACGAGAGGGTTACTTTTGGAAAGAAATGAAAAACTCATAAAGGACCTCCTTATAACTGGCAGGGATTAGTAAGAAAGTCGGAAATTAGGTACCAAAAAAGGTTTCTTTCATTACTAATCAGGTAGCTTCGTCAAGAAATATATCAGTCTCCGTCACTTCCTTTCTATAAAATAGTTTGGACTTCCCACGATAGGCATATATATTATGTCCTTCTCCTCTATTATAAACCTATCTGAAAACGTTTACAACCCCTTGCCTGCATCTTACTCAAAAAAATGAAATAACTTCCTCTTTTTCATCTCCAAGTCAGCGAGCGCTATCGTATATTTTTTGATATAATGGTAGTATTAACTTTAAAGGAGTGCTAGTTGCAAGGAACGATTGTTAAAGCCTTGGCCGGTTTTTATTATGTGGAGTGCGAGGGAAAAATTTACCAAACACGCGCCCGAGGAAATTTCCGGAAAAAGGGACAAACTCCCTATGTTGGAGATAAGGTAGAATTTTCAGCTGAAGAAAATTCGGAAGGCTATATTTTAAAAATATTCCCAAGAAAGAATAGCTTAGTCCGTCCACCCATTGTGAATATAGATCAGGCTGTTGTCATCATGTCTGCCAAAGAGCCAGATTTTAATGTTAATTTATTGGACCGCTTTTTAGTCCTCTTGGAACAAAAAGTGATTCATCCGATTGTCTATATTTCAAAAATGGACTTACTAGAAGATCCAGATCAGATGCTTCCTTTCCAGGAAGTCTATCGCAAAATGGGCTATGACTTTGTCACTGACAAGGAAGAGCTCTTGCCTCTCTTGAAGGATCAGGTGACGGTCTTTATGGGCCAAACAGGAGTGGGGAAATCCACCCTCTTGAATACCTTGGCTCCGGAGTTGGAACTAGAGACAGGAGAAATCTCCGACAGTCTTGGACGCGGCCGCCATACGACGCGAGCTGTCAGTTTTTATGATCTCAATGGGGGCAAAATTGCGGATACCCCTGGCTTCTCCTCTCTAGATTATGAAGTCGATAATGCGGAAGATCTCAATCATGCTTTTCCAGATATCGCCAAGGTGAGCCAGGCTTGCAAGTTCCGTACTTGTACCCACACACATGAACCATCCTGTGCCGTCAAGCCCGCTGTCGAGGAAGGGATCATAGCTTCCTTCCGCTATGAGAATTACTTACAGTTCTTAAGCGAGATCGAAAATAGGCGAGAAACCTACAAAAAAGTATCGAAAAAATTACCAAAATAAGGAGACCTGAAGAATATGAAAACAAACAAATTAGCCCCTTCTATCTTGAGTGCAGATTATGCAAATTTTGAAAGTGAATTGAAGAAATTGGAAGCATCTGGTGCAGAGTACGCTCACATCGATGTGATGGACGGCCACTTTGTGCCTAATATCAGCTTTGGTGCTGGTGTAGTTGCTAGTATGCGTCCTCACAGCAAGCTAGTGTTTGACTGCCACTTGATGGTTACCAATCCTGAGCAACATATCGAAGAGTTTGCGCGGGCCGGAGCAGATATCATTAGCATTCACGTCGAAGCGACGCCACACATCCATGGCGCCCTTCAAAAAATTCGTTTGGCAGGGGTGAAACCAAGTGTGGTCATCAATCCAGGAACCCCTGTTGAAAGTATCCAACACATCTTGAACTTGGTAGATCAAGTACTTGTCATGACTGTCAACCCAGGATTTGGTGGGCAAGCCTTCCTGCCAGAAACCATGGATAAGATTCGTCAATTGGTTCAATTGCGTGAAGAAAAAGGCTTGGATTTCGATATTGAAGTCGATGGGGGAATTGATGATAAGACGATTCACGCTGCGAAAGAAGCAGGGGCAAACGTCTTTGTAGCAGGTTCCTATGTGTTTAATGGAGATGTGAATGAACGAGTTCAAACCCTTCGAGCAGCCATCTAAGACTAAGGTTGCGATTGTAGCTGGAGGCCGAGTGGAAACCATTCTGCTAGACTTGGATGTTTATGTCGGGGTGGATGCAGGTTGCCTTTTCCTATTAGAGCAAGGATTGGAACTATCTTTAGCAGTTGGAGATTTTGACTCGGTCGAGCCAGAAGAATTCCAGAGGATTCAATCTGCGGCTCACGAATTACGGACTTCGGTAGCAGAAAAAAATGATACGGATCTGGAATTGGCGATTAAGGAAGTAGTAGAACGTTGGCCTCAAGCAGAAATTCTGATTTTTGGAGCCTTTGGTGGTCGCCTGGATCACCACTTGGCCAGCGTTTTTCTGCCCAGCGATCCAGAGATTGCACCCTTTATGTCGCAACTTTACTTGATGGATCAACAAAATTATCTCTGCTATCGTCCGGCAGGCCGACATACCATTCTGCCTATAGCAGGCTATACCTATGTAGCTTTTATGCCAGTTGAGGGAGCTTCTATCCAGATTGAAGGAGCCAAGTATCCCTTAAATCAGACCAATTATTTTAAAAAGGCTATTTATGGTTCCAACGAGTTTATCAATCAGCCGATTACCTTAACCATTGATCGAGGCTACGCCCTTATCATTTATAGCAAGGATGGGAAATAAGATGGAATTAATCCTTTTTGTATTAGGAGTGGGAAATCTTGTCTTGCTCTTCTTGCTCTACCAGCAACGGACAGCTGATAACAAACAGGTCCGTGACTTACTGGAGGACCAAGAAGATCATCTTTCGGATCAGCTGGATTACCGATTTGAGAGAGAGCGACAAGCTCAGCAAATCACTGGCCAGCAGATAGAGATGGCGATTAGTGACCGTCTTATGGAATTACGGACAGAAATGCATCAGCAAACGACTGCTTTACGAGCAGAACTTGCTGAGAATTTCACTAAAAACCGAGACAAAACGGACGAGCGGATGCAACAGATTCAAGCTTCCAATGATTTGCGGTTGGAGCAGATGCGTCAAACGGTCGAAGAAAAGTTGGAAAAAACCTTGCATAGTCGTCTTCAAACCTCCTTTGAGACGGTCTCCAAACAATTGGAGTCAGTCAATAAAGGTCTTGGGGAAATGCAGACGGTCGCTAGAGATGTAGGAAGTCTCAATAAGGTTCTTTCTAATACGAAAACCCGTGGGATTATGGGAGAACTCCAACTGGGCCAGATCATTGAAGATATCCTAACTCCCGCCCAATATGAAAGAGAGTTTGTAACAGTTCCCCATTCGAGCGAACGCGTCGAGTACGCCATCAAGATGCCTGGTCAGGTCAGAGGGGAATACGTCTATCTGCCAATCGATTCTAAGTTTCCTCTGGAGGGGTATTACCGACTGGAAGAAGCCTATGAAAGTGGGGAGAAAGAGGAGATTGAACGCTGTCGCAAACTCCTATTGGCTAGTATCAAACAATTTGCCAAGGACATTCATCAAAAATACCTCTATCCACCTGCCACTACTAATTTTGGGATTCTCTTTTTACCGACGGAAGGGCTCTATTCAGAAGTGGTCCGCGACCCAGCCTTCTTTGATCGCCTCCGAAGAGAGGAGCAGATTGTCGTCGCGGGGCCAAGTACACTTTCAGCTTTGTTGAATTCCCTATCGGTTGGATTTAAGACCCTGAATATTCAACGAAGTGCGGATGATATTAGCAAGGTCCTTGCATCCGTCAAGACGGAGTTCCAAAAATTTGGAGGCATTTTAGAAAAGACCCAACGACAGTTGAAGCATGCCTCTGGCAACATTGATGACCTCTTAAACCGAAGAACAAATGCTATCGAGCGCACACTCCGAAACATTGAAACGTCAGAGAATCTAGATATAGCAAGCCTATTGAATTTAGAAGATGGAGAAGATGATGGTCAAAATTAATCAAATGAAAAAAGACGAATTGTTTGAAGGTTTCTACCTCATTAAGTCAGCAGATGTTCGTCAGACACGTGCTGGAAAAAATTATCTTGCCTTTGTCTTCCAAGATGAGACAGGCACAATCGAAGGAAAATTGTGGGATGCTCAGCCACATAATGTGGAGCAATTTCAGGCTGGGCGTGTGGTTCATATGAGTGGCCGTCGGGAGGTCTACAACAATACGCCTCAGGTCAACCAGTTGACCTTGCGGTTGCCTCAAAGTGGGGAGCCATCAAATCCAGCAGACTTTAAGGAAAAACCTCCGGTAAATCCAGTCGATTTGAAAGATTATCTATCAGGGATGATTTTCAAAATAGAAAATCCAGTTTGGCAACGAGTGGTGCGGGCGCTATACAGCAAGTATGACAAAGAGTTCTACTCTTATCCTGCGGCCAAAACCAACCACCATGCTTTTGAGACTGGCTTAGCCTATCATACAGCCACCATGGTTCGTTTGGCTGAGAGCATCTCTCAGGTTTATCCTCAATTAAACCAGAGTCTCCTCTATGCTGGCATCATGCTCCATGATCTTGCCAAGGTACTGGAGCTATCAGGGCCTGAAAATACAGAGTATACAGTTCGAGGCAACCTCATCGGGCACATCGCTCTAATCGATGAAGAAATTACCAAGGTCTTACAAGAGTTGAAGATTGACGATCAAAAAGAAGATGTGATCGTGTTGCGACATGTGATTTTGAGTCACCATGGTCTACTAGAATATGGTAGCCCGGTTCGTCCAAAAATCATGGAAGCCGAGATCATCCATATGATTGATAACCTAGATGCAGAAATGATGATGATGACTTCTGCCTTAGCTTTAGTGGGCCCTGGTGAGATGACCAATAAGATTTTTGCCTTGGACAATCGCTCCTTCTATAAGCCAAATTTAAAAGATTCCTAATAAATAGGAGCCAAAAAGGTCACTCTTAGTTTGTTAGTAAAAAAACCAAAAACGAATGTTGTGAGACTAACAATGTTCGTTTTTTGGTATAATATGGTATAATACAATAAAAAAACTATGTGGAGAGAAAATGAAACTAAGAAGAAGTGAGCGGATGGTTGTGATTTCGAATTACTTGATTAATCATCCCTACGAATTGACGAGTTTAAATACATTTGCCGAAAAATACGAATCTGCTAAATCATCTATTTCTGAGGACATTGTCATTATTAAACGGGCCTTTGAAGAAATGGAAATTGGAAGCATTGAAACTCTTACCGGTGCAGGTGGAGGGGTCATCTTTACACCATCGATTTCGGATGCAGATTCAAAAGAAATCGTCCAAAATTTGTGCGATCAACTGTCAGAAAGCAACCGGATTTTACCAGGTGGTTATATCTACCTTTCGGATTTGCTAAGTGATCCAAAAATCTTAAATAATATTGGGCGCATTATTGCCAAGGCCTTCCGAGATCAAAAAATCGATGCAGTCATGACGGTGGCCACTAAGGGTGTCCCATTAGCAAACGCGGTAGCCAATGTCTTAAATGTTCCTTTTGTCATTGTACGACGCGATTTGAAAATTACAGAAGGCTCAACGGTCAGTGTCAACTACGTATCTGGTTCCAGTGGCGATCGGATTGAGAAAATGTTCCTATCAAAACGTAGTTTGAAAGCTGGAAGCCGTGTCCTGATTGTCGATGATTTCCTTAAAGGAGGGGGAACTATCAGTGGGATGGTTAGTCTCTTGGCTGAGTTTGATTCAGAGTTGGCAGGAGTCGCTATTTTTGCGGACAATGCTTCGGCTAGAAGTAAAGATTTATTCGATCACAAGTCACTTTTACGTGTGACCAACATTGATGTAGCAGAAAATAAAATTGATGTAGAAATCGGAAATATTTTCGATAAGAACTAAGGCTGGAGAGGGAGAAAGGAAAATGAAAACAATTTTAGACCGTTTTGATCGTAGTCCCCTATGGCTTCGATTGGCAACGATATTCATCTTGACAGGAGTTCTTGTCGGTGGACTTTATACGGTTCGTAAAAATTCTGCAGACCAAGTTACAGTAGTGAAGCAAGAAACCAAAAAAACAGGTTCTCTTCCTATTAAGAAAAAAGACCCTAAAAAAGCCAAAGAAGAAGAGGAAGCGAAAATCGCTGAAGCGGCTGAAAAAGCAGTTGCTCATTTTGAAACCACAGCAACTCAAGAAACCTTAACCGCTGCGCAAGAGGCTGTAGAAAAAGTGAAGGACGAAACCAAGAAACAGGCCTTTCAAGCTCGTATTCAGTACATTGTAGACTATTACGGAATGCAAACCAATCAGAATACTCAATCAACTGATACGAATCAAGCTAGCCAAACGGTTCAACCTCAACAAGTCGTTCCCGCAGAAGTCCCTCAGTATCAGTCCAATGAGGTTCCTCAGGTTTCGAATGCTACCACACCAGCTGTAACGCAACAAACTGAACAATAATCTAGCGCGGTTTTAGGAAGAAGCAATCGTGCAAAAAAGAGAAAAAAATCTTGACAGTGAAAGTACCGCTATGTTACAATAATAGATGGTACTTTTTACTTTTGGTCTCTCAAGAGTGTACAGGGACGTGCTGACAAATGTTGCAAAAGTACACACAGATGATAGCTGTCACCAAGTGTATCATCACCAAAAATAAAAAAATACAGGAGAATGTAGATGCCTACAATTAACCAATTGGTTCGCAAACCGCGTAAATCAAAAGTAGAAAAATCTAAATCACCAGCTTTGAACGTTGGTTACAACAGTCATAAAAAAGTTCAAACAAACGTTTCTTCACCACAAAAACGTGGTGTTGCAACTCGTGTTGGAACAATGACACCTAAAAAACCTAACTCTGCCCTTCGTAAATTCGCTCGTGTACGTTTGAGCAACTTGATCGAAGTTACTGCCTACATCCCAGGTATCGGACACAACTTGCAAGAGCACAGCGTGGTGCTTCTTCGCGGTGGACGTGTAAAAGACCTTCCAGGGGTACGTTACCATATCGTCCGTGGTGCACTTGATACTGCAGGTGTTAACGATCGTAAACAAGGCCGTTCTAAATACGGTACTAAACGTCCAAAAGCATAAGGAAAGGGGATAAAGAGAAATGAGTCGTAAAAATAGAGCTCCAAAGCGCGATGTATTGCCAGATCCGCTTTACAATTCACAACTAGTTACTCGTCTTATCAACCGCGTTATGCTTGATGGTAAACGTGGTACAGCAGCTTCAATCGTTTACGGTGCTTTTGAGCAAATCAAAGAAGTTACTGGAAATGATGCGCTTGAAGTATTTGAAACAGCAATGGAAAACATCATGCCTGTACTTGAAGTACGTGCACGTCGTGTTGGTGGATCTAACTACCAAGTCCCAGTTGAAGTTCGTCCAGAACGTCGTACAACACTTGGACTTCGTTGGTTGGTAACCATCGCTCGTCAACGTGGTGAGCACACAATGGTTGATCGCCTTGCTAAAGAAATCTTGGATGCTGCAAACAACACTGGTGCAGCAGTTAAGAAACGTGAAGACACTCACCGTATGGCTGAAGCTAACCGTGCCTTCGCACACTTCCGCTGGTAATAAAATGATACTAAGAGCGGCAAAGGCCCCATGCAAAAATAGGAAACTGATGCAGTGTTCCATGAATACAAAGCAGTTTATCTTTTTTGCGCCGGGCCTCGCTCGGGTTCAAATCGGCTAACTAACTTTAGCCTGGGTTCAATTGAGCTCAAATCAGCTAAACCAAACAGAATAAACAATGAGAACGGGTAGGTCCTGCCTATCCGTTTTTGTTAAATCATGTTATAATAGTATAGAAATAAAAAATATAGGAGAACAAAACCTCATGGCACGCGAATTTTCACTTGAAAAAACTCGTAATATCGGTATCATGGCCCACGTCGATGCTGGTAAAACAACTACAACTGAGCGTATCCTTTACTACACTGGTAAAATTCACAAAATCGGTGAAACTCACGAAGGTGCGTCACAAATGGACTGGATGGAGCAAGAGCAAGAACGTGGTATCACCATCACATCTGCTGCGACAACCGCTCAATGGAAAGACACTCGTGTTAACATCATCGACACACCAGGACACGTGGACTTCACGATCGAAGTACAACGTTCACTCCGCGTTTTGGACGGTGCTGTAACGGTTCTTGACTCACAATCAGGTGTTGAGCCTCAAACAGAAACAGTTTGGCGTCAAGCAACTGAATACCGTGTTCCTCGTATCGTATTTGCGAACAAGATGGATAAAATCGGTGCTGACTTCCTTTACTCAGTAAGCACACTTCATGATCGTCTTCAAGCAAACGCACACCCAATTCAATTGCCAATCGGTTCGGAAGATGACTTCCGTGGAATCATCGACTTGATCAAGATGAAAGCTGAAATCTACACCAACGACCTTGGTACAGACATTCTTGAAGAAGATATCCCAGCTGAATACCTTGACCAAGCTCAAGAATACCGTGAAAAATTGGTTGAAGCAGTTGCTGAAACTGATGAAGACTTGATGATGAAATACCTTGAAGGTGAAGAAATCACTAACGAAGAATTGAAGGCTGCTATCCGTAAAGCAACTATCAATGTTGAATTCTTCCCAGTATTGTGTGGTTCTGCCTTCAAGAACAAAGGGGTTCAATTGATGTTGGATGCAGTCCTTGACTACCTTCCAAGCCCACTTGATATCCCTGCAATCAAGGGTGTAAACCCTGATACAGACGAAGAAGAAGAACGTCCAGCATCTGATGAAGAGCCATTTGCAGCGCTTGCCTTCAAGATCATGACTGACCCATTCGTAGGTCGTTTGACATTCTTCCGTGTTTACTCAGGTGTCTTGAACTCAGGTTCTTACGTATTGAACACATCTAAAGGTAAACGTGAACGTATCGGACGTATCCTTCAAATGCACGCCAACACTCGTATGGAAATCGAAACAGTTTATTCTGGAGATATCGCTGCTGCCGTTGGTTTGAAAGATACTACAACTGGTGACTCATTGACAGATGAAAAAGCGAAAATTATCCTTGAGTCAATCGAAGTTCCAGAACCAGTTATCCAATTGATGGTTGAGCCAAAATCTAAAGCAGACCAAGATAAGATGGGTATCGCCCTTCAAAAATTGGCTGAAGAAGATCCAACATTCCGCGTTGAAACAAACCCTGAAACTGGTGAAACAGTTATCTCTGGTATGGGTGAGTTGCACTTGGATGTCCTTGTTGACCGTATGAAACGTGAATTCAAGGTTGAAGCAAACGTTGGTGCTCCTCAAGTATCTTACCGTGAAACATTCCGCGCTTCTACACAAGCACGTGGATTCTTCAAACGTCAATCTGGTGGTAAAGGTCAGTTTGGTGATGTTTGGATCGAATTTACTCCAAACGAAGAAGGTAAAGGATTCGAGTTCGAAAATGCGATCGTCGGTGGTGTGGTTCCACGTGAATTCATCCCTGCAGTAGAAAAAGGACTTCAAGAATCTATGGCGAACGGTGTTCTTGCGGGTTACCCAATGGTTGACGTGAAAGCTAAGCTTTACGATGGTTCATACCACGATGTCGACTCATCTGAAACTGCCTTCAAGATCGCGGCATCTCTTGCTCTTAAAGAAGCAGCTAAATCAGCACAACCAGCTATCCTTGAACCAATGATGCTTGTAACCATCACAGTTCCTGAAGAAAACCTTGGGGATGTTATGGGTCACGTAACTGCTCGTCGTGGACGTGTAGACGGTATGGAAGCACATGGTGCAAGCCAAATCGTTCGTGCTTATGTACCACTTGCTGAAATGTTCGGTTACGCTACTGTCCTTCGTTCTGCAACTCAAGGACGTGGTACCTTCATGATGGTATTTGACCACTACGAAGATGTACCGAAATCAGTACAAGAAGAAATCATTAAAAAAGCTAAAGGTGAAGCATAATTTTACCGTCTAGCTAAAAGCTTTCCTCCTATGAGGAAAGCTTTTTTTTTGATTCGAAAAGAACTTAAGGCCTCTTCCTCATAAGAGATAGTGAAAATGAATATGAAAGTTTGTGTAATATTTCTAATCCTAATGAAATCAGTTGCATTTTAGGGGAAGAAAGTATATAATAATATTGTTGAAAGATGATTTGTAACCTATCAAGTTACTCTTTTCACATAAAAAATTTTTTGATTTTCATAAGGAGGAAATCACGAATGGTAGTTAAAGTTGGTATTAACGGTTTCGGTCGTATCGGTCGTCTTGCTTTCCGTCGTATCCAAAACGTAGAAGGTGTTGAAGTTACTCGCATCAACGACCTTACAGATCCAGTTATGCTTGCACACTTGTTGAAATATGACACAACTCAAGGTCGTTTCGACGGTACTGTGGAAGTTAAAGAAGGTGGATTCGAAGTTAACGGTAAATTCGTTAAAGTTTCTGCTGAACGTGATCCAGAACAAATCGACTGGGCTAACGACGGTGTAGAAATCGTTCTTGAAGCAACTGGTTTCTTTGCTAAGAAAGAAGCTGCTGAAAAACACTTGCACCCAGGTGGAGCTAAGAAAGTTGTTATCACTGCTCCTGGTGGAAACGATGTTAAGACAGTTGTATTTAACACTAACCACGACATTCTTGATGGTACTGAAACAGTTATCTCTGGTGCTTCATGTACTACAAACTGCTTGGCTCCAATGGCTAAAGCTCTTCAAGATAACTTCGGTGTTGTAGAAGGATTGATGACTACTATCCACGCTTACACTGGTGACCAAATGATCCTTGACGGACCACACCGTGGTGGTGACCTTCGTCGTGCTCGCGCTGGTGCAGCTAACATCGTTCCTAACTCAACTGGTGCTGCTAAAGCTATCGGTCTTGTAATCCCAGAATTGAACGGTAAATTGGACGGATCTGCACAACGCGTTCCAACTCCAACTGGATCAGTTACTGAATTGGTTGCAGTTCTTGAAAAGAACGTTACTGTTGATGAAGTAAATGCAGCTATGAAAGCAGCATCTAACGAATCATACGGTTACACAGAAGATCCAATCGTATCTTCAGATATCGTAGGTATGGCTTACGGTTCATTGTTTGACGCAACTCAAACTAAAGTTCTTGACGTTGACGGTAAACAATTGGTTAAAGTTGTTTCATGGTATGACAACGAAATGTCTTACACTGCACAACTTGTTCGTACTCTTGAATACTTCGCAAAAATTGCTAAATAATTCATCTGTATGATGAGAGGAGGGTAACCTCCTCTTTTTTTGTACTTTTTTTAGTTCCTCCTCACCTTATTATAGGATTTGCTAAAATGAATTGACAGACCTCTCTTTAAAGGGGTAAACTAAATCTGAGTGAAGATTTCCAATTCAAAAAAATGTAAGCGAATGCACGCTAGTGGAGGAGGAGTGTTTTAGGAGATTGGAAATCAGTAAAATAAGATGGAGGTCAAGATGAAAAGTCATCAATTTGAAAAACAACAACGTTTTAGTATCCGAAAATTCAGTGTAGGAGTTTGTTCTGCATTGATTGGATTGGCATTTTTAGGAACGGGGGTAGTCTCAGCAGATGAGACGCATGCGACTAATGAACAACCCTTAGAAGCTTCCACAGCAAATACGGAAGATGTCAATCGTTTGATCAGAGAAGCGGGAGTCTACACTGCAGATGCTGCTTTGCCAACTGCAGAAACAGCAAAACCAGTTGAGGTAGCAACTCCAGCAACGACAGAGGCTGGTCCTGCTAGCACAGAAGCTAGCCCGACGACGACAGATACTCTAGCCGTTTCAGCGACGGAACAACCAAAAGTAGCTGCAGAAAAAGTGGAAGATTTACCAACCAATGAAGAAAAACAATTAAGACCGAAAGAGGTCAAGTTTGATACTTGGGACGATTTGTTGAAATGGGAACCTGGTAAACGAGTAGATGATGATTTGAACCAAGCGAGTGTTCCCCTAGCTAGCCGTTTTCAAGGGAAGCAAATCAACGAGCAAGCCAACCCAGAAGCAAAGATCCAAGCCCTTTCTAACATGAACTCAAAGGCTAAGGATCATGCTTCCGTCGGTGGGGAAGAGTTTAAGGCTTATGCTTTTGACTACTGGCAATATTTGGATTCTATGGTCTTTTGGGAAGGACTTGTCCCTTCAGCAGATGTGATTGATGCGGCCCACCGAAATGGGGTTCCCATTTACGGAACACTCTTTTACAACTGGTCTAGTAGCATCAAGGATCAAGAGCGCTTTGCAGAAACCTTGAAAGAAGATAGTGAAGGCTCAAAAACCTTCCCGATTGCTCGTAAATTGGTTGATTTAGCCAAGTACTATGGTTTCGATGGTTACTTTATCAACCAAGAAACAACAGGGAACTTAGTAGAGCCTTTGGGGCCAAAATTAAGAGATTTCCTTCTTTATACCAAGGAATATGCGAAGAGCGTCAACTATCCGATCAAGTATTCTTGGTATGATGCTATGACTTATGAATATGGTCGCTACCATGAAAATGCACTGGGTGAGTACAACTACAATTTCATGCAGCCTGAAAACGGGGAAAATCCTGTAGATACCTTCTTTGCCAACTTTAACTGGGGCAAATCAGAAGTTGATTATTCGATTAGTACAGCCAAATGGATTAACCGCAATCCTTATGATGTTTTAGCGGGTCTCGAACTTCAAAAAGGAGGTTCTTATAAGACCAATGTCGACTGGAATGCGATTCTAGATGAGCATGGCAAGTTGCGTCTATCTCTTGGGCTTTATGCACCTGATACCATTACAGGTCTAGGAAAGACAGGAGAAGGTTACCATACCCATGAAGATCTATTCTGGACTGGTTTCCAAGGGGATCCAACCAAAGGAAAACCAGCAGACCAATCTTGGTACGGGATGTCCAATCTAGTAGTGGATAAAACGCCAATTACAAGTGCTAATTTCAATACGTCCTTTAATACAGGCCACGGCAAACATTGGTTTGTGGATGGCAAGATTTCTAAAGAAGGGGAGTGGAACTACCGTTCTGTTTCTGGCTACCTTCCAACATGGCGCTGGTGGGTAGAGCATAGTGAAGATAGTACGCCATTAAAAGGTCGCTATGATTTTGATCAAGCCTACAATGGAGGGAACTCTTTAACCTTTGAAGGGGATTTGAAAGCTAATAGCAGTCAAAATGTTATGCTCTATTCTACTAAGATTCCTGTGACAGAAACGACAAAATTAAGTGTGTCTCACAAGGGTGGGGTCGGAGCTGCTGCTTGGGTAGCTGTTGCCACAAAAGAAGACTACTCTGAATACGAATGGAAGGAATTGACACCGAGTGCGGATTGGTCTACTCAAACCTTTGATTTGGGAGGCTTGGCGGGTAAGACTATTTATGCCGTTAAGATGTTCTTTGATCATGATGCAGATGTCAAAGATTACAAGTTCAACCTCGGTCAATTGTCGATTACGTCCAACCAAGAAAAACCAGTAGCCCCATCTGAAGTGACTGTTCGGGCAAAACGTCTGCAAAATGCCCAGGAAGCGGAGGCTGTCCTTAATTTTAAAGGGGTTGCGGACGCAGATTATTATGAAGTCTATGAAAAAGACGGCGACAACTGGCGTCTCTTAACAGGGTCTTCTGCGACAACCGTCTATCTACCAAAAGTTAGCCGTTCAGCAAGTGCTGAAGGAACGACTCAGGACCTCAAGGTTGTGGCAGTTGGGAAGAACGGCCAACGTTCAGATGCAGGAACTGTGGCCTTTGATTGGGGTATGACCGTGTCAGATACCAGTCTTCCAAAAGCCCTTGCACCAAACGTGGTGATTGGAGCCAAAGTCATTGGTTCGAGCTTCCCAGATGCGGATGGTAGTGAAGGCATCGAAGGTATGTTAAATGGTACCATTACCAGTCTTTCAGATAAATGGTCTTCTGCTCAATTGAGTGGAACCGTCGATATTCGCTTGACACAACCACGGACCATTGTTCGTTGGGTCATGGACCATGCCGGTGCGGGTGGAGAATCTGTCGACGATGGCAAGATGAATACCCGTGACTTCGACCTTTACTACAAGGATGAAGCGGGTGAGTGGAAGCTCGCTAAGGAAGTTCGTGGCAATAAAGCCCATGTGTCCGACATTACACTCGACCATCCAATCAAGGCTCAAGAATGGCGTCTCCATGTCATTACGGCAGATAACGGAACCCCATGGCAAGCCATCCGGATTTACAACTGGAAGATGTATGAAAGTCTGGATACGGAAACGGTCAACATCCCGATGAAACATGCTGCAGCGCAAAACTTAGGCAATCATTTTGTCCAAGTCGGCTTCAAAGATGTACCGGCCAATACCACACTGACTCTTTATGCCGATAAAGAAGCGACTAGCCCAATTGCGACCATGACAGCCAATCAAGCTGGAAATCTGATCTTTAAACCACTGGCTTTTGAATCAACCCCATCTCTTCTCTACTATCGTGCGCAAGAACCTGGCAAAGATATCAGTAATGTTCTAGCGATCGAAGTTCCAAAAAATGATAAAGAAATTGCGGGACTTCAATTTGAAGATGGTTTGACCAAGAAGGTTTACCGGGAAGGGGATGCTCTTTCCTTGAAAGGGGCGACTCTCCGTGTTCATTATAAAGATGGCCAAGCAGATCAACTGGTCAACCTCACCAACTCAGGTGTAGAGATTCATGGATTTGACAGTAGCAAGCTTGGAGAACAACACCTAGAAGTTTCTTACCTTGGTCAGAAATTGGATAAGACTCTCACTGTTTTTGTGGTCAGTGCAGAGGAAGCAGGTGAAAAAGCAGTTGCTGGTCTAGAATTGACCGACAAACCAAAAGTAGAATATATCGTCGGAGAAGCATTGGAGAAAGAAGGCGGACGCTTTACAGTTGTCTTTGATGATGAAACAACCGAAACGCACGCCTTGACCGATGAAGGGGTTGAAGTAACTGGCTTTGATGCGAGCAAGGAAGGCCGTCAAACCATCACTATCCATTACAAAGGAGCTAGCACAAGCTTTGATGTCCTCGTTAATCCAAAACCAGCTCTCAACGATGAATACCTCAAGCAAAAATTGGCTGAAGCTGAAGCTGCAAAAGCCAAAGTAGACTTTACATTTGCCAGTCCTGAAGTCAAAGAAGCCTTGTTGGCTAGAATGGCTGCTTCTGAAAAACTCTTGAAAGAACATGATACCAGCACACAAGATCAAGTCAATGAGCAGTTGAACCAATTGACCGCTCTCTTGAAAGCCTTGGATGGACAAGCTAATCTAGTCAAAGAGAAAGAAGCTCTTTCTGCTCTGACAGAGGAAGCGACCGCTCTATTAGCAAGTAAGCCAAATCACCCTTCTGGTGACGCTTTGCAGGCACTGGTTGAGAAAAATAAAGAACTCCTAGACTCTTCAGAGCTCACTCCTGAAGCGCTTGCAACCGCAAAAACAGGTCTAGAAACCTTGATTGCGCTCCTGAAAGAAGATAAGCCAGCGGTCTTTGTAGACCCTGTGACTGGAGTCGAAGTTCAGTTCTCTAACTTGGATCCTACTGCTATTAAGGGACTAAAAGTCGCGAAAGTTGAAGCCAATCAGGCAGAAAAAGAAGAGCTGAAGGGACGAGAAGCGACTATCTTTGATATCGAAGGAGTCGATGCAAGTGGTCAGGATGTCGATACCCAGCATCCATCACTTGTGAAAATCCCTGTGGATAAGGATAAAGAAGTGGAGCAAGTTCTCTTCTTCCCAGAAGGTCAAGCACCTCAATCCTTAGCCTTTGAGCGAGAAGGAGATACCGTTATCTTTACAGCTCCTCACTTTACCCACTATGCGATTGTCTATAAGCCAGCAAAAACGGAAGGACCGGATCAACCGATCCAACCAGAAGAACCTGCTAAACCTGATCAGCCTGTTCAACCAGAGGAGCCTACTAAACCGGATCAACCAGCGACACCAGATCAACCAGTTCAGCCGGAGAATCCAACAAAACCAGAACAACCGGATGGCAATCAACCGACACCAGAACAATTGAATCCGACGAAACCAACTGATACATTGAATCAAAAGGAAAACGGACCAGATCTTCTGGATCAACGAGTTCAACAAGTTTTGAGTCGCTATTTAACACCATCTAAAGAAGGAACTTCTCAACAAGATCAAGCTAGCAAAGTTACTGACAAGGAATTGCCAACAACGGCAAGTTTAGAGGCTACGTTTGCAGCGGAAGCTGTTCTCCTAGCAGCGCTTGGTGGCTTCCTCTTAGCTGGCAAGAAGAAAGAAGAGTAACTTTTTAAGCGTTTTGATACTGACTGAAAAGGTCATGATGAATCGTAAACCTCCTTTGTAAAAAACAAGGGAGGTTTTATGATGCAGATTCTAATCTAGGAGCAGGACTCCAGACTTGCTAATAAGAGGTAGAAATCCACTATTTTTCTACCTCTTTTACAGCTTTTGTGATATAATTATCATGTATTAAAAATAGAAGGAGTCATATCCAATGGCAAAATTGACTGTTAAAGACGTTGACTTGAAAGGGAAAAAAGTTCTCGTTCGTGTTGACTTCAACGTACCTGTAAAAGATGGCGTGATCACTAACGACAACCGTATCACTGCTGCTCTTCCAACAATCAAGTACATCCTTGAACAAGGTGGACGTGCAATCCTCTTCTCTCACCTTGGACGTGTGAAAGAAGAAGCAGACAAAGAAGGTAAATCACTTGCTCCTGTAGCGGCTGACTTGGCTGCTAAATTGGGTCAAGACGTTGCTTTCCTTCCAGGTGTTACTCGTGGTGCTGAATTAGAAGCAGCGATTAACGCTCTTGAAGATGGACAAGTTCTTTTGGTTGAAAACACTCGTTTCGAAGATGTTGACGGCAAGAAAGAATCTAAAAACGATCCTGAACTTGGTAAATACTGGGCATCACTTGGAGATGGTATCTTCGTAAACGATGCATTCGGTACAGCTCACCGTGCACACGCATCTAACGTTGGTATCTCAGCAAACGTTGAAAAAGCAGTTGCTGGATTCCTTCTTGAAAACGAAATTGCTTACATCCAAGAAGCAGTTGAAGCTCCAGAACGTCCATTCGTAGCCATCCTTGGTGGTTCAAAAGTTTCAGACAAGATCGGTGTGATCGAAAACTTGCTTGAAAAAGCTGATAAAGTTCTTATCGGTGGTGGGATGACTTACACATTCTACAAAGCTCAAGGTATCGAAATCGGTAACTCACTTGTAGAAGAAGACAAATTGGATGTTGCCAAAGCTCTTCTCGAAAAAGCAAACGGTAAATTGATCTTGCCAGTTGACTCAAAAGAAGCAAACGCATTTGCTGACTACACTGAAGTGAAAGACACTGAAGGTGAAGCAGTAGACCCAGGTTTCCTTGGTTTGGATATCGGTCCTAAATCTATCGCTAAATTTGACGAAGCTTTGACTGGTGCGAAAACAGTTGTATGGAACGGACCTATGGGTGTATTTGAAAATCCTGACTTCCAAGCTGGTACAATCGGTGTAATGGACGCTATCGTTAAACAACCAGGCGTTAAATCAATCATCGGTGGTGGTGACTCAGCTGCCGCAGCGATCAACCTTGGACGTGCAGACAAGTTCTCATGGATCTCTACTGGTGGTGGAGCTTCAATGGAACTTCTTGAAGGTAAAGTTCTTCCAGGACTTGCAGCCTTGACTGAAAAATAAGACGGTTCCTCATGAACCATAGAAGAAGCACCGAAAGGTGCTTTTTTTAGAATGTATACAACCAAATTTTTATATAAGATAAGTTAAGTGATTCTGTATCGAAATAAAATGTGATCTCATTTTTAAAATTAATCAAGAAAATCCCGAAACTTTCCGCTGTGATAAAAGTGCTTGAAACATTTGTTTCAAGCACTCGGGAGTTTTGAAACTTTAGGTTCAAAACTAAGTCATGGAACTTCCTGGATTGCTGAAATCATCCACTGGATAATTTCACCTAACCTCCGTACTCACCTAAGGAAAGTTTTTAAAATGACTTTGTAGAGTAGAAGGAAGCTAGTCGATCTTCATTTCCCCGCTTGAACCTTTCTAGAAATATGTTAGAATAAAAGAGATAGAAAGATAGGGGACAATGGATTACTTTAAACGACATAAATTTGACCGTTCCAAATTTCGGTTAGGAATGCGAACCTTCAAAACAGGGATAGCCGTTTTTCTGGTTCTATTGATTTTTGGTATCTTTGGCTGGCGGGGCTTGCAGATTGGGGCACTGACAGCTGTCTTTAGTTTGAGAGAAGATTTTGATAAGAGTGTTCACTTCGGTGCTTCGCGCGTGATGGGCAACAGTATTGGTGGTTTTTATGCCCTGCTGTTCTTTATGATTAAGATTCTCTTCCACAATGCTTTTTGGGTGACCCTGATTTTTGTGCCCATTGCGACCATGTTAACCATAATGACAAACGTCGCTATGAACAACAAAGCTGGAATCATCGGTGGAGTTTCAGCCATGCTCATCATCACCCTCTCCATTCCGACAGGAGAAACGTTCCTATATGTTTTTGCCCGCATCTTTGAAACCTTTATCGGAGTCTTCGTTGCGATTTTAGTCAATTCAGATGTGGATCGGATTCGGGACTTTATAAATGAAAGAAAAAAAACCATGTGAGATTATGTGACATTTTAATCTTGACATCGGTTTTTTTTGCGTTATAATAGAATAGAAAGGGGGTCTTGTATGAAAGAAAAGGAATTAAGACGAACATTAGCGGTCTTTCCGATTGGTAGTGTTATGAAATTGACAGATTTAACAGCTCGTCAGATTCGTTACTACGAAGATCAACAACTCATTACTCCAGCTCGTACAGAGGGCAATCGTCGGATGTTTTCTCTCAACGATATGGATCGCCTGTTGGAGATTAAGGATTATTTGTCTGAAGGCCTTAATATTGCAGGAATAAAAAAACGGATTGCTGAGAAAGAAGCTCAACGTCAAGCTGCCAAGATTGTCAGTGAAAAGGATGTCCGCAAGGCCCTTCACCGTGATATCCTCCAGCAAAGCCGCTTTCATACGACCTCATCGCCATATGGTCAGTTACGCTGATCATTCTTTTTGCTAAATGCTATACTCATAAGGAGACACACATGTCAATTACTGTTGAAGATATTCGTCGCGAAGTCAAAGAAAAAAATGTAACCTTTATTCGGTTGATGTTCTCAGATATCTTAGGAACCATGAAAAACGTTGAAATTCCAGCGACAGATGAACAGTTGGAAAAGGTTCTCTCAAACAAGGCCATGTTTGATGGATCTTCTATCGAAGGGTTTGTTCGGATTAATGAGTCTGATATGTATCTCTATCCAGACTTGGACTCTTGGACTGTTTTCCCTTGGGGAGACGAGAACGGTAGTGTCGCAGGATTGATTTGTGATGTCTATACAACAGAAGGGGAACCTTTTGCAGGAGACCCACGTGGAAACCTCAAACGTGCCCTTCGTCACATGGAAGAAGTTGGCTTCAAATCTTTCAACCTTGGACCAGAGCCAGAGTTCTTCCTCTTTAAGCTCGATGAAAATGGGGATCCAACTCTTGAAGTGAATGACAAGGGTGGCTATTTTGACTTGGCGCCTACAGACCTTGCTGATAACACTCGCCGTGAGATCGTCAATGTCTTGACTCAAATGGGATTTGAAGTAGAAGCCAGTCACCACGAAGTGGCCGTAGGTCAGCATGAAATTGACTTTAAGTACGATGAAGTGCTTCGTGCTTGTGACAAGATTCAAATCTTTAAACTCGTTGTCAAAACCATTGCTCGCAAACATGGTTTGTATGCAACCTTTATGGCTAAACCGAAATTTGGGATCGCTGGTTCTGGTATGCACTGCAATATGTCCTTGTTTGATGCGGAAGGAAACAATGCCTTCTTTGATCCAAATGATCCAAAAGGAATGCAGTTGTCAGAAACAGCTTATCACTTCCTTGGCGGTTTGATCAAGCACGCCTACAACTACACAGCAATCATGAACCCAACCGTTAACTCCTACAAACGTTTGGTTCCAGGCTATGAAGCACCTGTTTACATCGCTTGGGCTGGTCGCAACCGTTCACCATTGGTTCGTGTACCTGCTTCACGCGGTATGGGAACACGTTTGGAATTGCGCTCAGTGGATCCAATGGCCAACCCTTATATTGCTATGGCTGTTCTTTTGGAAGTTGGTTTGCACGGGATTGAGAACAAAATCGAAGCACCGGCTCCTATCGAAGAAAACATCTACATCATGACTGCAGAAGAGCGGAAAGAAGCTGGAATCACTGACCTCCCATCTACCCTTCACAATGCTTTGAAAGCTTTGACCGAAGATGAAGTTGTTAAGGATGCTCTTGGCGAACATATCTATACCAGCTTCTTGGAAGCCAAACGGATCGAGTGGGCAAGCTATGCAACCTTTGTTTCACAATGGGAAATTGATAACTACTTGGACTTGTACTAAGCAAATTTATCCGAAAATGAGCTAGGTTTGATGACCTGGCTCATTTTTCATACAAAGAAAATGGATGGGACCGACAGGCCTCATCCATTCTTTTTACTTAATTTTCTTCATCTGGTGTCAAAATCATCGGGATGATGATAGGTTCACGTTCCGTGCTTTCGTAAAGGAAAGGACGAAGGGCGTTGACAATGGCACCGTGTACGGTTTGAATATTGGCATCTTTGTTCTTCAAGGCGATTCGAATAGCATTGAAGAGGATGCGTTGACTTTCACGGATCAGGTCACCGGACTCTCTCATATAGATGAAGCCACGGCTGAGGATATCTGGTCCAGCTAAAATCATTTTCGACTTGAAGTCAACTGTCGCAACAGCTAGGACAACCCCATCTTCTGATAAATCTTTGCGGTCACGAAGGACAGCCGCTCCGATTTCTCCGATGCGATTTCCGTCGACATAGATATCTTGAGCATTGAAGCTTCCCGCGATACGAGCTGAGTTAGCTGTCAGGGCAAGAACATCTCCGTTGCTCATGATGAAGATGTTATCTTTTTCTACTCCACAATCACGCGCAAGTCCAGCGTGAATCTTCTGCATACGGTACTCACCGTGGACAGGCATGAAGTATTTGGGTTTGATCAAACGCAACATGAGCTTTTGTTCTTGTTGGCCACCGTGTCCAGAGGTATGGATGTTGTTGATCTTCCCGTGAATGACATCGACTCCCGCTTCCGAGATGATATTGATCAATTTATTCACACTAGTTGTATTCCCAGGAATTGGACTAGATGAGAAGATAACGGTATCACCCGGTTGCAATTGCACCTGGCGGTGGGTTCCGTTAGCGATACGAGACAGTGCCGCCATAGGCTCCCCTTGGCTTCCTGTACACATAATGAGGATTTCATTTGCCGGGTAGTCTTTGATTTCACTTGGTTCAATAATCGTTCCAGGCGGTACCTTGATATAGCCAAGTTCAATTCCGTTGACAATGGCTTTTTCCATCGAGCGTCCAAAGACAACAATCTTGCGGCCGGTTTTAACAGCGGCATCTGCAGCCTGTTGGAGACGGAAGATGTTGGATGCAAAGGAAGCAAAGATGATGCGTCCATGAATGCCTTCAATAATCTTCATAATGGATTGGCCAACGACTTTTTCAGAGTTGGTAAAGGTTGGGACTTCCGCGTTGGTTGAGTCAGAAAGCAGACAGAGGACGCCTTCCTCTCCTAGTGCAGCCATCCGGTGAAGGTCGGCCGGCTCCCCAACAGGTGTGAAGTCAAATTTAAAGTCTCCCGTGCAGACGATTTTTCCTTGAGGCGTATGAAGAACAATCCCCAAAGGTTCTGGAATGGAGTGGGTCGTCCGGAAGAAGGTCGCTTTAATATGCTTAAAGGTCAGCTCCGTATTTTGGTTGATTTCATAGAGTTTGGCACCACGAAGGAGGCCATGCTCTTCCAATTTTCCACGAATAAGGGCTAGAGCCAAAGGTCCAGCATAGATTGGTACATTAGCTTGTTTCAAGAGGAAGGGAATTCCTCCGATATGGTCTTCGTGTCCGTGGGTAATCAAGACACCTTTGACACGGTCGATATTTTCAACGATATAGGAATAGTCAGGAATCACGTAATCGATCCCTAACAAATCATCTTCAGGGAACTTGATCCCAGCATCCACAATGATGATTTCGTCTTGGTATTCAATCCCATAGGTATTTTTACCGATTTCCCCGAGACCTCCAATGGCGAAAACACCAACTTCTTCAGGTTTTAAGGTATATGCCATGGATTAGAACTCCGTAATTTCAAATGCGCCAGACTCTTTTTCATATTCTAGGTGTTGGTCTGACAAGAGAGTGATAAATTCGATGTTGTAAGATGTATTTTCTTCAACAAGGCGACGAGCTTCAATGCGTCCTTCTAACTCATTCTTCGCATCAATATCGAGATAGAGGGCATGAGTCGTTTGACGACGAGGGTTGCGTTCTTTTGTTTCTTGGTAGAAAACTTTGTAAATCATTTCGTTTCGGTTCCTTTCACTTGTTCGGACTGTAGCAGAAAAGAAACAGCTAGTAGCTAGCTGAGACACCTATTCTTGCTTTCTTTTGTCCTGATTCGATACAATTATTATCCATTATACCATAAATAGCCTCTAAGGAAAAGATGCAAGCGGGTTCTGAGAGCAGAAGGAAGCGCTTTTTTAGAAGGGATAGAGAGCAGGTGATTTCACAGTCTGGGGGTGCTTCCTCTACCGTTTGGCGTCTATTTGTAGTATAATATGAAGCAGACAACGAGGAGAAAACATGAAAGTATTAGCATTTGACACCTCCAGTAAGGCCCTATCCGTTGCCCTTTTGGAGGAAGAAAACCGATTAGCAGAGTTAACGCTGACGATCAAGAAAAACCACAGCATTACCTTGATGCCGACCATTGAATTTTTGATGGCCAGCATTGATTGGAAACCGACGGATTTGGACCGTATCGTAGTAGCAGAAGGGCCTGGATCCTATACTGGCTTACGAATTGCGGTAGCAACGGCTAAAACCCTAGCTCAAACGCTAAAGATTGACTTAGTAGGGGTGTCGAGCTTACTAGCCTTGGTACCAGAAGAGATAGAAGGTCTGGCCATTCCAGTCATGGATGCGCGGCGCAACCATGTCTATGCGGGCTTTTACCAAGAGGATCAGTTGGTCTACCCGGAGGGGCACCTTTCTTTTGAAGCCGTATTAGAAAGAGTAAAGGGAGCTGAAAAGGTGACCTTCCTTGGGGAAGTGGAAGCCTTTCGCGAGCAGATACAAGAGGCCTTACCGAGTGCTCAGATGGTAGAAACCCTACCGGATGCGGTACGGATCGGTCGACTAGGACTAACAAAAGAAGCTGTCTCCGTTCATGGTTTTGTGCCCAACTACCTCAAGCGGGTAGAAGCTGAGGAAAACTGGCTCAAGGACCATCAAGAGTCCGGTCAGTCCTACATCAAACGCCTATGATCCGTATCGAGAAGGAGGCGGGGCGATTCGATTTAGCCCCTCAGTTGGTAGAAATCTTAGACGATGTCTATGGACAAAGTCCTTGGACCTTGGAGCAAGTCCTAGCGGATCTCGGTCAACCTCAAAATTGGTATGCCTTGGCCTACAGTGGGGAAGCATTGGTGGGCTTCTTGGCCATGCAAGAAAATCTCTATGAGCTAGAGGTCGTCCAAATTGCTGTTCGAAAAGAGTGGCAAGGGCGCGGGATTGCTCGTCAGCTACTAGAAACTGTTCCTCAGGAGAAAGAGGTCTTTTTAGAGGTGAGAGAAGGAAACACTCCGGCTCGGACTCTCTATCAGAAACAAGGATTTAAAGAAATTGGTTGCCGGAAAGGGTATTATCATGCACCTACCGAAGACGCCATTATGATGAAAAGGGAAGCAAATGAAGGATAGATATATTTTGGCATTTGAAACATCTTGTGATGAGACCAGTGTTGCCGTTTTAAAGAATGACACAGAACTCTTGTCCAATGTTATTGCCAGCCAAATTGAAAGCCATAAACGCTTCGGGGGAGTGGTTCCAGAAGTTGCCAGTCGGCACCATGTCGAAGTCATTACGGCCTGTATTGAGGAAGCCCTAGAAGAAGCGGGAATTACAGAAGAAGAAGTCACAGCGGTTGCGGTAACTTACGGACCAGGTCTGGTTGGAGCTCTTTTGGTCGGTCTTGCTGCAGCCAAGGCCTTTGCATGGGCCCATGGGATTCCTTTGATTCCTGTCAATCATATGGCTGGCCACTTGATGGCTGCTCAAAGCGTTGAGCCTTTAGAATTTCCGCTCTTGGCCTTGCTGGTCAGCGGAGGACACACCGAGTTGGTCTATGTCTCGGAGGCGGGTGATTATAAGATCGTTGGAGAAACGCGTGATGATGCATTGGGTGAGGCCTATGATAAGGTCGGCCGCGTCATGGGCTTGACCTATCCAGCCGGTCGCGAGATTGACGAGTTGGCGCATAAGGGTCAGGATATCTACGATTTCCCACGTGCCATGATCAAGGAAGACAATCTGGAGTTCTCATTCTCAGGGCTCAAATCAGCCTTTATCAATCTCCACCACAATGCCGAGCAAAAAGGCGAGAGTCTGTCCAAGGAAGACCTATCGGCTTCCTTCCAAGCAGCGGTGATGGATATCTTGATGGCCAATACCAAAAAAGCCCTAGAAAGATACCCGGTTAAGACCCTGGTGGTGGCGGGAGGAGTCGCGGCCAACCAAGGTCTTCGTGAACGCCTGGCTTCTGAGATCACAGATGTTAAGGTCATCATTCCTCCTCTGCGCCTCTGCGGGGACAATGCGGGGATGATTGCCTATGCCAGTGTCAGCGAATGGAATAAGGGAAATTTTGCTAGCTTAGATCTCAATGCTAAGCCTAGCCTTGCTTTTGAAGGAATTGAATAAGGATTGAAGAACCATCTGGGTACCACTATCCAGATGGCTTTTTTGACAAATAATTCACCAACTAGTAGCGGATTTGCGACCCTAAGAAAAATTCGTTATGATAGAAGGAATGAAAGAATGATGGAATGGGATTGGTTCCCAGTATAGTTCTATAAAAAGTAGGTAGAAATGTTGAAAAAATTTTTAAGTTTGAAATTAGTTTTTATAGTGGGCCTTGTAGTTGCTTTGGTATTTTATTTTAAACCTTCGGAGACCAAGAAAAATTCTGTCGAAAAGAGACCGAGCTCAACAAAAGTCATTCATGAAGGGAATCTCAAGGATGTTCAGCTATTTGGTGAGAAAAATCAATTTGTTTTGAGTAAAGATCTGAAATTAGTTGATGGGAAGTATCTGGTTGGATTTGACTATGTAAATGGGGACGAAGATGTAAAAAAGGAGTATATTGGATTTCGATATTACGAGATTGACAATCAATTTAAAGAAACAACCGTAAATGTTTTAGATGAGATTCGAAAGACAGAACCAAAAGCTTTTATTAATGATTATCAAATAAACATTAATAGCGGAGTGAGTGTTGTGGATATGGGATATTATGTGTCTCGTAGAGCTATGGAACGTAATATCGGTGATGAGAAAAGTATTTATTACAAGTTGGATGAACAGAAATACTACAGCAAGTATACCATCCCAGAGGGCAGTACAGTTAAGGAAAATATTATATACTGTACAAATTTAAAAGAGTTGATTAAAAAGAATACCGGCTTTGTTGTTCAAACTGAATTGAGATTTCAGAAACAGATTAAAAATGTGAATACAGATATCAATTTATTTGTACGTTATCCGGAGTTCAAAGAGAAAATGTTGAGTGGGAACTATGGGATTTATCCTAGATTACAGTTATTAAGTAGTAAGGAATGGTTTGATACTCTTCTTCATTGGTTTGCACCTAAAGGACAGGACACCTTACCTGGGGTAAAAATTGAAGCTCGGTATTCAATAGATGGTCAAGAACATGAAATTCGTTCTTATGATGAGTTTAAACAATACTACAATGGACAAGGTGGGGAACTAGCCGATTAGAGAGAGCAGTTGACTCCCTTAGCTTCCCTGTCAGAATCTTTTTTTTACTCATCTTCTTTTGTTATAATAGATAGCATCAAAAAAGGAAAGGAAGAAGGAGTGGAAAAGAATTTTCAGCAGGGGGTCAGGGATGCCCTTCCGACGGCCTTGGGTTATATCAGTATTGGCTTAGCCTGTGGTGTGGTGGCGTCTCCCTATCTCTCCCCTTTAGAAATGGGCTTGATGAGTCTCTTGGTTTACGCAGGGGCTTCTCAGTTTGCGATGATCTCTTTGATTGCCGTTCATTCGTCCCTTATGAATATTGCCTTAACCGTCTTTTTCATCAATTTGCGCAATATGCTTATGAGTCTGCATACCTCCCCTGATTTTAAGGAGGCTAGCCTGGTCCATAATATTGGAATTGGTAGTTTGTTGACAGATGAGAGTTACGGAGTCTATTTGAGTGAAAAATTGAAAAGTGACCGGATCACTGTTCCCTGGATGCATGGCAATAATGTGGTCGGTTATCTAGCCTGGGGATTATCAACCATTTTGGGGACAGCCCTGGGGTCCCTCTTGCCCAATCCTAGTGCCTTCGGCCTGGACTTCGCCTTAGTTGCCATGTTTATTGGGATTTTTGCAGGTCAGTTTCAAGGCATGCGTTTGACGGAGAAGATGGCTACCATGCTCCTTGTTTTAGGTGCAGTAGCCCTTAGCTTTTTCCTCTTGACCTTCTTTTTGACCCAATCCTTGGCCGTTTTAGTGGCTACTTTAACAGGTTGTTTCGTGGGGGTGATGTGCGATGCGCGTGAATAGTTGGATTTTCTTGGTTATTTTGACGTCCGCAGTGGTCACCTGGATTCCACGCATTCTGCCCTTCGTTTTGGTCAAATACCGGGGTCTGCCAGATCCAGTTCTGCGTTTTCTAAAGTATCTTCCCATTGCTATTATTTTTGCCTTGATCCTTTCCAGTCTGGTAGAGGGGAAAGTAGGCCAGTTTCCTCAAGTTCGGTGGGTGGATCTGGTCGCAACCATTCCGACCATGATAGTAGCCTTTCGCTACAAAAACCTAATGGGTACGGTTCTATTCGGGATTGTCTTGGTTGCCCTCTTACGTTTGCTTGTCGCCTGAATCCCCTGAATTTTTAGATAGATTACTGCTTGTTACAAATATTACAAAAATATTTCAAAAACACTTGACATTGAGTAATATTGTAATATAATAGTTTTTATCAAATGAAGTGAGGGATCATCATGATGAAAAAATGGACAAGTTTAGCACTTTTAGGATTAACTTCTGCAAGCCTACTCGTAGCCTGTGGTTCAAAAAAAGAAGAGAACAAATCTTCTGCCAAAGAAGCACAAACGACGGTGAAGTCTAGTCAGAAAAAAACAAAGGCAGCTTCTGGTAAGAAAGAGACAAAATCTACTGAAACGGATGCGCAAGAAGGGGCACAAGCTGCTTCTCAAGATGCAGGAAACTCAGGTCAAACCGCTGCAGGATCTGGTGCAGCAAGCACTGATAAGGCCACAGATTCGTCTCAAATGGTGCCAGAAGAGCTGGTAGGGACTTGGACAGGAACAACCGAAATTGCCAAAGATGTTCAAATGACCGTGGCTGCAGACGGTACGGTCACTACAACAGCGAACTTTTATCAAGCTGATTTGAATCCTGTTCGTACTGCAACAACGAAAGCCAAGGCAGTTCAAGCATCTGGTAATGTCTATTACTGGGAAACAGACGAACCTGGCGCTTTTGATGCCCTTCTTCCAGGGATTGCTGGACTTGGAGGAGCCAATATGAAGGTAAAACCCGGCTTCATCTTAGAAGAGGGCCATTATACACCGATTGTATTTGTAACAGGGCTTAATGAAGACTTTGATTATAGCAAATACAATGATTTCCGTGTTTCCCTTACAAAATAAAGAAAAATCCACGAATCCCTAAGGAGTCGTGGATTTCAGATTGAAGATAAAGTTATTTTAGAAACTTTCCTTAGGTGAGTACGGACGTCATGGAACTTCTACGAAGTTCCATGACTTAATTTTGAGCCTAAGGTCTCAAAATTCCCGAGTGCCTGAAACACAGTTGTTTCAGGCACTTTTCTCACGCCGTAAAGTTTTTCATCTTCTTAAATGACTAAAAAATGAAAGTCATTTTTTAAAAATTATCCAGCTGTTTTATAAAAAAATAATAGTTTGTCTGCATTCAAAAATCCACGAATCCTTAAGGAGTCGTGGATTTTGTTTTAGATAAATTGTGTAATAAAGACGATGAGGATGACGATTGGAATCACAAAGCGAAGCAAGAAAATCCAGAGCTTGAAGAAGAGGCGCTTGGTTTTCTCTTCTCCCACCTTGAGTTCTTCCTGGGCTAGGACTTGATCAAAGATATAGCCTGTAAATAGGGAGAGGCAGAGAGCTCCAAAAGGCATGAGGAGGTTGGAAACCAAAAAGTCCATGCAATCAAAGAAGGATTTTCCAAAGAGGGTCCACTTGGAGAGCACCCCATAGGAAAGGGCAGATGGAATCCCAAAGACAAAGGTCAGAAGACCAATGATTTGGCTCCATTTAGCCCGCTGTTTGTTGTTTTGGTTGGTGACGTTCCCGACATTAATCTCTAACATGACGACGGATGAGGTAATGGTCGCAAAGAGGAAGAGAAGAAGGAAAAGTAGGTAGAAGAGGGGCCCAAAAGGCATCTTGTCAAAGACTTGTGGCAGGACTACAAAGAGGAGGCCCGGTCCACTAGTAGAAGGGATTTGAAAGGCTGACATGGCTGGGAAGATCGCCAAGCCCGCCATGATAGAAACGGCGATATTCATGAGGACGACGGAAATCCCGGATTGGACCAGGTCAGTGTCCTTGTCCAAATAAGAAGCATAAGTCAACATGGCTGTCACCCCTAGCGAGAGGGCGAAAAATGATTGGCCCAAAGCGTAGAGTAGACCTTGGCTAGTCATCTTGGAGAAGTCTGGCTTGAGGAAATAGCTAACTCCCTCCCAAGCGCCAGGTAAGGTCAAGGAACGACCAATCATGACTAAGAAGATAATGAAGAGAAGTGGCATCATGAATTTTGAGGCCTTTTCAATCCCTTGTTCCACCCCCTTGGAAACAATCAAGACATTGAGGAGGATGAAGATGGCCTGGGCCCCAAGAGCCAACCAGGGATTTGAAATAATCTCTCCAAAGAGCTGGGTATAGTCACTAACTGAGAGAAGCTGGAATAACTCTCCCAAGGCGACTCCCAAATAAATCAGGATCCAGCCACCGATGACACTGTAGAAGGAGAGGAGGATAAACAGGGCAAAGGCACCGATCCAACCGATCCCATCATAGAGGCGACGGCCACCGAGTTTTCCAAAGGTTTTAATGGCAGAGACACCAGCTGCACGTCCTAGAGTAAATTCAGCTAGTAAGAGAGGGAAGCCGATAAGTAGAGTTGCTATCAAAAAAACAAGAAGGAAACTTCCGCCCCCATTAGCAGCGGTCATATAAGGGAACTTCCAAACAGCCCCAAGCCCAATTGCAGAACCTGCAGAAGCTAGGATAAAGCCAATTTTGGAACCCCATTGAGATTTTTCCATATGAATTCTCCATTTCTAATTCAAATATAGGAAGAAGGCAAAGGCCAGCAAAGACTCTTTCATAGACAAAAGAAAAAGGCTATTTAGTACGAACTAAATAGCCATAAAAACGCAAAGTGACATCTCTTAGAAGATGACTCTTATGTTTGTTGCTGGATTTGTTCTAAAAATAATCCTAACATCTTTTGAAAAAGCTGTCAATAGTGGAGACTTCCGGCCACCCAACCGGTACAGAGGGCAGAAGTAATGTTAAAGCCTCCTGTATGGGCATTGATATCCAGGACCTCTCCAGCAAAATGAAGACCGGGGACCAACTTACTTTCTAAGGTCTTGGGATTGATTTCCTTGAGGCTGACGCCACCTTTGGTTACAAAGGATTTGGCCAAGGACATCTTCCCTGTTACAGGGATTGGGAGTTCCTTTATTTTCGCTAGTACGGCATCGATTTCTTTAGGAGAGAGTTGCTTCACCTTTTCGGGAAAATCCTGGGCAAAGAATTCCGCCAGGCGTTCTGGCAGATAGGCCTTCAGAACATTCTTTAGAGATTTTTCCCGGTTTTCCTCTAGGATTGCTGAGAGTTCTTCCTTAGAATAGTGAGGGAGACTGTCTAGTGTTAGGATCTCTCCTCCTTTGACAAAGCTTGACATGCGAAGGGCGGCCGGGCCAGACAGGCCAAAGTGGGTAAAGAGGAGGTCATGGGTAATGTGGTGTTTGCCATAGTGGAGGGTCACATCATCTAAGGAAATCCCTTGAAGGGCCTTGTGGGGGAAATCTGTCAGGAGCGGGCTTTCAGCAGCTTCTAGTTCTGTAATAGTGTGGTGGAAGTGACGGGCGATATCGTGGCCAAAGCCGGTAGAGCCCGTCGAAGGGTAGGACTTTCCACCAGTTGTCACAATCAAGCGATCTGCCGTCCAGGTCTCGTCTTTTGATTTGATGACGAATTGTCCATCGATTTTCTTCACAGAGGTTACCTCTACCTGGCAGCGGACTTGACCGCCAAGCTCGGCAATCTTATCTGTCAGGGCTTGAATAATCGTTTGGGAACGATCTGAAGCTGGAAAGACACGACCATGGTCTTCGACCTTGAGCTTGATCCCGTTTTCTGTGAAGAAGCGGATGATATCATGATTGTCAAATTGAGAAAAGACACTGTAAAGGAAACGTCCGTTTCCTGGAATGCCTGCTAGGAGATCGTCCAGGCTTCCATTGTTGGTCACATTGCACCGGCCTCCACCAGTCCCAGCTAGTTTTTTCCCTAGTTTGCGGTTCTTTTCCAAGAGGAGGGTTGCTTGCCCGTAGAAGGCGCTGGAGATGGTGGCCATCATACCAGCAGGTCCTCCTCCAATGACAATGGTATCGTAGTGGTTCATAAGGTCTCCTTTTTCTTGTCTCGTTTTATTTCCAGTTCATTGTAACATAAAAAATGGACCCTGTCCCCAGGCTCCACTTTTTATGAGTTAATTGTCTTCGTCTGGATTTTGACGGAGGTGGATGGAATAACGCTTAGGTGGGTAAATGCCGATTTCAGGACCCCAGCGTGGGAAGAGCTGATTGGTTTTTTTCCCAGCAGCGTACTTGGCTTCTGCCGCCATTTCCCAGAGCTCTTCGTAGAGATCGCCGAGCAAGAAGTCGAGCTCTTGATAATAGAGGTCTGGCTTTCCGTAGTCACTAAGGCTTAGTTCCATCAAACCATAGACTTGTAGCTTATGGTCCATGAGTCTACGTCCGTCCACCTTGTTAGAGTGAACGATAATGCGTCCGAAGGGATCATTTCTTCGGATGCGTTCGAGCTCTTTGTAGGCGTTGATTCCAGAATTTCCTTGACAGGAGAAGAAGTAAATGTTTTTCAAGTCATAGTCAATATAGGAGATATTTCCATTATAGACCAGCTTGACTGGTAGATTACGAACCCGTTTTTTCTCTAGATAGTTGTTAATATGTTCGACCAACATCTTAGAGGGATAATTGTATTCAATGACATAGATCATAGTTTCTTTCCTTTGCTATTGAGTAAATAACTGAGCTATCTTTCAGTTACGAATAGTATACAAGCTTTTGAAGTCAGATAGGGGGAAAAATCTATTTGGTTCATTTTTGAAGCTATTTGGTTCATTTTAGAGGAGCAAAGGAGAAAAAGTTGCTAAAGGAATACGAAGAAAATGGGGAAGTGGGGAGAAGAAGGGCATATTTTTTTGAAAATGCAAAAAAATTTACCGAAACCTTCCATTTGTGCTATAATCAAGGGGAAGTGACGTCATGGAAAGAAGGGTATCATGAGTTTAGAACAGTTAGAGCGGAAATCGCTCCAAGAAATCAATCAATCCGTCAAGGTTCCCAAGGGAACTTCTTTTTGGAGGACCTTATTATTGTTTTCAGGTCCGGGGAGCCTAGTAGCAGTGGGCTACATGGATCCTGGGAACTGGATCACCAGCGTTGTTGGAGGGGCTCACTATCGTTACTTGCTCTTGTCGGTGGTTCTCTTGTCTTCCTTGATTGCCATGCAATTGCAACAGATGGCTGGGAAACTAGGGATTGTCCATCGGAAAGATTTGGCCCAGACAACAGCGACGCATTTGCCCAAGTGGCTCCGCTATATGCTCTGGATAGTGATTGAATTAGCCTTGATGGCGACAGATTTAGCAGAAGTCATTGGTTCAGGGATTGCACTCCATTTGCTGTTCGGATGGCCCTTGCTCTTTTCTATTTTGGTCACCATCCTGGATGTCTTCCTCCTCCTTGGACTCATGCACTTAGGTTTTCGTAAGATTGAGGCTATTGTCTCCACCTTGATTTTGACCATTCTGGGGATTTTTATCTACCTTGTGGTCCTATCAAAACCAGATATAGGTGGCATTTTTGCTGGCTTTCTTCCTCAGAAGGAAATCGTAGGCATCGGTCTTCCCAAGGGATCACAAGCCTTGACGCTGGCCTTGGGGATAATTGGTGCAACCGTCATGCCTCATAATCTCTATTTGCATTCCTCCATTTCACAGACACGCAAGGTCGATTATGAGGATCCTGCAGATGTTCGTCGGGCTGTGCGCTTCATGACCTGGGACTCCAATATTGAATTGACTCTGGCTTTTGTTGTCAACTCACTCTTGCTGATTCTCGGAGCGGCCCTCTTTTTTGGACACGCAGAAGAAATTGGAGCCTTCTCTAGTATGTATGATGCCTTGCAAAACAATGCCATTGCAGGAGCTATTGCAAGTCCTTTTCTGTCCACTTTGTTTGCTGTTGCTTTGTTAGCAAGTGGTCAGAATTCAACAATTACAGGCACTTTGACGGGACAAATTGTCATGGAAGGTTTCCTTAAATTCCGTCTTCCTCAATGGCTAGTCCGCCTCTTTACACGGATGTTGGCCCTCACTCCTGTCCTGATTGTCGCCTTTCTCTTTGGAGACCAGGAAAGTGTTCTAGATGATTTGTTGGTCTATTCTCAAGTCTTCTTGTCTCTGGCTCTACCATTTTCAATTTTTCCCTTGGTTTACTTTACCTCCAATAAAAAAATCATGGGAGAATTTGTCAATGCAAAATGGAATACCTACTTAGCTTACGGAGTCGCTACTCTTCTGACTCTTTTAAACGTCCAACTCATTGTGACGACGCTCTTTAAATAAAAAATCAGCTTTGTCGGATGGGGAAAACATGCTATAATAGAAGGGAAGTTCCCATCTAGCTAGAAAATGGGCAGAAGTGGGTAGTAAAAATTAAGAAACAGGGCCTAAACCCTTGATACGAAAGGAATCTAGAAAATCTTATGATGAATATGCAAAATATGATGAAGCAAGCACAAAAGCTTCAGAAACAAATGGAACAAAGTCAGGCAGAATTGGCGGCTTCTCAATTTGTTGGCAAGTCTGCTCAGGACTTGGTTGTCGCTACCTTGACAGGTGATAAAAAGGTGGTATCCATCGAATTTAACCCGGTAGTCGTGGACCCAGAAGATACAGAAACTCTTTCTGATATGACTGTTCAAGCTATCAATGCGGCCATCGAAGAAATTGATGCAGCAACCAAGAAAAAATTGGGAGCTTTTGCTGGTAAATTCCCATTCTAAGCATACAGAGAAAACCTCTATCGATGATAGAGGTTTTTTAGTCGTTAAAAAAATTGGAGAGGTCCAATCCACCAAAAGGAGAGGTAGAAAAGGATTCTTGTTCGGTTAGGAGTTGTCGGGCCCGGTCTGATTCGAGAAAGGCTTCATAAACAAGTGCAGTCATCCGGGCATCTTCTAGACTATTATGCGATTTTCCTGCTACTCCTAAAAACTGAGCAACTGTATGGAGCTGCAAGTTTTTAATCCCATGGAGGTCAGAAGGCCGGCGTTTAGAAGCTTCCTCAAAGACATCAACAGCATATTGGTCTGTGAACTCTAGCCCGTTTTCCGCTAGGATAGGGAGGTCACTCTTGATGGCATTGTATCCAATGAGGGGACTATCTGCAACAAAATCTCGGAACTCCGCTAGGACTTGCTCGAGTGGGGGAGCTTGGAGGATTTTATCAGATGTGATCCCGGTGAGGCCATTGATAAAGCTCTTTAGTGGTTTATCCGTATAGGCATAAGAATCGTAGTGGGCAACTTCTTGGCCATCTGCAAAGCGGACAGCAGAAACTTGGATAATGTGGTGCTTTCCTTCAAATTGATTAAATTCTAAATCAAAGGAGACATAGTGGCTTAATTCTTTCAAGGGAACTCCTTCATCTAATGTTTTTTTTGGATTTTCTAATTATTGAGGGGAGGCAAAGGCATAGAAAAAACTGACCGAAGTCAGTTTTTAGCGACCAAAGACGCGTCTCCAGAAGCCTTTACTCTCTTGTTCTTGAACCTTTTCATTGGCTTGATCTAATTCCAATTTCAATGTTTCGCGGTCATTCATAGCCTGAAGGGTTAGCTGTTGTTGTTGGTCGAGCTGTTTGTCTTTTTCAGCGATCTGAACATCTTTGACACGCAACTGCTCATCCTTTTTAGCTAATTGCTCATCTTTGGATTTTAGCTGGTCGTCTTTTGCTTTTAGTTGTTCGTAGAGACGAACAATCTCAGCATTTTTTTCATCTACCAAAATTTCCATCAATTCACGCTGTTTCACATCATCGCTGACTGGTTCGTCTTCAAAGATGGTTTTTTTGTAGATCTCTTCTAGCTTGATCAAGCCACTACGGGTTACGACGGTAACTCCCTTATCATTTTTTTCTGTATCTTCAGGATCTAGGGCCTTGACACGGTTGTTGACCGCTTGGCGACTAACTCCTAGAATTTCAGCAATTTCGCTGACTGTTTTTTCGATAGCCATAATATCCTCTAAACTCTTTTTCTATGAAATACTCTCTTAGATATTATCATAAGTAGGCAAGGCTGTCAAATCAAGCAAGGGAAGGGACGACAAGGAAAAAGCATGAAATTCCTTAATCCATCTTAGGAAGGGTTAAGCTCGAGTTGGCCAGATCAATAGTGAGTTGGTAGTCCGTTTGGTCGCGAACAGTGATCTCGAAGTCGGTTGTATAAAGGACGAGACGAAGAGTGGTCCCTTTCTCCAGTTTGTAGATGGTTGGTTGGAGTTCAAAGTCGAATTCCATCCATTCTCCTGGTGTTACGGGCTCAACCTCTAAGAGGTCATGACGGTTTTGGAGGTTAAGACACCCCTTTGTAATCACTCGTTGGCCGGCTTCCTTAAATGGCAATTCAGTCAAGTTGTCCAGCATATGGTAACGACCGTTATCCAGTGTACGGACGGATAGGACAGCTGGATAGGGTTGGAGATATTTCTTGCTTCCTAGCTCCATGAGTTGGACTGAGAGCAAGCCCTTGTCAGTGCTAGATTGGAGCCGCAGGTGAAGGTGAGCTTTTCCGTTGAGGTGTAGGTCTTCTGCAATCGGAAGATCGATGGTCACTTGTTGCGCCTTATCCTGGTAGAGGTCCGTTAGGAAAGTTGGATAGGCCTTGCCATAGCGCTCATAGTCTTCTGTCGCATAGCGGTTTTGGATAACTTTCTCACCATCTCCGAGCGAGAAGGTGCGCTGGGCTGTTTGATTGCCAAAGTCTTCCAAGGAGGTCCAACTTTGCTCTCCTGTATTGTCCTGCCAGATGACGGTTGGCAATTCATAACTTGAATCATAGCCCAGTAATTTTTTAGAAAGGAGGGCGTTCATGCTCTCACGGAAGTCAATGGACTGCCAGTTGTTGAGATAGACATGGGCACCATTGTGGTAGAAGAGGTGTTTCTTGATGTTGGCTGGAAGGGCTTGGAACATTTGGTATACATGGAGGGGCTTCACGTTCCAGTCTTGGGAACCATGGGTGAAGACGACCTCTGCCTTGACTTTGTCTGCCTGAAGGAGATAGTTGCGGTCATGCCAGAATTGGTTGTAGTCCCCTGTTTTGCGATCTATTTGCTCTTTAAGCCGTTCCAAATCCGCTAGATGGGCTGCATGGTGGCGGAGATAGTCTCCAGCCCGAAGGGCGCGTGAATAGGTCAACTCAGCGAGTGAATCAAAATCCTCTCCAGGATAGCCACCAGGACTCGTCACGAGTCCGTTTTCCCGATAGTAGTTGTACCAAGAGGAGATACCGGCTTCAGCAATGATGACTTCTAGGCCATCGACACCTGTGGTAGCCAGTCCATTGGACATGGTCCCTAGGTAGGACAAGCCTGTCGTAGCAACTTTGCCGTTGGACCAATCGGCCTTGATTTGGCGTTGGCGACTGTGGTCTGTGAAGGCACGACAGCGTCCGTTGAGCCAGTCGATGACATTTTTATAGGCCTCGATTTGACGGTAATCCCCGTTGGTCATCAAGCCTTGGGAATCCTTGGTTCCAAGACCGGAGACGTAGAGATTGGCAAAGCCACGAGCGAGCAGGTAGTCATTGAGAGTATAACTGCTGTTGATATGAGTGAGGGTTTCTTCAGCCTCAGAGACTAGTTGAGCTGAACCGACAGGATCCACCAATTCTAATTGAGGTTCTTCTACTTGAATGGTATGAGGTTCTTTGACCTCGAGGTCCACATTCATATTATAGAGTGCCTTGTCACTAGCCTTGTCATTGGTTCCTTGGTGATAAGGGCTTGCAGTCATGACGGCTGGGATTTTTCCTTCATAGCGAGGGCGAATAATATTGACCTTGACCAAATCTGGAAGGCCATCTTGGTCGCTATCAATCCGACTTTCCACATAGACCACCTCACGAATCACATTATGGCAGTTAAAGGTAGCTAGACTTTTTCCGTTGAAAAAGTGGTAGCGATTGTCTTCAGGAATCAAGCCATCGCTGACCAACTGCTCAATTAGTAAATTCCCTTTGACTGTTCGAGTATTGAGGAGGTGGTAGAGGTTTTCTACCAAGTTTCCATACTCAATCGGAAATTGGACTTCTTTCAAGAAGCTATCCGTATCTTCAAAATCAATAAAATAGCGGAAACCGAGTAATTGGAGGGCTACTGTGTAAAAAATGTTCGGAGACCATTCGCAGTCAGATTGGATATACGTTAAAAAGTCTGTTTTAGAATCCACCACTAGGTTAGAGAGGGGATAATCTGTATCTTTATAGGTGAAGTAAACCTTGCGGACAAACCATTCAAACAGTTCTTTTTCTGGGAGGTGGGTGGGAAGGTCAAACCCAATTTCTTTTAGTTCCTTAAGAATGTCTTTTTGGTCAACAGATAGATAGCTATATTGATTGTATTTCATAGACTGCTCCTTTTATCAGTTTCTTTGTTCTTTACTTTTTATATTATACTTGATAAAATAGTATTTGTCTAAAGACCTTTCGTCTATAAGGAGAAGGAATATTGAAAAAAATATCTTTTGAACAAGTTGCAAGAAGACGGACCTTATTGTTTGGGGTTCTTGCCGTCATTTTTGGGATTCTCATTTTTCGAAACGGCGTTGGTTTCACCAAATTTTCCTTGGATCTATTAGCCATTTACTTTTTAGTTGATGGACTAGGAAGCTTTCTTCTTCGCTTTTTGTTACGTAGCAAGTCTATTTCCTATAGCCACTCTATTTGGTTTATTTTTCTTTCACTTGCGTTGATCTGGTTGAATCGACTGAGTAGTCTGCCCGTAAACTTAGTTGTGATTTGTTTAGGGGCATATCAGTTGGGGAGTGCCATTGTCTATGGGATCACATTTTGGCTTTATAAGGCCAATCGGGTAAAAGGAGGCTGGTTCTATTTATGGGATGCGCTTTTAAACGGTGGGCTTGGTCTAGCAACTGTCTTGGAACCTGGTTCAGATGGGCACTTCCAATTTATCCTCTTGGGGGCTTATCTGGTCTTGTTGGGGATTTCTAATATTCGAGATGGTATTTTATTTGACAAAGACCAACAAGGCCAAGAGTTAAAACGTCGCTTTCGTATTAGCCTACCGGTTATCTTTGCAGCCTTTATCCCTGCTAAGGAGTTAAAACGGTTTAACCAGTTTCTTCAAAAAGGGAGCTCGGCGGGACACACAGGCCCTTATCGATTGGTGAAAAAAGAAGAAGAGGCAAGGGAATTAGAAATTTTGGTTCATACTTCTGACAGCAACTTATTTGGAGCGATTGGGCATGTAGATATTTGTTATCAGGGGAAGGTCATTTCTTACGGAAGTTACGATCCCTTTTCAGAGCGTCTATTTGGGACGATTGGGGATGGCGTACTGTTTAAAGTGGATAAGGAACCATACATCGAACTATGTAAAAAAGAGAGTCAAAAGACGCTGTTTGGCTACAGCCTATCCCTTACCGAAGAAGATAATCAGGCAGTAGAGAAGCGTCTAGCTGAAATTGATCAGTTGTTAGAACCTTGGGATCCACCTAGGAGGTTACTGGAAGACGGTCAGCCGACCTACGCTTACAAATTGAAATATGATTTAGGGGCTGAGCTATATAAATTTACTTCTTCGCGTTTTAAATCTTACTTTGTTCTGTCTACTAATTGCTGCCTGTTAGCAGATTCCATTGTGGGACAGGCGGGAACGGCTGTATTAGATGTGCGTGGAGTGATTGCACCAGGGACCTATCAGGATTACTTAGAATACGAATTTGAAGCTCCAAACGGGCGGGTCCATACACGAACAGTATATTAAGTAAAGAAAGACAGATTCAAAATTTTGAGAAATCTGTCTTTTTTGCACAAGATTTCTTGTAAAAAAAAAGAAAATCTTTTAAAATATAAAAGACTTGGAGGAATTATGTGCATAAATAAGATTAGTAGTATTTCACCCGTATTAAAAACAAACAATCGAAATGTCAATCAAGAATTTTTTGAAAAGGTCTTAGGAATGAAAACCCTGTTGGAAGATGGGGCTTTATTATCCCTTGGAGATCAATCGAAGACAGACCGCCTCTATTTAGAGGAATCCCCTAGTATGAGAACCCGTAAGGTTGAGGGACCAAAACGCTTGGCTTGCTTAAAGATTCGCGTGACCAACCCGCAAGAAATTGAGTGGCTTCTGGCTCGTGGTCATCAAGTTGATCGCCTCTTCAGAGGGGAAAATGGCTATGCCTTTGAAGCTCTTTCGCCAGAAGGAGATCGTATCTTGCTCCATGCGGAAGAGCAAGTGGACAGTTTAACTGAAATTGAGGAAGTTCCAGATTTTCAAGCGAATGAAGAGTTTACAACCTTGACGGAGTTTTTCGTAGAAAAGATAGTTCTTCGTGTACCTAATGTAGAGACTTCTACAGCTTTCTATCAACAACTACCTGGCTTAGAAGAGTATTTAGACTTAGAAGCATCAGATGGTCCGGACCTCACACTAGCTAATGGACAGACTTGGGACCTTTGTCAGGTCAAGGTCATTCTAGAGCCATTTGTAGCAAGTGAAGTGGCCTCTTGCTTTGGAGATCAGGTGACTTTTGTACCAAAAAGGCAACAATTTGTCTTGGTTGAGGATCCAAGCAAGATTGAATGGTGGTTCGAAGCCTAAGCAAGTCTTTGGCTGATTGAAATGAGTGAAGAAAAATGGAAAAAATCATCCAAAAAATTCAAGAGCAAATAGGAGCAGGCATCTACCCAGGTGCCTCTCTTGCGCTCTATCAGAAAGGAAGCTGGCAGGAGTATTACTTGGGACTAGCTGATCCAGACAAGCAAGAGCCAGTTATTCCTGGCTTGACCTATGATTTAGCCAGTGTGAGTAAGGTCGTCGGAGTTGGAACGGTTCTTGCTTTTCTGGTCCGACAAGGGCAAATTGATATCGATCGTCCCTTAGCTTCTCACTATCCGGATATGGAGCAGGCAGAGGTGACCATCCGTCAGCTTTTAACCCATACTTCTGGGCTGGATCCTTTCATCCCTAGACGAGATGACTTGGATGCTGAGGGCTTAAAAGAAGCCCTGCACCGTTTGAAGCTCAAGGACAATCGCCAGTTCCACTATACAGATGTCAATTTTCTTTTGTTGGGCTTTCTTCTGGAGAAGTGGTATGGTCAGGATTTGGCCCAGATTTTTCAGGAGCAAGTCTTTGCACCTTGGCAAATGAAGGAGACTACTTTTGGCCCGGTTTCTCAAGCGGTGCCAACCCTTCGTGGCGTTCCAGCTGGTGTCGTCCATGATCCGAAAGCGCGTGTACTGGGAGTCCATGCCGGAAGTGCAGGTCTGTTTTCGACCATTAGAGATATGGAAATTTTCCTGGAGCATTACTTACAGGATCCTTTTGCAGAGATTTTATCGCAGAACTATGCTTTAGAAAAAGGGAAGATGCGCTCTCTGGCCTGGAATCTGGAAGGAGACTGGTTGGACCATACAGGTTATACAGGAACCTTCCTTCTCTATAATCGCAAGCTCCAATTGGCAGCTATTTTCCTATCCAATCGGACCTATGAAAAAGATGAGCGGGCCCAATGGATCCTGGATCGGAATCAACTCATGGAGCTCATCAAAAGAGAAATGGAAGGAACCGGAAAAAATCCTTCCTAAGACGGAGAAAGAAGCGTGGTTTAGCCATCGCTTTTTTTCTTTTTTTATATTAAAATGGAAGGAGAGAGGATTGTATTAAGCAATCTATAGCAGAAAGAACGAAGATAACTGAGAGACATATGACTAGATCGATAGGTGTCGGACAAGCACATAGCAAGATTATTTTAATAGGAGAGCATGCGGTTGTTTATGGCTATCCAGCCATTGCCTTGCCCCTCCTTAACATTCAGGTCACTTGTCAGATTGTACCTGCGGAGCGTCCGTGGGTCCTTTTTGAGAATGATAGCTTATCTATGGCCGTTTACGCTTCTTTAGAGCATTTGGGGATTGAGGAGGCGGCTATCGCTTGCCGGATTGACTCCATGATTCCGTCCCAGCGGGGGATGGGGTCCTCGGCTGCTGTCAGTATTGCGGCAATTCGAGCAGTCTTTGATTACTTTGGGCGAGATTTGAGTCAAGAGACTTTGGAAATCTTGGTTAATCGAGCGGAAATGATTGCCCATGTGAATCCAAGTGGGCTGGATGCCAAGACCTGTCTCAGCGATCAGCCGATTAAATTCATTCGAAATGTCGGCTTCAGTGAATTAGAGGTTAATTTGGGTGCCAAGCTGGTCATTGCAGATACAGGTATCCATGGCCATACCAAAGAAGCCATTCAGAAGGTCAAGGAGTTGGGAACAGCAGCCCTCGCTAGTTTCCATGAAATTGGACTTCTAACTGAGTACGCAGAAAAAGCTCTTGCTCAAAAAGATGCTTTCACCTTGGGACGCATCTTAACAGACTGCCATCATCATTTGCAAGCAGTGGGAGTGAGTTGTCCAGAAGCGGATCAATTGGTGGAACTAGCCTTAGGGAGTGGAGCCTTGGGAGCCAAGATGAGTGGTGGTGGGCTCGGTGGCTGTATCATTGCCCTTGCTGCAGACCAGGAACAAGCAGAGATGATCGCAAAAGAACTAAGAAATAAAGGAGTGGAGGAGTTATGGATCGAAAACCTGTAAGCGTGAAATCGTATGCCAATATCGCCATTATTAAGTATTGGGGCAAGGAAAACAGTGAAGCAATGGTGCCATCAACTAGTTCCATTTCCTTGACCTTGGAAAATATGTATACGGAGACTCGACTTAGTCCTTTGGGGCCTGAAGCCAAGTCCCATGCCTTCTTTATTGATGGGGTCTTCCAGAATGAAGCGGAGCAGGCCAAGATTGGAGCAGTCATCGACCGCTTTAAACCAGAAGGGGAAACAGGCTTTGTGCGGGTTGACACCAGCAACAACATGCCGACAGCTGCAGGGCTTTCTTCTAGTTCCAGTGGTTTATCTGCCTTGGTAAAAGCCTGCAATCGCTATTACCAACTGGGGATGACGCAGGCAGAACAAGCTCAAGCGGCTAAGTTTGCCTCCGGTTCGTCTTCTCGTTCTTTCTTTGGTCCTCTAGCGGCTTGGGACAAGGATACTGGAGCAATCTACCAGGTGGAAACGGACCTCAAACTGGCGATGATTATGTTGGTGTTAAACGACCAACAAAAGATTCTTTCCAGTCGGGAAGGGATGAAGCGGTGCACGGAAACCTCTAGCAATTTCCAAGAATGGATCCGCCAGTCAGCTCAAGATTACCAAGATATGCTGGCTTACCTGAAGGACAATGACTTTGAAAAAGTAGGGGAATTGACCGAACGAAATGCTCTTCTCATGCATTCTACAACCAAGACTGCTAGCCCAGCCTTCTCCTATTTGACGGAACAGAGCTATGAGGCCATGGATTTCGTGCGCTCTCTTCGTAACGAAGGGAAACGTTGCTACTTCACCATGGATGCAGGACCGAATGTAAAAGTCCTCTGTCTAGAAGAGGATCTGGATCAGTTGGTTCCATTTTTTGAACAAGACTACCGTATCATTGTTTCTAAGACCAAGGATCTATCCCATGAAGAATAAGAAAGCAGTTCGAGCAGGTGGGAAGTTGTATATCGCTGGGGAATATTCTATCTTAACCCCGGGACAAACAGCCATTATTCAGTTTATTCCCATTTACATGCAGGCAGAAATCCAACCGTCATCTACTTATCGGATTCAGTCGGACATGTTTTCCTTTGCGGTTGATTTGACTCCGCAGGCGGACTATGCCCTAATCCAAGAAACCGTGCATCTGATGAACACCTACCTCCAGTCGCAAGGAGTGGCACTTGCTCCCTTTGATTTAAGTATTGAGGGGAAATTTGAGCGAGAGGGTAAGAAATTCGGAATTGGCTCTAGTGGCAGTGTGGTCTTGTTGACCCTCAAAGCCATGGCAGCTCTTTATGATTTTCCCCTGTCAGCAGATTTGCTCTTTCGTTTGGCCTGTTTGGTCTTGATTCAGCGTGGTGACAATGGGTCCATGGGAGACCTAGCTTGTATTGCCTATGAAGGCTTGGTTAGCTACCGCTCTTTTGACAGACGGGCGCTGGCTGATCAATTACAAGATCAGGATCTGGACCAGGTCTTAGCCCTTGATTGGGGATATGAAATCCGGCCTCTTGCCCCTCAGTTGTCCTATACTTTTTTAGTGGGTTGGACCCAAGAACCTGCTATTTCAAGGGACTTGATTAACCAGGTTCGTTCAGCTATTGATCCTGTCTTCTTAGAGGGGACGGAGCAGGCTGTACAAGACCTCTTAGTGGCCTTTCAAGAAGCAGACCGAGACTTAGCCTGGTCCTCTATCGGTCGGGCTAGTGACTTACTTCTATCTCTTAATGAGGTAATTTATACCAAAAAACTAGCCCAATTAAAGAGGGCAGAAGAGGGGTTAAAGGTCATTGCAAAATCCAGTGGCGCTGGAGGAGGAGATTGTGGAATCGCCCTCGCATTTGAGGAGGCTGCTGCCCAAGAAATCGTCAGACGCTGGCAAGAAGCAGGGATTGATTTATTATATTCAGAAAGGATGGGAGAGTATGACGACCAACCGAAAGGATGAACATATTCGTTTGGCCTTGGAGCAGACTCCAGGTTACAATAGCTTTGATGAGGTTGAGTTGATTCATTCCTCTTTACCAAGTATTGATTTAGATCAGGTCGATTTGACAACTCATTTTACGGGTCGTGATTGGGACTACCCTTTTTATATCAATGCCATGACAGGTGGCAGTGCCAAGGGGGGAGAAATCAATCGGAAGTTGGCCCAGGTGGCAGAAGCCTGTGGTATTCTCTTTGTGACAGGTTCTTATAGTGCAGCTTTGAAGGATCCTCAGGATAGCTCCTATCGAGTCAAGGACCTTCATCCGGACCTACTCTTTGCGACCAATATCGGGATTGACAAACCGCTTGAATTGGGCATACAGACGATTGAAGAGACCCAGCCCCTCTTTCTCCAACTCCATGTCAACCTCATGCAGGAGCTTCTCATGCCCGAAGGGGAACGAAGCTTTAGAAACTGGCAAGGCCATTTAGCAGGTTATGCAAAGCAACTTCCAGTGCCCTTGGTGCTAAAAGAGGTCGGTTTTGGTATGGATGCCGGAACTATCCAAAGAGCTATCGAACTAGGTGTCAGGACAGTTGATATTTCTGGTAGAGGTGGGACCAGTTTTGCCTATATCGAAAACCGTCGGGGAGGCAATCGCTCCTATCTCAATGACTGGGGACAAACAACGGTCCAAGCCCTACTTGGGGCTCAACCACTGATGGATCAGGTCGAGGTTCTCGCCTCTGGTGGCGTTCGTCATCCCTTGGATATGATCAAGGCACTGGTTCTAGGAGCCAAGGGGGTCGGTCTTTCTCGGACCATTTTAGAATTGGTAGAGACAAAGCCGATTGACGAGGCCATCGCCCAAGTCAATGCTTGGAAAGAGGATTTACGCCTGATTATGTGTGCCCTTTCTTGTCAGACAATTGCCGATTTAAGAAAGGTTCCCTATATTCTTTACGGACGAGTAAAAGAAGGACACGAACAAATCTCTTCCATCCATGATTAACTTGAAGAAACTAGCAAAAATCCCTCCGTTTACACGGAAGGATTTTTTACTTACTTTGACGAATTTCCTCTAAAACAGCTTGGGCTTTTTCCAGGTTAAAGGGTTTGTCCTCTAGCAATGCTTGCACCACCGGAGCCACCTCTGACGGAGTAGCTCCAGCAAGTAGGGCGAGTGACTTAGCCTGGAGTTTCATATGCCCATGTTGAATACCGGTGCTGACCAAGGCCTTAAGCGCTGCAAAGTTTTGAGCTAGGCCAACGGATACAATAATCCGTGCAAGAGTCTGGGCGTCAGGATTTCCAAGTAGTTCATGAGCCACTTGAACACTTGGATTGAGTCCGATGGAGCCTCCCTTGGTAGCGATAGGCATGGGAAGGGTCAGCTGACCTTCTAGGACTTGCTGTTCTGGATGATCCATCCAGTTAGATAGTCCTAGAGCTTGTCCGGATCGACTGGCATAGGTATGGCCACCTGCTTCAATCGCCCGCCAGTCATTTCCAGTTGCTAAGACGACAGCATCGATGCCATTGAAAATTCCCTTGTTGTGAGTCGCTGCTCGATAAGGATCAACAGCCGCTAATTGACTGGCCAGAGCTATTTTCTGAGCAATTTCGGCAGCTTCCTTGGGATCACGACTGAGAAAGCGGTAGTCTATGTGACACCTTGCAGTGACGAGGGCATCTGTTGCTAGGTTGGACAAAATAGCCATTAAGCCTTGGCCCCCGGATAACTCTTCTAAAGGGTCGACCAGAGCTTCCAACATGGTGTTGAGCATGTTAGCCCCCATGGCTTCTTTTGGATCAACGGATAGGTAGCAAATGAGAAAGTCACCTTTCACCTCTGTCCAGAGATCTCGTGCCCCACCTCCCCGTTTAACGATGGAAGGATAGGCTTGATTGGCCAGTTGGAGCAGTTCTTCTTTAGCTTCTGTAATCGCCTGACTGGCCTTTTCTTTATTGCTGACATCATAGAGAGCCACTTGCCCAATCATTTGACGCTTGTGAACCTGGGTCTGAAACCCACCTGAACGCTTGATCAACCCTGCAGCATAAGAAGCAGCAGCAATGACAGAGGGTTCTTCCGTCACCATTGGGACCTGAATTTCCTGATCATCTATCTGGAAGCCAGGAGCTATACCAAAGGGCAAGGCTAAGGTGCCGAGGACATTTTCGACCATTTCATTGGCAAGAGAAAGGGGCAATGTGTCATTGTCCCTTACTGTTTGTAGTCCTTCTTCTGAAAGGAGTCCGGCCTGAGCCAGTTTCTCGATACGCTCTGCTGGACTTGCTTTTGAAAAACCAGTTAATTTAACCATGGTGTTCTACCTTTACATAGGTTCGTTGGTGTTCGTTGATTTCTGATAAGGCAAAGGTTTGATCTTGGTAACTTTGGAAGGTTTGATTGCCTTCACCATCTAATTCTGCCTCTTCGAAGAAGATCTTCTCATATTCGGCAATCGTAAGAGCTTTTCGCTGATCCAATTCTGCCATACGATTTGGATGGAGCATTTGCTCATATCCTTCGACTAAGTGAGCACTAAAAATCTCAGCGACTGCGCCACTTCCATATCCATAGAGGGCGATCCGGTCGCCAGCCACTAGTTGAGGCTGATTCTCTAAGAGAGAAAGCAAACCTAGGAAGAGGGAACCCGTATAGATATTCCCAACCTTTTGGCTGTAGAGAATGGACTGTTCAAAATTGTATTGCAATTGGGCTTGTTTCTCAGGAGAAAGACTCTTATCAAGAATCTTTTTTAAGCCCTTAAGAGCAAGCTTGGGATAAGGTAGGTGGAAGCAGATCGCATCAAAATCATCCAAGGTTAAGCCAGTTCGTTTTTGATACTCTGTCCAAGTTGTTTTCAGGCAATCCAAGTACTGTTGGGTCGAATAAATCCCATTGACAAAGGGAGTGCTGGAATAGTTAGGACGCCAGAAATCCATGACGTCACGGGTCTGAGCTACATTATCATCATTAAAGGCTAGGATACGTGGGTTCTGCGTCACTAGCATAGCGACAGATCCAGCTCCTTGAGTCGGTTCTCCAGGGGTGTCGATCCCATATTTTGCAATATCGCTGGCAATGACCAAGACCTTGCTCTGTGGGAACTTTTCAACATGAAGTTTAGCATAGTCCAAAGCGGCCGTTGCAGCATAGCAGGCTTCCTTCATTTCAAAGCTCCGAGCAAAGGGTTGGATTCCTAGGAGACCGTGAACGAAAACAGCAGCAGCCTTACTCTGGTCAATTCCTGACTCAGTCGCCAAGATGACCATATCGATTTCTTCTTTTTCTTCTTCGGTTAAAATACTATGGCTGGCACTTGCTCCAAGTGTGACGATATCCTCTGTAATAGGGGCAATACTCAGTTCTTTCAATAAAAGCCCTTTACTGAGTTTTTCTGGATCTGTATTTCGAGCAGCCGCAAGCTCACTTAAGCGCAAGACATACTGGCTGGTCGCAAATCCAATCTTATCAATACCGATTGTCATAAATAACCTCTTTTAATTTGATATCTACTAGTATATTTCGTTACTATTTTACCATATTTGAGAGCAAAACTCCCTTGAAAAAGCCAGAACAGTATGGAAATCATTCTTAGGACCGAGTTGGACAAGGGGATTTTTTGAAAAAAAGAGGACGAAAAACAAAAGAGAGTGGGACAGAAATCGGTAATTCGTTAGAATTCGATTTCGTCGTCCCACCTCCGCACAGTTGAGTAGGGCTGTAAAAGCTGATGAAATCAGCGTAGTAGAGCCCACTCAACCACTGCGTCTTGCTCGACAATCCAAAAACAATTGAGAGGCTAGGACTTTTGTCCCAGCCTTTTCAACTCTTATGCTTGCTTATCTTTCTTAGGGTTACTCATAACCCGTATGAAGAGTTCTTTGCATTTGTCTCTTAGAACATTTTCGTAGAAGACGATTAAAGCGATGTACACAATCAGAAAGTTCAAGGTCAGATAGAACAAGTCAAATGAATTACGGGCATAGATAGTCGCTGATTGATAGGAGGGGAGGGCTCCTAGGATCATCCAAGGAAGATACTTGATATACTTGTTTAGCATCATACAGCACCTCGCATACTTTAAAGGATTTGTTTTTTCACTATCATTGTACTCCTTTTAAATAAAAATGCAAGCGATTACATAGATAAGTTTTGAAAAACCAATGCTAGTTGGCATTGGTCATTTTTCTTTTTTGATGGCGTTGATAAGAATGGTAGAGTTTCAAGACGACAGACCCGCTAGCCATCCCGATAGAGATGACCAAGGCTAGAATAACCACCAAGGTTACGCTGGTCATGGCTTGCCGATATTGGCCGCTAACAAAGAAGGAGGTGGTCCGATAGGAAATATATCCAGGAACCAAGGGAGCAAGAATAGCCAGCATAAAGACAACGACAGGTGTCTTATAGATAATACTTAAAATTTGACTGATACAAGAACCCACAATCGCTGCAATAAACGTCGCGACAATAACATTGGTAGGTCCTTTCAAGATATAGTAGAGCAACCAGATAGCCATTCCTAGAACTCCTCCAGGGACTAACATCGAGCGTTGCACGTTGAGGACGATTAAAAAAGTGATGATGGCAATCAAACTAGCCACCGCTTGGATTAAAAATTCGATTAGATTCATGATTCTATTTCATAAGGACAAGAGCGACGGTCGTTCCGGCACCAAGGGCAAGAGTAATGAGCAGGGTCTCAAAGAGTTTACTCATCCCAGAGTTGAGGTGGTTGTTCATCAGATCCCTGACGGCATTGGTCATGGCAATCCCAGGAACGAAAGGCATGACACAACCGGCAATAATGAGATCAGTATTGGAAGGAAAACCACTATATTGAGACCAAATATGGGCCAAAAAGCCAAAGACAAAGGCTGCTGCAAAAGCAGTGGCAAAAGGGATGCGCACGTATTTCTCAACTACTAGAGAGAAAGCAAAGGCAAAGACGGTCGCAATACCTGCTCCAATCGCATCATAAAAATTCCCGCCAAACATAATAGAGAAAAAAGGGGCACTAAGAGTAGCCGCGATGGTTAACTGCAGATTGGTATAAGGGACTGCTTTCTGTTTCAATTGGCTCAAGGCTTGGTAGGCTTCTTCGAGATTGATGTGCCCAGAGACTAATTGGCGAGAAATCTGATTGACATCACAGACCTTCTCGATATTGTAATTGGTCCGCAGGATCCGCTTCATCCGCGTGATATTGGCATTTTCGATTGAAAAGAAAATAGCGACTGGCATCGCTAAGGCATTGCAATCATCGATTCCTTGAGAATGAGCAATCCGGATCATGGTATCCTCCACTCGATGGATTTCAGAACCACTCTCTAAAAGGAGGGTTCCTGCCAACATGAGGACATCAATCACGCGGTCCATATCTTTAGACGCTTCCATTGTTCTTCCTGTTCTGTTAATAGATTGCTTCCATTATATCAAAATTTCACTGATTTGTACTAGTGTTACCACGGATTTAGTCAAGACAGGACAAGAAAAAACCAGCCGTTTCCGACTGGTTTGAAAAATCTATTTGAATCTTAGCTCAATGCATCATCCATAGAAAGAACTTCGTGGAAGACACGTTGTGTCAATTCAGTTTTTTGTTCTGGAGTGAGGTATTTAGTGTTTACACAGTATCCAGAGATACGAACGATAACATCTTCACCGCTCATGATCTTTTCGTAAACGTCTGACAAGTCCATAACGTTCAAGTTAACGTGTTGTCCACCGTTTTCGAAGTATCCATCAAGGATAGTTACCAAGTTGTCTACTTGTTCGTCACGAGTTTTACCAAGAGCACGTGGTGATACTTGAGTTGTCAATGAGATACCGTCAGCTGCGTAACCAAAGTCAAGGCTAGCAAGTGAGTTCAAGTTTTGCAACCATCCACCTTTCGCTTTGTTAGATGGGTTAGCACCTGGTGAGAAGAATTCTAATTTGCTTGTGTTCACAGAACCATCTTCGTTGAGGAATACCCCTTTGTGGACTGGTGAGTTACCAGTTTGTTTAGAGTAAGCAACGTTAGAAGTGATAGTCAAAAGTGAAACTGTAGCTTCAGCGTTCTTGTAAAGTTTGTGGCTGCGAAGACGAGTAGTGTAAGCTTCGATCAACCATTCTGCCAATTCGTTAGAACGTGGGTCATCTTCACCCCAACGTGGGTATTCACCGATTGTTTCGTAATCGTAGATGTAGCCATCTTCGTCACGGATTGGTTTAACAGTAGCGTATTTGATTGCTGACAAAGTATCAACAGTGTTAGCGAATCCACAGATACCGAATCCCATGTTTGCGCGTTGGTGAGTTGGCAAGAAGGCCATTTGAACAGCTTCGTAGTTGTACTTATCAGTCATGTAGTGGATGATGTTCAAAGCATCTACGTAAGTGTCAGTCAACCAGTCAAGTGATTTTTCGAAGTTTGCTTTAACAGATTCGAATTCAAGAACTTCGTCACGGATAGGATCGATGTCAAATACTTTGTAGTCTTTATGAACGTCGTCGTAACCACCGTTCAAACCAGTAAGAAGAGCTTTAAGCACGTTTACACGAGCACCGAAGTACTGGATGTTGTGGCGTTGTTCTTCATTTTCTGGGTCAAGTGGAGATACACAACATGAGATACAGCTCATTTCACCGTATCCGTCTTTAGCCATAGTAGTTACACCTTCGTATTGGATAGAAGAGTGTTTGTGGCTCATATGCATACAGTAGCGACGGAAGCTGTATGGCAATTTGTCAGTCCAAAGAACTGTCAAGTTTGGTTCTGGAGAGTTACCGATGTTGTCCAAAGTGTTCAAGAAACGGAAGTCCATCTTCGTAACACGGTGACGTCCGTCGTTACCCATACCAGCCATAGAAGTTGTGATGAAGGTTGGGTCACCTGAGTACAATTGGTCGTAAGCTTTTGTACGAGCAAATTTAACAGTACGCAATTTCATAACGAAATCATCAACGAATTCTTGGATTTCAGACTCAGTGTAAGTACCACGAGCCAAGTCACGTTCAGCGTAGATGTCCAAAACGATTGGCACACGTCCAAGAGAAGTAGCAGCACCGTTGATCACACGGCAGACAGCCATGAAGGCGATGTTTGTCCATTGGATTGCTTCTTTTGTATCGAAGGCAGGACGACGTACGTCTACACCATAAAGGTCACCCAATTTAACAACTTCTTGAAGTGCTTGGTATTGAAGGTTTACTTCTTCACGAAGACGGATTGATTCTTCATCGATTTCAGTGATCGCATTCCAGTCGTTTGCTTTTTCAGCCATCAAGTAGTCAGCTCCGTAAAGGGCCAAACGAGCATAAACCCCGATGATACGTCCGCGAGAGTATGCATCTGGAAGACCAGTTACTGTGTGAGCGTGACGTGCACGACGGATGTTTGTAGTATAAGCACGGAAGATACCGTCGTTAACTGTTGTTACATATTTAGTGAAGATTTCATGCACAGCTGGATCTGGCTCATATCCATTTTCTTTCAAAGTAGTTTCCGCCATACGGATACCACCACGAGGCATGAAGTTCAATTTGAACAATTCATCGTTTTGGATACCGAAGATCACTTCGTTTTCTTTGTCGATGTATCCAGCTGCGATATCAGCGATAGAAGTTGGACGAGTATCGTATGGGAAACGAGTTTCTTCGTAGTGTGCTTTTGTTTCTTCAACAATCTTCTTGATGTGAAGAGAACGTTCAGTTGGTCCAGCTAGGAAGCTTTCGTCTCCATCATAAGGAGTGTAGTTAGCTTGTACAAAGCGTGAGACGCTGGCTCTTTCTTTCCAGTCTTCCCCTTGGAAGCCTTCCCAGGCTTTGTCAAAAATGTCTTGTGCTTCAACAACTGTTTTAACAACCATGTTTAAATCCTCTTATATCTTTCTAGCAACAAATCTGTTGCACTTACAATAGTAGTATACCACATAGAAATCGGTTTCACAAAGGGAATAGCAAAAAGATTTTGGATTCTTTTATAATACAGAACAGCACAGATGAATAAACTGTATTATATTTTTGTCTTGAGGAAAGTGAAAATTAGTAGGAAAAAATCGGTGATAGGGATATAATGAAAGAGGAGGTTGCCCATGCTCATATTTCCTTTAGTAAATGATACGAGTCGTAAGATCATTCATATCGATATGGATGCCTTTTTTGCGTCCGTTGAAGAGCGCGACCATCCAGAATTGAAGGGAAAGCCTGTCATCATTGGTCATGATCCCCGTTTGTCTGGTGGAAGAGGAGTGGTATCGACTTGCAATTACGAAGCCAGAAAATACGGGGTCCATTCGGCTATGAGTTCCAAAGAGGCCTATGAACGGTGTCCTCAGGCAGTGTTCATCCCTGGCAACTACGAGAAGTACCAGGCTGTTGGTCTCCAAGTCAGAGAAATATTTAAACGCTACACCGATCTGATTGAGCCCATGAGCATTGATGAAGCCTATCTGGATGTGACCAACAATAAGCTTGGTCTTCAGTCTGCTGTCAAGGTAGCTCGCTTGATTCAGCATGATATTTGGAATGAATTGCATTTGACTGCTTCTGCCGGAGTTTCCTACAATAAGTTTCTTGCAAAAATTGCCAGTGATTACCAGAAGCCTCGAGGACTAACCGTTATTTTACCCGAGCAAGCTCAAGATTTTTTAAGTCAGCTAGATGTAGCTAAGTTTCATGGTGTGGGAAAACGGACAGTGGAGCGGCTTCATGATTTGGGAATTTATACAGGTGCAGATCTCTTAGAAGTGCCGGAAATGACTCTCATCGATCACTTCGGTCGCTTTGGTTTTGATCTTTATCGAAAGGCTCGGGGGATCCATAACAGTCCTGTCAAGAGCAATCGTATTCGCAAGTCCATTGGGAAGGAACGCACCTACCGAAAATTGCTGGTGGCCGAGGATGATGTGCTAAAAGAATTAGCCAACCTATCTGAAAAGGTAGCGAACAGTTTGGCCAAGCATCAGAAAATTGGTAAGACCTTGGTGCTCAAGATTCGTTATGCCGATTTTACGACCTTGACCAAGAGACGAAGTTTAGAGGAAGCAACCAGAGACCCTAAAGTCATTCAGAGACTGGCCCAGGAGCTCTACCAGAGCCTAGAAAGTAACTCCTCAGGTATTCGCCTTTTAGGGGTGACCCTCACTAATTTTTCTTCCGAGTCTCGGGAAACCCATGAAGGATCTCTAATAGAAGAAACCCCGTAGGTATACTTGACCTACGGGGAATTTTTAGCTAGTTTTTGAAGAATTCTTGAATTTCTTCCTCTGTGAGGCCAATCATGGGATTAATGCTTAAGTAGTTGTCCTCTGTTAATCGATAGCCTTGTTGAGAGGCTGGGGAAGCAGGTGAGTCAGAGTGGTTTTCAACTGAGAGGGGCTCCCTTTGGGGCTCTGTTTTTTTTATGGGCTCTTCCAGGTGGACAGGGCTCTGTGAGGCAGAGTCTCTACCTTGAGGGGTTCCATCCGAAAAACGCTCAATCAGATAGGTTTTGCGAGCAGTTCCAGTATTCTTTGTCGCAAAGTTAAATGCAGTGTATTCTCCTAGGAGAATGAGCTTGCTTTTGGAGCGGGTGATGGCTGTGTAGATCAGATTACGTTGGAGCATGCGCCGATTCTGATTGGTCAAGGGAAGGATGACAACAGGGAATTCACTCCCTTGAGACTTATGGATACTCATGGCATAGGCTAAACGAATCTTGTACCATTCATTGCGGGGGTAGACCAATTCATTGCCATCAAATTGGATGGTGAGTTCATCTTGCTTGGATTCGGTATACTTAGCTGGCAAGAGGTCGGTGATGTAGCCAATATCACCGTTAAAGACATTGCTTTCGGCATCGTTGACCAGGTGGATGACCTTGTCACCATTTCGATACTGGCAGTCCAGTGCTTGAAAGAATAGAGCATCCGTTTCTAATGGATTGAGAAGCTCTTGCATGAGACTGTTAATCTGGTCAATGCCTGCAGAACCTCGATACATCGGAGCGAGGACCTGGATGTCTCGAGCCGGAATACCGTTGCGAAGGGCAGCGCTGGTGATTTTTTCAATCATGGGAGCGATGAGCTCACTTGGCGCTTCAAAGTAGGAACGATCAGGTTTTTTCTCTGTGAAATCAGGAGGCAGTTGGCCTTTGCGAATCTGACTGGCTAGAGTGACGATGGTCGAATCCTCACTTTGACGGAAGATATGTTCCAGTTTGACTTGAGGGATGCTGGGAATCTGTAGGAGATCGGACAAGACTTGTCCAGGACTCACAGAAGGAAGCTGATCAGCATCACCAACAATTAAGAGTTTGGTATTGGAAGAGATATTGCTGAGAAGCTGATTGGCCAGCCAAGTATCCACCATAGAGAATTCATCGACAATGATAAAATCCGCATCAAGATAATCGTCCAAGTGACTCGTGTCGTCGTCTCCCGTCATTCCTAAGTGACGATGAATGGTGGCGCTCGGAAGGCCCGTCAGTTCACTCATTCGACGGGCTGCTCGACCAGTTGGAGCAGCTAAGAGGATTGGTAATTGAGATTTCTTGCGAAGGTCTAATTGGTGCAGGCGGGCATAGGTCCCGATGATCCCATTGATAACAGTTGTTTTCCCCGTTCCTGGTCCACCTGTAAGGACAAAGACTTTTTGCTGGATGGCTTCTTGGATAGCCTTCCGTTGGATGGGGTCGTAGTGAATGTGGAGTTCATCTTCAATGTCATCAATCGTTTGTTCGATTTTTTCTGGGTCGAAAGATTCTTGCTTTCCTTTTTCTAGCAGGCGACCGATATGGCTTCGGATCCCTTCTTCCGCAAAGAAGAGGCTGTTGTTGAAGATCTTGGTGTCAATATTTTGCACCTTGTCTTCTTCGATGAGACTGGCCAATTCTTGGGCGACGCTGGCTGGATCGAGCTCGACTGGACGAGATGCTTCTAAGAGTTGGATGGTGGCTTGGAGCAATTCTTTGGCTTCAACGTAGGTGTCCCCTGTTTCTAAGGAGAGGGTTAAAAGACTATGAACCAGTCCAGCTCGAAAGCGTTCAGGTGCATCACTGGCAATCCCTAATTCTTCTGCTAATTGGTCAGCAATTTTAAAGCCCATGCCTTGAATATCTTCGACCAGTTGATAAGGAGCCGATTCGACGATTTGCAAGGTTTCTTCCTTGTAGAAATCTTGGATTTGGAAGGCTAGTTTATTGGGGATGCCATAGTTAGCAAGTTGGGCGAGGACCCGTTCCGTACCATAGTTGAGCTGTAGTTTTTCGACAAAGGCCTCGCGATTCTTTTTAGAAAGTCCGGAGATAGAGGCCAGCTTTTCAGGTGCTTGAAGGATTTTATCAATAGTATCCTCACCATAGAGATCCATGATCTTTTGGGCGGTTTTGAGTCCAATTCCTTTAAAATGGTCGCTAGAAAAGTATTTAACCAAGCCTTTGCTAGTGGGTTTGGCTCGTTCATAGCGATTCATTTGCAACTGTTGGCCATATTTCGGATGATGGACCAGCTCTCCCCAGAAGGTATAATCTTCCCCTTCGACGATATCTGCCATCGTTCCAGTAACGATAATTTCAAAGTCATCATAGTCCTCTGCATCTGTATCATTGATATCCAACAATAAGATACGGAAAAAACTACTTTGATTTTCAAAAATGACCCGCTCAATGGTTCCTGAGAAATAGTATTCCATGCAGAGTTTCCTTTTAAGTAAAAGTCTGAGAGAGCTTATCTCTCATGAAGATATTGAAAGAGATTGGAACAAGAGTCCCAACCTCATCATGGGTTAATACGTCTGGAATGGAAGGAGTGGCCAGAGGCGAAGAACGGCTTCTCCTTTGATTTGATCCTTCTTGAAAGCCCCAACCTGGCGACTGTCTTTTGAAACGATGCGATCATCACCAAGGAGTAGATACTCATCATCCAAGAGCTTTTTCGTGAAGGTCGCACTTCCGTCTTTATCAACGGTGAAAGCTTCGGCTATCTGTGCCATTTGGCGGAAGAGTTCTCCATTTTCTTCGAACCCTTTTCCAGAATAGGTTGACTGTAATTTATCCTCTTTGAATTTTTGAATGTATTCTTTCAAGTAGGGCTCGTCAGTTTCTTTGCCGTTGATATAGAGGACATCGTTTTTGTACTCAATTGTATCGCCAGGGAGTCCAATGACCCGTTTAACGATTTCTTTGGTTTTTCCATTTTCTGTTTCACTAGCGACCACGATATCAAAACGGTCGATAGGTAGTTTATTGATAACGAGAAGGTATTCACTGTCTGCCAAGGTTGGATCCATAGAATGGCCATCGACACGGACAGGCGTCCACAGATAAATACGCGAGAGAATAATGCCTCCAATAATGAGGCCAAAGAGCGCCCATTCTTTCAGGAAAGAACGGACTGGATTATTTGATTTTTTTGAACGTTTCATGCTTTATCTTTCTATCAATTTTTTTGCTTTTTCTGTATTTTTAAAATGAAGTTTGGCACTGTAGTCAAGGGCTTGAATGCCATAGGCCTGTAATAGTTGAGCAGCTACCTTATCTGAGGGCGTACCAGCTCCACTAGGAAGGGTATAGCCGAGTTCTTGACTCAAGTCTTCCAGATTTTGGAGGAAGAGGTCACGAGCAATAATGGAACTCACAGCGACCGCCAGGTATTTTCCTTCGGCCTTCTCTTCTAGGGTGACGACTTGTGGGACCTGATTCGCTTCTGCCTGAACATAGCGATCATAGTTTTTCTTGGTCGTAAAGGCATCGACCACAATTTTTTGAGCTTTTGCCCCTTGTTGCAAGAGCAAAAAAATAGCCTGATTGTGGAGGGCGACCTTGACAGAAACCGCATTGTAGCCAGAGGCGATGACCTGATTGTATTTTTTAGGTGTCAGCAGTAAGGCCTGATGTGGGATTTCTTTTTTGAGAATCGGTGCGAGAGCTCGAATTTTTCGATCATCCAGGGTCTTAGAATCCCCAACTCCTAGACTTTTTAAGCGGGCATGTTGGTCCGGGCTGACCAGTGAAGCCACTACAGCAAGCCCTCCAAAGTAAGAGCCGTTTCCGACTTCGTCTGTTCCGATTAAGGGGAAGTCTTGTCCGGCCTGTGCTTGGTCTATCGGATCTTGTTGGTAACCGAAGAACTCTGCATAGCGCGTTGCCTGACTACCTTGTAGGACAACCTTTCCTGATGTGTAAATCGAAATTGTTGCCCCAGGTGCCTTAAAAAAATAACGGATATATGGATTTTTTGAAGGTGCCAGATGCTCTTGGTACTGACCAACAAATGCTTGGATATCCTCATTTTGAGGGGACAATGTAATTGTTTCCATAGTCCTTATTGTATCATAAAAGCTAGATGAAAGGCCAGAAAAAGACCAGCTGAGTTTAGTCTGAAAGAACTTCTTTTAGGCTTGCTTCAATTGCTTGAGGATCGGTTTTTGAAGAGAAGCGGTGGACGACCTGGCCTTGGCGATTAATCAAGAATTTGGCGAAATTCCATTCAATGCGGGAGCCCAAAGGACCGCTAGCCTGTTCTTTTAACCATTGGTAGAGGGGGCTGGCTTCTTTCCCATTGACTTTTATTTTTGCGAAACGTGGGAAGCTGGTTTGGTAATGGAGGCTACAAAATTGATTAATCTCCTCCGCACTTCCCGGTGTTTGGCCCATAAATTGATTGCATGGAAAGTCAAGGATTTCAAATCCTTGGTCATGGTAGCGCTCATAGAGCTCTTGCAATCCTTGGTATTGAGGCGTCAGACCGCAACCAGTTGCTGTATTGACGATGAGGAGTACTTGGCCTCGATATGCTTCGAGGGAGAAGGGGCTCCCATCTTGGGCCATTACGGTGAAATCATAGATAGTCATTTTACACGTCCTTTCCTACTTTCTCTATTGTATCATGCTTGAGTCGAAAAAAGTTAAACCGTGGCCCTAGTGCTTTGGTATTTCCTATGGGAAGGGGATTTTCCTACTGACAAGCGGGCTAGATTTTGATATAATATCGTGAGGTGATTTTTATGTCCAGCTTAAATAGATACAAATTTACTTTCGGTAATAAATCGCTGACTCTTACAACCAATCATGATAATCTCTTTATGGAAGAGGTTGAACGGGTCGCGAAGGAAAAATATGAAGCGATTAAAGAACAAATGCCAGCTGCTGATGATGAGACCCTGGCCATTTTACTAGCAATCAATAGTTTATCAACACAATTGAGTCGTGAGATTGAGTTTGACGATAAGGAAAAAGAATTGGAAGATTTTCGTCGCAAGGCCCTAGATGGCCTGGTCGGTAGATCATCTAATTAAGGGGAGTTGCATGTTTTCAATCCTGATTTTATTCATCCTAGCTTGGAGTTTTTATATTGGGTATTCAAGAGGGATTTTGCTTCAAGGATATTATTTTTTAACCATGATTGTTGCCATGTTGGTCGCAGGATCAGGCTATCAGTCCTTGGCAAAAACCATTAGTCTATGGATCCCATTTTCGAGTGCAACACAAGCTTCAAAAACCTATTTTTATGGTGCAGATCAACTCTTTCACTTAGACAAAGTTTTTTACGCTGGTTTGGCTTATTTCATATTGTTTGTTTTAGTCTATGCGATGGGTCGAGTGATTGGACTTTTTATTCCCTTAATTCCAACGCCTGAAAAGTGGGAGGAGTATCCGTTTCAGATTGCCAGTGGTGTGTTAGCTGTACTTGTGACCTACTTTGTTCTGCAAATGGGATTCACGATTTTGTCAACCATCCCCATGGCGGCAATTCAAGATCGACTCCATGGAAGTTTCCTCATTCGATTTATGGTGCAGTATAGCCCCCTTACAGCAGGCCTCTTGAAACAACTTTGGGTTGTAAAAATCTTAGGTGCGTAATCACTTCTCATCATGTCTAACAGTTCATGAGAGATATTATAGAAAGGAAGGGGAGGCTCAGACCAAAATCAGCCTCCTTTTCTGTTGTGGAGAAACATGAATCAAAAAATTCTCGAAACCTTAGAGTTTCAAAAAGTTAAAAACTTAGTAGAGCCTTATTTGCAAACGGAGCAGGGTGAAGTGGAGTTGCAGGAATTATCTCCACTTGCAAAAAAAGAAGCAATTGAAACCGCCTTTCTTGAAATGGCAGATATGGCTCAGATCTTTGTGGAGCATCCGCACTTTAGCGTGCCCACCATCCAAGAAATTCGTCCAGTGACCAAGCGTTTAGAACTAGAAACATCGCTCAATATCGATGAATTGTTAGCGGTGAAGAAAGTCCTGCGCGTGACCCATGAATTGCGAAATTTTTATGATGAATTAGAAAATGTCCGCTTAGAAAAACTGGATCGGATATTTGAAAATCTAGTCGACCTTCCACAGTTGCAGGGAAGTCTCCATGCCATTAATGAGGCAGGATTTATTGAAAACTTTGCCAGTGAAACCTTGGCTAAAATTCGTCGGCGTATTCAAGAGAATGAACACCAAGTAAGAGACATTCTCCAAGAATTGCTGAAGACCAAGTCAGAAATGCTGGCTGATCAGATCATTGCTAGCAGGAATGGACGAAATGTCTTGCCAGTCAAAAACACCTACCGCAATCGGATTGCCGGTGTGGTGCACGATATTTCAGCTAGTGGAAATACCGTCTATATCGAACCTCGAGCGGTCGTCAATCTTAATGAAGATATTGCCAACCATCGTGCAGATGAACGCTTCGAGATGCTCCGGATCTTGGAAGAAATTTCAAACCTCCTTCGTCCTCATGCGGGGGAAATCCGAAACAATGCTTGGCTGATCGGTCATATTGACCTCGTTCGGGCCAAACATCGCTTTTTACAGGACCGAAAAGGAACTATTCCAACCTTGTCAGATCAAGGGGAGATTCAGCTCTTGCAGGTTCGCCATCCCTTGATTGAGAAGGCTGTTCCTAATGATATCCACTTTGGCAAAGACCTCACAGAGATTGTGATTACCGGACCGAATACGGGTGGGAAGACCATCATGCTCAAGACCCTGGGACTAGCCCAATTAATGGCCCAGTCGGGCTTGCCAATCCTAGCAGATGCTGGGAGTAAGGTAGCTGTCTTCACGCAAATCTTCTCTGATATCGGGGATGAGCAGTCGATCGAGCAGAGCCTGTCTACCTTCTCCAGTCACATGACCAATATTGTCTCTATTTTGGAGCAGGTCGATGAGGAATCCTTGGTCTTGCTGGATGAGTTGGGAGCTGGAACGGATCCTCAGGAAGGGGCTTCACTGGCGATCGCCATCCTAGAAGATCTCCGCTTACGAGGGATCAAGACCATGGCGACCACCCACTATCCAGAACTTAAGGCCTATGGGATTGAGACACTTGGTGTTCAAAATGCCAGCATGGAATTTGATACGGACAGCCTGCGTCCGACCTATCGGTTTATGCAGGGGGTACCAGGACGTTCCAATGCCTTTGAAATCGCGCGTCGTCTAGGCTTGTCAGAAGTGATTGTTCGTCAAGCGCAGGGGTTGACCAATCAGGATCGGGATGTCAACCGCATCATTGAAAAGTTGGAAGCTCAGACCCTAGAAAGTCGCAAACGACTCGAGTCCATCCGAGATGTTGAACAGGAAAATCTGAAATTCAACCGCGTCCTCAAGAAATTGTACAATGAGTTGACCCGAGAGCGGGAAACAGAGCTCAACAAGGCGCGTAAAGAAGCGCAAGAAATTGTGGATCTTGCTCTAGCAGAAAGCGATCAGATTTTGCAAGGTCTTCATGCCAAATCGCAACTCAAGCCCCATGAAATTATTGAAGCCAAGTCTCAGTTGAAAAAATTGGCCCCAGAAACAGTCGATCTATCGAAAAACAAGGTCTTGAAACAGGCTAAGAAAGCCCGTGCTCCAAAAGTCGGAGACGAGATCTTGGTCATCAGCTATGGACAAAGAGGAAGTCTTACCAAGCAGCTCAAGGATGGTCGTTGGGAAGCCCAAGTGGGACTGATCAAGATGACCTTGGAAGAAAAAGAATTTAATCTGTTGAAAGCTGAAAAAGATGCTTCTCAACCGAAAAAACACCAGGTCCACGTAGTCAAACGTTCCAATGCCAATGGACCTCGGGCTCGCTTGGACCTTCGTGGCAAACGGTATGAGGAAGCCATGGAAGAATTGGACAGCTTTATCGACCAAGCCCTTCTCAATAATATGGCCCAAGTCGATATCATCCACGGTATCGGAACTGGGGTCATCCGGGAAGGAGTTACCAAGTACCTCCGTCGCAATAAGCATGTCAAAAGCTTCGAGTACGCTCCTCAAAATGCAGGAGGAAGCGGAGCGACAATTGTGACCTTTAAATAAGCAAAGAGTCAGTCGTGCCTTTTAATCAGGCACGCTTTTTGCTATAATACAGTCAGTTTAAACGGAAAGAAGGAAAGCATATGACCCCTAATCGTTCGTCCGATTCTTGTACTACCATACTTGTCGGAAAAGATGCCAGTTATGATGGTTCAACCATTGTAGCTCGCACGGAAGACTCTCAAAACGGAGTGTTTACTCCTAAGAAATTTATCGTTGTTCAGCCAGAGGATCAACCCCGTCATTATCGGTCGGTCCTATCTCCTTTTGAGTTAGACCTGCCAGATAACCCTGTTCGTTACACAGCTGTTCCAGATGCCATTCCAAAAGATGGTATCTGGGGAGAAGCGGGGATCAATCGGTACAATGTGGCTATGAGTGAGACAGAGACCATTACGACCAATAGCCGAGTCTTGGGGGCGGACCCTCTGGTGGAAAGTGGAATTGGGGAGGAAGACATGCTGACCTTGGTCCTTCCTTATGTCCAGACTGCCCGAGAAGGAGTGCTTCGCTTGGGGAAAATCCTAGAAGAATACGGAACCTATGAGTCTAACGGAGTAGCTATCAGCGATGTCAATGAGATCTGGTGGTTGGAAACCATCGGAGGTCATCACTGGATGGCCCGCCGTGTGCCAGACGATGCCTATGTGACCAATCCCAATCAATTGGGAAGTGATCGCTTTGAGTTTGATCGCCCGGAAGAGTTTTTATGTGACCCAGACTTGAAAGATTTTGTGGAACGCCATCACCTGGCCTTGGATTTTGACGGTTCGTCTTTTAACCCTCGTTATGCTTTTGGGAGCCAACGAGATAAGGACCGCCATTACAACACGCCACGGGCTTGGGATATTCAACGATTCCTCAACCCAGAAGTGGAGCAAGATCCTCGTTCCTTCTTCCTTCCTTGGTGTCAAAAACCTTACCGCAAGATTACGATTGAAGATGTCAAATATGTCCTCAGCAGTCACTACCAGGATTCAGCCTATGATCCTTACGCTTTAGAAGGGGATAGTCATAGTCGTCGGACCTTCCGTACCATTGGCATTAACCGGACCAGCCAGACGGCCATTCTCCAGTTGCGGCCAAATCGTCCTCAAGAGACAACCGGGATTCAATGGCTTTGCTATGGGTCAATGCCTTTCAATACGGCCGTTCCTTTCTTTACCCAGGTCGATACGACACCGGATTATTTTGCCAATACGACAGAAAAAGTGACGACAGATTCCTTCTATTGGACCAATCGAATCATTGCTGGTCTGGCAGATGCCCACTATAGTCATCATGTTGGAGATTTAGAAGATTACCAAGAAAGCACTATGGCCCTTGGGCATGCCCGGATTGGACGAGTGGATCAAGCCTTGGCAGCAGGACAAACCGTTGATTTCGAAAGAGAAAATCAGGAAATGAGTGATCAGATTCAAGAAGCGACGGATTGCTTATTGGATAAGGTCTTGTTGGATGCTAGTAACCTGATGACCAACCATTTCTCTTTGAGTGACTAGTTGGACCAAGTTGTACTATTTCATGATAGTTTCTGAAAATATTGATTTTCTTTTCAAATTATGCTAAAATAGAACAAATTGAACATCATACCGGATGAAGTTTTTCAGAAGTAGGGCCTTCCTATGACTGTGAAATGGACGGAACTCTGGAGAGACCGTAAAGGCACCGAAGGGGCAAGGTAGAGCATTCTACTCAAACTCTCAGGTAAAAGGACAGAGCAAAAGATAGAAGCCTTTTTGGTTTTTATTTGGAGCACCAGAGTACATGTTTTGACATGTGCTCTTTCTTTTTCTCTTTGGATGATTGCTTGGATGATGTGGAGGAAGTGGATGGCTATCCCTTTCTAAAGCTAGACAAATGATAAAAGGAGAAATAGATAAGGATGACAAATTGGTTGGCGTTTTTTAAACAAGTAGATAATGTGGTCTGGGGGGCTCCCCTTTTGATCCTCTTGGTGGGGACTGGGATTTATCTGAGCTTACGCTTGGGCTTGCTTCAAGTTTTTCGTTTACCCCAAGCCTTTCGGCTCATTTTTACAGAAGATCAAGGAGAAGGGGATATCTCTAGCTTCGGAGCCTTGGCAACAGCCTTGGCGGCGACAGTTGGGACAGGAAATATTGTCGGAGTAGCGACAGCGATTCAGACAGGTGGCCCAGGTGCCCTCTTTTGGATGTGGATGGCAGCCTTCTTTGGAATGGCGACCAAGTATGCAGAAGGTTTGTTGGCCATTCGCTACCGAACCAAGGATGACAATGGTCACATTTCTGGTGGTCCGATGTACTACATTCTTCACGGGATGGGAGAGAAGTGGCGTCCCCTTGCCATCTTCTTTGCCCTAGCAGGTGTCTTGGTGGCTCTCTTTGGGATTGGAACCATGACCCAGGTGAATGCCATTACGGGCGCTTTGAAGACTAGTTTTCAACTTTCTCCTCAAGTCGCTAGTCTGGTCATTGCAGGAATTGTATCGGCTGTCATATTTGGGGGAATTCATTGGATTTCCAAGGTTTCAGAAAAGGTGGTTCCTTTTATGGCTGCAGCCTATATCTTTGCGACAGTTTATATTATTGTCTTGAATATGGACCAAGTGCCGACCGTTCTATCCCAAGTTTTCCAAGGTGCTTTTACAAGAACCGCGGCTATCGGTGGTTTTTCTGGAGCCTTGGTGAAAGAGGCAGTTCAAAAAGGGGTGGCGCGTGGAGTTTTCTCCAATGAGTCAGGACTGGGATCTGCGCCGATTGCAGCAGCCGCAGCGAAGACGGAAGAGCCAGTGGAGCAAGGTTTGATTTCTATGACTGGGACCTTCATCGATACCATTATTATTTGTAGCCTAACTGGTCTAGCTATTTTAGTATCTGGCCAGTGGACAACAGTGGGGCAAGTTGGGAGTGATTTGACCCAACAGGTCTTTATTTCGACCTTTGGCCACATCGGTGGGATCATTCTGACCCTTTGTTTGGTCCTGTTTGCGACGACGACCATTTTGGGTTGGTCTTATTATGGTGAACGCTGTGTCGAATTTTTGGCGGGTGTCAAACTCATTCCCTATTACCGTCTTCTGTTTATCCTGATGGTGGGGGTAGGAGGCTTTCTTCAGTTGGAGTTAGTCTGGATCATTGCCGATATTGTGAATGGACTGATGGCCTTGCCGAATCTCATCGCCTTGTTAGCCTTATCGCCTATTGTTCTAAAGGAAAGCAAACGATATTTTAAGAAAAAGAAATAGACCAAATCGTGTGATCTGGTCTTTCTGTCTTAATAGCGTTTTTCTTTGGGCCAATCTTTCATTTCAGAAATGGCTGTAAAGAGGACGTCTGTTGATGAGTTGAGGGCTGTTTCACAAGAATCTTGGATAACGCCGATAATGAAGCCTACACTAACCACTTGCATAGCGATATCATTGTCGATACCAAAGAGGCTGCAGGCGACAGGAATCAAGAGGAGGGAACCACCAGCTACTCCAGAAGCCCCACAGGCTGAAACAGCTGCAACGATACTGAGGACCAGGGCAGTCCCAAAATCGACTTGAATGCCTAAGGTGTTGACAGCAGCTAGGGTCAAGGTATTAATGGTAACGGCAGCTCCGGCCATATTAATAGTAGATCCCAGAGGGATAGAGACCGAGTAAGTATCAGGGTTGAGACCTAGTTCCTTACAGAGCTTCATATTGACAGGGATGTTAGCAGCAGAGCTTCTAGTAAAGAAGGCAGTCAGTCCACTGACTCGTAGACATTTGAAGACGAGCGGATAAGGATTTTTGCGAATCATGATGTAGACAAAAATCGGGTTGATGACTAGAGCGACGAAGAACATGGTGCCAACCAAGAGAAGTAAGAGGAGGCCATAGCTCTTAAGTCCATCAAATCCTTGTCCTGCAATCGTTGTATAGACCAAGCCAAGAATCCCAAATGGCGCAAGGTTAATGATCCATTCGACAATCTTGGAAGTGATATCTGCCAGGGTTTGAAGGAGGTCCTTGCTGTGCTCACTCGCTTCTCTCATAGCAACACCAAAGACGACGGCCCAGGATAGAATCCCGATATAATTGGCCTGAATAAGGGCATTGAGCGGGTTGTCCACGATTTTTAAGAGAAGGTTGCTGATGACTTCCCCTAGTCCATCGGGAGAAGTTCCTTCAGCACTAGTTCCTGTTAAAGAAATGGTAATAGGAAAGAGATAGTTCACCAGGACCGCTACCAAGGCTGCCGCAAAAGTTCCCAGGAGGTAGAGGACAATGACTGATTTCATATTGGTTTGGGTTCCCTTTTGGTGCTGGGAGAGGGCGTTAGCGACAAGGGCGAAGACTAGAAGAGGAGCAATAGCCCGCAAACCTCCTACAAAGATTTCCCCTAATAGACCAATTGCAGATGCTTTAGGAAGTAGCAGAGCTAAAAGGGCTCCAACGAAGATTCCGATTGCAATCCGCTTCATCAGGTTGGTTTTGTTCCAAGTTTGAATGAGTCGTTTGACCATAAGGACCTCCTTTATTGAAAGTTTACCGTCCATTATACGATAGATAAGTCTTAAAATCAAGGTGAGCATAAGAGGAGGTTAGTGGTTCTAAAGGTTAAAATCTGATATAATCAAACCATTAGAAAAAGAGAAGGAGATTGATAGAAGGTATGAAGAATATTTTTTCCCGCTATGTCAGTCAGTTTGATTGGACCAAGATCATGGATGAATTGGTTTCAAAATTGATTTCGTTAGCTGTTTTATTTGTTTTATTTTTTCTTGCAAAAAAACTAATCCATAGTTTGGTGAAACGCATCTTGAAGCCTTCTCTGAATTATGTAGGCCAAGACGAAGCGCGTAAGAATACTATTTTAAGGCTGGTAGAGAGTCTGTTGAATTACTGCCTCTATTTTATCCTGATCTACTGGATTCTTTCTATCTTGGGCTTACCAGTCTCCAGTCTCTTAGCAGGTGCAGGAATTGCCGGAGTTGCCATTGGGTTAGGAGCACAGGGCTTCCTATCAGACTTGGTCAATGGGTTCTTTATTCTTCTGGAACGTCAGATAGACGTCGGAGATACCGTTCGTTTGACCAATGGTCCGATTACCATCGCTGGAACCGTCTCTAGTGTGGGCATTCGGACGACTCAGGTGCGAGACGCAGATGGGACCTTGCATTATGTACCCAATCGCAATATTATGGTTGTCAGCAATCTCTCTCGGGGGAACCAGCGCGTCCTCATCGATATGCCAATTTCAGCTCAAACTGACCTAGACAAGATTTATCAAATCTTCCAGCAAGTCAACGATGAACAAGCCCAAAAGCATCCAGAAATCTTAGATGGTCCGACGATTTTAGGCCCTCAAATCGAAAAGGGGACAGGCCGTTATTCCTTCCGCGTCGCCATGATGGTCCAGTCGGGAAGCCAAGTGGCCATTTACCATCTTTATTACAAACTCTATCATGATGCCCTCTTACAAAATGGCATCGAGATTCCAACCACTTTCTCTGTCACACCCTAACAAAAAAAGACCTATTGGTCTTTTTTCTTATTCTAAAATAAGCATGCCATCTTTGACAGCGAAAGGATCTTTCGGATTGATCCGATCGTAGAACATAACGCCATTGATGTGATCGATTTCGTGTTGGACCACAATGGAATTGTAGCCTTTGAGTTTGATACGGTGCTTTTCTCCGGTTTTGTCATAGTAGTCTACCGTTACACGTGCGTGACGAACCACATAACCAGGAACGTTGCGGTCTACAGAGAGACACCCTTCCCCATCTCCTAGAGCCGCATCTTGGACTGAGTGGGAGACAATTTTAGGATTGTACATGACTTCTTGGATGGAGTAGGCTTCTTTTGGAGGATTTCCTTCTTCGTCCTCTGGATTTGGGACGAGAACGGCAATGATGCGCTTAGAAATGTCCAACTGAGGGGCAGCGAGTCCAACTCCACCTCGGAGACCCAATTTTTCCGCCATGACAGGATCCTGCGAATGGTGCAAGAACTGCATCATTTTTTCCCCTAGGATGATGTCTTGATCTGACAGTGGGAAAGTGACCTCTTCAGCGATAGCACGTAAAGTTGGGTGGCCTTCGCGGATAATATCATTCATATCAATTAGATGGGCAGCTTTTGTAATGGTTTCGATTGCAGACATGTTCTCATTCACTCCTTTTTTCTAGAAACCATCATATCATAAATCCTTTTAGAATGAAAGTTTGCCAATTGATTGATGGGTGCTAATGGACCAGACGGACCGTAAATTAGAAAAGGAAAGAATCCTAGTCCGGTTCATGGTATAATGATAAGAAGAATGAAGGAGACAAGCATGCGTCTAGATAAATATTTAGTGGACTGTGGAGTGGGAAGCCGAACAGAAGTCAAGCAAGTCCTCAAGCAAAAAAAGATTCAGGTCAATGGAAAGGTGGAAACCTCTGCCAAGGTTCATATTGATCCAGATAAGGATCAAGTGACCTATCTGGGAGAAAGTTTATTCCATGAAGAGTTTGTTTACTATCTGCTCAATAAACCCAAAGGGGTCATTTCAGCAACGGAAGATGACCGCCATCAAACAGTCTTAGATTTGCTAGATGACACGGCCAGACACAAGGAAGTCTTTCCAGTTGGACGATTGGATATTGATACCCATGGTTTACTCCTCTTGACCAATAATGGTAAGCTGGCTCATGCCATGCTATCGCCTAAGAAGCATGTGGACAAGGTCTACCGTGCTCAAGTAGCTGGAATCATGACCCAGGAAGATATCGACCGCTTCAAAGAAGGAATAGAATTGAAGGATTTCACCACCCTGCCAGCGGAGTTGGAAATATTGGAGGTCGATCAAGAAGCTAATAGTTGCTTGGTTCAGATCCGCATCGCTGAAGGAAAATTCCATCAGGTCAAGCGCATGGTCGCAGCTTGTGGCAAAGAAGTCACCGATCTCGAGCGGATTTCCATGGGGCCCTTGAGCTTGGATCCTAGTCTCGAATTGGGGGAGTGGCGTAGATTGACAGCAGAAGAAATAAAGCTCTTAACTGACTTTCGGGTCAACATATAATGAGAAGTCATTGTAGTCTTGGGTTTGAAGAACTCTGTTGGAAAAAGCAGAAGTGTTTGACAGAAAGATGAAATCTTGGTAGAATGAATAGGTCGAATAGACAACTAACTCTTTCTTGGTAGCAGGCTATGCCAAACCTGCCACTCGGATAGAGCATAAAGAAAAGGAGCTTATCATGGCAATCTCAAAAGAGAAAAAAAATGAAATTATTGCACAATACGCACGTCACGAAGGTGACACTGGTTCAGTAGAAGTACAAGTTGCTGTCCTTACTTGGGAAATCAACCACTTGAACGACCACATCAAACAACACAAAAAAGACCACGCTACTTACCGTGGTTTGATGAAGAAAATCGGTCGCCGTCGTAACTTGTTGGCTTACCTTCGTAAGAACGACGTTAACCGTTACCGTGAGTTGATCAACTCTCTTGGACTTCGTCGTTAATCATGATGCTAAGGGCGCCAAAAATCCGTATGAAAATAGGGAAACGACACAGTGTTCGATGAACACAAGGAGTTTCATCTTTTTCACTAGGATTTTAGCCCGAGCTCAAAACAGCTCTCTGAATTCAGAGGGCTGTTATTTTTTGCCAAGTGCTTAGGCCGTGTTCAATTGAATACAAAAAAGTTAAGTTACTCTATTTGTAGAGTAGCTTTTCTTTTTCACTAGAATTATAGTATAATCTTCGGCTACGGTTCCTAGCATCGTAAGGTAAAATAGACCAGATTTATCTCCCTTCGGGGAGATTTTTTGTTTTCAGAAGAAATCTAGTACAATCTTCGGTTCGTCGCCTTGTCTAGAAACGTTTTATACAGCAAGAATGGAGCCCTCTGAATTCAGAGGGCTTTTTTGTTATCTTTTTTCGGACAAGATTCATTATTCTGAGTAAGTCGTTTTGTTTGACAGATGTAATTAACAGAGTTACAATAGACACATCTTAAGAAATAGAGGTTATCGATATGATTGATATTACATATCTAGATGGTGCAAAACAAGAAAGAGTCATGCATTTTGATTCCTATGAAGAATTTGAACGCTCCCAACAGACCTGCTTGATTGGTGTAGCGGATTACTATCCCGTACAAAAATTGACCTATAATGGGCACGAACTCGATTACCATGGAACTTACGGAGATGTCTTCTTCTATTTGATGAAGCAAGACCTCGATCAATACAAAAACTAAAGGAGAAAAACAATGGCAAAAGCAATTACAGATGCTACATTTGAAGCAGAAACAAAAGAAGGATTGGTCTTGGTAGACTTCTGGGCGACCTGGTGTGGTCCATGTCGTATGCAAGGTCCAATCTTGGATAAATTATCTGAAGAACTTTCAGAAGATGTCTTGAAAATCGTTAAAATGGACGTTGATGAAAATCCAAATACAGCGCGTGCTTTCGGCATTATGTCTATCCCTACTCTTCTTTTCAAAAAAGATGGACAAGTGGTTAAACAAGTTGCTGGTGTTCACACAGCAGAACAAATCAAGGCCATTGTGGCTGAGTTGAGTTAAAAGCATAAGCACTCCCATTAATAAAATGGGAGTGCTTTTTTATATGATAAATTGCAAGAGTGCAATAGTTAGTATTGAAAAGATTGAATGGCCTCTTTCAACTCATCTTGTAAAAAGTCTCTCTGATCAAGTTGAATATAGACTTCTAACAGACAGGATCTAAGGTTGGAAAATTTATAAAAATCTCCCCTCTCCTCTATTGGAAAGTCAAGCGTTTTTATCCAAGAAGCTACTTGTTCTTGCTCGATTTTCCCTTGCAAAATAGGTTCATAGAGCACTCTAGCTAAACGCCAATCCTCATCATCGGTAAAACGAATTGAAATTCTTTTAAAGACTTGGCCAAGTATGTTCAATCCTTCATGAACTTTGTTATTAGGAAGGTCTGGATGACAAACTACTTCTGTTAAAAGATCAGCTCCATGCGCAAAAGCGTGAACCCAACCATACTGGCTGGAAAAACCTGTTGTATCCTTTTCTTTTAAAAGATAGTGTAAGCCTTGATCCAGTAAAATATATCTTATATCAGCTTTTAATCTTTGATAAAAAATCGATTGTTGGTTGGCATCTGCAGACAAGAGATTGGCATAAATCAGTGCTCTAAAAGAACGATCAAGTGTCGATAGTCCAATCTTGTCAATCTCTTTTTCTACTCCTTCATCGGATATAATCGTCTCAGAAATGAAATGAAACTGTTCCTGTGTAAAGAGTTCTTCTTGAATCCCTCTAGCCAAGCTTGTAAAAACGAGATCATCGCGAATTTCTGGTGAGGGATCTCCTAAATGTTCCAGCAACCACTGGATTTCTTCTCGGTTATAGCTTGGTTTTTCTTCTTTCACTTTACTTTGTAATTCTTGATACATCCCTACACCTCTGAATTTCTACTAGCTTATTTTAGAGTTGGCTGTAGAGGAGTTTATTCTCCCAATTCTGCACTGTAAGCAATAATTTGATCCACTGTGTCTGAAAGGAATTGGATGGTGTCGCGGAGTGGTTTGTCAGTCGAGATATCTGCTCCGATAATCATGGCTGACTCAAGTGGGGTCTTGCTGCCACCTGATTTGAGGAGGTCTAGCCAATCTTTTGCTCCGTTTTCGGAGTTCTTCAAATGCAAGTATCCCGCTGTTGAGATAACCAAGCCAGCTGAGTAGGTGTAGCTGTATAGCCCCATGTAGTAGTGGCTTTGGCGCATCCAGGTCAACGCTGCATCGTCATCGATTTCAACGGCGTCTCCCCAGAATTCGGTCAAGACTTCCTTCATGATGCTATTGAGCTTGCTAGCACCGAAGGTGCCACCTTCTTCGATCAAGGTGTAGACCTTGCGTTGGAAGGCTGCTTCCAACAAGTGGGTGATGAAGTTGTGGAAGTAGGTGTCTGTCAAACGGTGAGCCAAGGCAAAGCGTTTTTGACGAGGGTCGTCAAACTGGTGTTCCAAATAGTCGCTGAGGAGGAGCTCGTTAAAGGTAGAAGGAGCTTCCACATAGTAGGTCGACATGTGGGCGTTGAAGTAGCTTTGGTTGTTGTCTGAGAAGATGAATTGACCAGAGTGTCCGATCTCGTGGATCAGGGTGTAGACATCGCTCATGCGTCCTGTCCAGCTCATGAGGACATAAGGGTGGACACGGTATGGGTCAGCGGCATAACCACCGGAATCCTTGCCTTCATTGGCCGCAAAGTCGACCCAGCGTTCGGTTTGGTAGCGGGCGATTTCGCGGGAGTATTCTTCTCCAAGAGGTGCCACAGATTTCATGACCAAGTCATAGGCATCATCAATGGTAACATCTGGGTTGAGCGCACTGTCCAAGTCCAACTTCCAATCAGCAAAGGTCATTTTCTCAAGGCCGTTGACCTTGGCCACGTGTTTGAGGAATTTTTGAGCGACTGGAGCGAAGTCCTTCATAATCAGGTCAATCTGACGGTCAAACATAGAACGATCCACTTCCTGCTCAGCTAGGAGATAGTCAAAGACAGAGTCGTAGCCTCGCATATCTGCAATCAGTTTTTCAGACTTGACTTGGGCTAGATAGGTAGCAGCAGCCGTGTTTTGGTGCTTGCGGAGACCTTCTGAGAAAGAACGAAAGGCTTTTTCACGGACTTCCGCATTCTCATGGTTTTGGTAGAAGTTTTCATAGGTAACAAAGCTATTTTTGTAAACTTTTCCATCCACTTCAAAATCAGCCATTTCAAAGTCACCCGCCCGCATCTTAGTATAGATGTCTTGTGGTCCGTAGAAGACTTCACCCAGGTTGGTCAAGGTCTTTTCTACGTCAGCTCCTAAGTAGTGGGCTTTTTTAATTTTAGCCTGACGAATGGCATAAGTGAGGTGAGGGAGTTGCCCGAGGCGTTCGAGGACTTCTTCATCTGCTTCGACCAAAGCATCGTCAAAGAAGGAAAGTTCGACGCTTGCCCAAGTTTCGAAATCCATCCCCGCTTGAGCAATCTCTGCAAAAGCTTCATCGCCAAAGTCCGTCGTTTGGGGCATAAAGCTGTAGTTACCAATGTGGCTGAGTTGGATCTGAATTTGTTCAAAGATGGCAAAGGCAGCTTCAAAGTCTTCAAAAGTGTGGAGCTTGCCCTTGTAGTTGCGGACAAATTCATTGATTTCTTCACGCGTCTTTTCGATGGCACGCAAGAAATCTTCCTGGTCTTGGTAGAGGGCTGTGAGGTCCCAGAGTTCGTTCTCAGGAAATTCAGAACGTTTTTTTAATTCCATAGTGTTCTCCTTTTGATCAAATAACTATACTCAGTATAGCAGAAAATAGGGGAGAATGATAGGCGAAAGGAGAACTTATCAAAGCTAGCTGGATCCAATAAGAAACCAAGGATTTTCTAGCTTTTTTACCTTCTTTTGGTATAATAAAGTGGAGAAAGTTTTAGGGAGTATACAATGAAAAAAATTTATAAAGTTAGCTTGGCAGTGATGACCATGCTAACCTTGGTGGCATGTGGACCTAAGCGACGTCCTCGGACGCAACCCTCTACAGCTCAGAGTGAAGTAACAGATGGAAAAAGTTCCAAGAAAGCATCGTCTGGGCATGAGTACTATCAAACAGTGCTTGAACGTTACCAGGCCTACTCTAGGGCTATCGAAGAAGGTGATAGTGCAGGTCTAGAGACCAAACTAAAAGAAATAGATCCTCAATCGGATGAGTATGTCTATGCCATGTATCTTCAAACTTTGGGTAGTAAACCAAATCTTTCCTATTTTTATACAGATTTGGATAAGGATGGGCGGGATGAACTCTTGATTGGGACTGGCCAAACAGTCTCAGCAATCTACTATCTGAAAGGACAGCAACCAGAATTACTCCATACAGCTTTTGTAGCTTCCTCTGGTGGCTCTCGTTCAAGTTTTCAAATTTTTGAGGATGGCTCGGTCATCTATGCTAGCTTTTCGTCTCTTCAACCAGAAGTAGATTTAATCCATTACAAGTTCCAAAAAGGAAAGTTGGAGACTGTCAATAAGATCCAAATTAAAAATGGGGACGGTCAGAAGCCAGAAAAAGCCTTAGGGATTACAGCAAAAGAATTGGATCAAGCAAAATTTGAATGGAAAGAACTAGAAACCGGAAAGAAGGCGAAGAACCAAGCAAATAACTCAGAACAGCAAACAAGTAGTTTCCAAGTCCGTGTAGCAGTTCCAGATCTTCGAATTCGTAAAGAAGCATCGATCAAGGGGGAAGAAGTTGGAATGATCCCGCAAGGTATTTACACGATAACTGAGACGGTGTCAGCTGACGGTTATACCTGGGGCAAGCTCCAATCTGGCCAAGGCTGGATCGCGCTTGAATTTACGACGAGAGTGGAAGGGGGAAATGCATCTACTGTTAAAGGATTGAGTGCGGAAGATCAAGAGGATATCCACTCGGTAGTAGAGAATGGCTATTCTTTAATGTATTCTAGATTGGTCAAACCAACCTTTATATTAGATTTATCAAATGATCATAGCGGTATCTATTCTTATACAGAAGGCATGTTCTTAGATTATTTCAATACTTATACTCCAGGCACCTATCAACTTGCAGATGTCATTAAAAAATTGGAAGCTCAAGAAACATCAGAATCCATTCAATCTATGACTACAGATCAATTAATTCAACTTGCGAAAGAAAGAAAACAAGGCTGGATATACTCTTCGAAAGATAAGAAGTTTTTTGAATTCGTTCCAGGTGGACGTGGAGGTGCTGGCCCAGAGGTTGTTATTCCTTCAGCAGATGAGTGGGTCGTTGAGAATGATACAGTTACAGTAACAACTAGAGTTAAGACCTCTTCTCAACCTTTTGAGCGCTATGTGTTGAAGCGGAGCAAGAAAGATTATTCAGGTGGAGAACATAAAACGCGATTCTATGTCGTTAGTAAAGAAAATGTGTGGAATGGAAAATAGACGGTAGCTATATCTAGCTCTAGAATTTTAAAATACGTGGAAATCAAATATTCCTCGAAAAAGGCTTTTAAAGCCTTTTTCTTTTGGGCTTGAATATGGTAAAATAAAGGTTATACGTGCTTGGATACAAAGATGAGGATATAACATACAGATGGGCTGTTGAAATCCCGATCTCGTTGAGTTGGGTGGCCTTAGTATCTTAATAGTTGAACACGGGCTAAATCCCTAGTGAAAAAGATAGATTTCCTGGTGTGCGTGGCACACTGCGTCAATCTCCTATTTTCATACGGGATTCTTCACGCCCTTTGTATCCTGATGAACTGAATTTTGGCCTCATTTCTTAGGAAAAAAGATAAGTTTCCTAGCACTCATCGAGTGCGGCGTCACCTTCCTATTTTTCTACAGAAATGTTCGGCAAGCCGAATCGTCCAAAATATCTTGAGTAATTGAACACGCCTACAACTCTGTGGAAAAAGATAAATCTACCTAGGAGCGTTCGCTCCGTCGTTCGATTTCCTATTTTCCTTTGAGTTGCTTAACGGCTTAGTATCTTGGGTAATTGAATTTTGGCCTCATTTCTTAGGAAAAAAGATAAGCTTCCTAGCACTCATCGAGTGCGACGTCACCTTTCTATTTTTCTACAGAAATGTTCGGCAAGCCGAACCGTCCTAAATATCTTGATTAATTGAATCCGGCCGAAAAGCTGTGTAAAAAAGATAAACTGTCTTGTCTTCATCGAAGACTTCGTCAGTTTCCTATTTTTACTTTGCTTTTTGTGGCCTTAGTATCTTGATAGTTGAACACGGGCTAAATCCCTAGTGAAAAAGATAGATTTCCTAGTGTGCGTGGCACACTGCGTCAATCTCCTATTTTCATACGGGATTCTTCACGCCCTTTGTATCCTGATTTTTGTAGGCAAGTCGTATAATTTTATCAATCCAAAGGGGATTAAAATGACAAAACAAGTGTTTCAAACGACTTTTGCGGGTCGTGAGTTGATCGTAGAGACTGGTCAGGTTGCTAAGCAAGCAAATGGCTCTGTTGTGGTACGTTACGGTGAGTCAACTGTCTTGACTGCTGCCGTTATGTCTAAGAAGATGGCAACTGGGGATTTCTTCCCACTTCAAGTAAACTACGAAGAAAAAATGTATGCGGCTGGGAAGTTTCCTGGTGGCTTTATGAAACGTGAAGGACGTCCTTCAACAGATGCGACCTTGACAGCACGTTTGATTGACCGTCCAATCCGTCCAATGTTTGCGGAAGGTTTCCGTAATGAAGTGCAAGTCATCAACACAGTCCTTTCTTACGATGAAAATGCATCTGCCCCAATGGCAGCGATGTTTGGTTCATCCTTGGCACTTTCTATCTCAGATATTCCATTTGACGGACCAATCGCTGGGGTACAAGTAGGTTATGTTGATGGCCAAATCATCATCAACCCTACTCAAGAGCAAGCAGAGCAATCGCTTCTTGAATTGACAGTAGCTGGTACTAAGCACGCTATCAACATGGTAGAGTCTGGTGCCAAAGAATTGTCAGAAGAAATCATGTTGGAAGCCCTTCTTAAAGGACACGAAGCTGTCAAAGAATTGATTACCTTCCAAGAAGAAATCGTTGCGGCAGTTGGGAAGGAAAAAGCAGAAGTTGAATTGCTTCATGTGGATGCTGAATTGCAAGCTGAAATCATTGCAGCCTACAACAGCGACCTTCAAAAAGCTGTTCAAGTTGAAGAAAAATTGGCGCGTGAAGCTGCAACTCAAGCAGTCAAAGACCAAGTCACAGCAGTTTACGAAGAAAAATATGCAGACCACGAAGAATTTGACCGTATCATGCGGGACGTGGCTGAAATCTTGGAACAAATGGAACACGCAGAAGTGCGCCGTTTGATTACAGAAGACAAGGTTCGTCCAGATGGTCGTAAGGTCGATGAAATCCGTCCCTTGGATGCGGTTGTTGACTACCTTCCTCGCGTTCACGGTTCAGGTCTCTTTACGCGTGGACAAACGCAAGCCCTTTCTGTCTTGACCTTAGCACCAATGGGTGAAACGCAAATCATCGATGGTTTGGATCCAGAGTACAAGAAACGCTTCATGCACCACTACAACTTCCCACAATATTCTGTAGGGGAAACTGGACGTTACGGTGCACCTGGTCGTCGTGAAATTGGTCACGGTGCTCTCGGTGAGCGTGCCCTTGCTCAAGTCTTGCCAAGCTTGGAAGAATTCCCATATGCCATCCGTTTGGTAGCAGAAGTATTGGAATCAAATGGTTCTTCATCTCAAGCATCTATCTGTGCGGGAACTCTTGCCCTCATGGCTGGTGGTGTGCCAATTAAGGCGCCAGTAGCAGGTATTGCTATGGGTCTCATTTCAGATGGAAACAACTACACCGTATTGACAGATATCCAAGGTTTGGAAGACCACTTTGGAGACATGGACTTTAAGGTTGCAGGTACGCGTGACGGGATTACAGCCCTTCAAATGGATATCAAGATCCAAGGGATTACTGCGGAAATCTTGACGGAAGCTCTTGCCCAAGCCAAGAAAGCTCGTTTTGAAATCCTTGACGTGATTGAAGCAACGATTCCAGAAGTTCGTCCAGAATTGGCTCCAACTGCTCCGAAAATTGATACCATCAAGATTGATGTGGACAAGATTAAGATTGTCATCGGTAAGGGTGGAGAAACCATCGATAAAATCATCGCTGAAACAGGTGTTAAGATTGATATTGATGAAGAAGGAAATGTGTCTATCTACTCGAGCGACCAAGCGGCTATTAACCGTGCTAAAGAAATCATTGCTGGTTTGGTTCGTGAAGCGAAAGTGGACGAAGTCTACCATGCTAAAGTTGTGCGTATCGAGAAATTCGGTGCCTTTGTCAACCTCTTTGACAAGACGGATGCCCTCGTTCACATCTCTGAAATGGCTTGGACTCGTACCAACCGTGTCGAAGACTTGGTAGCCATCGGTGATGAAGTGGATGTCAAGATTATCAAAATCGATGAAAAAGGTCGTGTCGATGCTTCTATGAAAGCACTCTTGCCACGTCCGCCAAAAACAGAACATTCAGAAGAAAAAGGTGAGAAGGGTCATCGTCATGGCGACCGTCCTCGTCACTACAAACCTAGAAAAGATTTTGCCAAAGATGCAGGCGAAGCAACGAAAGAATAAGCATTTAAAAGAAAGGAGCACGGTATGGGATGGTGGCGTGAAACCATTGATATTGTAAAAGAAAATGACCCAGCAGCACGTACCTCGCTGGAGGTCCTCTTGACCTATCCAGGCGTTAAAGCGTTAGCTGCTCACCGTGTTTCTCACTTTTTGTGGAATCATGGCTTTAAGCTTCTAGCTCGGATGCACAGTCAGTTCTGGCGCTTTTGGACCCAGATCGAAATCCATCCAGGAGCGACCATTGCTTCTGGTGTCTTTATCGACCATGGAGCAGGCCTCGTTATTGGGGAAACAGCTATTGTTGAAAAAGGTGTCATGCTCTACCACGGGGTGACGCTCGGTGGAACTGGAAAGGATACAGGGAAGCGTCATCCAACGGTTCGTGAGGGAGCTTTGGTCTCCGCTCATGCTCAGGTCATCGGCCCGATTGAGATTGGAGCCAAGGCCAAAGTAGGAGCGGGGGCGGTCGTTGTCTCCGATGTACCGAGTGATGTGACCGTTGTCGGTGTTCCTGCCAAGATTGTTCGTGTTCACGGTAAGAAGGATGAGCCAATCATTCACCAAGAAGAGGAAAAACGCGAATACTACGTGAATAAGATGGAGCACGCCAAGGAAGCTAGTCACCATTCATCAAGTCTTTAGAAAAGGTTGGAAAAGTTATCGAAGTGAAATATGACAGGAGGAACCGACCTGTCAGATTTACCAGATGCTATTTTGAACCAGGTAGTCCTTGAACTGAAAGAAGGCTTGGAGTCAATTTCGCAAGAGTAAAGTCTATCAGTTCTTCTACACAGCTGACTATGTAGATCATCATAACCGAACCTGGGATACCCGCCATGAAGAGCAGACAGCTGATGCCATGATTTTTTTTACTATCGCTTTGAATAGCAAAGGAAATAGAAAGGTAACTACAAGAATGGCAGTTTATTTTTACGGCTGTATCACCATGGATGGCTACTTGGCAGACAGCCAGCACAGGATAGACTGGCTGCATCAGCTTGGTTCTGTAGAGGATACAGGCTATGATGACTTTTACAGGCAAATGGATATCACCATCATGGGTAAGCGGACCTTTGAGGAAATCCAAGATTTGCAAGATGTAGAAAGTTTTTATCAAGCTACGGAAAACTATGTCTTTACGCATGATAGGCACCTGCCTGTCAGCAATTACCAGCCAGTAGCTGGGGATGTGGTGGACTTTGTTCGCCAGATTGACAAAGGCAAAAATGTCTTTGTGATAGGTGGTAATTCCTTGGTAGGACCGCTCTTGGATGCGGATCTTTTCGACCACCTCATTATTCAGATAGCGCACCTTATCCTAGGAAAGGGGGTCCCGCTCTTTACCCAAGAGGAAGGGCAACGCTTTTACCAACTGGATAGTCTCAGACAATTTGGCCCTTTTGCAGAGCTGGTTTTCAGCCGAAAAAATCAGAAATAGAGAAGGGAGTGGACCGCATGATTAAAATTTATGACACCATGTCTCGTGATTTGCGAGAATTTGTCCCAATCGAAGAAGGAAAGGTCCGCATGTATGTTTGTGGACCAACAGTTTACAACTATATCCACGTAGGGAATGCCCGTTCAACGGTAGCCTTTGACACGATTCGTCGCTATTTTGAGTATCGTGGCTACGAGGTTAACTACATTTCCAACTTTACAGATGTGGATGATAAGATTATCAACCGCGCCAAAGAAGAAGGCATTACTCCTCAGGAAGTGGCAGACAAGTATATTGCAGCCTTTCGTGAGGATGTGACGGCTCTCGGGGTCAAGTCTGCAACCCGCCACCCTCGTGTGGTCGAGTTTATGGACGACATCATTCGCTTTGTCGCTGATTTGATTGAAAAAGGCTATGCCTACGAGAGCCAAGGGGATGTTTATTTCCGTGTGGAAAAATCCCACAACTATGCTAAGTTAGCCAACAAAACTCTAGAAGACTTGGAGCTAGGTGCTTCTGGTCGGACAGATGAAGAGACGGCCCGCAAGGAAAATCCAGTCGACTTTGCCCTTTGGAAGGCTGCTAAACCAGGAGAGATTTCTTGGGATAGCCCTTGGGGACCTGGTCGTCCGGGTTGGCACATCGAGTGTTCGGTCATGTCAACGGGGATTTTAGGCGATACTATTGATATCCACGGTGGTGGAGCCGACCTTGAGTTTCCGCATCATACCAACGAAATTGCTCAGTCTGAAGCTAAAACGGGCAAGACCTTTGCCAACTACTGGATGCACAATGGCTTTGTCAATATCGACAATGTCAAGATGTCCAAGTCCTTAGGTAACTTCATTACTGTGCATGATGCATTGAAGACCATTGACGGCCAAGTCCTTCGCTTCTTCTTTGCGACCCAGCATTACCGCAAGCCCATTAACTTCACAGAAAAAGCGGTACGCGATGCGGAGACCAACCTCAAGTATTTGAAAAATACCTATGAGCAACCGTTCACAGGAGAAGTGGATCCAGCAGACTTGCAAGGCTTTGTGGACAAGTTTATCGCGGCGATGGATGAAGATATCAATGCAGCGAACGGAATTACTGTCGTCTTTGATTTGGCTAAATGGATCAATTCAGGTCACTACAATCAAGACGTCAAGGATGCCTTGACCAAGATGTTAGAAGTCTTTGGAGTGGTCTTTGTCGAAGAAGTCTTGGATGCAGATATTGAAGCCTTGATCGCTGAACGCCAGGAAGCGCGGGCTAAGAAAGATTTTGCGCGAGCAGATGCCATTCGCGATGAATTGGCTGCGCAAGGAATCAAGCTCTTGGATACAAAAGAAGGTGTAAGGTGGACACGTGATTGATGTCAATCTAATCAATGGAATTGCCCTGGCCTTTGAGGGAGATGCGGTCTATTCTATGTATATTCGCAAGCACCTGATTTTGCAAGGGATGACCAAGCCCAATAAACTTCATCAGGCAGCTACCCGCTACGTCTCTGCCAAGGCTCAGGCTAGTCTGATTGCGATGATGTTGGAAGAAGAGCTTTTGACAGAGAAAGAAGTCGAGATCTATAAGCGCGGTCGCAATACCAATAGCCATACCAAGGCCAAAAATGCAGATGTCGTGACCTATCGCATGTCGACGGGTTTTGAAGCGGTCATGGGTTACCTGCATCTGACAGATGAAATCAGTCGCTTAGAGGAATTGGTAGCTTGGTGTATCCAAAAAGTGGAAGAAGGAACAAAATAGTGAAAAATATCAGAGAGTGGTTCCCTCAGGCAGAGGTGACGGATCACCCCAATCCACCAGTTGGTTATGTAGCCATTCCCCTGCAGGCCCAGCAATGGTTGCTACTGAAGGAAGAAGAGCTGACCGAGAGAGAGAAACAATTGATTGCCTGGTTGGCTAGTGAGGAAGATCTTGTTCCCAATCCTTGGTACCAATACCTGATCGATGGAAAGGGAGAAGCCCCTCAAGTTATCCAAAAAATGCAACTTGTCTATTGCCACCTCTCGCACTCGACAGCGGAAGGAACGGCTTCCTGGTTAGAGATGATGCAGACGCTTTTGCCCAACTTTCGGGCAGTCTTGCAACTGAGTGGACAGGACTATGTACTCATTCTAGATCAAGAGCAGTCGCTGGCTGTGGCTGATATCTTAAAAGATACCGTCTCTGCCATGGAGTATGATTTTAACATTCGTTTATCCATCATGGTCGGGCAGGTATGGACCGAGTCAAAAGCTGGGAAAGTATCTCCTGTCATCCGAGCAGAACGGGCAGCCTTTCGAGCCTGGATCCGAGAAGGCCATCAAGGTGTTTACCGCTTTTCTCAACTCTACCTATGGGGAATCGAGCAGGCAGATTTGGATCTCCATCCTATCAAAGAACGCTTGCATCAGTTGATTGGGAGTCAAGACCAGTTGCAGGATATCATTGTTGCCCTCTGGGACAATGGGGCAGTTGTGACCAAGGCGGCCCAGCAACTCTATCTCCATCGCAATTCACTCCAATACAAGATTGATAAGTGGGAAGAGCTAACGGGTCTCCAGTTAAAAAATCTGACTGATCTAGCCCTTTGTTACCATTTGGTTCTACAGGATGTGATTTAACGGAATGAATTGAGAGTTTTGTGCAACTTGCACAAAACTCTTTTTCTTTTTTGTGAGACTTGCCATAGTTTTGTAAAGCGTTTTCATTTACAATAGAATTATAAAAATCAAAGGAGTACCATCATGGTAGAATTAAATCTTAAAAATATTTACAAAAAATATCCAAACAGTGAACACTATTCAGTTGAAGATTTCAACTTGGACATCAAAGACAAAGAGTTTATCGTTTTCGTAGGTCCTTCAGGATGTGGTAAATCAACAACTCTTCGTATGATCGCTGGTCTTGAAGATATCACAGAAGGTGAATGTTCCATCGATGGTACTGTTGTAAATAACGTGGCACCTAAAGACCGTGACATCGCCATGGTATTCCAAAACTACGCTCTTTACCCACACATGACTGTGTACGATAACATGGCCTTTGGTTTGAAATTGCGTAAATACAGCAAGGAAGATATCGACAAACGTGTACAAGAAGCAGCTGAAATCCTTGGCTTGAAAGAATTCTTGGATCGTAAACCAGCTGACCTTTCTGGTGGTCAACGTCAACGTGTGGCTATGGGTCGTGCCATTGTCCGTGATGCAAAAGTGTTCTTGATGGACGAACCTTTGTCAAACTTGGATGCGAAACTTCGTGTATCCATGCGTGCTGAAATCGCGAAAATCCACCGCCGTATCGGAGCTACAACTATCTACGTAACTCACGACCAAACAGAAGCGATGACTCTTGCTGACCGTATCGTTATCATGTCTGCGACTAAAAACCCAGCTGGTACTGGTACAATTGGACGTGTGGAACAAATTGGTTCTCCGCAAGAAGTGTACAAGAACCCTGTTAACAAATTCGTAGCTGGATTCATCGGAAGCCCTGCCATGAACTTCATTAACGTCAAGTTGGAAGGTGGACACATCGTTACTAACGGATTGAATTTGAAAGTTCCAGAAGGTGCTTTGAAAGTTCTTCGTGAAAAAGGCTATGAAGGCAAAGAGTTGATCTTTGGTATCCGTCCAGAAGACGTGAATACAGAAGCTGCTTTCCTTGAAACTTTCCCAGAATCAGTGGTGAAAGCAACCATCTCTGTATCTGAGTTGCTTGGTTCTGAATCACACTTGTACTGCCAAGTTGGTGACAACGAATTCATCGCGAAAGTGGATGCGCGTGACTATCTTGGAACTGGTGAAACCATCGAACTTGGATTTGACTTGAACAAAGCTCACTTCTTCGACAAAGAAACTGAAAAGACAGTATACTAATCAGTACTGACACTATAGAGACTGAGACAATGTGTCTCGGTCTCTTTCATTTTAAGGAGACAAAACATGGAAAAAGACTGGTGGAAGGGGAAGGTCGCTTATCAGATCTACCCAAAAAGCTTTAAGGATAGCAATGGAGATGGTGTTGGAGACTTGAAAGGCATCACAGAGAAACTCGATTACCTTCAAGACTTAGGGATTGATATTCTCTGGCTATCTCCTGTTTACAAGAGTCCGTTTATTGACCAGGGTTATGATATTTCTGACTATTATGCCATTGATCCTCTCTTTGGGACCATGGAAGATATGGAAGAGCTGATCGCGGAAGGAAAGAAGCGAGGCATTTCCATCATTATGGACTTGGTGGTCAACCATTGCTCCAGTCATCACGAATGGTTCCAAAAGGCTCTAGCGGATCCAGATGGCCCTTATGCAGACTACTTTTACTTCATCGAAAGCGACAAGGAACCCAACAACTGGGAAAGTTACTTTGGAGGCAGTGTCTGGGAACCGGTTCCTGGCACCAACAAATACTATCTCCATTCTTTCCACAAGGATCAGCCAGACCTCAATTGGAAAAATCCTGTCTTGCGCGAAGAAATTTATAAGATGATCAACTGGTGGTTGGACAAGGGAATCGCGGGATTCCGGATTGACGCTATTATCAATATCAAAAAGGATTTAGAATGGCGTTCGCTTCCGTCCGATCGTGACAATGGCCTGGTCCCAGTGCCGGAATCGCTGGTCAATGCCCAACCGATTGAACCTTTCTTGCAAGAATTAAAAGAGCGTACTTTTGCCAAGTACAATGCCTTCACGGTAGGGGAAGTTTTCAATGAAACCGATGAAGAACTACATTTCTTCATCGGAAAAGATGGCGTCTTCTCTTCCATCTTTGACTTCAAGCAAACCTGCTTGGGGCAGGAAGGAAAAGGCTGGTTTGACCATAGTCTTCCAACAGCAGATGAACTCAAGGAAAGTATTTTTCAAGCGCATGAGCGCGCGGATAGCATTGGGGTGCTCTCGACCATTATCGAGAATCACGACGAGCCTCGTGGGGTGTCCCACTATATTGCAGAAGGTCCAGTAAACGATACCAGTAAAAAAGCCCTGGGAACCATTCAGGTTTTGCGCAAGGGAATTCCGTTTATCTATCAAGGTCAAGAAATTGGAATGGAGAACCAAGTCTTTGAATCAGTGGAGGACTTTGATGATATCGCGACCATCAATGGCTACCATGTGGCTAAAGAAGCTGGTTTGAGTGAGGAAGAAGCCTTAGCAGTGATTGCCAACTATAGCCGAGACAATGCGCGGACACCGATGCAGTGGTCAGCGGAGCCAGGTTTGGGATTTAGTGATGGGCCAGCCTGGTTGATCAGTCCCAAACCAAATGTTGCCATCAATGTGGAAGACCAGGAAAAGGATCCAAATTCCATCTTGAATTATTACCGCCAGTTGACGGCCTTGTATCGCCATCCCCTCTATGGAAATACCATCCGGTTTGGAGATATGATCCCAGCTTATCGAGACCGTGAGAACATCATCGCCTTTGAACGCCGTGGGGACAAGCGTCTCTTGGTGATCAGCAATTTCCAAAATCGCCAGGCCACCTTGGAGCTGCCAGCTCCGATTAAAACGGTCATTTTAAATAATACTGTAGGATTATTCCAAGAAGGAGACCATGTGCTAGAATTGGCCCCTTACCAAACTGTTGTGTTGGAATTGGTGGAATAGAATAGAACCTTCGCAGACGCGAAGGTTCTTTTGAAGATATATCTTTCGAAACTTTCCTTAGGTGAGTACGGACGTCAGCGAACTTCTTCGAAGTTCCATGACTTAGTTTTGAACCTAAGGTTTCAAAACTCCCGAGTGCTTGAAACATAACAGTTTCAAGCACTTTTCTCACGGCGGAAAATTTCAGTATAAGACTGAATACTGCTAAATACTAGAGCGAGTTTTATAACTTTTGTCTCATTTCTTAGATTATTTCATATGAAAAACTGATTTTCTATGAAAAGATGAACTTGAGATTCATAGCTAGTCTAAAATCTTACTCAACCTCTTTCTTTTTCAAGAGGAGGAAGCCTCCGCTAACGGCTAGCAAGAAGCTTGAAAGAACAAAGTGTCCGGTTGAGTGATCTCCAGTTTGTGGCAATTGCGCCTTGTCTGGATTTTCTTGGAAGCTTTGTCCTACTTGGTAGCTAAGTGGATGAACGACACCAGATTCTTTTTCAACTTTAGGAGAAGCTGGTAAAGTAGTCTGAGACTGCTCTACTTTTTTCTGCTCTGCTTGATTGTAGATTGGGACTACCACCCGATCTGGTTCTTTGGCTGGTACGTAATCCATCAAGCTTGCCAACTTGCTGCCGAAGATCGCGTTGGTTACCCAGCGGAAGAAGTGGACTGGGTGTTGGCGATTGGTTGGATTTCCGGCATAGACAAAGAGTGGTTGGCCAAGAAGTTCTCCAGAGATGGCCATGACCTTATTGGCTAGGACTTCATTTTTTGGCCACCAGCCTGCAATGTAGTAGTCACTTGAAGCGATACTCATCAAGGTCTTAAAGTTGCTTGGAACCTTTTCAATCCAGTTTCCTGAGTTGGAGTAGAAGAGAGCGTTCTTCTTGTAGCCACTGGTCAGTGGGTCTTGGTCATCGATGATGGCTTTCATCAAGCCCTCGTAGTCACTGCCACCTTTAAGTTTTTCAGCGTCAAAACCTGAAAGAACTCCCAATTTTTCCAGTTTCTGCATGGCTTCCCCGCCGATGACGAGAGTTGGTTTCTTGCCGAAGATGGAGGCATCAAAGCGATTATTTTCAAGCACAATGACATCTGCTTCGTCAGGAGTATCGACGATTTGGAAACCTAATTTTTCAAGGACCAAACTAGTATGAGCAGGCGCATCTACGCCGGTCCAATCGTAGTGATAGTTTGGAGAATAGATCTTCAATGGTTTCAAGGTTGGACCGTTTGGAACCTTGTAGAGGGCTTCGCCGTAGATGGCATAGTTTGGTAGGAGCGATGCAAAAGTATCGCGGTCAACGATGTAGCCATCATCTGTTAGGTAGACAGATTTACCTTGGGAAATCGCCTTGTTTACTGCTTGAACGGCACTGGCTGAGGTATTGGCAATGACGTAGTAAGGCGCTTTAGGATCGATCTCAGAGGTTCTAGTCGCGCGAGTGGTGGTGACTTCTCCAAGTTTTCCAGCAAAGAGACCGTCTTTGAACACAGGTTCTGCCTTGAAGCCTTTCATATCAGGGAAGTTAACGAGAAGTTCCGCATACATGGCTGCCCAGGCGGATTCGTTAGACCCTTTATAGAGGATATGGTTGGCATAGCCCCGTTTAGCTTGAGCCATGTCAATGACTAGGTCTCCTTTTTTGTAGGTACCTGTATCTTCTTTGAGTTCTTTGACGAGGACACCATTGCGTTTGAAGTAGTCAATCATATTGAAGGCTTCTTGGGCGTCATTGTCCTTGTCGAGGCCCATTGGGATAACATAGTAGTCAGGGAAGAATTTCGGACGACCATTCTTCACACGACCGACAACTTCACCAGTTGGTCCAACTAGTTCGTTCTCTGCTTTTGGATCTTCAATCTTGTTGAGACCACGTAGGTAGAAGTTGAGGCGCATCTCAAGAAGCTTGTCGGGATCTTGGCTGAGGAAGTCAATTCCTCCGAGGACAGCATTACGACCAGCATAATAGGATTCTTGGTTGGATTCTGGAATTTCGATGGTATGGCCCAAGATGCCGTGGTAAACGGCATAGACACCTGTATAACCAGAGAAGGAATCATCCCAGCCATCTCCCCAATCCAGTTTTGGAATGATGTAGCTGTCGTATTTGGAATTGGCAACCCCTGCGCGCCCCATATGACGGGCATTTTCCAGCATGAGATTGGACATGAGGTCGTATTCAAAGTTCGGATCATGTGGAGGTGTTGCAGGCTCGATCAAGAATTCTTTGACAAATCCATGGATATCATAGAGAGCGATCGGATTCCATTTGTTGATCATTTGGATGACGGTGCGCACTTCTGGGTTGGTTTGGTAACTAGCATCCCGGTTTGGATCTAGTCCGTTGGCCAAGGCACGCAGGTTGAGAGCGTCCCCGTCAGGGTTTTCCGTGAAGTCAAACAAGAAGATAAATTTGTTTAAAAGAGTTGGGATGTCCAGAGTCACATTCTTGACGTTACCAGCTTCGTCTGTCGTTTTAAAAGTGACTTGATTTTCTGTAGCGAAGGTACGGAAGAGACCGGTGATGATGTCAATCCCAGGTTGTTCATCCGCATGCGTATTATGAACCAGGACAGGTAGTTTGTAATCCAAGGTCTTGTCCTTCAGAGCTGCCAACATCTCGCTTGGTTTGGTGAGGGCTTTTGGATTGGTAGATGAGAGGTAGTGGTCAATACTTGCTTGGTCCTTACTTATAATTCCCATCTTCATATCCCGTCCCTGGGCGCTCTTACCAAGAGTTTCAAGCTGAACTAGACGGTCCGTTTTGGCTTCTGCCTTTGTCTGCTCAATGGAAGCTAGCATTTCCTCGTGGGTATGGAAATCTTTATATGGACGGAAGGTTAGATTCTTGCGAATAGTCAGCCCAAGATCTGAACTAGTTCCGACTAAAGTATGCTCGCCAATATAGTTCCGATAGGTCCGACGGATATTATTAGGGCTCCGAAGGCTTAAATCTTCGCCAAAGAGTTCCTTGACCGTAAAGGTCAGATCCAAATCGTTTCCGTTTTTGTTCTCTTCAACTGTGATGAAGGGATCTTTGGACAGAGTTCCTGTCTCCATGTCCCAAGTTTTCCACTCTTCCAGTGGTTTGTCGTCCAAAGTCCAGCTAATCTTGCCAGCAGCCTGAGCTTGATCCTTAACGGTATCCGTCAGCGTTCCTTTTTCAGACATGTAAACAGGACTGTCACTAAGGCTGATAGCTGGCTCTGCGTTTGCTGCTCGCTCTGTTCCTGTGTTTTCTGGCTTAGCACTAGGGCTAGTAGTGTCTGAAGCGGTAGGAGAGGCTTCAACTGGGCTAGAAGGATTAGTTGGAGCAGTCTCTGCAGGACTTGCAGTCGCTTCTGTTGCAGGAGCCGGACTGTTAGCCTCTGTGCTTGTTGCCGGGCTAGCGTTTGTTCCCTGTGGCTTGAGGACGTTTTCGACAGGTGCGGCAGGACTAGCTGTCTCAACAGTGTCCGCAGCAACTTGGCCTTGTGCGAGGAAGGCTAAAAGGACAGCGGTAGAGAGACTGAGTGCGTTTGTGTACAAACGCTTCTTATAAGAAGAATGCATAAAGAGACCTCCTTTGTTCTTTGCATGTATGCACCTCTATCATAACACTTTATGACAGCGCTTTCAATATATATGGAAGTTTTTCTCTTGAAATTCGTTACAGATTGATGGCAAAGAAAAGAGCTGGGAAAATCTTCCCAGTCTCTAAAGAAGGGTTTATGCTTGAAGTTCCTTCTGGTAGGTTTGATAGAATTCCACCTTAATGGAGATGAAGGTTTCAAGATCACGGAGGAGTTGCAGAAGGGTCGCTCGGGTTTCAAATTCTTGACGTGATCGAGGAAGAGGTCGTTCACGAAAGACTGCTAGATAGCGATTGATTTCATCAAGAAGGAATTGAGCTGGATTTTCCTGACTGAGTTGGCTGGCTGTTTTAGCAAAGAGTTGAGCCAAAATAAGACTCTCGCTCGCGGCTAATTGGCAGTTGTTTACGTTGTTGGCCATGTCTCGCAGGATATTATTTTGGCGCTTGCGCATTTCAAAATAGTGGATATGGTAGTTGGTCTGATGGAAGAGGTGGTTGGAATGGTCTAGATATACCAAATCGAGAGCCTCTTTTAAGATAGAATCTAGCTCACGAATCAAGCTGGCATCGTTGCTTCCATCTCCTTTTCCTAAAAATTCTGCAAACCGATAGAGAATCTTCTTGAGTTGTTCCTCAACAATCTCGTGATAGCGATCAATTTCTTCTTGTCGAGAAGGCATATAGAGATTGGCAAGGAGAGCAAAGCTGGTTCCAATTAGGAAAATAGCCACTTCATTTCCTAATAGGGCTAGAGAAGTGGATTTTTCTAGCAGGAGATGGGTAACCAGGACAGAACTTGGTGTGATGCCAATTTCCCAGCCTTGTAGAAAAGTAAGTGGGACATAGGTAGCTAGATAAAAACCAAGAGCCCAGAGATTGTAGCCGAGAATCTGAAAGGCTAAGCTTCCAAGGAACAGGGCTAGAAGCATGGACATAAAGCGGTTGTAGGCCAATCTAGCTGTACTGCGACGGGTATCGGTAATGCTGAGGATGGCAATAATCCCCGCAGAGGTGGCGTAGGCCAGACCTAAAAACTCTGCAAGCAAGATGGCCAAACAGGTGGCGAGGACCATCTTGATGGTTCGGTGAATAAGTGGCATAATGCTGATTCTTTCCTTTTTCTAAACTAGTTTTATTATACCACAAGCAAAGTGGGCTACTTCAAATGTTTCACCTGATATGGCAATTGTGTTATACTAGTTTCATGGAAAAAAACGATATTGTTTACGGCGTTCATGCCGTCACAGAAGCACTGATCGCAAATACAGGAAATAAATTGTATATCCAGGACGATTTGCGTGGAAAGAATGTAGAAAAAATCAAGGATCTGGCTGCAGATAAGAAGGTGTCCATTTCTTGGACTCCTAAGAAGACCTTACAAGAAATGACAGAAGGGGCTGTCCACCAAGGTTTTGTCTTGCGAGTTTCAGAATTTGCCTATACGGACTTGAATGAGATCTTGGCCCAAGTAGCTGATCAAGACAATCCCTTGCTCTTGATTTTGGATGGCTTGACCGATCCGCATAACTTAGGATCCATTCTCCGAACAGCCGACGCTACCCAGGTGGCTGGAGTCATCATTCCCAAGCACCGTGCTGTTGGGGTGACACCTGTTGTTGCCAAGACCTCAACTGGAGCAGTAGAGCATGTCCCTATTGCTCGAGTGACCAACCTTAGCCAAAACTTGGATAAGCTCAAAGAAGCAGGTTTTTGGATCTTTGGGACCGATATGAATGGAACGCCTTCTCACAAATGGAATACCAGTGGGAAGTTGGCCCTCATCATTGGAAACGAAGGCAAGGGCATTTCGTCCAATATTAAAAAGCAAGTGGATGAAATGATTACGATTCCGATGCAGGGCCATGTCCAAAGTCTGAATGCTAGTGTCGCAGCAGCGATCCTTATGTATGAGGTCTTTCGCAACAAACTATAGTAGAGGAAAATCGTAGTAAGGAGGCAACCGATGAAAGAAAAGATTTTGTTAGTGGACGGCTACAACATGATTGCCTTCTGGCAGGAGACCCGCCAACTCTTTAAGAAGAGTGAGCTGGATGCTGCACGAACGATCCTCCTAGAGAAGCTGAGCCACTATGCCAGCTTTGAAGGCATTCGCGTAATTTGTGTCTTTGATGCCCAATACATGCCAGGGATTCGCCAGACCTATGAAGAATTTCAGGTCCAAGTGGTCTTCACAGCGGAGGAGGAGACCGCCGATGACTACATTGAACGTCTGGCAGCAGAGCTCAATACACCCCTTCATCAAGTATCAGTCGCGACGAGTGACTTGAATGAGCAATGGACGGTCTTTGCTCAAGGAGCACTTCGTGTTTCGGCGCGGGAGCTGGAGAAGAGAGTTGCCGTTGTCAAGGCCGACTTGAACCAGGCGCGAGGAGCCGTCAACGATCAAAAACCACCGATACGGCCTTTTGACCAAGAGGGCCTACGTCAACTACAAAAAGAGATGGGAGCAAGTAAATGACCTTTAAAATTTTAACAGATTCAACTGCAGATTTAGATGAAAGATGGGCACAGGAGCATGATGTAGAGATCGTCGGTTTGTCAATCCAAATCGATGGGGCTCATTATGAGACAGTGGGTCCAGACAAACTCACCAGCCCCCAATTATTAGCAGAGATGCAAAAAGGTGCTAAACCAACGACCAGTCAGGTCAATGTTGGGCAATTCCAAGAGATTTTCAAAGGTTATGCTCAACGAAAGGAAAATCTCCTTTATATCGCCTTTTCTTCAGTCTTGTCAGGGACCTACCAGAGTGCGGTCATGGCAAGAGACTTGGTCCTTGAAGACTACCCAGAAGCTGTGATCGAAATCATCGATCCAAAGGCTGCGGGGATTGGAGAAGGGTACTTGTCTATGCTAGCAGTTGAGGCGCGTGATGCAGGTAAGAGTTTGGATCAAGTTAAGGAAGAACTGATGGAAGTGGCTCCTAAGTTGCGGACCTATTTCTTGGTGGATGATCTCTACCATCTGATGCGCGGGGGACGACTTTCTAAGAGTTCAGCTATCGTCGGAAGTTTGGTGAACATTAAGCCCCTTCTTTGGATTGATGAAGAAGGCAAGTTAGCCCCTATAGCCAAAATTCGTGGACGTAAAAAAGCCATGAGGGAAATGCTCTCACTTATCCAGGAAGATATCGGCCACAGTACAGCTTTGGTTTCTTACACGGATGATCTAGCAGGAGCAGAAGAACTCAAGGCACAATTGTTGGAGAATCCAGCTATCTCCCAAGTCTTGATTATGCCACTAGGTCCCGTCATTGCTGCCCACGTTGGTCCTAATTCTCTCATCGGCTTTGTCATAGGAAAAGAAAATCGCAAATAATTTTTCAAATCGGTTGACTTTTATTTGAAAAATTTGATACAATAGTAGGCGGTATTGTTTACCCCATTTGTAAGGCCCCGGAACCTTTCAAATAACTCGCGGACCGGAACATCCGCCCTGTAAACAAAAACGATATTCATAATAGGAGAAATCATGAACAAAACTACATTCATGGCTAAACCAGGCCAAGTAGAACGCAAATGGTACGTTGTTGACGCAACTGATGTACCTCTTGGACGCCTTTCAGCAGTTGTTGCTAGCGTGCTCCGCGGAAAAAACAAACCAACATTCACACCACACACTGATACAGGTGACTTCGTAATCGTTATCAATGCTGAAAAAGTTAAATTGACTGGTAAAAAAGCAACTGATAAGATCTACTACACTCACTCAAACCACCCAGGTGGATTGAAATCAATCTCTGCTGGTGAACTTCGTTCTAAAAATGCAGTTCGTTTAATCGAGAAATCAGTTAAAGGTATGCTTCCACACAATACTCTTGGCCGCGCTCAAGGTATGAAATTGAAAGTATTCGTTGGAGCTGAGCACACTCACGCTGCACAACAACCAGAAGTTCTTGATATTTCAGGACTTATCTAAGGAAAGGAACAATAAAGTATGTCACAAGCACAATATGCAGGTACTGGACGTCGTAAAAACGCTGTTGCACGCGTTCGCCTTGTTCCAGGAACTGGTAAAATCACTGTTAACAAAAAAGATGTTGAAGAGTACATCCCACACGCTGACCTTCGTCTTGTAATCAACCAACCATTCGCAGTTACTTCAACTGTAGGTTCATACGACGTTTTCGTTAACGTTGTAGGTGGTGGATACGCTGGTCAAGCAGGAGCTATCCGTCACGGTATCGCTCGTGCCCTTCTTCAAGTAGACCCAGACTTCCGCGATTCATTGAAACGCGCAGGACTTCTTACACGTGACTCACGTAAAGTTGAGCGTAAGAAACCAGGTCTTAAGAAAGCTCGTAAAGCATCACAATTCTCAAAACGTTAATCAAAACCTTATTATACCAGCGTTTACAGCCACTTTTTGGTGTCAGTTGGTGTTAATTATAGTGATAAGTCGTTTAAGAGACTTAAAGCATCGGCATCTTGCTGGTGCTTTTTTTCTGGCATCAATTCTAGATAATATTGTTGAGTTGTCAAGATTGAATTATGACCAAGACGACGGGAAATATAGTCTAAACTAATATCTTTAGAAAAAAGAAATGAAGCGTGAGTATCACGTAAGGCATGAAAAGTGGTTTTTGTCAGTTTTAATTTTTTGAGTAGGTTTTGAAGTTGAACTGCTTGACGGAATCCATTCCAATCAAAGATATAATCAGATTTTTTATCTGCTAGTGATACAAGTACAGAATGTACATCTTTGTTGATAGAAATATCTCGTTTGGAATGTTTAGTTTTTAGCTGAGTGTCCTCGCTAATAGGACTGATTGATCTACGGATATTGATACCAAATTCAAAGATATCTTCTTTTTCTAATCCAAGTAGTTCTCCACGTCTTGCCCCAGTTTCAAGAGCTAGTAGTACAAGTACATTAAACTCATCTTCTTCATGGTGGTCAAGACAATACTTACGAAGAGTTTTAAACTCTGTAACTGATAAAGGAATATTTCTCTTGGGTTGCTCTTTCCCTTTTGCTTTTAGGAGTGAACCAAAATCATTTGTGATAAGTCCTTTGGCGTAAGCATATTTTAAAGAACCTCTGATTTTTAAGACTAGCTCTTTTGTAGTCTTTTTAGAATGAGCTTCAGCATATTTATCGAGTTTTTTCTGCATGACCAAATCATCTAAGTGTTTTAGCTGCATTCCCTTGAATAACTCATCTACAATTACAAGGGTTCGTTTATAGTTTACAAAGGTTGCTTCACGAACATCATTTCTTTTAACCGTGTTTACCCAATTCCGATAGAAATCAGTAAATAGTGTGGAGCGTTCCGCAATGTTTTTTCCACGCCCTTTTTCAAGTTCCATTTCTAAAGCCCAAAGTTCAGCATCTTTTTTATTGCTGAAAGTTTTTGTTTCTCTTTTGTACTCTCCTTTGTGATATAGTGATACAGTTGCACGGAAAGAATGTCCACGTTTTGTTATTGTTGCCATTTTATCAGCCTTTCTATAAAAATGATTGATAAAATAGACTAGTCACATATAGGATATATGAAAAATCTAATTTCATCAATCATTATCCATCAATCGCAATGATTTTCAATGAATTTTAACAACTTAGACTTTAAGTATCGTTCTTGTTTCCCAACCATGAAACATTGGAAATCAGGGTGATTTCTGATGTACTTATCAAATGATTTGGGGTCGATACCGAGTAACTCGGAAGCTTGTTGACGTGTTAAAAGTAGCGGATATTGTGTCATAATCTTTCTCCAATGATATATGCTATAATGGAGTTATCAAAAGATATTCCATTATGTCTTTTGTGCATCCCTATCAGAATTGCTCACCAAAGTATCTTCTGATGGGGCCTTTTTGCTATTTTGAGGATTGTGTCTCCTAGAATCTAAAAATTTCGTAAAGAAATAAGTTCGTTCGATAATTAGTCCAAGTAGCAACGTATCATTATGCCTAGCGAAGTGTACTAAATCTTCAAACTCTGTAAAATTATTATCGGTAATGATATCGATAACAGTTTTTAAGTAGAGATTTGAGTTTTGCTCTATTAGGAATTTCTCAAGTTCAAATCCACATCCTGATTCAATATCTTCAATACTGTATAAAGCTTTATCAGGGTTCTCAGCATGTATAAAATAGTCATACATTCCTTTTGGAGACATGACAGGTTCAACATGTGCTGGTGTATTTAATTTCTCGGTAAGTAACTCAGATACTTGAGAATAGCTCTTAAGGGAGTCAAAGAATAGCGCACCGTGCTTGTGTGATTTTTTAAACTCGCCTGTTTCTTTGTTTATATCTTTGTCATGCCAAGGACTCAATACAAAAGGAATGTGTAATTCCTCAAGAATATCTAAATAGTTTTCGGGGCTACTGTCCTGATACAGTAAAAATGCCCATTTATTTGAACGTTTTTCTTTTGCCATATTATCTCTTTCTTGATTATTGATTATTGATTCATTGGGGGTCGTAGTAACCCCAATGAATTAAAAAATGAATTCTTGTCCTCAGCTCAAAGTAATATGATACTTACTCTCAGCTCAAGACAAGAATAATAACTATGGGGTTTTGTCCCAAAATCCAGCCTCTCCTGCCCGATGAGTAGCTTAATACCCATGAAACGCTTGAGAACTGGCAAGGGACGGGGTAGTATTTTTACAGCTACGTTTCCGCTCTCGCCTTTGGCTTTGCTCCACTACGCAGAAAAAATCTCCACCCCTCAAGCCCTTGCAAAACCTCATTTTCCTGACAATAGGTATGTGCCGACACTATACCGATGAGCAAGCAATTAGGAAGCATACTGTCGCCAAGACAAGCATAGCAGGAAAATCGCTACTCATACCTCGAGAAAAGCTCCTGAATTCGTAGATTCAAAATTTGCTGATTCTTAACTGGAATAGTCCGAAACATTCTCACAGGTTCGCCTTCTATTTGAAAATACCCATATCCTCTAGGCTTGACGATGACCTCGTCTTTTTCCATATCTGGGAAAAGTAACTGTCTGTTATTGCTTGCATTCAAAAAGCTAGTTGATAAACTGATGACACAATTAAAGTTATATCGTCCAGGCAAATCTACCATTAAGAACCGCTGACTGGATAAAATTATCCTGAAGCCTAGGCTTCTACCCATACTATTCATCATTAGCATTTTAGACAGTATTTCCTTGTGTTTCTTTTTATCAGTTTGTTCAAGATAAGCTAGGAATACTTGCCACTCATCGAATATTAAATAGACATTGTGAGTATTCATTTCTGACTTGTTTAGTCTTGCCTCAAAGCGTTGATAGACTGTTTCAAACAACTCAAGGCATTCAAAACGTCTAGCAACATGATTTCCCATCATTGAAAACATCTCTTCATCAGCCTTGAAATCCATAAAATAAGCCTCAGCAGTTCTATCATGAAATGAAATCAATCCGATTACCCTATGTAAAAACGTTGACTTGCCTGAGCCAGATGGCCCTGCAATCAGCCACGCAAAGTGTCGATTTATGTCAATAGAAACAGGCGCAGGACGTCCTCTGTTATTGACCTCAAAAACGTTGTGAATCATGTTTAGAAATCCTCCTCGAATCGTTGCTCTTTGGCTAATGTTTCTACAGCGGGTACTAGACGAATTTTAATCGCTAAAAATGGGTCTTTTTCTACTGTATTAACGATAGCGTCAACTTTTTTATTTGAGCGAATCGTAATTTCTTGTCGAAGATTCCTTTTGAAATCAGAAAGTGAATCATCGTTATCAATCCTCTTTTTTAGGTGAACGTAGTAAACACCTGCCTCTGTCTGACTATGCCACTCAATACCTTGGCTATATTCCTTAGTATTTAGTGGTAGATCATTGACATTTTCTGTTAACCAATGATAGATATTAGTAAATAATGGATTGGTTGGTTCTTGCTTACTCTTTCTATAGCTATTCCAAATATCAGTGAAAATTTCTCCATCAGTGAGAATAAATAGTAGAGCTAAAATTGCTAGTAAAATTGGAACAAACCAAATTAAAAATCTGATTAACAGAGCAATTAGAACTAATCCAGCTAGAGCAATGCTAAGCTGATAGTACCACTTTAAAGTGAGTATTTTTTTGATAAAAGATATAATATTTTGCATAGAGTGCCTTCTAATTTACAGAAATATCAGCAAGTCCAAGAACTAACGCTAGACCGACTGGTTGTTTGAACTTGTCAAAGATAAAGGCAATTTCATAATTACTGAAAGAAATTTCAGTACCGACTAATGTTGACAAGCTTTCTTCTTGATAATTTTTCAATTTTACCTTGAAGGAAGGACAAAATTGTTCTTGTCCGATGCTTTTGAATTTTTCAAAAAGCTCAACATCAACACCAATCAGGTTTCCCCATGGGCGTTGTTTGTCGGTACCCTCGTTCATCAATCCTGTAGATGAATCTACAATTTTAATTGTAGTAGGGATGTTTGTTAAAGAAGCTAATTCTTCCGTGAGTTTTTTTGGACTCTCAAAAAGTCCTAATTGTAATGCCATAAGAAAGACCTCCTTTGGCTAAAACATCTACACAAGTAAATTACTTGTCCGTCTGCAGATATGAATGTATAACGGATACGATTGTCCGCTCGGTTTAATGTGTCATGAGCTGGACAAACTTAGATTGTTTTCATAATACATCTACTTTCGTTTTAGATTGAACATTTTGTTGAAATATTCTATACTTATATTCAAACATGAAAAGAAACTAATGTAACGACACTTTCTATTAAAAAAATGTCATTGACAAGGGGAAATTATGATTGAGTATGAAACGTTAGTAATTGAATCATTTAAAGATGAGGTTGTTAATCAATATATAAAAGAGAATTTTGTTGAAATTCTTAATAAACAATTCAACAAAGATAATCTGAATCCTGAAGATTTTATTGGAAAATATTTTAATTATGATGATTTTAACGTAAAAAAACTAGAGAGATGGAAAAAAGGAGAAACTAAGAAACTTAAAGAGAGATTTATTAAAGATTTTCGTGAAATGCCAGAATTGGAAAATATGTTTTTATCAGACTTTTATCGTAATTTTTACAATAAGCAGGTTTCCAAACAAGAGAGGCATTTTCAGTTGAAAATGGGTCAACATTTATCGGCACTTGGCTTATTGACTATTGTTTCAAATGCTGTTGATGATTTATATCTTCAACAAAAATATAAAAGTAATAGTATAAGAGATAAAATTGAGATATTAAAAATAGCATTGGATGATGCTTATAGGGATTATTGCGACATTATAGAATAATTTCCATTTATTCAGGATGAAAGCCACTTCTAGAAATAGAGTGGCTTTTTGCTATGTGTTATTGTATGGGATGTTAGTCCAAACCTTAATTGTACAAAGAACAATCGTTATTGTTTTACTGAAAGCAACAAGGCAACCTGATTTTCTCAGATTGCCTTGTTAATTAAGTGTTTTAGTCAGCTATTCTTATAACTGTGCCGTCAAAATCAGCTTCTACATTCAGAAACATATTTTTGTAGGAGTTACCCCATTGTGATTCGACAGTATCTTCTTCTACTTTACGATATCTATCAAGATAAATGTAATCGGTAAAATCGTTATAGTAGGTTTCAAAATACTCATAGGTATTCCCATTGTATTCTAATGTGTTCTTAAAATCTTTTCTTGTTAATTCTTCTAGTATGTGGTTGCCGTTTTTGTCATCCAAAGTAATAGATCCTTTGTACTTAAAATCCACATTGTGTAGAGTTACTATTTCTCCTTCTTTATAAGTATGATTTTTTGAAAAGAAACCACTATTACTTAATAAAATAAATATTAGCAGTATAGTAGCAACTAAGCCTCCTAATATAATCCAGATTGAGGATAGTTTTTTTTCTCTAATAATTATCATGCTCACAGTATTTTGCTTTACTCCTTATTTTTATTTATTTCTATTAGATATCTTATCAAATAAAAACCTAAAATGGCGATTGCTGCAAGTCCAATTAACCATAAGGCGATTGTAAGCAATCCTGATAATAACGAGATAATACCGCCTATAATGGAGTCTCTAAATAAATAAATTATTACTATTGGGACTAAAATTGCGACACACCCACACCCAGCACATCCTGGCTCGTCTGTAACTTCTTGAATATGTAATGCCATCTAAATTAAACCTCCTCATTTTATATCTTACCATAAGATTATTTTATTGTAAATATAAAACGAAATATATATACAATATTGCATATATCTTTTTACCAGCTATTTATACAATAGTTAAAAAAGAGTAAAAGGGGATTTTTAGTGTCTGTAAAAAAATTATCTATCGGTTCTCAAATTAAGAGTTATCGTATAAAATTGAAACTTACGCAACAAGAACTTGCTGAGCGAAGCGAACTAAGTCTTCCCTTTATGAACCTTGTTGAAAATGATAAGAGAAATTTATCTGTTGAAACTTTACTAAAAATACTTGACGGCTTAGAAATTTCTCCTTCAGAGTTCTTCCTTCCTTTTTCTGAAGATATTAGTCCAGACTTATCAGAGTTAGTAGGTAAGCTACAGACAAATCAAAACTCAGACAAATATATAAATATATTTAATAACATTCTGGATATACCTAATTCAAACTGATGCAATTTTTAGTGAGAAAGAATAATTAGAAATTGATGTAGACTTAAGTATAAAATTTTCTCTGACTGAATGGATAATCTTTGATGAATGAAAAACTATCTCGAAATCGAGATAGCTGACTAGTCTATTTTACGGTGTTAATTGGTGTTAATTTTATCCAGAGTGGAGGATTTTAATCCATTTTCATGGAAATTTCAAATTCTAAAATGCTGATATAAAGGGATTTATTTGGATAGAGTATCCATAGTTTATAGTATAAAAATTCTCAAAACGTTAATCAATACGATTATATCAACGTTTACAGACATTCAAGAATTATTTCTTGGATGTCTTTTTTGTTTCAAAAAATCAAAGTTCACCCCAAAATTCACCCCATATTCACCCCATCAATTTTTTAAACTACGAAAAGCAATATCACCTACAGTCTGATTGACTTTATCTTTGATATTAACGTAAGTTTTTGTAATCTCTTTATCACTATGAGTAAGAGCTTCTGAGAAGGCTTCAAGAGAAACACCTGCTTGTTTAGCAAGAGTAGCACCAGTATGTCTTAGTTTGTGTGGTGATGCTGGTGCTAATTCGGGATGTCTTCGTCTGACTGATTTCATCTTGATAAAACTTAAAATTTTTCTAATTATAACGAAGCATAGTCAAAAAGCTATGACCTCTATATTCACAAAAAAATCCAGACCAATACTAGTCCAGATTTCTTGTCTATTAAACATTCTTTTCAAAGAATGGAAGAACGGCTGTAACGGCTTTGTCAACGCAATTATTTAACTGTGAGAATCCGACGCACATAAATTTTAAATGGCGTCTCAGTCACATTTAAATTTATGAGACGCTTAGACGTTAGGCTTTCAATTTGTCAAATTTTGCTTTGACATTTGCCTTGAATTCTTCAAGTTTAGCCTTGCGTTCGGCTTTACGTTCAGCCTTCATTTGTGCACGTGCCTGGTTGTAGAGGTCTTCTTGGACTTGCAGAGCTGCTTCGATTTCGGCTACGACGGTTGCTACATCCCAACGCACGATTTGGGTGTCGTACTTGGTGAAGTAAGCATCGATGACTGCTTCGTTGTTTTCTTGCACCAAGGCGACAACGGCTGTTTCGCCGTCGATCAATTTTTGAGACACAACGTCAATCAAGCCAGCTTCTGCCGTATCAACGGTATCACCAGCAGCCAAACCATAGAGGCTGCCAATACCATAACCAAACAAGACGCCGATAGGACCACCCAAAAGCCCGATAACTGCACCGAGCAAGCCACCTTCTAGGGTTGCATCCGTCGTTGAATCTTCAAAGTCATAGCGTTCTTTTTCAACGATGTGACCGTTTTCATTTTTGACCAAGGCGATTTGAGCAACCTTGGTCGTCTGAGTTTGGCGGAAAGCCTTCAAATCCGCAAAGGACTGATAAGCTTCGCTTTCAGTGTTAAAGACTGAAACTACTAGGTTTTCCATAGTTAGTACCTCTTTTCTAAATATATACGTTCATTATAATACAGTTTCAATCACTTTTCAATCATTTTAGTGCGACATTTTAATTGATATGTCGCGTTTATCAGCGTCAAAGAACAGTTTCAGGCAGCGGTATATCTTTGCCATATCCCAGCCCAGACACTCTGGCGACTCTGAGTGATTATCAAGAAAGGCGTCCAGCAACATCTTAAAGCCTCCCGTGCAAAAAGTAAATAAATAGTGTTTTTCCTGTATGCCTGTCACACGGCTAAAAGACCGCTTGACCAAATCTTCCAGAAAATTATAGCAGATATTATGTACCAGCTCTGTGTAGCGAGTCTGATGAGCGTGCCGAATCACATCGACACTTTTATAGAATCTGCCAACTGTTTCCTTATGGTCGAATCCTTGAAAGAAGTCGCTTTATTCGTCGGTCAAGACAATTAATTTGGCTGGTGCAACTGATTCGCCAAGCTATGAACAAGCAATTATTACCTTTTGAAAGCAAAAATGGCAATTATGAAGGTGAAGCTACTCAGGTCTTAGTTCTTCTATCCAATTACTATGCAGACAAAAAACTATTTGATGAAAATACAGATGAATATGGAAATATCTTGATTTTAAAGGATTCATCCATCATTTCTAAATTATCGGCTATCCCAGATTTATTAAAAAGGGGATCTAGTAGGTAACAATAATATCGAATATATCAAAGTACGCAATATTAGGATTTCTTCAGAGGTTGAGTTAGAGTCAGATGTTGATGGGGATAAGTCGGATAATCTGCCAATAGATATAAAAATACTAGAAAACAGGCTTGAAAAAGGCTCGTAAAGCTAGCCAGTTCTCTAAACGTTAATTCGTTGCTGGACAGCAGAATACAAACGAAAACACTTTGCATCTTGCAAGGTGTTTTTTTCTATGAGAACTGGCGGTGCGCAATTAGGATAGCTCTAGCGACTTTAGTCGCATAGAGATATGCTATGCACAGTTGCCTCAAGAAAACAATGCTTCTTGGTCCACCCTGTTAGACAAGCTTCAAAACCAAGGAATCCAACAGATTTCTCTTGTAGTTACAGATGGCTTTAAGGGGCTTGAGCAGATTATCAGTCAGGCTCACCCATTAGCTAAACAACAATGTTGCTTAATTCATATTAGTCGAAATCTAGCTAGTAAAGTGAAACGAGCAGATAGAGCGGTTATTCTGGGGCAATTTATAATGATTTATCGTGCTGAAAATTTAGAAATGGCAGGACAAGCTTTAGAGGACTTTCTCGCCGAATGGAAACCAAAGTATAGGAAAGTCATGGAAAGTCTGGAGAAGACGGATAATCTTTTAACTTTTTATCAGTTTCCCTACCAGATTTGGCACAGCATGTATTCGACAAACCTCATTGAGTCTCTTAACAAAGAAATCAAACATCAAACGAAAAAGAAGGTTCTTTTTCCTAATGAGGAGGCTCTGGAACGTTACTTAGTTACGTTGTTTGAAGATTATAATTTCAAGCAAAGTCAACGAATCCATAAAGGGTTTGGTCAATGTTCTGATACACTTGAAAGCTTATTTAATTAACACTCCGTAACTCTACTTAAGTGTTTACACATAATTATTGACAGTATCAAAAAATAAAGTATATTGTTTTCATCATAATATAATTAAATATCAGTATAGAGAATTTTATCTATATATCAGATATCAGCAATTGCTTTTGCTGTCATTTTTCGCTACAATAGTTACAAGGAGGAAATAAACATGTTAAAAGAAGTATTAAACGTCGCAAAAGTTGCGAAAAAATCATCTCTCTTCTTAGGAGGGGTAGCATTTGGGACGCTTGGCTTGAAAGTCTTAGCAAGTAAAGAAGCTAAGAAAGGCTATTCTAAGGCCTTGGCTAAAGCTTACAAATTGAAAGATGGACTGGATGCATCTGTTTCTGTTGTAAAACAACACGGTGATGATGTTTTACAAGACGCTAAATATTTATACGAACAGGAAAAGAAAGAAGAACAATTAGATAGCCTGACAGGTGAATAATATGTCTTTTAAAGTGCTACACAGAGGATATCAACATATCCGATTATCGTCCTCGTTTTCACTGACCTTGGATATTCAAGATTATCTTCGTTCCTTGGCTAAAGATGAAAAAGGGATCGACTCTATTCAGTTTTATATGGATCAGCAGCACTTTACTCTACGTATGAAAGAAGGCTTCTCTGTATTAGAAAATGCAGAGGCCTTTTTAAAAAAAATTGACAAGGGGAAAGTTTCGGACTTGATGACTCTTCCCATTCGTAGAGAAGAGAGTGCTTATTCAATTGTATCGGGTGCAGCGATTAAGCGTTTGCTGTTTCGAAGTTTTGTACCCTACCCTATTCGTTATATTTGGACTTGTTATCAGGCTTTGGGTTATGTCAAAGAAGCCTATCAAACTTTAGCGCGCAAGGAACTAACCATGGAGGTCTTGGACTGTTCGGCCATTTTGTTGTCCTTGTTTATGAACCAATCCAAGACAGCTAGCAACATCATGTTTATGCTTGATTTGGGTAATCATCTGGATCAGTGGTCTTTAAAAAAAACAGCAACAGATTTGGAACAAAGCCTTCTTGCTAAAGAAAGTGATGTTTTCTTAGTGCGGGGAGACATGGTCATCAGCATCAAGAGTTCTGATGTTCAAGTAGGTGATGTATTAGTTGTCTCCCAAGGGAATGAAATCTTGTTTGACGGCCAAGTGGTTTCAGGATTAGGCATGGTCAATGAGAGTTCCTTGACTGGAGAGAGCTTCCCTGTTGAAAAGAAAGAGGGAGATTCTGTATGTGCGAATACTGTTTTGGAAACAGGAGAGTTAAGAATTCGTGTGACTGATAATCAGATAAACAGTCGTATTTTGCAACTCATCAATCTGATGAAAAAATCTGAAGAGAGTAAGAAGACAAAACAACGTCATTTTATTAGGATGGCAGACAAGGTTGTAAAATATAACTTCTTAGGTGCTGGTTTGACTTATCTGTTAACAGGTTCGTTTTCAAAAGCCATTTCCTTTTTATTGGTGGATTTTTCATGTGCTCTAAAAATATCCACACCTGTAGCCTACCTTACGGCCATAAAGGAAGGTCTAAATCGAGAAATGGTTATTAAAGATGGTGATGTATTAGAAAAATATCTGGAAGTGGATACTTTCTTGTTTGATAAAACGGGTACCATCACGACGAGTTATCCTTTGGTTGAAAAGGTTCTTCCTTTCGGAGATTATACTGAGAAAGATATTTTAAGAATAAGTGCATGTTTGGAGGAACATATCTATCATCCTATTGCCAATGCAATTGTTAAACAAGCTGAAATTGAAGGCATTGAACACGAAGAAATGCATGGCAAGCTTCAGTATGTTGCAAGCAAAGGGATTAAATCGCAAATTGATGGTCAATCGGTTGTCATTGGAAATTATGTACTAATGCAAGACGAACAGGTAAGAATTAGTTCTGAGCAGCTGGCCTTGATTGAGCAATATAAGACTCATTACAATTTATTGTTTTTGGCTTATAAGAAAGAATTAATTGGGATGTTTTGTATCCACACTCCCTTGAGAAGCGAGGCGAAAGTTGCATTGAAAAAGCTAAAGCGCCAAGGGAAAAAACTGATTCTGGCAACTGGTGATACGTTGGCTAGAACAGAAGAGTTGGTTAAAGATCTGCCATTTGACAACGTTTATACTGATTTAAAACCAGATGGTAAGTTTCAGTTGGTTCAGGAATTACAGAAAGCTGGCCGAACTATTTTGATGGTTGGAGACGGGTTAAACGACTCTGCTGCCTTGACGCTTGCAGATATTGGGGTTGTGATGAATGAAAGTGCTGATATTTCTAAGCAGATGAGTGATATTTTATTATTAGATAATCGTTTAGATTTCTTCGAGGAATTGAATTCTTTATCTGAATCGTTGCAGAAATTAATTCAAAGAAATATTCAAGAAACAGTTGTAATAAATGGAAGTTTAATTGGATTTGGGTTGTTAAATTGGTTAAGCCCATCTAATCTTTCGATATTGCACAATCTGACTACTTTAAGAATCGTCCTTCGTAGTCTTTCTATTAAAAGTAGGTAAGAGACCGAGAAGCTGAGGTTATAAAAACTAAAAGGAGTTGTCTCATTTGAGAATAACGGTTCTTTGTCAACTGTAGTGGGTTGGTGGAAAATTATACCCTGGAGAGGACCAAATTGGTTCTCTCCTTTTAAATATTGAAAAAACCATTGGCAGTGGACATACTTTAAGACTATATATTTCTGAAACTAGTTTCACAATACAAATATTGACATGCAATTATTAATTGGTGGATTTTAAGTTGACATCTACAAAGGTTAATGTTAGAATACATTCAAAAATATATTTGAATGAGGTGTTTTATGATTCAAAATATTGTTACTTCAATAATCCTGTATTCTGGGACAGCCGTAGACTTACTTATTATCCTAATGTTATTTTTTGCCAAAAGAAAAAGCAGAAAGGACATCATTAACATCTATTTAGGACAATTTCTAGGCTCTGTTAGTCTAATATTCCTAAGTTTGCTTTTTGCATTTGTCTTAAATTATATTCCTAGTAAAGAGATTTTAGGTTTACTCGGTTTGATTCCAATTTTCCTAGGCCTCAAAGTTTTGCTTTTAGGAGATTCTGATGGAGAAGCTATTGCAAAAGATGGTTTGCGAAAAGACAATAAAAACCTGATTTTTCTAGTCGCTATGATTACTTTTGCAAGTTGTGGCGCTGACAATATTGGTGTCTTTGTCCCATATTTTACCACCTTAAATTTAGCGAATTTGATAGTGACTTTACTTACTTTTCTAGTCATGATTTATCTCTTGGTTTTTTCTGCCCAAAAATTAGCACAAGTCCCTTCTGTTGGAGAAACTTTGGAAAAATATAGCAGATGGTTTATTGCCGTTGTCTATTTAGGATTGGGGATGTATATCCTGATTGAAAACAACAGCTTTGACATGCTATGGGCTGTGTTAGGCTAGGAGAAAAAATTATGAAAAAAGATAGTATCTGTCAAGTGGATGTTATAAATCAACAAAATGTTACAACCGCAACGAACTACCTTGAAAAGGAAAAAGTCCAAAAATCACTTCGCATTTTATCAAAATTTACCGATAATAAACAGATAAATATCATCTTTTATCTCCTTGCCGTCGAAGAACTCTGTGTCTGCGATATAGCCTGTTTATTAAATCTCAGTATGGCATCTGCCTCCCACCATCTTCGTAAACTAGCCAATCAAAACATCTTGGACACTAGAAGAGAGGGGAAAATTATATATTATTTTATAAAAGATGAGGAAATCAGAGATTTTTTTAATCAACTAGGATAACAACTATTTTTACTACTTTTCCATGATTATAGGGAGATTATATATGAAATTTTTTGATGAAAATTACTCACAAGAAATACCTACTCGTATTAAATGTTTAAGAAAAAAGTATAATTTAAAGCAAAGCGACCTAGGTAATGCAGGTCAAGTTAGGCAAATTGAAAAGGGAGAAATTTGAAAGAATTTGTATCTTTTATTTTTTGTTTCATTTATGCCCTATGCTACTGGAATAGTTAGTAGTCATTTCATGAATCATACGGCACAGCTCTTTTATGGACTGATCGTTATTGTTTCAACGGTAGCAAACTGTTTTTTACATAAAGTAATTGATAAACCCAATATAGATCAGAAAGAATTACTTGAAGCTACCGCACAATATAGGAAGTTATTGATACCTGACCTAATAATTAAAGGAGTGGGATTGATTCTATCCTTAATTGTCTATCCTCTGATTATGATGTATAGTGTTTTAATTGCGGCATTTTACATCATAACTTTAAAAACACTATCCGAAAAAAGAGTGAATAACTAAAAAACGGTGACCAAAGTTAGGTGTATTATTTTAATGCTTAGAGACCTAAACTATTTCCCCGTTTAAAAAATATTGATTCAAATTTTATGAAATCAATTAGTAGATATCGTTCTGAAAAGCCCTGATATTACGCTATTTTTAGTCCATCTGAAATCCATACTTTCCAAACCAGGCTTGAAAAAAGCTCGTAAAGCATCACAATTTAGTAAACGTTAAAACTTATTTAAACTTATTGAAAGCATTTCGTATCAAAAATACGGGATGCTTTTTCTGTTCACCCCAAATTTTTGTAACTAGGTGATACTTGAAATTAATACAAATTTGGTTGTTTTTGATAAATCTAAGCAACACTAAATGATGAAGTGAAAGGGGATGAATCTTTGATAGTATTCATTTATTGTGAAATATGATATATTTATTAATTAGATGGATGAATACTTCTAGAGTTAAATATAGCATAATAGGGACAGACTTTTTGGTTTATTTTTGTTTGTAGTCGGATTATGAAAGAATATCCAATATTATGCGATAAGATAGAATGTTACAAAAAAGAAAGGGGATGCAATCCGATGAAGAAAGACAGATTAATTGTATTGACAGATGCTGTTCTAGCAATTATTATGACCATCTTGATTTTAGAGTTAGAAAAACCAACAACACCAAGTCTTGAAGCTTTTTGGGATTTACGGCAAAATTTCTTTGCTTGTTTTCTTTCCTTTTTCTGGTTGGGATCGTTATGGATGGCACTAAACACATTATGGGAAAAGGTTGAGAAAATTTCCTCAGAAATTATTTGGTGGAATTTGTTTCTACTCTTGGAGCGGCAGGAGTTCTCTTTGGAGAATTTCATGCCATCCAAGATACCAGTCTGAATGATGTGGTGGACCGGATCTATATAAATGTCAAGGATTTACCGTTTCAGTCCTTGGGAGCTTTAGCTAATATCCTGTCTGATGTTAAGAAGGGACTGATTCAAGACAGTCATATCTGGTCTTTCTTCCAGTCATTTTTCAAACAATATCAGTTGATAATCAGCTTAAATCAGATCTATCAGTTTGTCTATCTTTCTCTGATGGAGATCATGTCCTATCTTCACTTTGATTATTGGAAAAAACGGCTCGGTCAGGAGCTAGTATGAATAAGGAGAACAAATGAGACGTTTAAAAATGTTATGGCATATTATACAGGTTACGGGTTTTACTCGGTTTGCTCTGAGTTTTGTGACCTTTGTTTTTGGGTCAGGAGGCGTGCTTTTCCTAGTTGAACCTGCTATCACAAATTACGGAGACGGTCTTTGGTATGCTTTTGTGACTTCGACGACTGTCGGCTACGGGGATCTCCTAGCTGTGACCTTGATTGGAAGGATTACCAGTGTCTTCTTGACGATTTATGGGCTCATATTTTTTGGCTGTTTATCAGCTGTTATTATTAATTATTATACCGATTTAAATAAGGAAAGAGGAGAGGACAAATGACTGCCAATTATTCAACACGGGAATACCGTGAGAAATTATACGATGACCTTCATGTTCGATTGAGAGATACAGCGATTTTGATGTGTGCAATTTTTATTGCCTCTATCGGTCTAAATATGAATTCAACAGCTGTTATTATTGGAGCCATGTTAATTTCACCTCTCATGACACCGATTGTTGGACTGGGATTCGGTTTAGCTATTTTTGATACGCGTTTAATCAAGCAATCTCTAGAGGTTTTATTGACTCAAGTGTTGGTCAGTTTGCTTGTCTCGACTCTGTATTTCTGGATTTCTCCCTTGTCTTATGCAAGTAGCGAGTTGATCGCACGAACCTCTCCAACCATTTGGGATGTTCTCATTGCTATTGCTGGTGGGATTGCTGGTGTGATCGGTTCAAGGAAAAAAGAAGCAAACAATATCGTGCCAGGAGTAGCCATTGCTACAGCTTTGATGCCGCCTATCTGTACTGCTGGCTATGGTTTAGCTAATGGGAATGTACGATTTTTATTGGGGGCTCTCTATCTTTTCTTGATCAACTGTGTCTTTATCATGCTAGCCAACATTGTTGGAACAAGAATTTTGATGAGAAAATCTCCTTTAACTTCATTTAAAGAGCTGAGCATTAAAATGAGAATTGGCTTGATTTCTTTGATTGTATTGTTGATTCTTCCAGCTAGCTATTCGGCAGTTACTCTGACAATAGAACAAGCGCGCAAAGAAGGGATCAAACAGTTTGTAGGAAAAGAGTTCGCCAATTATACGGTTATTAATCAAGTCTACAAGTCAAGTAACAATGAATTGGTCTTGACGGTTGTTGGAGATCCGATTTCAGAAGAAGAATTAGAAACACTCCACCAAAAACAAGCCTCTTACGGTATTCAATCTGTTCAATTGAAAGTGAATCAAGTTCAGAACTCGCCAACATTAGATAGTGAAGCGACCAAGGAATTTTATGAAAACATTGACAAGTATATTGATCAAAAACTCTCTGAAAAAGATTCACAAAACGATCTCGTAAAAGAAAATGAAGCAGACAAGGATTGAGGACAATGAACTGAATCGGTTTTTACGCCGTGTTTTTCTTGTATCTTCCTCTTTCTTACTTATAGCAGGTTGTTTTTGCTTGAATAAGAAATAAATTAGAAGTTCTATCATCTAAGAAAAATGATGAAAAAAATCATTTAACTAATGGTGTGAACGTTTAGTGTTTATCAGCTCCATTCTCTGTAATTTTGGGGGTAAAATCCACACCATTTAGATAAAATTAGTTGAATTTGATTGGAAAAACGCTTTTATAAAAGCGGAGAAAAGTCTTGATATTACGCTGTTTTTAGTCCAACTGAAATTCATACTTTCCAAACCAGGTCTTAAGAAAGCTCGTAAAGCATCACAATTTAGTAAACGTTAATTCGAAAGAATTACTATACTTACAAAGAGCACCTTTCGGGGTGTTCTTTTTTATGCTTCCATACTAAATTGGTGCAATTGACACAGTTGTTGCGACTTTAGTCGCTTACAAATGTGGCTGCAACCTGACGAAGTCAGTTGCCTCAAAACGTTAATCAATACGATACTATCAACGTTTACAGACATTCAAGAATTTTCTCTTGGATGTCTTTTTTTGTTCAAAAAACTAAAGTTCACCCCAAGTTCACCCTATTGCTTTTTGAGACTTCTAAAGGCTATTTCTCCTGCTGTTTGATTTACTTTTTCAGTAGTATTGACATAAGTCTTCGTTATTTGGATGTCACTATGAGTAAGTGCTTCTGAAATGGCCTCAAGAGAAAAACCTGCTTGTTTAGCAAGATGTTGGAATTTATGAGGTCCTTGATGGATATTATTTTTCTTCATAAGTATGTTATAATGTAGATACGATATGAAAAAATAAAGTATCTCTGTAAATTATGTAAATGTCACTTTGTGTGAACATGAGGACATTTGAATTTATAGAATGATAGGAGGTGGTTTACAATGATAAGTTTAGAGCTGATGTCTGAAGAAAATAGCATAGATGTTTATTCTTTTGAAAAAGAAAATCGGGAGTATTTTGAGCGGAATTTACCTCCTAGACCAGCTACCTATTTTGATTCAGAAGGTTTTAAAGAAATTACAAGGGAATTGTTAAGGGAACAAGAGAATCATGATGTCTACATGCATCTTATTAGAGATGCACAAGGTACTATGGTCGGAAGAATCAATTTAAGTGTCTTGGAGGATGATCGAAAAACAGCAGAACTTGGATATAGGATCGGAGAAAATGTTACTAATTTAGGTTATGCAAGTGAAGCGGTTAAACTCGTTTTAGAAAAGGCCTTTACTACTTATCGTTTACATAAGATTATCGCGGGGACGGCAACGTACAATCTGGCTTCTCAGAGAGTGCTTTTAAAAAATGGTTTTACCTTTAGTAAAATCATAGAAAATGACTTTCAAATGAATAACGAGTGGATTAATACGGCAGTATTTGAGATAAGGAATCTATAGCATCATCATTACCAGACGTTTGCCAAACCTCAACATTTCTAGTAGACATTCGTCTACTTTATATATGATAAATTGCAAGAATAAGTGCAACATCTACTCTAACTCCTCCACTAGAGCTTCATAAACCAGGCTTGAAAAAAGCTCGTAAAGCATCACAATTTAGTAAACGTTAAAACTTATTTAAACTTATTGAAAGCATTTCGTATCATAAATACGGGATGCTTTTTCTGTCTAGCTTAATTTTACAAGTTAGGTAATTAAAAGTTAGAATTTGGCCATAAATTATGATATAACTTAAGTAAGTGATAAGTATTTAATGTATTTCTTGTGATATTCTAATTTAATAAATTGGAATTCTATCAGTATTTTGAACATATTTTGAGATGAAACATTTGATGGGTAAGAGAAATCAAAAAAGGAGGTTCTTATGTGTATAGTTGACCAAGTTAAGAAAATAGCAACTTATATTTGTGAAGCTTTTGAAGACTGGGGTTTGGATGATCCTGTAGAGGAAGGATACCTGGAAGATTATCAGGAAATTTCTGGAGCATCTGAGGAGGAAATTCAGGAGTTTGAGAAGAGACTTGGAATTTCTCTCCCCGATGAACTTAAGAAAGTCTATCGCTACAAAAACGGCAGTAAATTCTTAGCAGTCTTACCCTGTGTGATTGACCAAAGAGAAATGGCTTTTTCTCTGATGAGTTTGCAGGAAATAGAAGCTGGGAAAAGATATTTTCAAAATAGGGATGCCCTGTTAACAGAATTTCCCGACTATTTTTCGAGCGAAGATGTTGAAGAAATGCGTGATAGTAGAGTTAAACCCTATCTTTTTAATAAAAAATGGCTTCCTTTTGCGGAATATTGCGATTCTTGTTATCTCATGCTTGATTTTGATCCAGACAAGGAGGGGCAAGAAGGGCAGATTATCTGCTACATTCATGACCCTGATGAAATTATTTATGTGGCAAAAAGTTTTACGGAGCTGATTGAAGGGATAATAGAAGTGATCGTATAAAAGAGGGTAATATATTCGCCTATCTAAAAAATTTGATTCATATTTTATGAAATTAATCAGTAGATATAGTTCTGAAAAGCCTTGAGATTTCGCTGTTTTTAGTCCAACTAAAACCCGTACTTTCCAACTAGGTCCTAAGAAAGCTTGTAAAGCTAGCCAGTTCTCTAAGCGTTAATTCGTTACTGGAAAGCAGAATACAAACGAAAACACTTTTCATCTTGCAAGGTGTTTTTTGTATGAGAACTGGCGGTGCGCAATTAGGATAGCTCTAGCGACTTTAGTCGCATAGAGATATGTTATGCACAGTTGCCCCAAGAAAACAAGCGAAGCGATGTTTGATTGGATGGCAACCGCTGCACTCAAATCGTTCTTCGAAAGAATGACTATACATCCAAAGAGCACCTTTCGGGGTGTTCTTTTTTATTGACACCTTGTAGGTTTATAATTAGGGATCTGGTTGAAAGGTATAAGGTAAATGAAAAGATTCGTTGATAAGATCCTATTTCTTCATACTTTAGTCTAATACCTATAATGTAAAAAAACTCTAGCTATCAGGTAGTTGATAGTTAGAGTTTTTTCTATTCATATGATTTAATTAGGTTAAATAAGGCCTCTACTTCTGATGACGGTGTAGCTGATTTAAGGTAAGCGTAATAAACTGTAAATGTGATCTGGTCCTCCGGTATTAGAGGGATTTTTATTAAATCATCATCTTCGTCAGAAAGTGCGATATCAGCTAGTAAACTAACTCCAATCCCTTTCTTTAAAAGTTCTTTAAGAATGACAATGTCGTCACTCTTAAAAAATATTTCTGCCCTGTTTTGATACTTCTGATTAAGGAGATCAAAAGCTTTTAGGTGCACAAAGTGTTCATCTAAAAGGATGAAGGGTTGATCTACTAGATCTTCAAAAGTGAGGGAAGAAGCAGCAGCAAGAGGATGGTTCTTAGATAAAACGACATACAGTTCTTTATGAAATAGTTCATGCGTCTCTATTGAAGGGTGATTGAGTGGTTCAATCAAACCGAGTAGGCTTGCATCAAGGTCTCCCTTGAGGAGAAGGTTTAATAACTCCACGGAACCACCGCGGATAGGGCGTACCTTTTTTAAAAAATCAAATTCCTTTTCTTTATTTAGAGAAGCAAAGAGATACTGAACGATAATAGGAGGAAATCCTACAGTAGAGTAATGGGCCAAGGAGCGATTAATTTCTTTGTGAGCAGAACTGATCTCAGGTAAGATTAGTTTTGTGTGTTTTAGAAGGATTTCTCCTTGAGTAGTCAGTTTGAAGGATCGGTGTGAGGGATCGTGGTGAATCAACTTACAATTAAAAGCCTCCTCTAATCGTTTGATGGCATAAGAAATAGAAGGCTGGCTGACTTTGTGTTGCTTTGCTACGTCTGTATAGGATTGGACTTGGCAGAGATCATAAAAATATTGAAGGTCTTTTAAGTTCATAAGGGCTCACTTTCAACATCTAGGGAAAAAAATATAAGTTAAGGGAAATAACCAGATAAACAATATTTATCCGTATCACTTCATTTGACTATACGTTTTTTTACCAGTTATAATGTGGGTGAGTCAGGGATATCAGAGGTTATCTAAGATACTTTCGAAAATGCTTAACATCTTTTCGCGTTTATCAACAGGAAGTTGTTTAATCTTCATGTTAAATCTCTTTAGTGAAAGATTTTCAGTCTTATCAGAGGTGGATTCAAGGCTACTAAAATTGAAAAACTCCTCTGGGGTCATCTGTAAGGCATCAATCACTTTTTCTAGACTGTGAATGGTCAGATTCACATTTTGGTTTTCTAGTTGATTGATATACTTAAGACCAAGTCCCGCCTGTTCCGAAAGTTCTTCCTGGCTCATTTTGTTTTTTGTCCGAAAATATTTCACTTTTTGGGAAATATATTGTTGTAAATAGTTTTTAGTTGTCATATAAATAGCATACAAGTTTTGTATGACAAAAAAACACCTTGAAAAATACAAAGTACTATATAGCGAACCTAGAGGATGCTTATTTTGATTAGGATTGCTAATTTCTATGATTATTTTGCTATACTCGAAACTTTTAGGAAAGAGTCATTGTCGAGGATTTGATGAGTTTAGAAATTTATAAAACAGCTTAACATGTCATCCATAATAGTGTTTTAAGTATAAAATAGCTTATTAGAAAATTGTTCTCGTAGATCCATTATAACATATGCGTACACGATTGTATTTTATATACAACAAAGTTTTGTAAACGATTTATTTTGATGGTATAATATTCGTAAAAAGGAGGTTGCACTATGACTGCACATGATATTTTAAACAATCCTTTCCTTAATAAGGGAACTGCCTTTACCTTGGAGGAACGAAAGGAACTTGGACTTATTGGTTTACTGCCACCTTATGTTCAAACGATTGAAGAGCAAGCAGCGCAAACCTATGCACAAATGCAAACAAAGGTCAATGATCTGGAAAAACGTTTGTTCTTAATGGAAATTTTCAATACTAACCGTACTCTTTTCTATTACCTCTTTTCTCAACATTTGGAAGAATTCAATCCAATCGTGTATGACCCAACCATTGCAGATACCATTGAAGGCTATAGTGACCTCTTTGTAGATCCCCAATATGCGGGATATCTTGATATCAATCATCCTGAAAATATTGAAGCTACTTTGAAAAATGCTGCCGGGGATCGCGAGATTCGCCTCATTGTTGTAACAGATGCAGAAGGAATCCTTGGAATCGGTGACTGGGGAACAAATGGTGTCGATATTTCTGTTGGGAAATTGATGGTCTATACGGGTGCTGCAGGAATCGATCCTTCTATGGTCCTTCCTTTAGTCATTGATGCAGGGACTAACCGTGAAGAACTTCGGAACAATCCTAATTACTTAGGAAATCGTCACGAACGGGTTCGCGGAGATCGTTACTACGACTTCATTGATCAATTTGTTCAAACAGCAGAACGTCTCTTTCCTAAACTCTACCTTCACTGGGAAGATTTCGGTCGCTTGAATGCTGCCAATATTCTTGAAAAATATCGGAAACAAATTCCAACCTTTAATGATGATATTCAAGGTACAGGAATCGTTACCTTAGGTGGTATCTTTGGTTCACTGGATATTAGTGGTGAAAAATTAACCGATCAAGTTTATCTCTGCTATGGTGGTGGTACTGCGGGTGCAGGAATTGCCTCTCGTGTTCTTCGTGAAATGGTGAGTGAAGGTCTTTCCGAAGAAGAAGCTTATAAACGTTTCTTTATGGTTGATAAACAAGGTCTTCTCTTTGATGATATGGATGACTTGACACCAGAGCAAAAACCATTTGCTAAGAAACGTGCTGATTTTAGCAACGCAGACAAGTTGACTGACCTGCTTGAAGTAGTGAAGACTGTGAAGCCAACCATTCTTGTAGGAACTTCAACTCAACCTAATACCTTCACTAAAGAAATAGTAGAAGCTATGTGCGAAAATACTGAACGTCCAATGATCTTCCCATTATCAAATCCAACCAAATTAGCAGAAGCTACTGCTAAGGATTTGATCGAATGGTCAGATGGTAAGGCTTTTGTCGCAACAGGAATTCCTGCTGATACGGTTTCTTATAAAGGTGTAGACTATGTGATTGGTCAAGCCAATAATGCCTTGATTTATCCAGGTCTTGGTCTAGGTATGTTAGCTTCTGAAGCAAGTCTTTTGACGGATGAAATGATTGGAGCAGCGGCTCATTCGTTGAGTGGTATTGTTAATCCAGGCCAACCAGGAGCTCCTGTCTTGCCACCATTCAAGTATGTAGCAGATGTATCTATTAAAGTAGCAGAAGCAGTCGCTAAAAAAGCGCAAGAACAAGGACTTGCGCGTGCTAAGGAAACAGATATGGCTAAAGCAGTTCGTGATTTGAAATGGTATCCAACCTATAAATAAGTAAATAGAAATGGGGTGTACGAGTGCGACTGGATGCTTCGTACACCTCCTAGTATATGCTAGGTCATACAGAAAGGGAGACTATGGAAATCTTTTTAACTTCAATTCAGAGTATTGTACCTATTATCGTCATTATCATTCTAGGTTACTTCTTACAAGTTCGTGGTTGGTTTCAAGAGAGTTTTGGAAATGATTTATCTAAACTCATTATGAATGTGGCCATGCCAGTGGCAATTTTTACCTCTGTTCTTAAATATTTAACATTAGATAAATTGATTAGCTTGTCTGGCGGTTTATTGTATACGTTTATCGCCTTCATTCTCGGTTACCTAATGGCCTTTATAGCGGTGAAACTGTTTAGAGTGCGCCCAGGCCGTCGAGGAACCATGATTAATACCTTCGTGAATGCCAATACCATTTTTATTGGTTTGCCTTTAAATATAGCTCTATTTGGAAATCAAGCTCTTCCCTACTTCTTGGTGTATTATATTACAAATACGGTATCCACTTGGACATTAGGTGTCTATCTCATGACCTCAGATAGCAAAGAAGGGGCCTCAAAGCAAGCTCAAAAATTCAATTGGAAGAAGCTCTTCCCAGCACCTTTATTGGGATTTCTCGTAGCCCTCGTATTTTTAGTGCTACGTCTTCCTGTTCCAAGTTTTGCAGAAAGCACCTTGACTTATATTGGAAGCCTCACCACACCTTTATCACTCATATACATTGGTATTGTTCTAGCTAAGGCTGGTCTTAAGTCTATTCGTTTTGATAAAGATACAATTGTCACTTTGGTTGGACGCTTTATTCTAGCTCCTCTGATCATGCTTCTTGTATTGAAGTTCTTTGCCCCAAATATGGCAACAGCAGAATTTAAGACCTTTATGATTCAGTCTGCTACACCAGCTCTAGCTGTTCTCCCAATCCTTGCTAATCAGGGAAAAGGAGATGTGGAATTCTCTACGAATGTGGTGACTCTAAGTACGGTTCTATTTATTGTTGTTATTCCAATATTACAAACTTTATTAGGATAAGAAGAAAGAGGATAGGATTGAAAGTTTTACGTTAAGAAATTGCACTATTATAGATACATCTATTCTTATTTCTTGAAATCAAAATCGGCAGAACTCTTCGGACGTTTCCTATCAAGCGCTTTTGAGCTGTCCTAAAAGCCAGACTGTTCAAACTAGGTCTTAAGAAAGCTCGTAAAGCTAGCCAGTTCTCTAAACGTTAATTCGTTGCTGGACAGCAGAATACAAACGAAAACACTTTGCATCTTGCAAGGTGTTTTTTTCTATGAGAACTGGCGGTGCGCAATTAGGATAGCTCTAGCGACTTTAGTCGCATAGAGATATGCTATGCACAGTTGCCCCAAGAAAACAAGCGAAGCGATGTTTGATTGGATGGCAACCACTGCACTCAAAACGTTCTTCGAAAGAATTACTATACTTACAAAGAGCACCTTTTTGGGGTGTTCTTTTTGTATTTTCATACTAAATTGTGGCAGTTGACGTAGTTGTTGTGGCTTTAGCCGCTTACAAATACGGCTGCAATTCGACGAAGTCAATTGCCTCTAAACGTTAATTCGTTGCTGGACAGCAGAATACAAACGAAAACACTTTGCAGTTTGCAAGGTGTTTTTTCTATTCCTGATATATAGTTCACCAAGTGAATGACAAACAAAAAACCACCCTATCTTCCACAGTCAAACGTGACGGTAGAAAATAGAGTAGCTCTAGAACGTTAAAAATTAGTTATCGTCTTTGTGAAGGATATTCTTCACACCGTTGATAGCTCCTTCAACAGCCTCTTTTGCATCTTCAGCAACTTCTTTAGCTTTTGATGCAACTTTTTCAGCAACGCCTTCAGCTTCTGTTTTTGTGTCGCCGGTTACTTTACCGAGACCTTCCTTAACAGAACCTTTAACTTGGTTTAATTTATCTTCTAATGACATAGCGCCACCTCCGTTAAGTAAATAGTTTTTTAATCTGAATTCAAGACAGTTCATTTAAAAAATTAAAACTATTTAGTTCAGATTAATATAAGTATATACCCTCTGAAATGGAAAGTCAAATATTCGCTACGCTAGTCTGAAAGTTGGAGTGAGTCCTTACGTTATCGTGAAAAAGAGGGATGAATAGGTCCTTGCCTTGTTCTTTAATTGAAGAAACAAAGGTTTTCAGCTATTTCATAACAAAATCGTCCAGATGATTAAGGAATAATATATTGTAGAATCGTCAGGGTAGAAAACCTAAACGGCTGTTTTCTCCTATCAAAGCGGAGTAAAAAACAAAAGAAGATGCCACTTTCTGTTCAAAAAGGGACAATTGAGGCCTTCCTTGCTTACAAGTTTTTCCATGTGCTATACTTGTACATAATTGAATGGAAGAATGATATTGGAGAAAAGATGATATGAAATATGCCAAACATGGAGTCGCTATCCTATTCCTGTTGTATCTATTTGTTTTTGGGATCGATGGCCTTGTTATCTACCTAACCGGAGTTTTCAATGGTGATGTAAGTTTTCTTTATTTCATGTATTTGGTTCTCTACTCTTTGCTTCTCATCGGCATTCTACTTTGGTTTAAAAGACAGAAGATAGCCACCCATTCAAACAGACAGAAATGGAAGTGGTCCTATCTGGGGTATTTTGCTTTGGTGCTCTTGTGGTTCTTTGTTGAAAGATGGGTGCTGCAAACTTTTCAGGATTTGCTGGTTCCTGTCGTTCATCAAACCAAATTGCCATCCTCCATTTATCTAAATGGCCCTGGTATTTCGGGTACTCTGTTTTTTGTCCTAGCAACTGTTACATCTCCTATGATCGAAGAATTTATTTTTAGAGGCTATCTGATGAATGTCTTCTTTAAAGAAAGTAAGTTTCATTTAGATGTTTTGCTTTCGGGCTTTCTCTTTGCGGTCTTTCATTTGATCCATCAATATCGGGACCCTATAACCTTTTCTCTTTATTTCTGTTCAGGACTCTTCTTGGCAGCTGTCTACAAGAAACACAAAGATATCCGGTTGCCCATCTTCTTGCATGCCTTTAGCAATTTTCTCACTTTTTGGAAACCAATCTGGATTTTCATCTACAACTATATCTACTGGCATTTTCTTGTTTAATATCTATTGTCTTTGAAGTTGGCATAAAATGGGAAATTAGAAATCGGAGTGTAGTATAATAGACATAGATGAAGAACTGCAAAAATTAGAAGTATATAGAAGAGAATTAGCAACATGAAAAACATCCTCAAAACCTACCCAGTTGTCATTACTTTAACTTTTATTTGTTTATTGTTAGGAATTCTCACTTCTATTTATGGGAATGCTATGTACGACCTATTGGCCTTTCATTCAAAACCGGTTTATTATTGGCAGTATATGAGTGGAACCTTGATGCATGGAAGTAAAGGAGCCCCCTCTGGTTTTTATGGGTACATCTATTTTTAAATGGGCTCATGATTCTACCTTTTGGCGGACTACTGGAAAGGAAAAGAGGCTCCAAATATGTCTTGCTTGTTTTTGTTACCGCGACAGTCATCTCTTCCATCGCCTTTCACTTCTTAACACAGGGGCAAAAAATTCAGGCGACGGGGATTTCTGCGGTTGGCTATGCTTTTATAACTGGAGGAGTCATACTTTTACTGAATATTTGGAAAGAATTTTCATGCACCGTAAAACTGTGTTATCTTTTCTTAATCCTTCTATCTATCCTGATGCTACTACCAATGATCACCGGATGGATCTCGACCTTCTTGCATCTTTCGGGGATTGCTAGTTACCTTTTGGTTTTATCTTCAGCTACTACCTTAAGGGAAATGCTTGAGCCATCCGTTGATTGATCATGATATTAAGATTTACAGACATTCAAGAGATTCTCTTGGATGTCTTATTTTTATTTGTAAAACCGAACCTTTTCTAAAACATTTAAGCGATTTTAAGGGGAATATGCTACAATGGAAGCAAATAAATAGAATGGAGCAGTGAAATGAAAGCAATTATTACAGTTGTCGGAAAAGACCAAAAAGGAATCGTAGCAGGTGTTGCGACTAAGGTGGCAGAGTTGGGACTCAATATCGATGATATCTCTCAAACGGTATTGGATGAGTACTTCACCATGATGGCGGTCGTGACATCGGATGAGAAAAAAGATTTCACCCTGCTTCGTTCAGAATTAGAAGAATTCGGTCAGTCTCTTCATGTAAAAATCAATATCCAGAGCGCTGCGATTTTTGATGCCATGCACAATTTGTAAGATAGGAGTTGAGAATTTATGGACATTAGACAGGTAACAGAAACCATTGCCATGATTGAGGAGCAGAACTTTGATGTTCGAACCATCACCATGGGCATCTCCCTTCTAGATTGTATTGATCCAGATATTGATAAAGCGGTTGAAAAAGTCTACCAGAAGATTGTAACAAAGGCCAAGGACTTAGTAGCTGTCGGGGATGAGATTGCAGCAGAACTCGGCATTCCGATTGTGAATAAGCGGGTTTCGGTCACTCCGATTTCCATTATCGGAGCAGCAACCAATGCGACAGACTATGTGCCCTTTGCCAAGGCGCTGGATCGTGCTGCTAAAGAAGTTGGGGTCAACTTTATCGGTGGCTTCTCAGCCCTGGTTCAAAAAGGCTACCAAAAGGGGGATGAAATCCTCATCAATTCCATTCCTCGCGCTCTAGCAGAGACGGACTTTGTCTGCTCTTCGGTTAACATTGGTTCCACTAAGACAGGGATCAATATGACTGCTGTCCGAGACATGGGTCGTATCATTAAAGAAGCTTCCCAAGCAGATCCGATGGGGCCAGGGAAACTGGTGGTCTTTGCTAATGCAGTAGAAGATAATCCTTTTATGGCAGGGGCTTTCCACGGTGTCGGTGAAGCGGATGTTGTCATCAACGTTGGGGTTTCAGGCCCTGGTGTTGTCCAACGGGCGATTGAAAAAGTTCCTGGGGCAAGCTTTGATGTATTGGCTGAAACAGTCAAGAAGACAGCCTTCAAGATTACTCGTGTTGGGCAATTGGTTGGTCAAATGGCTAGTGAACGTCTCGGTGTTGAGTTTGGTATTGTCGACTTGTCTCTCGCGCCAACACCAGCTGTTGGGGATTCGGTTGCCCGTGTCCTTGAGGCTATGGGGCTTGAAGTAGTAGGAACCCATGGAACTACTGCAGCGCTCGCTCTGCTCAATGACCAAGTGAAAAAAGGTGGCATCATGGCTTGTAACCAAGTCGGTGGTTTGTCAGGTGCCTTCATTCCGGTCTCAGAAGATGAGGGGATGATTGCGGCAGTCCAGTCAGGTCATATCAACCTGGAAAAATTGGAAGCCATGACAGCCATTTGTTCCGTCGGTCTGGACATGATTGCCATCCCGGCTGATACTCCAGCTACGACGATTGCGGCTATGATTGCCGATGAAGCAGCTATCGGAGTGATCAACCAAAAGACAACAGCGGTTCGGATTATTCCTTATGGAGAAGAAGGCGATATGTTAGAGCTTGGAGGACTTCTTGGCTCTGCTCCAGTGATGAAGGTCAACAAAGCTTCGTCAGCTGACTTTATTGCCCGTGGCGGTCAAATTCCAGCCCCAGTTCATAGTTTTAAAAATTAAAAAATGGCCCTGGAGCATAATTTTTGCTCAGGGCTTTTACTGTTGACCAAGGTAGTGAAAGTGAATCTAGAGGTCATCGCTGCCAGTTTCCTTATAAAAAATGATATAATAGAAGAACGTAAAAGGAGATCACATGGCGAAAACAAGATTATTTATTATTCGGCATGGAAAAACCATGTTTAATACGATAGGTCGTGCCCAAGGTTGGTCGGATACGCCTTTAACTACTCAAGGAGAAGAAGGTATCCGTGAATTGGGGGTTGGGTTGAGAGAATCTGGTTTGGACTTTGTCCGTGCTGTTTCCAGTGATTCAGGTCGTGCCATTCAAACTATGGGGATTGTTTTAGACGAGCTTGGACTCACAGATCAGATTCCTTATACTTTCAACAAAAAGATCCGGGAATGGTGTTTTGGAAGTTTTGATGGTGCCTATGGAGGAGAGCTGTTCCGTGGAGTCGTTCCCCGTGTTCTGGATATAGAAGACTACAAGAAGTTAACACTAGAAGAGTTAGCGAATGGGATCTACCAAGTGGATACAGCCGGTTGGGCTGAACCATGGGATGTGTTAAAAAAACGGATTGTAGATGGTTTTGAAGAGATTGCTAAAGAAGTTGAAGCTAAGGGTGGTGGAAATGTTCTTGTTGTCAGTCATAGCATGACGATCGGTTCCTTTGTGTGTATTTTAAATCCAGAGATTGTGCTAGATCCAAGGGTTGAAAATGGCAGTGTTACCCTGGTAGAATATGAAAATGGACACTTCTCGATCCAGACCATCGGAGATGAATCTTATCGCAAGCTAGGTGCTAACTGGTTAGAGGCCCATTCAGAAGAAATTGATGTGAAAAAATAAGATATCTTATATAAGAAGAAAACAATTGCAGGAGGATAGAAATGGCAAAGACAAAATTGTATATTGCCCGTCACGGAAAAACCATGTTTAATACTATCGGTCGCGCCCAAGGGTGGTCCGATAGTCCTTTGACGGAAGCTGGCGAACGAGGGATTCATGAATTAGGGATTGGTCTGCGTCAAGCAGGAATCCAGTTCCAACAAGCTGTGTCCAGTGACTCTGGTCGAACCATTCAAACCATGGGGATTGTGCTAGAAGAATTAGGGTTAACAGGTAAAATTCCTTATCGCTATGATAAGCGTATTCGCGAATGGTGTTTTGGAAGCTTTGATGGCGCCTACGATGGAGAACTCTTTATGGGGGTTCTGCCACGTGTCTTTCGGGTCGATGATTTCCATCATTTGAGCTTGATGGAGTTGGCTGAAGGAATTGTCGAAGTGGATACAGCAGGCTGGGCAGAGTCTTGGGAAACTCTTCGCGATCGAATTTTGGAAGGCTTTACGGCAATTGCCAAGGATGTTGAGTCTCAAGGTGGTGGCAATGCTATCGTGGTCAGTCATGGGATGACCATCAGCACCTTGATTTACCTGATTGATCCAAAGGCTTTTAAAGAATTGGTCTTGGACAATGGTAGTGTGACTGTTATTGAGTATGAGGATGGCCAACTTAAACTAGAAGCAGTTGGAGATATGTCATACCGACAGGTTGGAGCAAAATTGTTAGAGGAAGATCATGACTAAATACAAACTTGCCAAGAAAAGAGAAAAGAAAGTTAGCTGGATCGTGCTCTGCTGTTTAGGTCTCTGTCTGATCGGAGCAGGAGTGGGTATTTTCTATTTGAAACCTCAATGGCTTCATATGAGCGCTGTTGAAGATAAAAAAGTAGAAACAACCACTCCAAAAAAGGTTGAAAAAAAAGAAGAAAAACCTAAAACAGACCTTCCTCAAGCTTCTAGCAAGGATTGGAACATAGTCCTGGTCAATCGGGACAACAAGTTAGCCGAGCTGAACCCTCAGTTAGTTGATGTTGAAGAAATCAAGGTGGATAGTCGGATTGCAGAGCAAACGAAACAATTTCTAGCAGCGGCGAGAGCAGTCGCGCCAGAAGAATCCTTGATTTCGGGTTATCGAAGTGTGGAGGAGCAAACAGAACTCTATAATGAGCGAGTAGCGCAGTTAGAAGCTACGGGACTTTCTCATGAGGAAGCAGAAGCTCAAGCTCAAGCTCAAGTACAGGTTCCAGGTGCTAGTGAACACCAAACGGGTCTTGCGATTGATATGAGTGCTCCAAATGGACAGTCTGAAGAGGTAGCCCAGCAGATTATTGCTTTGGCTCCCCAGTATGGTTTTGTTCTCCGCTATCCAGAAGGGAAAAATGCGATTACAGGTGTGGACTATGAAAACTGGCATTTCCGCTACGTTGGTGTAGAAAATGCCCAGTATATGGTCAAGCATCAGCTGGTTTTAGAAGAATACATTCAAAAATTGAAAGAAGCAGGTTTATAGGCTTTTTTAGACAAGTATCGGTCTTAAGAATGATTTTTAGCACTCTTTGAAAAAGAGTGCTAATTTTTTGGATTTTTCTCTTGACTTTCTCTTGAGAGGGTGTATAATAGAATCATGGTTTAGCACTTAAACACTTAGAGTGCTAAATACGAAAGAGAGGTGAGGTCATGGTTACAGAACGTCAAAATGAGATTCTAAATCTTGTCGTCGATATCTTTACCAAGACCCACGAACCAGTCGGTTCAAAAACACTGCAAGATGTCATTCAATCTAGTAGTGCTACTATCCGAAACGACATGGCTGCCCTCGAAAAGCAAGGCTTATTAGAAAAAGCCCATACTTCGAGTGGCCGAATGCCTAGCCGGGCTGGTTTTCAATATTTTGTTCAGAACTCACTTGACCTAGAGCTGATTGATGAACAAGATGTCTACCAGGTGGTGAAAGCCTTTGATTTTGAGGCCTTTAAGTTAGATGATATTTTGGATGCTACGGCTAAGTTGCTGGCCCAGATGACGGGCTACACCGCAGTCATTCAGGATGTTGAACCGACACGACAGCGCTTGACTGGTTTTGAGATTGTTCCATTATCCAACCACGATGCCTTAGCGGTTCTGACCTTGGATGAATCAAAGCCTGTTACCGTCCAGTTTGCGATTCCAAAGAATTTCTTAACCAGTGACTTGGAAATCTTCCATCAGTTGGTTCAAGAACGTTTCATTGGAAATACAGTTTTGGATATCCACTACCGCTTGCGGACGGAGATTCCACAGATTGTACAGCGCTATTTTAAGACGACAGACAATGTATTGGATCTGTTTGATTACGTCTTCTCGCAATTGTTTCAAGAACTGGTCTTTGTAGAAGGAAAGGTTTCATCCTTAACCTACGCCGATCTTCAGACTTATCAGTTCTTAGATAACCCTCAACACGTAGCTCTTGAGTTGCGAGGGGGGATGGCGGAGGACCAAATGACCCAGATCCTGGTTGCTGAATCCCAAGAGAAGGCCTTGAAAAATGTGACCGTGATTAGTCACAAATTCCTGGTTCCTTATCGTGGGATGGCCCTCATGCATGTGATTGGTCCCGTAGAGATGGATTACAGGCGTGTGATTAGCCTCGTCAATGTTATCGGCCGAGTGCTGGTCATGAAGTTAACGGACTACTACCGTTACCTCAACAGCAACCATTATGAAGTAAATTAAGACCAAATGAAAGGGGTGTATGCCTTGACAGAAGAAATCAAAAAAGAAGACGTGAAAGAAGAGGAAGTTGTCGAGACAACTGAAGAAGTTGTAGAGGAAACCAACCAACCTTCTGAATTAGAAGAAGCACAAGCGCGTGCCGAAGAATTTGAAAACAAATACCTTCGTGCCCACGCAGAAATGCAAAATATTCAACGTCGTGCCAATGAAGAACGCCAGCTCTTGCAACGCTATCGTAGCCAAGATTTGGCAAAAGCAATCTTGCCATCACTTGATAACCTTGAACGTGCCCTTGCTGTAGAAGGGTTGACAGATGATGTGAAGAAAGGCTTGGAAATGGTGCAAGAAAGCTTGATTCATGCTCTGAAAGAAGAAGGAATCGAAGAAATCGCAGCGGACGGAGAATTTGACCATAACTACCACATGGCCATTCAAACAGTTCCAGCGGATGATGAGCATCCGGCTGATACCATCGCACAAGTCTTCCAAAAAGGCTACAAACTCCATGACCGGATCCTACGCCCAGCCATGGTGGTTGTCTACAACTAGGCTAGAGAACTTAAAAACCTTGTCCGAAACGACAATAAACTATGAAAGAAAGATAAACAATGGTTTAGCTTTGCCAATAGTGAGCGAAGCGAACCAAAGGCGATACTCTTCGCCGTGGCGCTATTTTCGTAAACTTTGAGATTTTAGGCTCAAAGTTTAGTCAAAGAGATTGACGAAGTCAAGCTCTGACGGCGTCGCCACTTAAGAAGAGTATCAAAAAGAAAAAAAGAAGATAAAATTTAAGGAGAAAAACATATGTCTAAAATTATCGGTATTGACTTAGGTACAACAAACTCAGCAGTAGCAGTTCTTGAAGGAATTGAATCAAAAATTATCGCAAACCCTGAAGGAAACCGCACAACTCCATCTGTAGTGTCATTCAAAAACGGTGAAATCATCGTTGGTGACGCAGCAAAACGTCAAGCAGTAACAAACCCAGATACAGTGATCTCTATCAAATCTAAAATGGGTACTTCTGAAAAAGTTTCTGCAAACGGTAAAGAGTACACTCCACAAGAAATCTCAGCTATGATCCTTCAATACTTGAAAGGCTACGCTGAAGACTACCTTGGTGAAAAAGTAACCAAGGCTGTTATCACAGTTCCTGCATACTTCAACGATGCTCAACGTCAAGCAACTAAAGACGCTGGTAAAATTGCTGGTCTTGAAGTAGAACGTATCGTCAACGAACCAACTGCAGCGGCTCTTGCTTACGGTTTGGATAAGACTGACAAAGAAGAAAAAATCTTGGTATTCGACCTAGGTGGTGGTACATTCGACGTATCTATCCTCGAACTCGGTGATGGTGTCTTTGAAGTATTGGCAACTGCAGGGGATAACAAACTCGGTGGTGACGACTTTGACCAAAAAATCATCGACCACTTGGTTGCAGAATTCAAGAAAGAAAACGGTATCGACTTGTCAACAGACAAGATGGCGCTTCAACGTTTGAAAGACGCAGCTGAAAAAGCGAAGAAAGACCTTTCTGGTGTAACTTCAACTCAAATCAGCTTGCCATTCATCACTGCTGGCGAGGCTGGACCTCTTCACTTGGAAATGACTTTGACTCGTGCCAAATTTGACGATTTGACTCGTGACCTTGTTGAACGTACTAAAGTTCCAGTTCGTCAAGCCCTTTCAGATGCAGGTTTGAGCTTGTCAGATATCGACGAAGTGATCCTTGTCGGTGGTTCAACTCGTATTCCTGCCGTTGTAGAAGCTGTTAAAGCTGAAACTGGTAAAGAACCAAACAAATCAGTGAACCCTGATGAAGTTGTTGCCATGGGTGCTGCTATCCAAGGTGGTGTCATCGCTGGTGATGTGAAAGACGTTGTCCTTCTTGACGTAACGCCATTGTCACTTGGTATCGAAACAATGGGTGGAGTATTCACAAAACTTATTGACCGCAACACTCCTATCCCAACATCTAAATCACAAGTCTTCTCAACTGCAGCAGACAACCAACCAGCCGTTGATATCCATGTTCTTCAAGGGGAACGCCCAATGGCAGCAGATAACAAGACTCTTGGACGTTTCCAATTGACTGATATCCCAGCTGCACCTCGTGGTATCCCACAAATCGAAGTAACATTTGACATCGATAAGAATGGTATCGTATCTGTTAAAGCGAAAGATCTTGGAACTCAAAAAGAACAAACAATTGTTATCCAATCAAACTCAGGTTTGACAGACGAAGAAATCGACCGCATGATGAAAGATGCAGAAGCAAACGCTGAAGCGGATAAGAAACGTAAAGAAGAAGTAGACCTTCGTAACGAAGTAGACCAAGCTATCTTTGCGACTGAAAAGACCATCAAAGAAACTGAAGGTAAAGGCTTCGATGCAGAACGTGATGCTGCACAAGCTGCCCTTGATGAGCTTAAGAAAGCCCAAGAAGATAACAACTTGGACGAAATGAAAGCAAAACTTGAAGCCTTGAACGAAAAAGCTCAAGGACTTGCTGTGAAACTCTACGAACAAGCCGCAGCAGCGCAACAAGCTCAAGCAGGAGCAGAAGGCGCACAAGCAACAGGCAACGCAGGCGATGACGTCGTAGACGGAGAGTTTACTGAAAAGTAAGATGCAAAGCCCGTTAAAACCTCACAGTGAAAATAGGAAATCTGACGCAGAAACTTTAGTTTCTAGGAAGATTTATCTTTTTCACCAAGAGGTTAGGGCGTGCTCAATTCAGCTTAACAACTAAATGATAAAAAGAAATCCAGAGGTTGCAACCCAGCCTCTGTTTTTCGGTAAAATAGAGGATGTTGCGTATGAAAAAAGTACTTTGTATCATTTATCCTAATTTTTCTCTTTATGAGATAACCGCTTTAACAAGTACTTTAGCTCTGTCTTTTGATATCACGATTGATTATGTCGCTTCAAATCATTCGATAGTGGTTTCTGAGGATGGCTTGCCCTGTCAACCAACGAAAACACTAGATCAAATCCGTATAGAAGAGTATTCTTGTGTGATTTTGCCAGGAATGGTTAACATTGGACCTGCTCTACAAGATGAGAAATTGATCTCGTTTTTGAGAAGTCTTGATGAGCAAGATATCCTAATTGCAGCCATTTCTTCAGCCCCCCTTTTATTAGCCAAAGCAGGCTTGTTGAACGACACGAAATTTACGGGTGGAATTTGGCAAAACTTCTTTGACTATTTTGAATTTCTTCCACGTGAAAATTTCCAACCGAAAGTTCTTGTCCAAGATAAACAAATTATTACGGCTATCGGTTTTGCACATCAAGAGTTTGCAAGGAAAGTGATTCTAAGTCTAGGGTTGGCAGAGAATACGGACAACTATTTTAAAGAACAGAACGAGTATGCTGAAGAGGATTTGATATTTACTCTATCAGATGAAGAGTTTGATCAAGTGAAGCAGAGTATAGAAAACAGCCTCTAAAGATTTACATGAAAATTATAGAAAGGAACAAGGAGTGTTTGGTAAATTGTAGCTGAGCTCTGAAGTTTCTTACTCAATGTAAAAGAAAAGAATTGAACCCGACCTAAATCGTGGTTTGATTCACAATATCAATAGAAAGGATAAAGAGTGTTCGAGAAATTGAACTCGAGCGGAAAGCTTGGAAATTAGATAAACCTCCTAAGAAATCAGGATTTCTTGTCGGTTTCCTAAATTTCAGTCGCTTTCTGTTCGCTCTTAGTATCTTGCATGAACAATACTGAATTTTACGACCGTTTGGGCGTTTCGAAAAATGCATCTCAAGATGAGATCAAGAAAGCCTATCGGAAATTATCTAAGAAATATCACCCAGATATCAACAAGGATCCTGGCGCTGAGGAAAAGTACAAGGAAGTTCAAGAAGCTTATGAGACTTTAAGTGACGAACAAAAGCGGGCGGCTTATGACCAATACGGTGCTGCAGGAGCCAACGGTGGTTTTGGTGGCTTCGGTGGCGGAGCTGGTGGTTTCGGTGGTTTTGATGGCGCTGGCTTTGGTGGCTTTGAGGACATTTTCTCAAGCTTCTTTGGTGGGGGTGGAAGTCGCAATCCCAATGCTCCACGTCAGGGGGATGATCTTCAGTACCGCGTAAATCTCAAGTTTGAAGAAGCCATCTTTGGAACTGAGAAGGAAGTGAAGTACCATCGGGAAGCTAGCTGTCGGACATGTGATGGAACTGGTGCTAAGCCAGGAACAAGTCCAGTAACTTGTGGACGCTGTCATGGTTCGGGTGTCATCAATGTGGATACGCAAACTCCACTTGGGATGATGCGTCGCCAAGTCACCTGTGATGTCTGCCATGGTCGAGGAAAGGAAGTTAAGGATCCTTGTACTACCTGTCATGGGACTGGGCATGAGAAACAAGCCCACAGTGTTAGCGTGAAAATCCCTGCTGGGGTCGAAACAGGTCAACAAATCCGCCTCTCTGGACAAGGAGAAGCTGGCTTTAATGGGGGCCCGTACGGAGACCTTTATGTAGTCGTCAATGTTGAGCCAAGCGACAAATTCGAACGGGATGGATCAACCATCTACTATAAATTGAACTTGAACGTTGTTCAAGCTGCTCTTGGAGATACGGTCCATGTACCAACGGTTCACGGCGATGTCGACTTAGTCATCCCTGAAGGAACCCAGACTGGTAAGAAATTCCGCCTCCGTGGCAAAGGAGCACCAAGCTTGCGTGGTGGATCTGTGGGAGATCAATATGTAACTGTTAATGTGGTGACACCAACAGGTCTAAATGACAAGCAAAAAGAAGCCCTTCGTGCATTTGCGGAAGCTGGTGATATCAAGGTAAGTCCAAAGAAAAAAGGCTTCTTTGATAAGGTGAAAGATGCCTTAGATGATTTATAAAAATAAGAGAGTGGGACAGAAATCGGTAATTCGTTAGAATTCGATTTCGTCGTCCCACCTCCGCACAGTTGAGTAGGGCTATAAAAGCTGATGAAATCAGCGTAGTAGAGCTCACTCAACCACTGCGTCTTGCTCGACAATCCAAAGACAATTGAGAGGCTAGGACTTTTGTCCCACTCTCTTTTTTTATCAAAAAAACACCTCCGAAACTAGGAGTTTCAGAGGTGTGGCAAAAGAATCAAATTAAACAATACCTTGGGCAATCATAGCGTTTGCAACATTTTCAAAGGCTGCGATGTTGGCACCAGCAAGGTAATCTTTACCAAGACCGTAGGTTTCTGCAGTTGTTTTAGCAGTGTTGAAGATGTTGGTCATGATATCTTTCAAACGACCATCCACTTCTTCACGTGTCCATGAAAGACGGAGGCTGTTTTGGCTCATTTCAAGAGCAGATACAGCAACCCCACCAGCATTGGCAGCTTTAGCAGGTCCGTAAAGGATACCATTTTCTTTGTAGACTTTGATAGCTTCAAGGTCGCTAGGCATGTTAGCTCCTTCAGATACAACTTTAACCCCTTGAGCAACCAAACGTTTCGCAGCTTCACCGTTAATCTCATTTTGAGTCGCACATGGAAGGGCGATGTCATAGTTGCCAGCGTAAGTCCATACAGAACCTTCGTAGTAGGTAGCAGTTGGTTTTTCTGCAGCGTATTCTGTCAAACGAGCACGGCGTTTTTCTTTGACGTCTGTAAGAAGGTCAAAATCAATACCGTTTTCGTCGATGACATAGCCGTTTGAGTCAGAGACTGAGATGACAGTTGCACCAAGTTCAGTTGCTTTTTGAAGAGCGTATTGGGCTACGTTACCAGAACCTGAGATCACGACTTTCTTACCAGCAAAGCTGTCGCCGTTAGCTTTAAGCATTTCTTCAGTATAGTAAACCAAGCCGTAACCAGTTGCTTCTGGACGGATCAAGCTACCACCAAAACCAAGAGGTTTACCAGTCAAGACACCGGCATCAAATTGGTTAAGGCGTTTGTATTGACCGTAGAGGTAACCAATCTCACGTCCACCAACCCCGATATCACCAGCTGGGACGTCAAGAGATGGTCCGATGTATTTTTGCAATTCAGTCATGAAGCTTTGGCAGAAGCGCATCACTTCAGCATCAGTTTTGCCTTTAGGATCGAAGTCTGAACCACCTTTACCTCCACCGATAGGAAGGCCAGTCAAGACGTTTTTAAAGATTTGTTCGAAGCCGAGGAATTTCAAGATCCCTTGGTTTACAGTTGGGTGGAAACGAAGTCCGCCTTTATATGGACCTACAGCTGAGTTAAATTGGACACGGTAACCACGGTTCACTTGCACCTTTCCATCACGGTCTACCCAAGGAACACGGAAAGAAATCACGCGTTCTGGCTCAGTGATACGGGCCAAGATGTTTTCTTCAATGTATTCTGGATGTTTTTCAAATACAGGTTCCAAAGTGCTTAGGAACTCTTCAACAGCTTGAAGGAATTCTGCTTCATGGCCGTTGCGAGCTTTTACGGTTTCGAAAGTGCTTTGGATATATTCTTTTGCAGTTGTCATCTTGTTTCTCCTTTTTTTATTGAAACGAATGCCAGCAAGGTTGCTGTCTTACTGGAGTATGAAGGCACTGCTAGAAGCAATGTCATATTTTATTACGTGGACAATTATAGCAGACTTTTTTTGACTTGTAAAGAAAAAAGTTGAATTTTCTGAAAATTTTCACGACTTGAATTTGAGTAGACTGAATTAGCTTCATATAGGTAACAATCATCTGAATATGTACGGTATTTCTTTACAATAATCTCTAGAAAGAGAGAGAAATAGAGGACAATTTTTCTATTTCCGGACGTTCTATCTGAATTTCTAGTTTTCTGAACTCTAGGGGACATTTTCATGCTATAATGACTGTAAGAACTTATTTCAAGGAGTAGAAGATGGTATCGACAAAGACGCAAATTGCTGGTTTTGAATTTGACAACTGCCTGATGAATGCGGCAGGGGTAGCCTGTATGACTACTGAGGAATTAGAGGAAGTGAAGAATTCAGCTGCTGGGACTTTTGTGACCAAGACAGCAACCTTGGAGTTCCGCGCTGGAAATCCAGAGCCACGCTACCAAGACGTGCCACTTGGCTCAATCAATTCGATGGGCCTTCCCAACCAAGGCTTGGACTATTATTTGGATTACTTGTTAGAATTGCAAGAAAGCGATCCAGATCGGACCTTCTTTCTATCTCTTGTCGGCATGTCTCCTGAAGAGACCCATACCATCCTGAAAAAGGTGCAAAACAGTGATTTTAAAGGCTTGACAGAATTGAACCTATCCTGCCCCAATGTCCCTGGGAAACCTCAGATTGCCTATGATTTTGAGACAACTGATCGGATCTTGTCAGAGGTCTTTGCCTATTTCACCAAACCTCTTGGCATCAAGTTGCCACCTTATTTTGATATTGTCCACTTCGATCAAGCGGCAGCGATCTTTAACAAATATCCACTCAAGTTTGTCAACTGCGTCAACTCGATCGGAAATGGCCTTTATATCGAGGATGAATCCGTTGTGATTCGTCCGAAGAACGGTTTTGGTGGAATTGGTGGTGAATATATCAAACCAACTGCTCTGGCCAATGTCCATGCCTTTTACCAACGTTTGAATCCAGAAATTCAGATAGTGGGAACCGGTGGAGTCTTGACTGGTCGTGATGCCTTTGAGCATATCCTTTGTGGCGCTAGCATGGTGCAAATCGGAACCACGCTTCATAAAGAAGGAGTTGGAGCTTTTGACCGCATCACTGCGGAGCTCAAAGCCATCATGGAAGAAAAAGGCTACCAAAGCCTAGAAGATTTCCGTGGGAAATTGCACTACATTGACTAATCTTTCTAAAAGAACCTCTTCAAGTACCAACTTGGGGAGGTTTTTAAAGTTATCGTGTCAACGATGAACAAAACTGTTCCTAGTTTTAGGTGTTTTTCACCTATATAGTGCTCCATTTTAAAGGAAAAGGTGTACAATGAAGATGGAAAGAGATAGGTGGAGATAGAGTTTGGTTCTTTTTTGGAAGGTTTGGAAAGGAAGGTGATTAGCATGGGGGCTAGTGACTTTATTCAGGAAGCCTTGCTTCCTATTCAAGCTATTGAGGACTCCTTTTCGGCGGATTCCCAGACCAGTTCAGACGCAGTCCGATTTCAGGAAAATCTGGACTATATCCTTCGTTATTTAAAAAAGGCAGAGCGTGTGGACAATCGTGTCTTAATGGAGCTAGAGAAGTTCTATCAAAGAGCGAGCTTCTTGATCGGTTTGAGTGCCCTGCGCTTAAATGAAGCAACATTCCAAGCTTGGAAAGTGTATGATCGCTTTCATTATGACAGGGTGAAGCCTCAGTTACAGGTATATGGACCAAGCATGATCTTGTAAGCCACTGAGTGTTTGCTTAAGAAATATTGAGGAGGTGTGTGACATGTCTCTCGTGCATGATTTTTTTCATCAGTTTTTAGTATCTATACGGAATCTTGGTTACTCGCTCTTTTTCTTATTTGAAAAATAAGCATCTCCGAATCCCTTTTACTAGTACAGTAGAAGGGATTTTTGATGCAGAATCCTTGAAAATCTGAGGCTATTGGATTATGATGGAGCTAATAGATGTCAAGCGTTCCTTGTAGGGAATGCGGGAAGCGAGGAAAAAAGATGGCAGAGATTTATCTAGCAGGTGGCTGTTTTTGGGGCTTAGAGGAGTATTTCTCACGGATCCCTGGTGTAGAAAAGACAACGGTGGGGTATGCCAATGGCCAGGTGGAAACGACCAATTACCAATTGATCAAAGAAACGGATCACGCAGAGACCGTTCAGGTCGTCTATGATCCAGATAAGATCACTCTACGTGCGATTTTGCTCTATTACTTCCGCGTAATTGATCCCTTGTCCATTAACAAGCAGGGAAATGATCGAGGGCGCCAGTACCGGACGGGTGTCTATTACCGAGACGAGGCAGATCGTGAGGTGATCGCCCAAGTGTTTGCGGAACAAGAAAAGCAACTGGGAAGTAAGATCGCAGTTGAGCTAGAACCGTTACGCCATTATATCTTGGCTGAGGACTACCATCAAGACTATCTCAAGAAGAATCCTGGAGGCTATTGCCATATCGATGTGACAGATGCCGATCAACCCTTGATTGATCCGGCAACTTATCCAAAGCCTAGTCAGGAGGAATTAAAGGCACGATTGACAGAGGAGCAGTACCAAGTCACCCAAGAAAGTGCGACGGAGCGTCCTTTCAACAATGCCTATGACCAGACCTTTGAAGAGGGCATTTATGTGGATATTACGACTGGGGAACCTCTTTTCTTTGGAAAGGACAAGTTTGCGTCTGGCTGTGGATGGCCAAGTTTCTCCCGTCCCATTGCCAAAGATGTTCTCCACTATTACCAGGACCATAGCCACGGAATGGAGCGGATCGAAGTTCGTTCCCGCTCAGGCAATGCCCATCTCGGCCATGTCTTCACCGATGGACCAAAAGACCAAGGAGGCCTTCGCTACTGTATCAATTCGGCCTCTCTGCGTTTTGTTCCAAAAGAGGAAATGGAGCGAGAAGGTTATGGATATTTGTTAAAGGCTTTGAAATAAGAGGGCCTTTCTATTAGATCGAAAAACGGAGTTTATGATGAAAAATAGAAATTTGTGGTTAACAATTTTTTCACTTTCGGCTATGGTAACTCTGATTGGATTAGGATTTACTGCCTATAATCATTTTGTATTCCATCAACCTTTTATGAATCGGGACAACAAAAGGGTTGCTTTCGGCCTTTTTCCTGAGTCTTGTCATGGTTGCGATTAGCTTGTCCAAATCAAACGATAAGAAGTGATGATTGATCATTTACATGAATTAATCAACTGTGCAGGAGCAGGACGATGAAGCGTTTCTAAACAATGGCGCTTCTGTCCTGCTCTCTTTTTTCTCTTCTTAAAATTTGTGATACAATGAAGAGAAAGCATTTCAATGAATACTAGGTTTGATGTGGTTTTAGTGGCTCATTGTATAAACCTGAGATGAGAAAGTTGGAATGTTAGAGAAGTGTGAGAATGTAAAAGGTAGCATCAAGATGCTAGGGAGAGGCCTTTGACAAGTGTAAGAGAATTGAATAGGAAGAGAAGATGATGAAGAATTGGAAGGATCTCTTAAAGAGATGGAGCGAGCTTGGGAAAGATATCCTCAGGATGCTCAACGACTGGCTTGATATTGGCTTGGGAAAAGTGACCGCTTTTCGCTTGACCAACGAACAGTTTGTCTACGGTTTGCTGATTACAGTATTTGCGGCAGCAAATCTGGTCTTGTGGGTTCAAAAATGGAATGGTTTTCCCATTACAGCGCTAGAAATGCCGGAAGTCGTTGAAAAGCAAGAAGAAGTTCATCCGGATCAGTTACCTCATACGGCTCGGATCATGGCAAATGGAGATCAACTCTATCATGACTTGATTTATATGAGTGCCGCCAAGGAAGATGGAAGCTATGATTTTTCTGAGAATTATCACTATGCTCAGGAATGGTTGAAGCAAGGAGATCTGGTCTTGGGGGATTTTGAAGGGACCATTAATTCGGATTATGGGCTTTCGGGCTATCCGATTTTCAATGCCCCTGGGGAGGTGGTTGCTTCGATTAAGGATGCAGGCTATCAGGTGATGGACCTGGGACATAACCATATCCTCGATTCTGGCTTGGAAGGGCTGTTTTCGACTGCAAAGGCCTTTGAAGACGAGGGGATCCAAACGGTTGGTGTCTACCCGCATGAGACGAGAGAGCAAGCCCCTATCCTGATCAAGGAGGTAAATGGAATCAAGATTGCAATTTTGGCCTACTCCTACGGATTTAATGGGATGGAATATAATCTAGAACAAGAGGACTATGATAATCGTCTATCGGACCTCAATGAGGAGCGGATGCGTCAAGAAATCCAAAAAGCTGAGATGGAAGCGGACGTAACTATTGTCATGCCTCAGATGGGGATTGAATATGAGTTAGAGCCATCAGAGGAACAAAAGGAGCTATACCATAAGATGATTTCTTGGGGGGCGGATATCGTCTTGGGCGGTCATCCTCATGTCGTCCAGCCTGCTGAGATTGTGGATAAGGATGGGCAACAGAAATTGGTCGTTTATTCTATGGGGAATTTCCTTTCCAATCAGCGGATGGAAACCATGGAAGGGATAGACAATGCGCAATGGACCGAACGAGGGGTCCTGATGGATATCACCATTGAGAAGGTAGGGCGCAAGACACGGATCAAAACGGCCACAGCTCATCCTACTTGGGTCAACCGGACGCCCAAGGACAGTTATTCTCCTGAAGGCTATGAACTCTATCATTTCCAGACCTATATCTTGGAGGACTGGATTGAAGGCGGCAAGTACCGGGACCAATTGGATGATGAAACAAAGGCGCGTGTCGATACAGCCTACCAGGAAGTGAAGGACCGTGTGAATCTGAATTGGCAGTAGGAAGGGGCGAATGTAGGAATGGATAAACTTGGATGGTTACCAATTGGATTTGTTGGACTGATCATCATTATGGTTCTAACAAATCGGATAGCAACGATTCGTCTGAGAAAAAAATTAGCCAAGGCTTGGGAGGGAAAACCTTTTTTTATAAAAAATGATAGTGAAGAGAGTTTAGTGGAAACGATGCTTTTGGCATCTACATTCCAGCCAACGGATAGTCAAGTAGATGGTCAAACTTGGCATGATTTAGACATGCATAGAGTCTTTGATCAGCTGAACCATACACAGTCTAGTATTGGGGCAGAGGCCTTGTATCAGAAGATGCGTTTGATAAACTTTCAACCAGATGCATCTTTGCAGGAGTTAGAAGATTTCTTTGAACATCACACGGATCTTCGTCTGAAGGTTCAGGTTGTTATGAACCAGTTAGGAAAAAAGAACCACAATATGGCTAGAAGTATTGTGGCGAATCCAGGGAAGCAAGATTCGAGGATTTATCTTTCTCTCTATATTTTTTTAGCGTGTTTGCCAGTCCTCTCTCTTTTCTTTCTTCCGTTTTTTCAAATTCAAGCCATGTCAGTCTTGATAGCGAGTGTGACGTTTAATATCATTTTTTCGAGCATTCGGAATTGGTCGAATAAACTGCGCTTGGATCAAGTTAGTTACTTGGTTCGTATCTTTGCTTCAGCGGAAAAGCTGAGCCGTCTAGCGCTACCAAAACAAGAAGCCTTCAAACAGGCTGTCCAACCATTTAAGAAGACGAAAGTCATTTCCAGCATCTTACAAAGTCCAACAGGAAGCTCCGAGATGGAAATTATCCTGATTTACCTTAATTTTCTTTTCTTAATTCCGCAGATTGCCCAAATCTATATCTACCAGCAAGTGAGGACTCATCAGAAAGAAGCGCAGGAAACAATCAATCTTTTGGGCGAATTGGAAGTAGCTATCAGCCTTCTACGCCATAAGCGTGATGGTAATTTGGTTTGTCATCCCAATTTTAAGGAAGAAGCTGGGATTAAAGGAAAGGGGATCTACCATCCTTTACTAGCGGATCCGGTTGCTAATGACGTCACTTTTGAAAAAAATATGGTGATCAGTGGAGATAATGCCTCCGGAAAATCCACTTATTTGAAAATGGTAGCCATTAACTGTATTTTAGCGCAGGGCTTGGGCTTCGCTTATGGTGACAGTTTGGAGCTTTCTTATGGACATGTCATGACCTCTATGGATGTCAGCGATGATATCGAGGTTGGAGATAGTTATTTTATTACAGAGAGTAAAACAATTCTCCGAATGATTGAGAGTCTGGAAAAGTCAGGTTTTCATTATTTCTTTATTGATGAACTCTTTAAGGGAACCAATACCATTGAGCGAATTGGGTCTGGCTTAGGGATTGTCCGCTGGCTATCGAGACACGATTGCTTGTATATGATTTCGAGTCATGATATTGAGCTAGTTGCAGCATCTGGTGCAGTAAATGATAATTATCATTTTGACAGTCGCTATGTTGACGGGAAAATCGTCTTTGATTATCAGATAAAGCAGGGAGCAGCAGTAACGAAGAATGCGGTCAATACATTAAAAAGCCTCTATTTTCCTTCGGAAATCACTCAAGCTTCCCAAAAATTAATTGGACAATATGAAAAGACAGGGAAATGGTCTTTAAATAGAATGTTGAGTGATAAAGAGGAAGGTTGCTAGGTTGTATCAGATCTTCTGTTGAAAAACATTAAAAGCACATAAAACGCAAACTTCACTTGTGTTTCATGTGCTTTTATTATTTGTTCTATTGGTTAAAGACAAGCTTTTCGGTATTGGCTTGGAGTAACCTGATAGTATTTCTTGAACTGGCGATTAAAGTTTGAGAGGTTGTTGAAGCCGGATTGGCTCGCGATATCAATGATTGCCTGATCGGAATGCTGGAGGAGATGGGCCGCTTTTTTCAGCCGATATTGAATGATGTACTCCATACAAGAGAGCCCTAATTGTTTCTTAAAGAAATTCATGAAGTGGGTCGGGCTAAAATGGCACAGCTCTGCCAAATGCTCAATCATGAGCTCCTCTTGGTAATGGTTCGAAATATGGTCGAGGACTAAGCGGATTTTTTCTTCTCTCCGATAAGCGTCCGTTGAGAACTTTTTCTCGACGATATAGTTATGGGAGAAGAGGAGATAGAGGAGTTCATTGAGCTGGGATTTAAGTCGGAGTTCATAGAAGGGGCCTTGTTCTCTTCCGTTTGCCATACAGGTTAAGAGGCTCTGTTTGATTTCTTCGTAACCGGGTGATTGAGCTTGAATGCGTCGGACAAATTCAAAATCCCCATTGTAGAGAGGTTGTAAATATTTTAGAGTGGCGATATTTTTATGGGTAATCCCAATCAGGTCCAAATTAAAATGCAGGACATCCATGGTATGGGAAGAACTCTGGATGGGGTGGATGGAGTGAAGTGCATTGGGTCGGATCAAAATAATATCACCAGGCTGACTATTAAAATATTCATAGTCGATATGGAACTGAGCAGTCCCTTCATTGACATAAATAATCTCAATATCGGTGTGCCAATGAAATAAGATATCTGGCTGGCCATTTTGGGTGCTAATCTGTTTGATTGAAAAAGGGAAATCGCTATTGGTAAAGGATGTTTGGCGGTATAAGGTCTTTGTGTTCATGCCTACCTCTTAGATCTTTTTCGGGAGTAGCAGACGTTTTTTCCAAGTGTGTGAAAGGGTCTGCTAGTTACTTCATACAGGGAAAATCTACTATCTATATTATAATAAAATTGGACCAAAAATTAAAGAGGATTCGATGGAATTTCTTAAATTTTAAGGAAGGAGGAGAGGGAGGATTTAAGGGAGAGAAGGTTCCAAAATGATGAGGGAATGGTGTATAATAGGGGAAAGATGGAAAGAGGTGGCGGTATGCTACAAATGATTGCGACAGATATGGATGGCACTCTGATGGACGAGCAAGGAGAAGTAGACCATGAGCGCTTGAGCCGCATCTTGGATCAGTTAGACCAAAGAGGGATTCCCTTTGTCATTGCGACAGGAAATGGCTATAGTCGTATGGCTCATGTATTGGAAGACTTGAAAGATCGCGTCACCTTGGTGCTGGCTAATGGGGCACGGATATTAGAGAAGGGAAAGCTCATCCGAGAGTGCAGCTGGCCGGAAGAGCTGGTGCAGGAGGTCTTGCGTTATCTAGAAGGCCGAGAAGAAGAACTCCACCTGGTCGTTAGTAGCTTATCGGGAGGCTATGCCAAGAAAGGAACAGAGTTTCCTCTTTTAGAGCAATTGATGACGCCTGAGTTAGCGGCTGCTTTTTACAAACGGATGCGCTTTGTGGATGATTTGGTCCATGAACATGGCGAGCAAGTTTTGAAGTTAAGTGTCGTCACGGAGACTGAAAAAGTCGAAGATTTTGTGCAAGAGCTGCGAGAAAAGTTTGGAGAGCGCCTGCTTCCAGCAGCTAGTGGCTATGGAGCCATTGATATTCTGCAACCGGGTGTCAATAAGGCTACGGCCATTCAATTCTTAGAAGAACGCTGGGGCGTGGATGGTGGGCATCTGATGGCATTTGGCGATAGCCAAAACGATGTCGAGATGCTTGAGTTAGCGACCTATTCCTATGCAATGGAAAATGCGGATCCCCATGCGCGACAAGCAGCCCGCTATACGGCACCTTCTCATCAGAATCAGGGGGTCTACGAAGTCATCGAAGCTTACTTGGATGGAAGGCTCTGCTTCGACTAGGCCTATCCTACCTTGCACAGTTTCTACTATACGAATCGAAAGGAGCCTTTATGGCTGTACAATTATTGGAGACCTGGCTGTTGAAAGAACAGGCAAAAATACAGAAGAATTACCGAGAACTGAATCAAAATCCTTTGAGGGAACCCGATATTCTTTTTATAGGAGACTCTATCGTCGAATACTATCCCCTTCAAGAGTTGCTGTTGACGGATCAGTATATGGTGAATCGGGGGATTAGAGGCTACAAGACAGACCTCTTAAGAGAGCATCTAGATGCCCACATTTTTGGTCAAGCAGTGGACAAGGTCTTTTTGCTGATTGGAACTAATGACATTGGTAAGGAAATGCCCCTGTCGGAAACCATTGATAACATGAGCATCATCTTGCAGGAGATGGTACGACTCTTGCCCTTGGTGCAAATCAAACTCGTTTCGGTTCTTCCTGTGAATGAGGGAGAGCCCTACAAGGGGACAGTTTATATCCGGACCAATCAGAAGATTCAGACCTTGAACCAGGCCTACCACGAATTGGCCCAAGGGATGATAAATGTTGAATTTATCAATGTTTTTGACCATTTGCTTGGAGAGGATGGTCAGCTCAAACCGGCTTATACAACAGATGGTCTTCATCTAACCATCGAAGGATACAGAGTCTTGAGTAAGGCTCTTCAAAGCGAAATCTAACCCATCCTAGCAAGGAAAATGATTTTCCAGCTAGGATTTTTTATGCTTTCTATAAAACAGTTTGGGGAAACACTCTATTTTGTACTAATTCTACAACAAGCAAAAACCTTGCCCTTATGCGGTTTATGACTTCTGTTATAAAATAGTTTGCGGAAACAGAACAGATTTTTGCTTTGTGTTATGTAATAGTTCCAGGCGTTCGGTGAGCATATTCTTATACAAGGACAATAAAACGTGATAAATTGATATAGTAAAGTTATTTGAAACGTTTTCACTCTTTGTCGAATTCAGTTCAAAGACTGACAATTATTTTTATTGAAGGAGAGTTATCATTATGACTCAAGGGAAAATTACTGCATCTGCAGCAATGCTCAACGTATTGAAAACATGGGGCGTAGACACGATCTACGGTATCCCATCAGGAACACTTAGCTCACTCATGGACGCTTTGGCTGAAGACAAAGATATCCGTTTCTTGCAAGTTCGCCACGAAGAAACCGGTGCTCTTGCAGCGGTTATGCAGGCTAAATTCGGCGGATCTATCGGTGTTGCAGTTGGTTCAGGTGGTCCAGGTGCAACTCACTTGATCAATGGTGTTTACGATGCAGCTATGGATAACACTCCATTCCTTGCCATTCTTGGATCACGTCCAAACAACGAATTGAACATGGATGCCTTCCAAGAATTGAACCAAAACCCAATGTACAACGGTATCGCTGTTTACAACAAACGTGTAGCTTACGCTGAGCAATTGCCAAAAGTGATTGACGAAGCTTGCCGTGCTGCCGTTTCTAAAAAAGGTCCAGCCGTTGTTGAAATTCCAGTAAACTTTGGTTTCCAAGAAATCGACGAAAACTCATACTACGGATCTGGTTCTTACGAGCGTTCATTCATCGCTCCTGCTTTGAACGAAGTTGAAATCGATAAAGCTGTTGAAATCTTAAACAATGCTGAACGCCCAGTGATCTATGCTGGTTACGGTGGTGTGAAAGCTGGTGAAGTGATTACTGAATTGTCACGTAAAATCAAAGCACCAATCATCACAACTGGTAAAAACTTTGAAGCTTTCGAATGGAACTACGAAGGTTTGACAGGTTCTGCTTACCGTGTTGGTTGGAAACCAGCCAACGAAGTAGTCTTTGAAGCAGACACAGTTCTTTTCCTTGGTTCAAACTTCCCATTTGCTGAAGTTTACGAAGCCTTCAAGAACACTGAAAAATTCATTCAAGTCGATATCGACCCTTACAAACTTGGTAAACGTCATGCCCTTGACGCTTCCATCCTTGGAGATGCAGGTCAAGCAGCGAAAGCAATCCTTGACAAAGTGAATCCAGTTGAGTCTACTCCATGGTGGCGTGCTAACGTGAAGAACAACCAAAACTGGCGCGATTACATGAACAAACTCGAAGGTAAAACTGAGGGTGCGCTTCAATTGTACCAAGTTTATAACGCTATCAACAAATACGCTGATGAAGATGCAATCTACTCAATCGACGTAGGTAACTCTACTCAAACATCAACTCGTCACCTTCACATGACACCTAAGAACATGTGGCGTACATCTCCACTCTTTGCGACAATGGGTATCGCTATCCCTGGTGGTATTGCTGCTAAGAAGGACAACCCAAATCGCCAAGTATGGAACATCATGGGTGACGGGGCCTTCAACATGGTTTACCCAGACGTGATTACCAACGTTCAATACAACCTTCCAGTTATCAACGTTGTCTTCACAAACGATGAGTATGCCTTCATCAAAAACAAATATGAAGATACAAACAAACACTTGTTTGGTGTAGACTTCACAAATGCTGACTACGCTAAAATCGCTGAAGCACAAGGTGCTGTAGGATTTACAGTAAACCGTATCGAAGACATCGATGCAGTTGTTGCAGAAGCTGTGAAACTCAACAAAGAAGGTAAGACAGTTGTCATCGATGCTCGCATCACACAACACCGTCCACTTCCAGTAGAAGTTCTTGAGTTGGATCCAAAACTTCACTCAGAAGAAGCGATTAAAGCCTTCAAGGAAAAATACGAAGCAGAAGAACTCGTACCATTCCGCCTCTTCTTGGAAGAAGAAGGGTTGCAATCACGCGCAATCAAATAATCCTGCTCGTCGAAAATCAAATGTAAACTGCGTTATCTTCACCTTGCCGTACTCCAGTACTGCCTGCGGTTCGATGCCTTGTTTATTCTTTGATTTTCTTTGAGAGAAGCTTAAAAGATCGGAGCAATCCGGTCTTTTTTAGAGGAGAGTAAATGAATTTAAATCAATTAGATATTATTGTTTCAAATGTACCCCAAGTCTGTGCGGAACTGGAGCATATCTTGGATAAGAAGGCAGACTATGTTGATGATGCTTTTGCTCAGTTCACGATTGGCAGTCACTGTCTCATGTTCTCACAAAATCATTTGATACCTCTGGAAAATTTTCAGTCAGGAATCATTCTACACATTGAAGTTGAAGATTTGGAACAGAATCAAAAGCGTTTGAAAGAATTAGGGATTGAAATTTTAAACGGCCCAGTTGTAACCGATTGGGGAACAGAATCCCTGTTAGTTGAAGGCCCTGCTGGTCTAGTCATTGATTTTTATCGTATGAAATAGGATGCTTCGTCATTTGAAGTTAACCATAATTATTCTTAAAACAGAATATGAGAATATGAACTATTAAAAGATCGGAGTCATCCGGTCTTTTTGTGTTGCGCTTGAATAGAAACAATCTTAGAATAGTATCAGTTTTTCCTAGGATGCTGTAAGACTTTCGGATTAGACAGGGATATAATAGATTTAAGGATGAAAGCGAGGTAGGAATATGACTGACAAACTACAATTTCCAGATGGTTTCCTTTGGGGTGGGGCGACGGCTGCCAACCAATGTGAAGGAGCTTATAATGAAGATGGCCGCGGCTTGGCCAATGTGGATGTGGTACCGATTGGGCCTGATCGTCACGCGATTATTACGGGTCAGAAAAAGATGTTCGACTTTGAAGAGGGCTATTTTTACCCGGCTAAAGATGGTATTGATATGTACCATCGCTACAAGGAAGACATTGCCCTCTTTGGGGAAATGGGCTTTAAAACTTATCGACTTTCTATTGCTTGGTCACGGATCTTCCCACAAGGGGATGAACTGGAGCCAAACGAAGCGGGACTACAGTTCTATGAAGACCTCTTTAAGGAATGTCACAAGTATGGCATTGAGCCCTTGGTGACCATTACCCACTTTGACTGTCCCATGCATTTGATTACCGAGTACGGTGGTTGGCGCAACCGCAAGATGTTGGGCTTTTATGAACGTCTCTGTCGGACCCTCTTTACTCGTTACAAGGGCTTGGTCAACTACTGGCTGACCTTTAATGAAATCAATATGATCCTCCATGCGCCATTTATGGGAGCGGGTCTCTGCTTCGAGGAAGGGGAGAATGAGGAGCAGGTCAAATACCAGGCAGCCCACCATGAGTTGGTCGCTTCAGCCATTGCCACTAAGCTTGCCCATGAGATTGATCCGAACAACAAGGTCGGCTGTATGCTGGCAGCAGGGCAAAATTACCCGCATACTTGTGCTCCGCGTGATGTTTGGGCGGGTCTAGAAGAAGACCGCAAGAACTACTTCTTCATCAATGTGCAGGCGCGTGGGGAATACCCTAACTATGCTAAGAAAGAGTGGGAACGTCAGGGAATCACGGTTGAGATGACCGAGCAGGACCTTCAATTATTAAAAGACTATACAGTGGACTTTATTTCCTTCTCCTACTATGCCAGTCGGGTCGCTTCAGGCGATCCAGCTGAAAGGGAGAAAACAGCGGGCAATATCTTTGCCTCTCTGAAGAACCCCTACCTAGAAAGTTCAGAATGGGGTTGGCAGATTGACCCTCTGGGTCTCCGCATTACCCTCAATACCATCTGGGATCGTTATCAAAAGCCTATGTTTATCGTGGAAAATGGATTAGGGGCAGTTGATACACCTAATGAAGCGGGGGAAATCGAGGATGATTATCGGATTGCCTACCTGGCTGCCCACATCAAGGCTATGCGAGATGCCATCCATGAAGACGGCGTCGTCCTCTGGGGCTATACGACTTGGGGTTGTATTGACCTGGTCTCTGCTGGGACAGGAGAAATGAAGAAGCGCTACGGCTTTATCTATGTTGACCGGGACAACGAAGGCAAGGGAACCTTAGCCCGTTCGCGTAAGAAATCCTTCTATTGGTACAAAGAGGTCATTGCGACCAATGGGGCTTCTGTTGAGTAAAAGTCTCCTCTAGAGCTAAACCATCTTCTGGATGACTCTCTGACAGCAAACTAAAAAGCTTAGAATCCCAACCAAAGCTGGGGTCCTAAGCTTTTTGTATGTCGTTAAGGCAAGTCCTTATTGATTTACTGGTCGTAGTCTAAGACATTGTTTTCGATGACAAACTTAGATTCAGCGGAAATGCTGGCTTCTCCTAGTTGCAACTGAGAACTTCCGTCTGGTTTCATGATGTGCCACTGACCGTCCTTGTGGGCAAAGATAGCCTGAAATGTGACGTTATCACTCTTGTCTCGAATCGGCAGAACAAATGCTTGATCTGTATTCTCTAAGAGAATCTCTTCTTTTTTTTCAAAGTTATAGATATAAAATTGCCCAGTTCTTTGCCCTAAACCATGAAGTTCATCGACTTTTTGCCAATTTTCAAAATTTTTCTGAACTAGGGATTCATTAAAAATCTTGTTGAAGGTTTCGTTCCGTTTCTTGGTTTCTTCCTCGTCTAGTGTTTTCTGAAACTCTGCAACCTTTTTAGTCGTTTGGACGGTTTGTCTGTTTTGCTCCCTGATTTGCTGGCGGTGGATGACTCGCATCATTCTTGCACCAACGCCCAGGATGACGAGAATGGATACAAGGCTGATTTGAGTTTTGGCATTTTTTTTCATAGATGATTCTCCCTATTGTGTCATTGGTCCTATTATACCCTTTGAAAGAAAGGATAGTCAAGTTCATCTTGTGATGACCTACCATGCAGCTCTACCTGGGGACTATAGGATTTTATCAGATTTTCATTGACGAAGGTCCCTTTATTTGATAGGCTAGGGGAATAGAAATGATTTCGTAAGCATAGAAAAGAGGAGTGAGGCAAGTGGCACGCATCTTATTAATTGAAGATAATAATGATATCCAAGAAATTTTGTATAGTCTCTTAAGCGAAGACCATGAGGTGCTTCAGGCTTTTTCAGGTACAGAAGGGCTGCGACTCTTCCAGCAAGAAAGCATTGATTTGGTCCTTCTCGATATCATGCTCCCTGGGAAAAATGGGGATCAGGTCCTTGAGGAAATCCGTTTGCAGAGTCAGGTACCGGTCATCATGATGACAGCTCTTGGTGATAAACACCTCATTAGCCAGTATCTCCTTGCAGGTGCCAATGATTATATCGTCAAGCCCTTTAATCTGGATGAGGTGGCGGCTCGGGTGACGGTGCAACTGAGAAATAACCTCACTCCGGCACAGGAAGCTCCATCATCGAAAAAGCTGACTTTTAAAAATCTGGTTCTGAACCCAGAAACCTTTGAACTGGAGTCTGGAGAAAAAACGCTTCGCTTAGGTAAAAAGGAATTTCAAATTTTTGAAACTTTATTGGCGCATCCAAAGAAGATTTTCACCAAAGAAGAATTGTATGAGGCAGTCTGGGAAGAAGTCTATCTGCCTGGAGACAATACGCTCAATGCCCAATTGAGCAATCTCCGAAAGAAAATTGCCCAACTCGATCCTAATGAGGATTACATTGAAACCGTCTGGGGCTTGGGTGTTCGCTTGAAAGGAGACAAGTAATGTGGGGAGTCGTTCTAGTTCTAGTCTTCCTTGTCCTTCTCTTGGGACTGGGCTACGTTCGCCTGCTTTCTGCCTTAAGAGATTTGCAGGAGCAGATTCAAAAGAAGCTCCAAAATGGGAGTGGGGTACGGTTGACGTCACGTGTTTCAAATAAAGAATTGGTCGCCTTGACCAAACAGGTCAGTGAGCTCTTTGACCAGATCGAGCGGACCAATCGGATTGCCTTTCAAGAGAAGAAAACCTTGGATATGGCCATCAGTAATATTGCTCACGATATTCGGACGCCTTTGACCATTGCGTCTGGTTATACCCAACAAATCATCAAGGGTGGGACGCAAGAAGAGGAAAAACTGAAAAAAATTGCTTCCAATCTTCAAGTCGTCTCAAAACGCTTGGAATCACTCTTGGAATACAGACGCTTGATGGAGGGTGCCATTCAGCCTCGGCTTTCAGACGTTAATCTCAGCCAAGTCCTAACCCAGCAGTTGTTCCAGTATTATGATAGTTTGTCTGAGGCGGGGATTGCACTAGAGGTAGAGCTAGAAGAGCATCTCCATTATGCTACCGATCCTGAGCTTTGGGAGCGCCTCTTGCAAAATATGCTCAGCAATGTCCTCAAGCATGGAAAGGAGCAGGCCCGTTTGACCCTGACTTCGGACGCGGACACGATTCGGGTCGAGCTGCGCAATATCGTTCAACAACCGATTCAGCACTTAGACCAATTAGCTAGTCGCTTCTACTCCGAAAATCTATCGGACACAGAGGAGTCTTCTGGCCTGGGTCTCTACATCATTCAAAATTTTGTAGAAATCTTAGGGGGAGATTTTCAACTGGCAACGGAGGCAGAATGGTTTATCTTAACCATTACATTAAAACAGTAAGGCTTGACCAATCGTCAAGCCTTTTTGTTTTTATAAATCTTTGTGTTTAAAGGTAGCTAGTCCCAGGAATCCGAAAACAAGGATGAATCCAAGGGCGATAGAGAGGGTATTGTTTGTTGCTGTCGTACTTTGGACCATGGAATATTGGAATTCCAAGTTTAGATAGTGCAAAATGTCGATGTCTTTAAAGAAGAGCGCAGGAAGGCTTAAGAAGATATTTCCAACGAAGTAGCCAACGAAGGCCAAAGTGATGGATTGGCTAGCGTAAAGGAGGAAGGAAATGATGCTGACCCAAGCCAAGGTGGAGAGGAACTGAATCAGTAGGGTCAGTCCAAAATGAGCCAAGAAGTGATCTGGCATGGTGCCAAGTCCATTGTAGAGGGTCGCGATTGAGAAGACAAGACCATAAGAAACGAGGAATTGGAAAAGAGCAATGGTCAAGACAACAGCACTTTTAGCAAAGTAGTAGCTGGTGCGAGAGACGCCATAGGCCAAACTATTCTTGTATAAGTTTTGTGTTAAGTCTGTTCCCAGGACCAGGGTGATGACAATAATGGTAAAGAGGATGGTCACACTGATGCTGGAGGAATAGTTGGTCAAGGCTTTAAAGCCAGTCCAAACTTCGGTCGCTTGGGGTAATTTGGATTCCGTATTGACACCGACGTGTCCGGTAGCTCCAAAGATGACTCCAGACAGGATGTTGAGAACGAGAATGGCTTCTGTAATCCAAAAGCCTTTGGAGCGAAAAAGTCTATAAAAATCTGCTTGAATGGTATGCAACATGATAAATCTCCTAAATGAAATGTGTGGATAGGTTATACAGGAAGATGGTATTTGTACTAGTCTACCAAGTCTGTAAAGAATTTTTCTAGATCTTGGCGGGCATAGTAGATTTCGTCCACGTCAATATCCGCTTGAACGAGGGCTTTGACGATGACTTTAATATCGTGAGTCTGGCCAAAGATATGGATTTCTCCATCCTTATCGATGACCTTGATGCGATGATGGAGTTGATCCTGGATCAGTTGACTCGCGAGGGCTAGTTGATTGGTCTTGAGGATGATATAGTCTTCGCCTTGCTCCTCGAATTCGGCCTTGCTAATTTCTTTGATCAGGCGTCCTTGGTCGACAATGCCAAAGCGATTAGCAACCAGATAGAGTTCAGAGAGGATATGACTGGAAATGAGGATGGTCATGCCGAGTTCATCATTGAGGCGCTTGATCATCTGACGAAATTCCTTGATTCCGACCGGATCAAGACCATTGATGGGTTCGTCCAGAATGAGGAAGTCGGGTTTGGCAATAAGGGCAATGGCAATTCCCAACCGTTGTTTCATTCCCAGTGAAAAATCACGGAATTTCTTCTTACCAGTATTGTTCAGGCCGACATAGTTCAGGGTTTCTTTGATGACCTGGTCGGGGTTTGGGATATGGCGAGCCTTGCAATAGTAGACTAAGTTTTGATAGGCAGTCATATGTTTGTGTGCCACGGGACTCTCAATGACGGATCCGACACGTTTCAGGGCTTGGGTCCACTGGGAGCGATTTGTAGAAGCAAAGAGGGAGACGCTTCCGTCGGTTTCCTGAATCAGCTGGGTGATGACCTTGATGAGGGTGGTTTTCCCAGCTCCGTTCTTACCGATCAGGCCGTAGACATCACCTTTGCGAATGCTCAGATTCACATCGTTTAAGGCGTATTGTTGACCAAATTTTTTACTCAAATGGGAAATTTCTAATACTTTTTCCATGGTTTCTTCTCCTTAGTACAGCTTATTTTCTAGCAAATCGAAAACGATTCCGTAGGCTTCATGCTCGTAGCTATGCTCTATAAAATTTGTTTGACTATCGTTGAATGTGACCTCAAAGTTAAAATCGTTATGTACGAGGCTCCAGACGCTAAGAGCAATGATAGAGGCGATAGCGACAACCATTAGTTTCTTTTTCATAAGAGAACTCCTTCTTGGTTATTTTCTTTACACTCTTAGTATACAGCTTGCTTTTCAAATAACTATCAAGTAATTCTAAAATATTTCTAAAAAAACGACTAACCTTTTAAAAGTTAGTCGTTACTTGTAGTTTAAGTTTTCTAGAGGCTTTTCTTAAGTGAGTACGGACGTCAGCGAACTTCGAAGAAGTTCCATGACTTAGTTTTGAACCTAAAGTTTCAAAACTCCCGAGTCCTTGAAATATCACTATTTCAAGGACTTTTCTCACGGTGGAAAGCCTCAAGGTATTCATGAGTAACTTTAGAAAATAAACATTTCTTTAAATATCTTGATTTTTTAAGTTATGTAACATGAAAAAATACTTTATCTACATTAAGAGGAACTGTTTTTTAAGCTAGCCTCTTCATTTTTAAATTCACCAACAAACTCCTTGATGACTTGTGCCAGTTCATTGGGTTTCTGAGTATTGAGTAGATGGCCTCCATCTGCGATTTCTTGATAGTGCCCTTTGGGCAGGAGATTTGCCAACTTTTTCGAAGAAGCTTGATTGGCCCAATCTTTGCTGCCACAAATCACTAAGCTAGGGAGCTGACAAGTTTTAGCAGTATTGGTTAGATTAAGACTTTTTAACTCGGTCAAGATTTGCAACATGTGCTGTTTGTTGGCCCCCTGCTTTTCAAAGACCTGTTTGGGAAGCAGACGAAAGAGGAGGATCTGGAGCCGATAGAGGAGATTGGTCTTGAGTTTGTATTGTGTCCCTGAGAGCACCAAGCCCTTGAGGTGTGGTAAGTCTTGGCTGGAGAGTTCAAGAGCGAGAACGCCACCCAGTGAGAGTCCAACCAGAATAAAGGGCTCGCTTTCTTGTTGGAGACACTCCGTCAGTCTTTCTTTGGCCTCCTGGTAGCTTTCGCTTGGATAAGAGAAAATAGCGAAAGAGTCAGAAGGCAAGGGGGAAAGTGCATCTTGAACACTTTGCCAAGAATGAGCATCCTGGCCTAGGCCATGTAAAAAAACAAGTTTCATTATGGGTTCTTTCTTGTAAAATCGAGTGGATAAAGTCCACGAAGGGCATTGCAGGCATAGACTCTGTCAGCAACTTCTAAATCCTTCAGTGTCAATCGTTTTTCCTCTACTTGTCCAGTTTCCAATAGATGGCGGCGGTAGATCCCTTCGAGGAGAGGGAGATGAGCTGGAGGAGTGTAGAGTTGGCCGTCGATCTCTAGAATGAGGTTGCCGATGGTCGTCTCTAGTAAGGTTCCGTCTTCTAAATAGTAGATCTGCTCCCGATCTGACTGGATGAGATGGTCTCTCTGGCTCGTTTTAAAATAGGTAAAAGGTCGGTTTAATGGTGCAGTTTGTTCTCGTAATTGAGCCTGTAGATAGCTAGCTGGCAAGTCTGTTAGCTCCGTAATCGTCAGTTGGAAGTTTCCGTTTTTCTGCAAGGCTATCCGACAACGATAGTCAAGGCTAGAATCAACATGAGTGAGCTCTTCTTGAAGTTTGTTCAAGAGCTTTTGCTCATTATAAGGATAGGCAAAGTAGCGGCTGGCCTCTCGCAAACGGGTCAAGTGTTGCTTCAGGAAGGTCAACTCTCCTTGGTGGATACGACCAGTTGTCAAGAGATCAAATCGAGGCTCTTGACGGTAGAGAACAGCAGACTTTTGCTTAGTTTCCTGGTATTCGGATTTCCATTTGCTGTCCCAAGTGATGCCCCCTCCTACGCCATAGATGGCTTTGGTGCCTTGCATTTGAAGGGTTCGGATAGCCACATTGAAGATCCGTTTCCCTTTTGGAAGAAGGATCCCAATCGTTCCACAGTAGACTCCGCGAGGAGCAACCTCTGTCTTTTGAATAATTTCCATAGTAGAGATTTTCGGTGCCCCTGTAATCGAACCACAAGGAAAGAGGGCCTGGAAGGTTTGAACCAGGTCGATCTCTGGGCGCAAGCGACTTTTAATGGTCGACGTCATCTGCCAAACGGTAGAGTATTGCTCAACTTGGCAGAGACGGGTCACCTGCTCACTTCCAATTTCCGAAATCCGGTTCATATCATTGCGGAGGAGATCTACAATCATCATATTTTCCGCTCGATTTTTGGGGTCCGCTTCTAACCAAGCTGCCTCTTCAAGATCGGCTTGGTTGGTGAGGCCACGACGAGTCGTCCCCTTCATGGGGCGCGTGGTCAATAGCCGATCTTCTTGTTCAAAAAAGAGTTCAGGGCTGATAGAGAGGATGGACACATCATCGTGCTGGATAAAGGCATTGTAATGGGCCTTTTGCTCTACCACTAAGCGATTATAGATGGCCAAAGGATCAGCCTCTAGCTCTTGAGAAAGCTGGACGGTATAGTTGACCTGGTAGGTGTCTCCTTGACGGATGTGGTGCTGGATGGTCTCAATGGCTTCTTGATAGGTAGGCGCCTCGACCTCTTCCTTCCAATTGGCAGGTAGGTCCACAGCCTCATAGTCCTCTGGGAAAGGAAGGGTCTCGACCTCCTCATGAATGGTGAAATAGAGGAGATACTCTCCCATGAGTGGTGCTGGGTGGACGGCTAATTTTTTCTCAAAAGCAGGAGCGGCTTCATAACTGACATAGCCTACGGCATAATAACCAGCCTCCTGATAGGCTTCCGCCTCTCTCAGAAGAGTCTCTACTTGGTCGAGGTCTCTGGTTTTTAATTCCCTTATGGGCTTGGTGAAAAGCTGTCGCAATCCAAGCTCTTTAAAATCAATAATCGTTTGTTTGTGCATGCTTTGAGTATATCAAAAATAGAGGAAAAAAGGTAGATAAGGAGGCAAGGATTCCTTGCTTGGTCCTCTCTTTCATGCTAAAATAACCATAGAATCTGCATTTGGCGAAGGAGTAGGACCATGAAAAAGAATTCCCTCTATAACACTTCCAGTATTAGTCTTTTTCAATACCTCTTTGCGATTGCAGTGATTTTGGTGCATAGTGGTCGCTTAACTTCCTATGAGTCGGTGCATTTTGGTCTCAAGAGTATCCTTGGACGGCTAGCGGTGCCATTTTTTATCGTCTGTGCCAGCTTTTTCCTCAAGCCATCACTAAGAGATGCAAGGAAAATGAAGGCCTATCTGGTCAAAATCGTAAAAACCTATTTATTTTGGAGTTGTGTCTATCTTCCCTATGCCTGGGTCTTTTTTTCTAGTCTCAACCTCCCAGTATCTCTCTTTCCAGCTGGCGTCCTCATCGCTCTAGTCTATTTGGGGATGTGTTACCAACTCTGGTATATCCCAGCTTTTTTGCTAGGTTTGTTTTTGGTCAATCAACTGGTCAAACGCTTGGGCATGGTTTGGGCGGGGGTGATCAGCTTGCTCCTCTATTGCTGGGGCTTGGTTGAGACCTATTCGGCTTATCTAGACACCACGAGTCTTCTCAAGGGCTACCAGCTCTACAGCAACTTATTTTTCACTGCTCGAAATGGATTCTTTTACACGCCTATTTTTATCTATATGGGTTACTATCTGTTTGATCATTTTCATTCACAAAATTTTAGGGTTCACCGTTGGCAAAAGCTTGCTCTGACTTTTGGTTTCCTCTGTTTAGAAGGCGTAGTTATTTTTCAACATGAAGGAATGGATAAGAACTTTTTCTTTCTTCTTCCTTTTGTGACGGTCTATTTGGTCAATGCTTGCCTAAAATCGTCCTTTTTAAAATCTTATGACTTACAGTATTTAAAACAGATGAGTATGGCGCTTTACTTTTCGCATCCAATCTTCATCGAGTGGGCTCGCTATGGTTTTAGCAATCTCCCACTTTCCTATCCAGACAGAGGCAAGCTGATTTTTGTGGTGGCCTTGTTTGGAAGCCATCTCTTTGGGTTGGCCATGCTCTCTTATCACAATTGGCAAAATGAAAAGAGGATGAGAAGGTTAAAAAAGGAAGTTTTCTAAAGTGACTTCTTTTTTATTTTAAAGGAGACTGATAGAGCTACTAAGAGTTGCAATTTCTTTCAAGTTTGGTTATGTTGAAAGGGATTACAAGTAAAATCAAAAAGGAGAAGTACATGAAGAAAAAAAGGTGGCATGATGCTGTGATTTATCAAATCTATCCCAAGAGTTTTTTAGATAGCAATGGGGATGGAATTGGTGACCTCAAGGGGATCATCAGTAAGCTGGATTATTTGGAGAAACTAGGCATTACAGCCATTTGGCTGTCTCCTGTTTACTAAAGTCCTATGGATGATAATGGCTATGACATATCTGATTATGAGGATATTGCTTCTATCTTTGGGACCATGGAGGATATGGAGAAGCTGATTGCGGAAGGGCAAAAGCGCGATATTAAGATTATTATGGATTTGGTTGTCAACCATACCTCGGATGAGCATGCTTGGTTTATCGAAGCGAAAGAAAATCCAAACAATCCAGAGCGGGACTACTATATTTGGAGGGACCAACCCAATGATCTTCTCTCGAACTTCAGTGGTTCAGCTTGGGAATTTGATCCAGCTTCCCAGCAGTATATTATTTGCACTTCTTTAGTAAGAAGCAACCGGACCTGAATTGGGAAAATGAGAGCCTTCGGCAGAAGATTTACGACATGATGAATTTTTGGATTGACAAGGGGATCGGTGGTTTTCGGATGGATGTCATCGACATGATTGGGAAAATTCCGGATCAGAAGATCGTAGCCAATTGTCCTATGCTCCACCCCTATCTGAAAGAAATGAATCGAACAACCTTCGGAGATAAGGATTTGTTGACGGTCGGGGAGACCTGGGGAGCGACACCTGAGATTGCTAAGCAATACTCTGGTCCTGACAATGAAGAATTATCGATGGTCTTTCAATTTGAACACATTGGGCTTCTCTTCCAAGAGGGTCAGCCCAAATGGCACTATGCGAAGAAGCTCAATGTTCCTAAATTGAAAGAAATCTTTTACAAGTGGCAGACGGAACTGGGCATGGATGAAGGCTGGAACTCCCTCTTTTGGAACAATCATGACCTTCCTCGGATTGTCTCTGCCTGGGGAGATGACCAAGTATACCGGGTGAAGTCCGCTAAGGCCCTAGCCATTCTTCTTCATTTGATGAGAGGGACACCTTATATCTACCAGGGGGAAGAGATTGGCATGACCAACTATCCTTTTAAGAGCCTAGACGAAATCGAAGATATTGAATCTATTAACTACGCTAAGGAAAGCCTAGAAAAGGGAGTAGACCTCGACACCATTATGGACCAGATCCGGCATATTGGCCGGGACAATGCTCGAACCCCTATGCAGTGGTCCAAGCTGCCACAGGCTGGTTTTACAACCGGTCGCCCATGGCTAGCTGTCAATCCAAACTATCAGGAAATCAATGTAGAAGCGGCTTTGGCTGATCCCTCATCCATTTTTTATACCTACCAACAATTAGTTGCCCTCCGTAAGGAGCAAGACTGGTTGATCTCGGCAGACTTTGAGCTAGTGGATACAGTCGACCAGGTCTTTGCCTAACAACGAGTAAATGGGAATCAACGCTATTTGATTGTGGTCAATTTGTCTAGTCAAGTTCAGAGCTTTGAACTGAAGCAAGACTATCAGGAGGTCCTCATTAGCAATACCAATGTAGAGCAGGTCAAACAGACAAAAGTATTGGAACCTTGGGATGCTTTTTGTGTGCAACTAACTTAAGCATAAGTTTCTACAAAAAAAGAAGCGGATAGCTTCTTTTTTGTTTTAGAGGGGACGAGGACTGTCCAATGGGAGGGGGCTCAGTCTGTCTGGTAGAAACCTTATAGTTATTTTTTATAAGGACTATTAGTTTCCCATAATGGCAAGAGGCGAAAACCCTTGATCTATAAGGTTATAGCTTCTGGCTATACCATAAACCATTGAAAAGCAATTATACAGAAGGCGCTTCTTCTGATAAGATAGACTCAACTTGAATTTTTGGAGGACAAAACATGTCAACTACAATTATCGGATTCCCTCGTTTGGGTGAATTCCGCGAACTAAAATTTACAACTGAGAAATATTTTAGAAACGAAATTACAGCTGAAGATTTGTTGGATGCTGCAAAAGAATTGCGTGCCAAACACTGGAACATTGTCAAAGAAAAAGGGATCACTGAAATCCCATCAAATGACTTTTCTCATTATGACAACTTCCTCGATGCTGCTTTCCTCTTCAATGTGGTTCCTGCATCGGTTCAAAACTTGGACTTGTCTGACCTTGAACGCTACTTTGCTTTGGCGCGTGGTTACCAAGGAGAAAAAGGGGATGTGCGTGCTCTTCCAATGAAGAAATGGTTCAACACCAACTACCACTACATCGTTCCTAAATTTGAAAAAGACACTCAAGTAAAATTGGCTGGTCACAAGATCTTTGATGAGTTCCAAGAAGCTAAAGAATTGGGTCTTAACACTCGTCCTGTCCTTGTCGGTCCATTCACTTTCCTTCAATTGTCAGACTTTGAAGAAGGTGTGAAAGCAGAAGATTTCGTGGATAGCTTAGTGGCTGCTTACCAAGATGTTTTTGCGAAATTGGCTGAACTTGGTGCAACTCGTATCCAACTAGATGAAGCAGCTCTTGTCAAAGACTTGACAGCTGAAGAAAAAGCACTCTTCTTAAACCTCTACAACAAACTCTTGGCTGACAAAAAAGGTCTTGAAGTCTTGATCCAAACTTATTTTGGTGACGTGCGTGACATCTACGCTGACCTTGTGAACTTGCCAGTAGATGCGATTGGTCTTGACTTCGTTGAAGGGAAGAAAACTCTTGAACTCGTTAAAGGTGGCTTCCCAGCAGATAAGACTCTTTATGCAGGTATTGTCAATGGTAAAAACATCTGGCGTAATAACTACGAAGCAAGCTTGGAAATTTTGAAACAAGTTCCAGCTGAAAATGTTGTCTTGACAACTTCTTGCTCACTGCTTCATGTACCATTTACGACTGCTAACGAAGACTTTGAACCAGCTATCTTGAATCATTTTGCTTTTGCAGTTGAAAAATTGGAAGAACTCCGTGACTTGGATGCTATCCGCAATGGTCAAGGTGAAGAAGCTCTTGCAGCCAACAAAGAACTCTTTGCAACAGAACGTGTCGGAGCAAATGCGGAACTTCGTGCGCGTATCGCTGGATTGACAGACGCAGACTATACTCGTTTGCCAGCCTTTGCTGAACGTGAAGCCATCCAAGAAGAAGCCTTTAAACTTCCAGCTCTTCCAACAACAACTATCGGTTCATTCCCTCAAACCAAGGAAGTGCGTGCTAAACGTTTGGCCTTCCGTAAGGGTGAATTGACGCAAGAAGAATACGATGCCTTCCTTGCTGAAACCATCGACGAATGGATCAAATGGCAAGAAGAAGTTGGATTTGATGTGCTTGTACACGGTGAATTCGAGCGGAACGACATGGTTGAGTACTTCGGTCAAAACTTGTCAGGTTACCTCTTCTCTAAGAATGGTTGGGTACAATCATACGGTATGCGTGGGGTGAAACCACCAATCATCTGGGGTGATGTCACTCGTCTCAACCCTATTACTGTTAAATGGTCTAGCTATGCACAAAGCCGTACGGACAAACCTGTCAAAGGGATGTTGACTGGACCTGTTACTATCCTTAACTGGTCATTCCCACGTGAAGACATCTCTATCAAAGATTCGACTCTTCAAATCGCTCTTGCTATCAAGGAAGAAGTTCTTGACCTTGAAGCTGCAGGTGTGAAGATTATCCAAATCGACGAGGCTGCTCTTCGTGAAAAATTGCCACTCCGTCGTAGCGACTGGTACGAAGACTACCTTGACTGGGCTATTCCAGCCTTCCGCTTGGTACACTCAACAGTAGCACCAGACACACAAATCCACACTCACATGTGTTACTCAGAATTTACAGATATCATCCCAGCTATCGATAACATGGATGCGGACGTGATCTCATTTGAAGCGAGCCGTTCAAACCTTGAAATCTTGGACGAACTCAAAGCTCAAAACTTCCAAACAGAAGTGGGGCCTGGGGTTTACGATATCCACTCACCTCGTGTGCCAAATGAAGGCGAAATCGACCACACCATCGAAGCCATCCTTGCGAAAGTACCAAGCAAGAAAGTATGGATCAACCCTGACTGTGGTTTGAAAACACGTGGTATCAAAGAAACGAGAGAAAGCTTGATCCGTCTTGTAGAAGCGGCAAAAGCTGCTCGTAAAGCGCTATAAGGCAAGTAGAAATTCCTAAGCTTGCTGGTTAGCAAAAGAAAGAATTGCTCAATCAAGAAAGGAATACATTTGATGACTAAGCAAACACCGTCGCTCTCCTTTGAGGTTTTCCCTCCAAATCCTGAAGTAGGCAATGCCAAGCTCTTACGTGCCTTGGAAAATATGCAGGAATTAGCCCCTCACTTTATCAGTGTGACCGCTAGCAATAACAAATACAATATCAAAGAGACGACGGTTGCCTTAGCCAATCATATTCAAAATGAATTGTCTATTCCGACCATTGCCCACTTGCCTGCCATCTATCTGAGTAAGGAAAAAGTGGCAGATACCCTTCATGACTTAGACCAAGTGGGAGTTCATCGGATCTTGGCCCTTCGTGGAGATATTATTCCAGGTGTGGAGCCTCTGAAAGACTTTCGTTATGCAACAGATTTGATTGAATTTATTAAAACGGAAGCTCCTCATTTTGATGTAATCGGTGCTTGTTACCCTGAGGGGCATCCGGATTCACCTAGTCAGATTTCAGACATTCAAAACCTTAAAAAGAAAGTGGATGCTGGATGTTCAAGTCTAGTGACTCAGCTTTTCTTTGACAATGAGCGTTTCTACGATTTTCAAGATAAGTGTATCTTAGCGGGAATTGATGTTCCCATTCATGCAGGGGTGATGCCAATTCTTAACAGAAACCAGGCCCTTCGCTTGTTGAAGACTTGTGAAAATGTTCATATCCCACGGAAGTTCAAAGCCATCCTTGATAAGTATGAGCATGATCCAGAATCCCTTCGTGCAGCTGGTTTAGCTTATGCGGTAGATCAAATCGTAGATTTGGTCACACAAGATGTTGCAGGTGTCCATCTCTATACCATGAACAATGAAGATGTAGCCTATCATGTCCATCATGCAACAAAAGCTTTATTTGATCATCAACCAAACTTAGAAGTGATCTAATCAACAGTCTAAGAAGGAATTGTAGAGATTGAGAAAAATTTTTCTCAGTCTTTTTTTTCTTGGGCCAATTGCTTGCTAAAAGACAACTTTTTTTTTATAGTATTAATATGAAGATTTTGGAGGCGCTTGCAATGAAGAGAGAACTCACGTTGAAGTTATTTGGACCCCCTAAGGTTGTTTTCCAACAGAAAGACATCCGTTTTTCCTTCTCGAAGATGGAGGCTTTATTTTATTACTTAGCTGTATCGGGTGAGGTTAACCGTGATGAAATTGCGGGTATTCTCTGGGGGGATAAGGAAAACCAAGTCGCTCGGAAAAATCTACGGAATACTGTTTACCAAGCCAATAAAATCTTTGAAGGAGATGTCATTGTTTCTCCAAGTAGGAGTAGCCTGGCCCTTAATCCTGAGTTGAATCTTTCTTTGGACGTCCAGCTTTTTGAAAGGGATCCAATAAGCAATTTACATCTTTATCAGGGAGATTTTCTAGAAGGCTTCTACGTCAAGGATGATGAGGACTTTGACCAGTGGGCTTCCCGTAAACGGAGCGCTTATAAGCAACTCTATATTGAAAGCTGTTATCAAAAGATTGACAAAGAGGGGCTGGGGGATCCTGGTATAGAGTCCTTACTCCACCATTTAGTAGAGCTGGATGAATTTGAAGAAAAGAACTACCAACTCTTGATGGAGTATTATAGAGTCCATCACCAGCTGGGGAAATTTTTTGAGACCTATTACAAGCTGGTTGATTTATTGGATCGTGAGCTGAATGTTCGTCCCAGTCGAGTGATAGAAGAACTGTATCATTCTGTTTTGGAAGCTAAACGCACCCATAAACAGAGCAATCGTGTGAATGTCCGAGAACTCCCTTTCTTTGGTCGCAAACAAGAACTGTCCCAACTAGAAGAATACCTCTCCTTAGTAGAGAAGGGGGAAGCGATTGGCCCTCTCTTAGTCATGGGGCAATCGGGAACAGGCAAGAAACGTTTGATGCGTCAATTGGTCTTGATGTCCAATCGCAGTTTTAGCTTTGTTAAGGTGGAAGGCAAAGTCGGCAGTCGCAAAGAAGAAGGAGGAATCTGGGGTGACCTCAAAGCTTCCCTAGAGAAAGTGAGTGAAGAGCTAGAAGTCTCTCCTCTAGGAAAAGCGGACGATCTCCCTGCTGTCCGGAAGCACCTTCAAAGACTCAGCCAAGAAAAACCTCTCCTGATTCTGCTTGAAAATGCTCAGTGGATGGATGCGGCCTCATTCAATAAAGTAAAGCAATTGGAGGAGAAAAGTAGCGGGGAAAGATGGCAACTGATTGTTACAGCTGAGGGGCCTTTGCCGGAATTCTTGGTCACCTTCTTTGGGAGTTTAAAAGTCGAGAGACGGTTGTCCCAGCTAGAGTTGACCAATTTTGATCCGAGTGAAAGTCGATCACTCTTACAAGGGCAACTGGGGCAGATAGAACCAGCCCTGATCGAGCAAATGATGGAGTGGAGTGAAGGTAGTCCCTTCTTGTTGTCCAGCTATATAGAAGAGTGGAAAGAGAAGGAAAGTTTAGAGCCCTTACCTGATATTATTCAAGCCTATCTGTCTCAAGAGCTGGGTGACTTGAGCAGTGAAGAGGAGTCCCTTCTTCATTATTTGTCTTGTTTTCATAAGCCGATATCCATGTCTATCTTGGCCGATTTGACAGCTACAGATCTTTCTGTTTTAACTGCATTATTAGATCCTTTAGCTCAAAGAGGAATCATCTCAATAGTGGAGGAAGGGGAGGATCTCTTAATCCAATTTTGCAAGCAATTGGTAGCTATGTACTTCTACCAACTCCTGTCACCAGCTAGACGGCGTCTCTTCCACCAACAAATCGCGCAAAAACTGGAAGAAACCTTAGAAGATTCGACAGACCTGCTTTTCTATAAGGAAATAGCTTACCAATATAAGCAGTCCCAAAATCTCTTGCATTCCTTGTCTTTTGAGCTGACCTACTTGGAAGAAATCCTCCAGCTAGAACATGAACTATTCCCAATATACTCCAAGGGAGAAGAAGGGGGAGTATCCGATGGGAAAAATAGCCATTTGGACATTTTTGGGGAACTCTCTCGTCTTCGTCGAGAACTGGATCAGCTTTTTTCACGACACCAAAAAGATAGAGACTACAAGTATTTGCAACTGCGCTACTTGTATCTAGAGGGGCGCTACTTCATTCGAAGTGGTGAGTACCAAAAGGGGATTCATGATATTCAAAAGGTCATCTCCTATGCGCGGGAACTCAAACGGCTCGACTTTCTTTTAGAAGGGTACCGGCAAATCATTTATTATTGCATTCAAACAGAAAATATTTCTGAAATGGCCTATTACACAGATTTGGCTTTAGAAGATGCGATTCAGGCCAACAACCATGAAGCGATTGCGATTCAGTTACGCTTGAAGGGGTTGTACCATTTGATGGTAGGGGATGAGGAGCAGGCGACCCGACACCTCTATCGCTCCATTGATTGCTTTAGTCTGACCAATAGCATGCAGGCCAAGTATGCCATTCAAATTGCAGCATCTTTAGCCTACCTGGCTGAAATAGAGCAAGTGAGAGGGCATTTTCAAGTAGCTGTCACCCATTTGGAAGAGGTCCTACGCTTGGTGGGAGATCAATCTGTTGATTCAGTCCGAGTGGTGTTTGAAATTGATCTTGGGATTGCCTACTATTGGAAGAGAGATTTGGTCCAAGCCCGCTTCTATTTTGACAGGGCTCAAAAGGTTTTGTCCGGGGTTCGCTTCCCTTGGAAGGAAGAATTGCTCGAATTTTATCAATCCTTAATCGCCTGTCATTTTGGAGAGCAAGAGAAGGTGGCAACTTATCTGGCTCGTAAAGAAGGAACCATGAAGCAAACGACGAATGCGCGAGACAAGGGGATGGTTTGTTATCTCTTAGCCTTCTTGGCGGCCCAGAAGGAGCAAGGAGAGCAATTGCTTCCTGCTTTGAGCGCTTTCTTGAAAGAAGATAAGGACTACTACAAGAAACTGGCAGAGCAACATCTGACTCCGTATAGAGACCGTCCCTTCCTCAAGAGATTAAAAAATCTCTAGTGTAGCTCATCAAGTGTCATGAAGGAAGAATGAAAATAGGCTTATCAACACCCAATGGCTGGATGTTGATAAGCCTTTTGTATGTTAGAGAGGTTTTGAATCTTAATTTTGTTGAGACAAGATTTGGGTCAAGTAAAAGATAAAAGTGGCGGCAAGATTGGAGGTGTGGTTGTCAATATCATGAGGAGGGGAAACTTCGACAATATCAAATCCAATCAGTTTGCCACTAGCTGCAATGTGTTGGAGCAGCATTAGGGCTAGTTTTGGATCCACCCCAAGTGACTGGATGGCGCTGACGCCAGGGGCAGATCCGACGGCAAAGCAGTCCATATCAATAGAGAGGTAGACTGCTGTTTGTTTTTCTAAGAAGCGATCAATCCGATCAAGGATTGCTTGATGAGTCATCCGGAAGAGGTCTTGTCCTGTTAAGAAATCAATACTTGGTGTCTTAGCCACATAGTTAAATAGGAAAAGGTTGTTGCTATGTTCCTGAATGCCCAAGATTAAATAAGGGAAATCTTGGCTCTCTTCTTTTGCATGGTCTGCCATTTGGCGAAATCCTGTTCCAGAGTTGGGACCTGTTTGGTCATAGGGACGCAGGTCAAAGTGAGCATCTAGATTGATGACAGCCAATTGTTCATCTGGTTGCAAGGAGGATTTGAGGCCCAGATAGTGGCCGTAAGCTGTTTCGTGACCTCCCCCAAGGACGATTGGTTGAATATTTAACTCCAACATTCGTTTGACGGTTTGAGAGAGACTCTCTTGCAAATCTTCAAGAGAGCGATTGGGGCCATCGATATTCCCGACATCAAAAACTGTGACATTGGTCCCCCAGTGCCAAGGAAGTTTGGCAAGTTGGGTTCGAATAGCGTTTGGGCTTTCGACAGCACCGACGCGACCGTTATTGATATAGACTCCTTTATCGCTTTTAAAGCCAAGGATTCCAAAGGTGACTTCTTCAAAAGGAGTCAAGCTTTCATCATTCAAATCCAAAAACTTCGTCAGCATTCCCCATTTGGCTGTATAGGGATTGTCTTCAATACTGCCTTGGTAATAACTGTAAGTCATTGGGTAATAATCTCTAAGCACGTTACATGCCTCCGTTTGTTTGTATTTGGCTAGAAAGGCAAAGGCTGAGAAAATTTCTCAGCCTTTTTTTGCTGTATCCTTACTGTATCAGTATTGAATGCTTAAGTCAACTGCTTTTTCGATGGTTGCTAAGAATTCTTCACTTTCAACGACAGCAGATGCCTTATTGAGTTCTTCAAAGATTTCGATGTCCTTGTCAAATTCAATGAAGGCCACCTTGCTGCGAATCATGTCATAGGCTGGTTTTGTACCTTTACCAAGTTCATGATTTTCTGGTTTGAGATCCAAGGCTTGGCAAGCTGCCATGATTTCAGTAGCAACGATGCGGCGTGAATTCTTAAGAATCTCAGCCGCTTTACGAGCTGCTGTAGTTCCCATGCTGACGAAGTCCTCTTGGTTTTCACAAGATGGGATAGAGTCTACGCTAGCTGGGTGAGACAAGATTTTGTTTTCAGATGCAAGAGATGCACAAGCATACTGCGTAATCATGAAGCCTGAGTTAAGGCCAGGGTGTTTGACCAAGAAGGATGGCAATTTGCTGAGTTGGCTGTTGACCAAGCGTTCTACCCGACGTTCAGATACGTTACCAATCTCAGAAAGGGCAATACCCAAAAAGTCAAATGGTTGAGCCATTGGTTCACCGTGGAAGTTACCTCCTGAAATGACGTGACCTTCCTTGGTGATGATTGGGTTATCCGTCACAGAGTTGATTTCGATTTCAACTTTTGTTTTCACATAAGCAATAGAGTCCTTGCTGGCTCCGTGGATTTGAGGGATACAACGGAGTGTATAAGGATCTTGTACCCGTTGTTGAGTCGCAACAGTGGTATTTTTGCTTCCTTCAAGGAGATTACGGATGTTACGAGCAGTCGCCAATTGTCCACTTTGAGGACGGATGGTATGAAGGTCTTCTTCAAATGGACTGGTAATACCATTGTGAACTTCCATTGAGAGAGCACCTGCAATATCAGAGAGTTTGAGCAATTGAATACCGTCGTAAGTTGCAAGAGCTCCAATACCGGTTAGGACCGTTGTACCATTAATCAAGGCAAGTCCTTCTTTGGCAGCCAATTGGATCTTTTCGATACCAGCTTGGTCGAGAGCTTCTTGACCGCTCAAAAGTTGACCTTTGTAGTAGGCATGTCCAAGTCCCAACATTGGGAGAACCATGTGAGAAAGAGGGGCGAGGTCACCAGATGCTCCAAGAGAACCTTTTTCTGGAATATAAGGAGTCACTCCTTTGTTGAGCAATTCTAACAGTTTTTCAACGGTTGATAGACGAATGCCAGAATAACCTTTTAAGAGTGAGTTAATACGGATTAACATAATAGCACGAACGGCATCTTCAGGAAGTGGATCGCCAAAACCAGATGCGTGAGTACGAATCAAGTTTTCTTGAAGTTGGACAGTATCTTCAGGAGAAATGCTGACATTACAGAGGGAACCAAATCCAGTGGTCACACCATAGACAACACGTTTTTCACGGACGATATCATCGACAATTTTACGAGATGCGATGACAGCTTCTTTTGCTCCTTCGTCTAACTCACATTGGGCACCGTGCCGAGCGACGGCGATGACCTCTTCCAGTGTTAAGCTGTTACCATCTAAATGAATCAATTGAGTCATATAAAACCTCCGATTATGAATTGTTCTGTAGAAGTAGATTTGTTTACTTCGGTTTGAATACCAAACGTGAGCCCATTGTCTATGATTCTTAGAAGGATTGAAAGAAGTCTTAGAGAAAAGAGCTCAGGTTTGATATTCGTGGCTTCTTAGATGGGCTAGGGAGCAAAGGAATGCTTTGCTCCTGCCTAAGTTCCCATCTAATGTGTAAATAGAATTGGTGAGGACTGTTTTATTTTTTAGCTAGTTTGTCACCGTGGAAAACAAAGTAAAGTCCACTAGCGATTACTAGACCGATAGCTCCCCATACAAAGTTCATTAGATTGTCCCCTGCAATCATCAAGATACTGATGACAACAGCCAAAATTGGGATAACTGGACCGAATGGCACTCGGAAGGTAACCTTTTTCTCTGGGTACATTTTTCTGAGTTTGAGCGCTGCCAAAGCAGTCGGAATATATTGGAAGAAACGGAAAACAACACTGAAAGTTGCTAATGATTCGAAAGATCCAGATAACAAGAGTAAGAATGCAAAGACACCGGAAATGATAATGGCAATGACAGGAGCGTTTTTACCGTTTGTTTTTCCAAGACCTGCTGGCAAGAGTTTTTCATCTGCTAGGGCTGCCCCAAAACGAGGAACCATAATGGATTCACCAATGTTTAGACCAGCGATTGAAATGAGGGCACCGTATGAAATGAGAGGAGCTCCGATAGGGCCAATCATTTCAACAAATGCGTCTTGTACTGGTGCCTCTGTTCCCATAATGCCTCCACCAAGCATAGCGATTGTTCCAGCGATGATCAACATGTAGAGAACTGAGACGATACTGATAGAGCCTAAAATAGCACGGGGAACGTTCTTTTCAGGGTTGCGCATTTCCCCTGCAACGATGGACATGGTTTCAAATCCGATGAAACCGTAGAAGATGTAAACGGCGGTACTAGAAATAGCACCAAAGAGACTTGAACCACTTTCTAGTTGAAGGAAAGGAGTAAAGTTGCCCTTGCTTATACCACCTGGAATGAAGAAGATGGCAAAGAGTGAGAAGAGGACGATTGGGATTAATTTCGCAACAGTAGCTGTCAGTGTGAACATTTTCGATGTTTTCAAACCGGCAATGTTCATAATACTCAAGAGAACCAACATAACGATACTAATCTGTAAGTTGTAGCCTTCGAATGCTGGGAAGGTAATGATGAAAATCTTAGCAAAACCAGCTAGCATAGCAGCCCAAGCGATAACGGTAACGGCCCATCCTAGGATCCCGACGTTAAAGCCGACAAAGTCTCCGAAAGCTGCTTTTGAGTACTGCATGGCTCCACCGTTTTTATCGAAGTAGCCAGCCGTTTCAGCCAGACAGGCTGATAGTAGCATGACAAGAATAGCTACTCCAAACATGACGGCCAGGGAAGCTGGTCCGAGGCCAGAATATATCTTTTTGGGCAAGAGGAAGATACCAGACCCAATCACGGCATTGATACCGTATAGAGTGGCACCGCTAAAGCTGAATTTCGCTTTTTCTTGTTCCTCAATCGACTGTTTATGTGCTCCGTTCATAATGTCTCTCCTTTAAAACATTATCTTAGCGCAGTCCAGATAGCAATCGGTTGCTTCCCAGACTGAAGGGGTGAAAACGTAATTGTCATCTCTTGAAGAGGAGATGCTTGTTCGATAAACAGGAGCTCGTGAGTTTTGAGGGAGTAAAGTTGTCCCTTTTTCCATTCAAGTGTTAGTGGACAGAGAGCATAGATCAATTGATAGCGACTCTGGCTCGTGACACTTTCTTTTGGGGATATAGCACTCATATGCCCCTGATAAGAAGGTTTATAGATTAGATTAAAATCTTGACAGGTCCCTTGGCTAGATACGGGATCTCCCCCGTCAAAGAAGTAGCTTTGAAATGGCTTCAAAACAACTTCTTTATGTTGATGGGTGAGTGTAATCGATGAAGTCAGAGGCATCAAGATTCGGTGGTAGCCAGTGAGATCAGTAAAATCACTTTTTTCAACCTCCACCGTTGCAGTAGAGAGGCGAAAGTCAAAGGTCCGATCTGGATAACTTCCCTCTTTTGGAGAGAGGAAGAGTTGGGTGGTTTGACCACCAGACCAAGTAGAAATCTGATAATCTGCGGGGGTGAGATGAAGGATAGTCACCATAGGACCTCCTCTTTCTTAAAAGAGACCAGTAATATTGCCTTGGGCGTCGATATCAATCTTTTCACTGGCTGGAACTTTTGGTAGGCCAGGCATGGTCATGATCGTTCCTGTGAGCGCAACGATAAAGCCAGCTCCTGCTGCCACCTTAAGGTTGCTGATTTTGACAGTGAAATCTTTCGGTGCTCCGATCTTCTTGGCATCATCCGAGAAGGAATATTGCGTTTTGGCCATACAGATTGGGTAGTTGGAGAAACCAAGTGCTTCCAATTCTTTTAGTTCGCGTTTGGCCGCGGGTGTTAAGCTGATGCCTTTACCACCATAGACTTTTGTGACGATCTTGGTCAATTTTGTTTCAATGCTGTCTTCTTGGTCATAAACATAAGAGAAGTGGTTTTCTTCTTGAGCTAGTTGAATGACTTTTTCAGCTAGGTCACGGCCGCCAGCTCCACCATGTGCCCAGACATCAGAGATGACCACGTCTACATTGCGTTTCTTACAAGATTCATAGACAGCTTCTAGCTCAGCCTCTGTATCCAGCGGGAATTTGTTGATGGCAACGACCACAGGTAGACCGTAGACTTCTTGGATGTTGGCCAAGTGTTTGTCCAGGTTTGGCAGACCATCGATCACGGCTTGGACATTTTCAGTAGCCAAGTCCGCTTTGGCGACACCACCATGCATCTTGAGAGCACGGATGGTCGCGACGAGGACAACGGCAGCAGGTTTGAGTCCGGCCATGCGGCATTTGATGTCGATGAATTTTTCAGCACCGAGGTCTGCTCCAAAACCAGCTTCTGTCACGACATAGTCTGCATATTTGAGGGCTAGTTTGGTAGCCAGCACACTGTTACAGCCATGAGCGATATTGGCAAATGGTCCGCCGTGGATGATAGCCGGAGTATGCTCCAAGGTTTGTACCAAGTTTGGATGGATGGCATCTTTGAGAACAGCTGCCATGGCACCTCCAGCCTTGAGGTCTTTGGCTGTCACTGGTTGTCCCTGGTAGTTGTACCCAATAATGATGCGATCGAGGCGTTCTTTGAGGTCAAGGATATTTTCTGAGAGACAGAGAATAGCCATGATTTCAGACGCCACCGTGATGTCAAAGCCATCTTCACGAGGAACTCCGTTTGTCTTTCCTTGAAGGCCGTCTACAATATGGCGGAGTTGCCGGTCGTTCATGTCGACCACCCGTTTCCAGGTGATGCGACGAGAATCGATGCCCAACTCATTGCCATGATGGATGTGGTTGTCAATCAAGGCTGCAAGTAAGTTGTTGGCAATCCCAATGGCATGGAAGTCTCCGGTAAAGTGAAGGTTGATATCTTCCATTGGAACCACTTGAGCGTACCCACCACCGGCAGCACCACCCTTGATCCCAAAGACAGGGCCAAGTGAAGGTTCGCGGAGGGCAATGACCGCTTTCTCACCGATAGCAGAGAGGGCATCCACTAGTCCAACAGAGGTGGTTGTCTTTCCTTCTCCAGCAGGTGTCGGAGAGATGGCTGTCACGAGGATTAGCTTTCCATCTTCCTTGTCCTTTAGTTGTTCCAGTTGGTTGCTATCGATTTTTGCCTTGTATTTTCCGTAGAGCGAAATGTCGTCTTCAGTCAATCCAAGTTCAGCAGCGATTTCCATGATGGGCTTCATTTGGACAGAATTGGCAATTTCAATATCCGATAAAACCATAGAATCCCTTCTTTCTTTGTAGGTATTAAAGTTATAACGTTAATTGGTAGGTTTAAGATAGGCTTTCTAAAATGCTTTGGTAAATGTTATCTGCAAGCTCAGAGCCTGTTTGGAGGAGTTCGAGTCCCTTGCTATGGTATTCTTGGACGAAGTCTTGGTCCTTGATTCCTGAAATGTTGATCAGGACATTGAGCCAAGCCCCCTGAAGTCCAGCCTTGAGATTGAGAGCAGCCACTCCTAGGTCACTCGCCGCATTGGTGTTGGACTTACCAACAGCTTCTTTTGTTGTTTCAAGCGCCTCAACGATGAGCTCCATCATAGAGAAAGGAGATACTGTCGCATGTTTCAAAGCTTTTTGCATGGCTTCACGACGAGCGACTTTCTCTTCTTCCGTTTCCTTTGGAAGATCAAAGACTGCTGATACCACGTTGAAAGCTTCTGTATCTTTGTCGATGGCTTCTAGTAATTGGTCTTGGAGGTGGGCACTTTTTTCGTGAACCCCTTTGATGTGGTCTTCAAATTCAGCGTATTTTTTCTTACCGATGGTCAGTTCACAGACCATTTTTGTAAGTGAAATCCCGTTTGCAGCAGATAGGGCAGCAGCAGAACCGCCACCTGGAGCTGGGGCATCTGAACCAAGAACCTTGGCAAACTCTGTAATACTTAAGTCAACTAGTTTCATAGAACTCCCTTTCTAACCCAACAAGTGATTTTCCAAGACTTGTTTGCTATAGTCAAAGTCTTCTAATTGCAAGTAGTATTCAGCAGAGTCAATCAAAGCCTTAGCAGGAGCCAGTCCAATGAGTTCTGTTCCAGTGATGCGAACCCCGTAGCGTTGTGCTTCGAAACGAACGGTTTCAACGACGCGATACAATGGGAATTTTTCCAAGTTGACCATGTTGATAGAGACTTGGGCGATGTTGCGATCTTCTAGCATGACACCGATTGCTTTACAGTATTTGTATCCTCCGCTAGATCCACGAATGATTTTAGAAATGTTGTTGGCAATTTCTAGATCATCTGTGTCAAGGTTGATATTGAAAGCAACGAGTGGCATACGGACACCAACGGCTGTAACCCCTGCAGTTGGGTGAATCTTGCGTTCACCGTAGTCTGGCTTCCAGTCTTCTTCCAACAGTTTTTCTGGCATTCCTTCAAATTGTCCTTTGCGAACCTTCGCCAAGTTTTTTCGTTCTGGGCGAGTTGCAGCATCTTCATAAAGGAAGATTGGAATACCTAATTCACGATTGATGCGTTCGGCTACTTTATTGGCGATTTCGACACATTCATCTGTTGTGATATCTTTGACTGGAACGAAAGGACAAACGTCTGTTGCCCCCATACGAGGGTGTTCGCCTTCGTGCTTGGTCATATCGATGTTTTCAGATGCGTATTTTACCAATTGGAAAGCAACTTCTTGAATGCTTTCTTCATCCCCAACGAGTGTAAAGACGCTCCGGTTGTGACTGGCGTCAGACGAGTAGTCCAGCAGCGTAACACCTGGAATACTTTTTGCTGTGGCTGCTAATCCGTCGATCACAGCTTGATTGCGTCCTTCAGAGAAGTTTGGAATACACTCAACAATTTTTGCCATATGATTACCTCTTTTTATAGGAGAAGTTGGGGAGGAGGAGTCTTTGTATTTCCTCCCCTTTCTCAATTTTTATTTTTTGATGTTAAAACAATTTTTGAACCGCATCTTTGACCAAATCTTCATCTGCCAGATACGGAATGGTGATGTGGTCTGTTCCTGCATGGAGGCGGTTGTATTCGATGGCTGTTTCGATGGCATGGTTATTTCTTGCCCAGTTCCGACGAGCAACCCCACCCATGGTATCCCATGCAATCGCAGATTTGATGATTTCGTCGATCCGGTGGCTACCGTCTAGAACGAGACCAAATCCTCCGTTGATGGCCTTACCGATACCAGTACCACCACCATTGTGGAGAGCCACGAGACTCATACCGCGAGCGGCGTTACCGGCGTAACATTGAACCGCCATATCGCAGGTAACGTTTGAACCATCTTTGATATTGGAGGTTTCACGGAATGGAGCATCTGTACCAGATACGTCATGGTGGTCACGTCCAATCATGACCGGTCCAATCTTGCCTTGGCGAATGAGTTCATTAAATTTCAAAGCGATATTGACACGTCCCATACAATCTTGATAGAGGATACGAGCCTGTGTACCAACGACTAATTGGTTCTTTTCAGCATCGCGAATCCAGTTGTAGTTATCGCGGTCTTGGTAGCGACGAGTTGGATCGATCGCTTCCATAGCAGCGTGGTCAGTTGCAATCAAGTCTTCGTGTTTACCGCTTAGGCAGACCCAACGGAATGGACCATAACCATAGTCAAAGAGCATAGGTCCCATGATATCTTCTACATAAGATGGCCAAATGAAGCCGTCCTTGTCATCGAGACCATTCTTAGAAATTTCCTTGATGCCAGAGTCGTAAACAGATTTCATAAAGGCATTACCGTAGTCGAAGAAGTAGGTACCTTTAGCCGTCAAAGCTTTAATCACTGCAAAGTGACGAGCTAAGGTTTCATCGACCAAGCGATGGAAGGTTTCTTTGTCTTCTGCCAACAAACGTGTCCGTTCTTCAAAGCTGATCCCAACTGGGCAATAGCCACCATCATAGACGTTGTGGCAAGAGGTTTGGTCAGACAAGAGGTGAACGTGGACTTGGTGTTCGTTGACATATTCGAGCAAGTCTACGATATTACCATGGTAGGCAATAGAAGTTGATTCACCAGCTTCCAGTGCTGCTTGAGCCAATTTCACAGCTTCTTCGGCACTGTCGGTTACTTGGCTAATCCAACCTTGAGAGTGACGGGTTTCGATCCGAGAGCGGTCTACTTCTGCAACGATGGCAACAGCTTTTGCAATTTCAGCTGCTTTCCCTTGAGCTCCACTCATACCACCGAGACCAGACGAGATGAAGAGTTTACCAGTTAAGTCGCCATCATCAGGCACACCGAGTTTAAGACGTCCAGCATTAAGGAGAGTGTTGAAGGTACCGTGAACGATCCCTTGAGGACCAATGTACATCCAGCCACCAGCCGTCATCTGACCGTAGTTGGTAACGCCCATTTCTTCAGCGATTTCCCAGTCGCGCATATTGTCATACTCACCGATCAAGAGACCGTTGGTAATGATGACGCGAGGAGCTTCTGGTTTAGACTTGAAGAGGCCGAGAGGGTGACCAGATTCAACCACCAAGGTTTGGTCTTCTGTCATGACTTCCAAGTATTTCTTGATCAAGTTGTATTGCATCCAGTTAGCACAGACAGAACCTGTTTCTCCGTAAGTGACCAATTCATATGGATAAAGGGCGATTTCAAAGCTCAAGTTGTTGTCAATCATAACCTGCATAGCCTTAGCAGCAGTGCATTTTCCTTTGTACTCATCAATTGGTTTGCCATAGATCCGATCTTTTGGACGGAAGCGATAGCCATAGATCCGACCGCGAGTTTTTAGTTCTTCCAGAAATTCTGGGATCAACTCTTGGTGGAATTTTTTAGGGATGTAACGCAGAGCGTTTTTAAGAGCAATCTCAGTCTGAGCTTGCGTTAAGCGGAGCCCTCTATCAGGTGCACGACGGATGCCTTCTTGAAAAGTTGCCTTTTCAGGTAGGACATCAAAGTCAAGTTTGACAGACATAGCAGCTGCAATTTCTTTATCGTCTATAAATGACATAGTAGGAACCTCCTTATGTGTAGACTATGAATTTATATTTTCTTTATTGTATCCAAGAAACGTCAATAAAGAGTCAAAAATAAATTTAATTTTTAATAAAGCAAAAAATAATGAGGGAGAAACTTTTTGACTTTTTTTTGACGCTTTTTCTTTAGAATTGTAAAATGAATAATAATGGAAATAGAAAGGAATGTTTTCATATGTCTGCTGATGTACTATTAACCCACTTTAACCAGTTGTTTTGTCCAAATGATCTAGGCCATCCTCTTTATGGCAAGGAGATGGCAGATGCCCAAATTCTTTCGGATGCATATATTGCCATTAAAGATGGAAAGATTCTTGCAGTTGGAACAGGTCAACCAGATCCAGAATTGATTGACGACCATACGGAAGTGAAGTCTTGTGAAGGAAAAGTTGCGACCCCCGGTCTGATCGATTGCCACACCCACCTGGTCTATGGAGGCAGTCGTGAACATGAATTTGCGAAAAAGTTAGCGGGTGTTTCTTACTTAGACATCCTCGCTCAAGGCGGTGGAATTCTGAGCACTGTTCGGGCAACTCGTGAAGCATCTTTTGACAATCTCTATAACAAGTCCAAACGATTGTTGGACTATATGTTGCGTCATGGAGTGACCACCGTTGAAGCTAAGAGTGGCTATGGTTTGGATTGGGAAACGGAAAAACGCCAATTAGATGTAGTAGCAGCCTTGGACCGAGACCATGAAATTGATCTGGTTTCAACCTTTATGGCAGCTCATGCGATCCCGACAGAGTACAAGGGCCGTTCTCAAGAGTATTTAGATCTGATTATTGAACAAATGCTTCCAAAGGTAAAAGAAGACAATCTGGCTGAATTCTGTGACATCTTCTGTGAAAAGGGTGTCTTTACAGCGGATGAATCACGCTATCTTCTGTCGAAAGCCAAGGAAATGGGCTTCAAATTACGAATTCATGCGGATGAAATTGAGTCCATTGGTGGCGTGGATGTAGCAGCCGAATTGGAATCTACCAGTGCAGAACACTTGATGGTCATTACTGATGAGGGTATTCAAAAACTAGCAAAAGCAAAAGTTATTGGAAATCTTTTGCCTGCAACAACCTTCAGCCTCATGGAAGATACCTATGCACCAGCTCGTAAGATGTTGGACGCTGGCATGGCTATTACCCTAACAACAGACAGCAATCCAGGATCCTGTCCGACAGCCAATCTCCAGTTTGCTATGCACCTTGGTTGCTTCATGATGCGCCTAACTCCAGTGGAAATTCTCAATGCAGTGACCATCAATGCAGCCTACTCAGTAGATCGTGCCAAAACGATTGGCTCTTTCGATGTTGGAAAACAAGCTGATATCACGATTTATGACGCACCAAATCTAGATTATCTCTTCTATTTCTTTGCGACCAACCTAGTGACAGATGTCTATAAGAATGGTAAGAAAGTGATTTAATTTTCTTCGTTTTAAATGTGACCTAAATAGAAAAACCCCCTCATCAGAATTGGTTGATGAGGGGTTTTTAGGGCTTAGAAAAGTATTTCAAAAGAGGAGTTAGAAAGCTTTAAATTCCAACCTTGACATCTGGGAATCGCTCAGACACCTGTGCAAAGAGAGTGTAGAGTTGTTCTTCAGCGTTCTTCTTATTTTTAATGGCTAGGCGGTGCTGTTTCTTTGGCTTGTCCTTGCGGATGTAGCACAATTGGAAGATAGAGCGGGCAATACCTGATTGACGAACTCGAGTGACATGTAAGTATAGTTGTTGAACATCTCGTAAATCAATCGTTTGCGTTCCTCTGAAATAGGTGATCAAATGATTTTTGTATAAGATAACTTTTAAGTCTTGATTGTAGTAACTGGCCTCATCAGCCAAACGGTTTAGATCTCCTTGGAGTTCGGGATAGTTTTGGTGGAGTTCCTGATAGGAAGCAATGGTCCGTTTCCGAACAGAGAAGCTGGCTACAACCATTGTAATGGTAAGTCCAGCTAAAGCAACTGAACCTAGCAAGAGGAATAAGGAGTCTTTGTTATATTCCGTAAGGCTTAGATAATAGTTGGTCGTCATATTGAGTGACACGACAGAAGTCGGGTCAAGGAGGGAATGGATGTACTCACTATAACCGACAAGGCGACCATTGCGAGATGTATTCTTGCTATCCTTTGCCAAAGGGGCTAATTGCGTTCCCTTTAGTTGATAAGGATCGGTCTGCAGTTCCCCATTCTTCGCTTTATCAATGATTTCTTTAATCGTCGCATCGTCTTTTTTGGTTTCGATCCCTGCATACTTACCATCATTTTGGTTATCGTATTGGACAATATAGAGTACATGCCTTTTGTCCACAGTTCCGACAGGTTCTGGATAAATATCATAGACTTGCATCGTTACAGGATCCCCAGACTTTTCTGCCTTAGCAAAGCTAGTAGCAGGATTTTGGTGACGAATCCATAATGAAAATATTAATCCTGCGAATGCTAGGAAGACAAGGGCAAGCACCAGACCTGAAACAAATCCTTTATTGCGTTTTTCCTTAATCATATCGACCTCCTTTAGTTTGATATCTAAAGTATATCATGAAAGATTTTATGTGACAAGGAAATTTATAGACGGCTGATTTCTAAGGCTTTTTAGTAGTTTTACCCAAAAGCTGTCTGTAAAATGATTGAAAAATGGTTTGATTTTAAAAGAGATTTGTAACTTTTTATAAAAAACTATATTTTTTTTAATTTTTTCTATATACAAAAAGATAAATTATTGATAGAATAGAAAAGAATTGAATTAAATTTGGTTCGCGCTCATTCTGTCTTCATGTTAGTGAAACAGAATGTTTATAACCTAAATACTTGCACTGGATTCTAATTCATCAGAATCATAGCTAGAATTTGAGAGGAGACAATATGACTGTTGATTTTAACAGCAAAGCATACTTGGATAAAGTGGATGCGTGGTGGCGCGCAGCAAACTATATTTCAGCTGCTCAAATGTACTTAAAAGACAACCCGTTGTTGAAACGTGAAGTGGTTGAAAACGATTTGAAAGCTCACCCAATCGGACATTGGGGAACTGTACCTGGACAAAACTTTATTTACGCACACTTGAACCGTGCAATCAACAAGTATGACTTGGATATGTTCTACATTGAAGGACCAGGTCATGGTGGACAAGTTATGGTGTCCAACTCTTACTTAGATGGTTCTTACACAGAATTGAATCCAAATATCCCACAAAATGAAGAAGGATTTAAACACCTATGTAAAATCTTCTCATTCCCAGGAGGGATTGCATCTCACGCGGCACCTGAAACTCCAGGATCTATCCACGAAGGTGGAGAACTTGGTTATGCTCTTTCTCACGCAGCTGGAGCTGTTTTAGATAATCCAGATGTGATTGCTGCAACCGTAATCGGTGATGGTGAAGGGGAAACTGGTCCATTGATGGCTGGTTGGTTGGCCAATACCTTCTTGAACCCAGTCAATGATGGTGCTGTTCTTCCAATCTTCTACCTCAACGGTGGAAAGATCCACAATCCAACAATCTTCGAACGCAAAACAGACGAAGAATTGGCCCTCTTCTTTGAAGGTCTTGGATGGAAACCAATTTTTGCAGACGTAACGGCTATTTCTGACGACCATGAAGCAGCTCATGCTTTGTTTGCAGAAAAATTGGACGAAGCGATTGAAGAAATCAAGAAAGTCCAAGCAGAAGCTCGTAAAGGTTCTGCAGAAGAAGCAACTCAACCAGTATACCCTGTCTTGATTGCTCGTATTCCTAAAGGTTGGACTGGACCAAAAGCTTGGGAAGGAACTCCAATCGAAGGTGGATTCCGTGCGCACCAAGTGCCAATCCCAGTAGATGCTCACCACATGGAGCATGTAGATGCCCTTCTTTCATGGTTGGAATCTTACCGCCCAGCAGAGTTGTTTGACGAAACTGGTAAACTAGTTCCTGAAATTGCTGAAATCGCACCAAAAGGTGACCGTCGCATGGCTATGAACCCAATCACAAACGCAGGTGTCATCAAACCAATGGACACTGCTGATTGGAAGAAACATGCCTTCAAGATCGAAACACCAGGTGCCATCATGGCGCAAGATATGATCGAGTTTGGTAAGTATGCAGCAGATCTTGTGGATGCGAACCCAGATAACTTCCGTATCTTTGGACCAGATGAAACCAAATCAAACCGTCTTCAAGAAGTCTTCACTCGGACAAGCCGTCAATGGTTAGGACGTATGAAACCAGACTACGATGAAGCTTTGAGCCCTGCTGGACGTGTGATTGACTCTCAATTGTCAGAGCACCAAGCAGAAGGAATGCTCGAAGGATATGTCTTGACAGGTCGTCATGGATTCTTCGCATCTTACGAATCATTCCTTCGTGTCGTAGACTCTATGATTACTCAACACTTCAAATGGTTGCGTAAATCGAAGACACATACGACATGGCGTAAAAACTACCCAGCCTTGAACCTGATTGCGACTTCAACTGTTTTCCAACAAGACCACAATGGTTATACTCACCAAGATCCAGGTATCTTGACTCACTTGGCTGAGAAAACTCCTGAATACATCCGTGAATACTTGCCAGCAGATACCAATAGTTTGCTTGCAGTGATGGATAAAGCCTTCAAGGCAGAAGATATGATTAACTTGATCGTTTCTTCTAAACACCCACGTCCTCAATTCTACTCAGCTGATGAGGCAGAAGAATTGGTTCGTGAAGGATACAAGGTGATTGATTGGGCATCAACTGTTTCAGCAGATGAAGAGCCAGATCTTGTCATTGCAGCTGCAGGTACAGAGCCAAACTTAGAAGCTCTTGCAGCCATCACAATCTTGCACAAGGCTTTCCCAGAATTGAAGATCCGCTTTGTCAACGTTGTGGATATCTTGAAATTGCGTCACCCATCAGTCGATGCGCGTGGACTTTCAGATGAAGAGTTTGACAAAGTCTTCACCGCTGACAAACCAGTGATCTTTGCCTTCCACGGTTACGAAGGCATGATTCGTGATATCTTCTTCAACCGTCACAACCATAACCTTCGTGTGCATGGTTACCGTGAAAACGGTGATATCACAACACCATTCGATATGCGTGTCATGTCTGAATTGGATCGCTTCCACTTGGCACAAGATGCAGCTAATGCAGCTCTTGGAGCAGAAGCAGCTGAATTTGCAGCTCAAATGGACGAAACAATTGCCTTCCACAATGCTTACATCCGTGAACATGGTGATGATATTCCAGAAGTACACAACTGGAAATGGGAAAACGTAAATAAATAAGTTTATTCAAAAGAAATCAGAAGCTATTCTGGTTTCTTTTTTGATAGATAGTATTGTAAAAAATCTAAAAGCTCTTATCCATAATAATTGGATAAGAGCTTTCAATATTAAGTACTTAACTTTGTTTTCTCCACCCAGACGCTGCGGACAAAGAAGATGCTGATGAGGGCAAGGGATAGGAAGAACCCTGCAACATAATAGTAGGGTTGGTCGAGAGTTGTTGAACGACCAGAGAGGTTAACAATACCTCGGTAGAGGGCCCCCGCAGTTGCCGTGGCAACTGCTGAGTTCCAAAGATTGAGAGTGATTCGAGAAAGGCCTATTACCACTAGTTGCAGAGCTACGAGCAGGGCGCCGCCGATCAAAGGAATCAAGAAGAGGTAGTGCATGAAGGCAGAGGTTTCGCCAAAACTAAAGTGTTCGTAGATGCGACTTCCGACGAAGAAGAAAGCTGAAATCAGACTGTACCAGAGGATGGTCTTTTTCAACCGTTGTTTGATAGGATTAGTAACCGATGTAGACAATGTCACTCACCGCCCTTTCTGAGATAGTACCATTTGTAGTTGGTTTGTTAATAACTTGGCCATTGAAGTAAAGTGTAGAAGATCCACCACCATCAAGGTTGTAGGCTGTTTTGACGCCGTACGATTTTATCACTTCCGCTAATTGGTAGAGAGAAAGCCCTTCACTCTCTGAAGTCCGGCCGTCCGAGACGACAATGATGTAGTGGTTTTCGTCGATGATCCCAATGGCAGTACGTGGATTAGACGCCATGGATTGTCCCACCTCTGAATTGGTATCGACAGTTATTTCCCCATCTTCAACCAAGGAAGGTCCGAAGGCAAGGAGATTAACAACCCCGTCTTTGACCAACTGATCCGCAGAGATTTCATCTTCGTAGATAATCTTGAAGGAACCATCTTTATAAATCGCCAGGTCGCCATTGCTAGAGTCTTCGCGAACCGTATCACGGTAGACCACTCCATTTCGGATGACATAGCCGGTGCTATTAGCTCCGTAGTAGTCTCCATTGACGGCTAGAATAGCATGATTTTCAGCTGCAGTGACGGAAGTCTTAGCCGTCACGTTTGTCCCATAGGTATTTTGAGCAAAAGCAGTTTTTAGATAGTCAGAAGAGCTAACCGTAATATCTGCAATGTAAACTTGGGTATTTTCAACTGTTTTTTCTGTCAAGCTCACCTGGATATTGTCATCGGAGTAACTGGTATCTGTTGTAGTAGCAGAGGCTGCTGCCTCCTCAGCCGCCTTGGTATCAGTGGTCGTAGCTTTGACTGTTTGGATAGCATCGGATAAGACAAAGGTCTTGAGCATAGAATAGCTGAAGGAGCTTGTTAGCAGGATACCGAAACAAGTAGCATAGGTATAAGATTTTTTAAAGAATTTCATGTGTAGGTGCAGTCCTTTCCTTGAAAATGATTTTTTTCTGAATCAACCATGAGACGACGAAGAGCAAGAGTCCGACGATCACTTTGCTGAGGAGCAAATGGAGACCAAAGCTTGTATAGAAAAGTCGAATCAAGAGGGTATCGAGAATAAAGAGTCCAATAGCAAGTCCCAAGTAACCACTTCCTGTTCGGGCCACGCTGTCTTTGTTCTTAAAGACTAGCCGTTTGTTAGTTGAGTAGTTAAAGATGGAGCTCGTCACACGAGCGATCCCGTTTGCAAGGAGGATCCGGAGACTAATCGGCACCGCCATCATCACGAAAAGGAAGAAGGCGTAGACCAGGTAGTCCACGATAAAGCTACTCAGGGAAGAGAGGGCAAACTTGAACATGTCCTTGTAGATCATGAGGCCGTCTCGAACAGGGCGGAAGTGGGACCCTTCATTATCATTGATATAGACTGTTTCAATCGGAACTTCCAAGATGGGGAAGGACTTGCTCGCTGCGAGGAGAACATTCATTTCGTACTCATACCGTTGCCCCTCGATTTCTAACATAAAGGGGATCATATTAGTTGTAAAGGCTCGAAGTCCAGTCTGCGTATCTGTCACAGCGACCCCTGTTTGTTGCTTGAACAAGAAGCGGGTCAACTTGTTTCCAAAGTCAGAACGCAAAGGAACTTTACCAGAGAAGGCGCGGGCTCCTAGAATCAATTGGTTCGGATTTTCTTGCGACTGTTTGGCCACGCGGAAGATATCCCATACCTTATGTTGGCCATCGGCATCGGCAGTGATGACTGTCCCGTATTGCCCTTGCTCTTGAATGTAGGTGTAGGCTGTTTTGAGAGCCCCTCCTTTACCAAGGTTCACTTCGTGGTGAAGGACTGTAGCTAGTCCGTCTAATTTTTCAAAAATAGCTTGGCACTCCTCAGAACTACCATCGTCCACAACGATAATGGAGAAGTCACATTTTTCTCTCAATTTTTGAACCAGTTTGAGAAGTTTTTGATCGGGTTGATAAGCGGGGATGACTAAATAATTCATAAGCGTTCCTCGTTTCTTGTTTGTGATGAAGGTATTATAACGGCCCTTTCTTAAAGCTAACTGATATCAGTTTTCTTTAAGGAAAGGGAGAGATTCCCTTGCTGAAAAAAATCATAGAGAGCAATAGTAGGAAAAGAAATCTTTTTAAAAAGAATAAAGAGAGCGTATTTTCACTTGCCTTCTATCCTAAAGTCTGGTATAATAGTTTCTTGTGAGCAAACCTCACTTACCCCTTGCGAAGACTTGGGGTCATTAGACCAAAAGGAGGAACATATCAATGGCTAAATACGAAATTCTTTATATTATTCGTCCAAACATTGAAGAAGAAGCTAAAAACGCTTTGGTAGCACGCTTTGACTCTATCTTGACTGACAACGGTGCAACTGTTGTTGAATCAAAAGATTGGGAAAAACGTCGTCTTGCATACGAAATCCAAGATTTCCGTGAAGGACTTTACCACATCGTAAACGTTGAAGCGAACGACGATGTAGCTCTTAACGAGTTCGACCGTCTTTCAAAAATCAACGGTGACATTCTTCGTCACATGATCGTAAAAGTTGACGCGTAAGCCCTAACGAATAAAGAAGGTGACTAATGATTAACAATGTTGTACTTGTAGGTCGTATGACTCGAGATGCTGAACTTCGTTATACCCCTCAAAATCAGGCTGTTGCGACATTCTCACTTGCTGTTAACCGTAATTTTAAAAACCAAAATGGTGAACGAGATGCGGACTTTATCAACTGTGTGATTTGGCGTCAACAAGCTGAAAATTTAGCAAATTGGGCTAAAAAGGGTGCCTTAGTTGGGATTACAGGTCGTATCCAGACTCGTAATTATGAGAATCAGCAAGGTCAACGTGTTTATGTCACTGAAGTCGTAGCGGACAGCTTCCAATTGTTGGAAAGCCGCGCGAATCGTGAAGGACAAGCTGGTGGAGGCTATGCTTCAGCTGGAGGATTTGCAGGAAATGCAGCTCCAAGCTTTGGAGGATCTGAACCATCGAACGCAACACCAAACTTTGGACGTGATGACAATCCATTCGGAGCTAATCCAATGGACATCTCGGATGACGATCTACCATTCTAAGAATGGGTTTAACGAATTAAAACTATAAAGGAGAAATAAACATGGCTCAACAACGTCGTGGCGGATTCAAACGCCGTAAAAAAGTTGATTACATCGCAGCAAACAAAATTGAATATGTTGATTACAAAGATACTGAGCTTCTTAGCCGTTTCGTTTCAGAACGTGGGAAAATCCTTCCTCGTCGTGTAACTGGAACTTCAGCGAAGAACCAACGTAAAGTAACAACAGCTATCAAACGCGCTCGCGTAATGGCTTTGATGCCTTTCGTAAACGAAGATTAAAGAAAAGACCCTTACGGGTCTTTTTTTCACGAGCCTGGGAATGTGAGAGCGAGTTGAGGTCCGGTGGACCTCTTTTTCATGAGCTTGAAAACAGGAAAGAGAATTAAGACCCTTACGGGTCTTTTTTTCACGAGCCTGGGAATGTGAGAGCGAGTTGAGGTCCAGTGGACCTCTTTTTCATGAGCTTGAAAACAAGAGAGCGAGTGAGAACCTTACAGGTCTTTTTTTTTCAGGTCCGAGGGACCTCTTTGACCTTTCCCAAGCTCTAATCATGCTATAATGAAGGGAGAAATGTATCAAGGAGCGCAACATGAAGGAAAGTACGATCATCAGAAGGATGATGAAATCTGATATTGAAGAGATCTCTCAAGCCTTTATCCATCAAGGGTGGCCGGGTAGAGAGGATATCTTGACCAGCTATTTGCAGGATCAGGAGAATGGAGAGAGGGACGTATTAGTAGCTGAGTCGGATGGATTTGTGGCAGGTTATATCACTATATTGCCTGATGCCAAGCACGGTCCTTTCGTGGGAGTCTATCCTGAACTAACTGATTTTAATGTTTTTGAGCCATTTAGAAATCGAGGAATTGGGAATCAACTCCTAGAGGAGGCGGAAAAAAGAGTCGGGCTACTGTCAGAGATTGTTACTTTAGGGGTTGGTTTACACTCGGGTTATGGCCCAGCTCAAAGGCTTTATGTTAAACGGGGGTATATCCCAGATGGATCTGGAATTTGGTTTAGGGATCAGCCCTTGGCCCCTTACAGTTCTTGTGAAAACGATGATGACTTAGTTCTCTATTTTTCAAAAAGGTTGAACACGGAAATGTAGTAAAACAAAAACGGATGAAAACTTCATCCGTTTTTGTTTAGCGTCGTTGAGGTGCTGTATTGGCGCTCTTGATATTGTATTTTTTCTTCAAGTAGTAGCGGAGAAGAAGTGCTCCACCACCGAGTAAGAGCATGAACCAGTTTGGTACACGCGGGTTGAGAAATTGTGGGAGCAAAGCAGTAACCATGAGAATCACCACCCAAAGGATCATCGCTAACATTAAGATGGGAAGTGACTTGGTTAGAGCCGGACGTTTCATTCCACGTTTTGAAACATCGTAGTACTGATAGAAGTAGTAATACATCAAATAGAGCACCACCCCACCAGCCAAGCTACCAAGAGTCAAGGTGAGAAGTCCATAAGTAGTTCCCTGAGGTGCAAATAAGTTCATGAAGGCTGAAATCGCAGCAAAGAGGCCAAAGACGAGCAGGAAGGAATCCGTAATCATGAGAAGAGGAGTATCATTTTCTTTTGGATGCTCTTTTTCGTAGCGTTCCTTATCACTAAATGCATTGGCCCAAACAGTTGGCGCTCCAAAGAGAGTTCGCGCCGTTACTCCTTTTGGTTGGTTTTCAAAGATAGCTGGAAGAATCTCTTCAATTAGGCTGGTAGCCTCTTCTTCCGTTTTGCCATTTTCAATCAATTGGTGTTTAGCGATACGAACGAATTCTTGGTTTTTCTTACTTAATTGGGTCAGATCAAATTGAGACATACATACTCCTTAGTTATATTTGTAGGTGTTAGAACCATTTTTTATGGATGAGGTAAACGACGAGGGAGCCGGTCATGGCGAAGGCGATAAAGATAATGAGCCAAAAGGCATTGGGTTCCCCGTTGAGCGGAAGATCATTGTTCTTGAAGTTCATCCCGTAGGCTGAGAAAATCATGGTTGGGATGGACATGACGATGGTCACCATGGCCAAGGTCTTCATGATATTATTCTGGTTGTTGGAGATAATTGATGCGAAGGTATCGGTCATGGAGTGGAGGATGTTTCCATAAATATCCGCCATCTCGATGGCCTGTTGGGTCTCGATCAAGGTATCTTCCAACAGATCCTCATCTTCCAGGTATTTCTTGATGTTACTAGTGGCACTGGTCAATTTCTTGATCACGCGCTCATTGGTTTTCAAAGAGGCCTTGAAGTAGACAATGGTCTTTTCCAGCTCCATCAACTCAATCAGCTCTTCATTACGCGTCGATTTGTGCAATTGGCTTTCAATCTGCTCGCTTTTACGATCCAAGGTACGAAGCGCAGACAAATAAAGCTCAGCATTGCGATAAAGGATCTGGAAGATAAAGCGGGACCGCATGAAGGTATAGAAATTCCGCAAGCGACGATTGATAAAGGTGTCTAGGAGAGGCAACTCTTCCAAGCAAGTGGTGATGATGGCCTCCTCAGTTAGGATGATTCCCAAAGGGATGGTGACATAGTAGGTCTGATTGTTCCGTTCTTCCTTGATGGGAACGTCTACGATGATCAAGGTATACTCATCTTCGATGGTCATACGAGACATTTCTTCCGCATCGAGTGGTGCCCGTAAGTCGGCAATATCGATGTTAAAAGCAGAGGCGATTTCCATCGATTCACTTTGGGAAGGGTTGACAAGGTTGATCCAGCTACCGGGTTCCAGTGTCTCTATTTCTTTAAATTCAGTCGTTGTTGATAAAAAGACCTGTTTCATGGTGCCTCCCCTTGTTTTTTTACACCTTAACATTATAACAGAAAAAGCACGCTTTTGGATAAAAGAATGCTGAAAAATTTGATATAATGAAGGATAAATAAATTGATGAAAAGTGGAAGAAATGCTCGATAAAATTGTCATTCATGGAGCGCGTGCTCATAATTTAAAAAATATTGATGTTGAAATCCCTCGAGACAAGCTGGTCGTGGTCACTGGTTTATCGGGTTCTGGGAAATCGAGCTTAGCCTTTGACACTCTCTATGCAGAAGGACAAAGACGTTACGTAGAGAGTTTATCAGCCTATGCTCGCCAGTTTTTAGGAAATATGGAAAAACCTGATGTGGACTCGATTGATGGCTTAAGCCCCGCCATTTCCATTGACCAAAAAACAACCAGCAAAAATCCGCGGTCAACGGTTGGTACGACAACGGAAATCAACGATTACTTACGTCTTTTATATGCTCGTGTGGGGACTCCCTACTGTATCAATGGCCATGGGGCGATCACCGCTTCTTCGGTCGAGCAGATTGTAGACCAAGTTTTGGAACTGCCAGATCGCCAACGCCTGCAAATCTTAGCTCCCATTGTTCGCAAGAAAAAAGGCCAGCATAAGAATATCATCGAAAAGGTTCAAAAAGATGGCTATGTCCGGGTGCGTGTGGATGGTGAGATTTTTGATGTGACAGAGGTCCCAGAGTTGTCAAAAAGCCAGCAGCACACCATCGAGGTTGTTGTAGACCGGATTGTCATCAAAGACGGCATTCGTTCTCGTCTCTTTGATTCGGTAGAAGCAGCCCTCCGGATCGCAGATGGCTACGTGGTCATTGATACCATGGACGATAATGAACTGCTCTTTTCAGAGCATTATGCTTGCCCGGTATGTGGCTTTACCGTCCCTGAATTGGAACCTCGTCTCTTTTCATTTAATGCCCCCTTTGGCTCTTGTCTAGATTGTGATGGACTAGGGATCAAGCTAGAGGTAGACTTGGATTTGGTTGTTCCAGATTCTAGCAAGACTCTGCGTGAAGGAGCGCTTGCACCCTGGAACCCGATTTCCTCTAATTACTATCCTCAGATGTTGGAACAGGCCATGATCCAGTTTGGGATTGATATGGACAAGCCCTTTGAAGACTTATCTCCAGAAGACCGCCACTTAATTTTTTATGGGTCTGATGGCAAGGAGTTCCATTTCCATTATGAGAATGAATTTGGTGGGGTTCGCGATATTGACATTCCTTTTGAAGGAGTCGTCACCAACATCAATCGCCGCTACCACGAAACTTCTAGTGACTTCACCCGCAATCAGATGTTGTCCTACATGAATGAATTGACTTGTGCCACCTGCCATGGTTATCGCTTGAATGACCAGGCCTTGTCTGTCCGAGTAGGAGGAGAGAAGGGGCTACATATCGGGCAAATCTCTGACTTGTCCATTGAGGACCATCTGAAGGTGATAGCTGATCTCCAATTAACCAAGAATGAAGAGACCATTGCTCGTCCGATTCTCAAAGAAGTCAAGGATCGCTTGAGCTTCTTGAACAATGTTGGCTTGAGTTATCTGACCCTTTCTCGCTCGGCCGGGACTCTATCTGGGGGGGAGAGTCAGCGGATTCGCTTGGCAACTCAGATTGGTTCCAATCTCTCAGGAGTCCTCTATATCCTAGATGAGCCGTCAATCGGTCTCCATCAAAGGGACAATGACCGCTTGATTGCTAGTCTTAAGAAGATGCGTGATTTGGGAAATACCTTGATCGTCGTCGAACACGATGAGGATACCATGAGAGAAGCTGATTATCTGATCGACGTCGGTCCAGGAGCCGGAGTCTTTGGAGGCGAGATTGTTGCGGCTGGAACGCCTAAGCAGGTAGCCCGCAATAGCAAATCCATCACTGGTCAGTATCTTTCTGGTAAACGGGCCATTCCAGTACCAACTGAACGGCGGGTAGGCAACGGACGCTTTATCGAGCTGACAGGGGCCGCTGAAAATAACTTAAAAGAGGTGACAGCACGCTTCCCGCTTGGCAAGTTCATTGCTGTAACTGGCGTTTCTGGCTCGGGGAAGTCAACCTTAGTCAACAGTATTTTGAAAAAGACGCTGGCGCAAAAATTGAATCGTAATTCGGAGAAACCAGGGAAATACAAAACCATTTCAGGTGTCGAGCACATTGATCGACTGATCGATATCGATCAAAGTCCGATTGGGCGCACTCCACGCTCAAATCCAGCTACCTATACAGGAGTATTTGACGATATTCGCGATCTCTTTGCCCAAACCAATGAAGCCAAGATTAGAGGCTACAAAAAAGGCCGCTTTAGTTTCAATGTCAAAGGGGGCCGGTGTGAGGCTTGCTCGGGAGATGGTATTATCAAGATTGAGATGCATTTCCTACCGGATGTCTATGTCCCGTGTGAAGTCTGCCATGGGCGCCGCTACAACAGTGAAACCCTGGAAGTTCACTATAAAGAAAAGAATATCTCCCAGGTTTTGGACATGACCGTCAATGATGCAGTCGATTTCTTTAAACACATTCCAAAGATCAATCGCAAATTACAAACCATCAAGGATGTCGGCTTGGGCTATGTGACCCTGGGACAGCCGGCAACGACACTTTCCGGAGGAGAAGCCCAGCGGATGAAGTTGGCTTCCGAGCTTCATAAGCGCTCAACTGGTAAGTCCTTCTATATTTTGGATGAGCCGACAACAGGTCTTCATACAGAGGATATCTCTCGTTTGCTCAAGGTCTTGGAACGCTTTGTAGATGATGGCAATACCGTTTTGGTCATTGAGCACAACTTGGATGTGATTAAGACAGCGGACCATATCATCGACTTAGGACCAGAAGGTGGTGTCGGTGGTGGTACCATTATTGCAACAGGGACACCAGAAGAAGTAGCCAGCAACCCAGCTAGCTTTACAGGACAGTATTTGAAAGGGAAATTACAATGAACCAACGAATTACAAATCTACGAACTAAAATGAAGGCACAGGATCTAAAAGCTGTCCTCATTAACAACTTGAAAAATGTATACTATTTGACAGGTTTCTGGGGATCAAATGGGACTGTTTTAGTAACAGAAGAGCGCGTGGTGCTCTTTACAGATTCTCGCTATACCATTCATGCCCATGCGACTTGTTTCCCCTTTGTTGAGATTGTTGAAACTCGCAATGAATTGGAAGAAGCAGCAAAAATTGTCAAAGATGCAGCTATCCAAGAACTTGGCTTTGAGGATGAGATCACAGTTGCCTATCAGACCCGTCTGGCAACGGCTTTCTCAGGAGTCTCTCTAAGGGCCTTGTCTGATTTTGTGATGGAATTTCGTTTGATTAAAGATGAGACAGAAGTGGCAACCATCCGTAAGGCCTGCAGTATTTCAGATCAAGCCTTCCTCGATGTGCTTGAATTTATCAAGGTTGGTCAAACAACAGAGTTAGAAGCTGCGACCTTCCTGGATTTCAGAATGCGGGAATTGGGAGCTTCAGGTGTATCCTTTGATATCATCTCTGCTGCGGGAGAACGCTCTGCTATGCCCCATGCGACTCCTAGTGATCGAATTATCTCTGCTGGGGATGCCTTGACCTTGGACTTTGGCTGTCTTTACAACCATTACGTGAGTGATATGACTCGGACCATTTATGCAGGTCATGTCAGCGATAAGGAAAGAGAAATTTACGAAACGGTCTTGAAAGCCAACCAAGCTCTCATTGCTGAAGCGAAGGATGGACTAGGTTTCCGTGATTTTGATAAAATTCCTCGAGACATTATTGAGGCTGCAGGATACGGTCAGTACTTTAGCCATGGAATTGGACATGGAATTGGCTTGGATATCCACGAAGAACCCTACTTCAACCAAGCATCAAAAGAAGTTATCAAGGCGGGGATGGTCCTGACAGATGAGCCAGGAATCTACATTGAAGGTCTATCTGGTGTCCGGATTGAAGATGATCTTTTGATTACGGAAAGTGGCTGTGAAGTCTTGACCCTTGCGCCAAAAGAATTGATTGTGATCTAAGGAAATTTGCAGAGACAGATTTGAGAAATCTGAGCTGTTTATGATAAAATATGCTACAATTGAATATGTGGTAGGCGGTCGAGCACCCATTGGTGCGCGGTGGCCTACCATTTTTTGTTTTTGACATAAAAAGCACACGCCACCTTTTGCATTATTAATTCTTTAAAAGCTTTTAAAATGTGAAAAAGTGTATAAAATATGCTATAATTGAACTAGTGGTAGGCCTTCGAGTACCCATTGGTACGCGGACGCCTACCATTTTTTCAAAGAAAAAAAGCACCGTGTGAGGGTGCTAGATCTTGCCTGCTGAACTCATAAATTGATAGATACTCTATGGGGTATTTTTTTGTGACCTTTTTTAGGAACTTTTTGAAAAAAACTATATGGTAATGAAAAGATCATAATTTTCTAAAAAGCTAGTAAAATCAAGGGGTTTGAAGTTACAAATTGACAAAACGAGATATAAACTGTAAAATAAAGAGTAATATATTTTTTAAAAAGAGGTATGAAAACATGATTGAAGCAAGTAAGTTGAAAGCTGGTATGACCTTTGAAACAGCTGATGGAAAATTGATCCGCGTTTTGGAAGCTAGCCACCACAAACCAGGTAAAGGAAATACTATCATGCGTATGAAATTGCGTGATGTTCGTACTGGTTCAACTTTTGATACAAGCTACCGTCCAGAAGAAAAATTTGAGCAAGCTATTATTGAAACAGTACCAGCTCAATATTTGTATAAAATGGATGATACAGCTTACTTCATGAATACTGAAACATACGACCAATATGAAATTCCTGTTGCCAATGTTGAGAACGAATTGCTTTACATCCTTGAAAACTCAGAAGTGAAAATCCAATTCTATGGAAACGAAGTGATTGGGGTGACTGTTCCTACAACTGTTGAATTGACAGTTGCTGAAACTCAACCATCTATTAAAGGTGCTACAGTTACAGGTTCTGGTAAACCAGCTACAATGGAAACAGGTCTTGTGGTTAACGTTCCAGACTTCATCGAAGCAGGACAAAAATTGATTATCAATACAGCTGAAGGAACTTACGTTTCTCGTGCCTAATCAGCTCTAAAATAGGTCTGATAGAAAGGAACTTCTATGGCAACTGAACAATACGGCGAAATCGTCATTGCACCTCGTGTGCTAGAAAAAATTATTGCGATTGCGACTGCAAAAGTAGATGGTGTTCATTCTCTTGAAAACAAGAGTGTATCGGATAGCCTTTCAAAACGTGCTCTTGGTCGTGGGGTTTACCTTCGTACACAAGAAGATGGTCAAATCTCTGTTGATATTTACCTCTATCTAGAGTATGGTGTGGCAGTCCCTAAAGTAGCGGTTGCAATCCAAAAAGCAGTAAAAACAGCTGTCTACAATATGGCGGATGTCACATTGGATGATGTCAACATCCATGTAGTTGGAATCGTGACTGAAAAAGCAGCGAAACCTGATTTGAAAGATTTGTTTAATGAGGATTTCCTCAATGACTGATATTTTATTTGAATCACGTCGTGATCTACGGGAGCGTGCCTTTCAAGCTCTGATGAGTTTAGAGTATGAAGGGGATGTTGTAGAAGCGTGTCGATTTGCTTTTACTCATGACAAAGAGGAAACAGACCAGGAAGTGGAAATTCCAGCTTTTCTCCTCAATTTGGTATCGGGTGTTCGTCAATCAAAGGATGAATTGGATCAACAGATTGCCCAACACTTGAAAACTGGCTGGACCGTAGAACGCTTGACTCTAGTGGAGAAAAACATTCTTCGCTTGGGTGTGTTTGAAATGACTTCCTTTGATACACCTCAATTGGTTGCGGTGAATGAAGCAATTGAATTAGCAAAAACTTTTTCAGATGAGAAATCTGCTCGGTTTGTGAATGGTGTCTTAAGCCAATTTGTGACGGAAGCAGAATAAAAAAGAAGCTACCTAAAAGGTGGCTTCTTTTTTGTGATTAATTTCTTACTCATTTACACACTTTTGCCGGGTAAAACACTAACAGGGAGAAAATAGCCTGTAGTCTTTACCTCTTTCCCTTCGATTTTCTGTAGAAGAAGATCGACCGTCAGGTGAGCAATCTCTTGTAAAGGTTGCTTGATGGTGGTTAGACGGGGGAAAAATTTTTCAATAAAGTAGGTCCCGTCGTAGCCAATGACTTTGAGGTCTTCTGGAATTGAAATGCCGAGTTCATCAGCAATTTTCATCACCAAAATCGCCGTTAGATCGTCAGATGCAAAGATAGCATCAGGTTTTTGCTGGGTCAAGATAGACTTGATTTCCATTTCTTTGCGAATGGGGGAATAATCACTAGAAACATTAATGATTTGTGCTCCTGGCAGTACCGAAGCAAACCCTGCATGGCGAAGACCTGTTGGGGAATTGGAGTTATCATTCCCCGTAATCATGATAATCTTCTTTGCACCTGTCTTGGCAAGGGTTTCCGCAGCAAGGACGCCACCGGCGTAGTTATCTGAGGAGACGACAGGGATCTCAGGTGATAGGTTTCGGTCAAAAGCGATGATAGGAGCTGTAACTCGGTTATAATCTTCAATTCCCAGATTATGACTACCAGAAATAATACCATCTACTTGATTGGCTTCTAGCATTTCAATGTATTCACGTTCTTTTTCAGAATCATGCTCGCTATTACAAATAATGGTTTTATACCCATGTTTGAACAGTTCTTCTTCCAATTTATCGATTAATTCTGCATAGAAGACATGACTGATTTTTGGGAAGATTAAGCCGATTAATTTGGCTGATTTTCCTTGTAGGCTCCGAGCGATTGTATTAGGCTTGTAGCCCAACTCCCTCATGGCCTCTTTGACTTTTGAGATAGTTTTTTCAGATAAATAGCCCTTTTTATTGATGACTCGTGAAACTGTCGTAGGGCTGACGCCAGCTAATTTGGCGACATCAGTGAGCTTTGCGACCATAGTCTAGTTCGTAGTATGTTCCAGTAGGTGTTCCAGATTTAATCAAAATACCAGTTTGATTAGCATGCGGGAAGACGCGACCAGAGAATACTTTTTCTCCTTTGTTGATAAAAATTTCAAAAATAGAATGATCGATGAAAATAGTAGCAGTTGTAGCTTGGTTTTCGATCGGGCAAGTACGAGTAGTCCCAAACTCTTGGGCATATTGTTCACCAGCTTGACTACGATCGACAATGACTTGACCATTTGCAATATCGAAAGTAATAGAAAGACCTTTTCCTTCTTTATCTGCTAGGAGAACAATCTCACTTTTGCTATTCGCTTCAAAGGCTAATTCTAACTCGTAACAATTGTTGGTAACCTCTTTGTTACGAAACTCGGATGAAGAGGAGCGGAGCTCTTTTATAGCTTCAACTGGATATTGATAAAGTTTACCGTCCTTAATACTTAGCTCTTTGACCAAAGAGAAAGCTCCTTGGTGGTCATAACGATCAGATGGATAAGCGACATCTGGTAGACCTAACCAGCTAACAGTTAAGGCTCTTCCATCAGGAGCATTGAAGCCTTGAGTTGCATAGGCTTCGAAGCCATAGTCTAAGTTTTGCAATTCAGATACATCAACTAAACGAGCCTGTTCAGGATCAAAAGAAGCCCCAATCTTATACATATTTGGGTAGATATTGTCGTAATCGAGGACCGCTTTGTCCAAACCTTGAGGGCAATAAAGAAGGATAGGTTGCTCGCCGACGAAGACCAAGTTAGGACATTCCATCATATAAGCTGTACGATCATTGTTGAAATCAAGATCTCCTACTTCAACCCAGTTGGTATAATCGTTATTCACTGCTTTGTAAAGACGAACGAATCCTTTTTTCTCAAGATCTTGACCACCGACAATGGCATAGTATTGGCCTTTGAAATTAAAAATTTGTGGGTCGCGGAAGTGATCAGTAGAATCAGCAGGTTGATCAATCAAGATTTTGTTAATTTTTTCAATCTTTCCTTCTTTGTCCATCAAAGCGCCGACTTGGTAGGGATGACGGATCCATTCTGCATCGCGAACATTTCCAGTATAGAATAAGAATAGTTTGTCATCAAACTGCATAGCAGAACCAGAATAGGCTCCATGGCTATCTAAAGGTGTGTCTGGAAAGACCTTCACTCCGGTTTCGTTAAAATGGACTAAATCGTCACTTTCGAGTTGTACCCAAGACTTCAATCCATGTGCGGCTCCAAACGGAAAGTTTTGGTAAAAGAGGATCCATTTGCCGTCAAAATAAGAGAAACCATTTGGATCATTTAAGAGACCAGATGTTGGTTCAACATGGTAGTGAGTATGCCAAGGGGATTTGGCCATATTTTCTTTAATTTGTTTCTTTTCTTCTTCGGTCCAGTCTTCATACCGTTTGTACCGAAGTTCGGTTGTCCATTCCATTTGACTCCTCCAAAATTTTTCTTACTTCCATAGTACCGATTTCTAAAAAAAAAAGCAAGAATTTGGCCAAATAATTGAGAAAAAATGTCAAACGTTTATCATAAAATATCGAAGTCAAGCCTAGTTTCGGTTTATGAAAATAAATGAAAGTATGAAAGTTTTTGAAAATTCAAAAACAAGATAGAGGTTTTTATATAGAGCATACGGGCTTTTTAGTGAATGAAAATAAGAAATCCATCTTTCAAACAATCAAAAATCGCAAATAAACACCAAAAACATTCTGCAAAACGGTTGACATATTCTTAATACGTGGTACAATTAAGAGCGTAGAGATGGTTTAACCGTTTTCAAAACAATAAAAAATAAGGAGATTTTTGCAAATGTCAAATACAGAAATTGCAAAAAAAGTCATCGATGCAATCGGTGGAGTTGAGAACGTTAGCAGTGTTGCTCACTGTGCGACTCGTCTTCGCGTGATGGTTAAAGATGAATCAAAAATCAACAAAGATGTTGTTGAGAACATTGAAAAAGTACAGGGAGCTTTCTTTAACTCAGGTCAATACCAAATCATCTTTGGTACTGGTACTGTAAATAAGATCTACGATGAAGTAGTAGCTCTAGGCTTGCCAACTTCTTCAAAAGATGAAATGAAAGCTGAAGCAGCGAAACAAGGAAATTGGTTCCAACGCGCAATCCGTACCTTCGGAGATGTTTTTGTCCCAATTTTGCCAGCAATCGTTGCAACTGGTTTGTTTATGGGAATTCGTGGTGCTATTGCTCAAGATCAAGTGCTGGCTTTGTTTGGTACTACAGCAGACGCATTTAAATCTACAGATTTCTATACCTATTCAACAATTTTGACAGATACTGCGTTTGCTTTCTTCCCAGCCTTGATTTCATGGTCTGCGTTCCGAGTGTTTGGAGGAAATCCTGTTCTTGGAATTGTAATTGGTTTGATGATGGTTAGTCCGACACTTCCTAATGCGTGGGTTGTAGCGGAAGATCCTTCTAAAGCAGCAACATTCTTTGGTATCTTCCATCATGTAGTTGGATTCCAGAACTCAGTTCTTCCCGCTTTCTTCGTTGGTCTAATTGGTGCGAAACTTGAAAAATGGCTCCATAAGAAAATTCCAGATGTCTTAGATTTGTTATTGGTTCCATTATTTACATTAACAATCATGTCATTCCTCGCTTTGTTTATTATTGGACCATTCTTCCACAGCATCGAGGAACATGTACTGAATGCAACTAAGTTTATTTTAAATTTACCATTCGGCCTTGCAGGTCTTCTTATCGGTGGGGTTCATCAGTTGATTGTCGTTACTGGTGTCCATCATATTTTTAACCTTCTTGAATCGCAATTAATTACTTCGGATAAAAAAGATCCATTTAATGCAATTATTACAGCTGCTATGACTGCACAAGCTGGTGCGACTTTAGCGGTGGCAGTGAAATCAAAATCTCAAAAAGTGAAAGCTTTAGCATTTCCTGCAACTATTTCTGCCTTATTAGGTATTACTGAGCCTGCAATCTTTGGTGTGAACTTGCGTTATGTGAAACCATTCGTTATTGCTTTGGGAGCAGGTGCTGTAGGTGGTTGGATTGCATCTATGTTAAACCTTGCTGGTACAGGATTTGGTATTACAATTATTCCAGGAACACTTCTCTATCTAAACGGTCAATTATTGAAATATGTATTTATGGTTGTATTTACAACTGCACTAAGTTTTGGTTTGACATATATGTTCGGTTACGAAGATGAAGCTTCATCAGTTCCTGCAGAAGACGAAGAAGCTGGTGCAATTATTGAAGAAGAAACAACTGGAACTGTTCCAGCATCTCTTCAAGATGAAACCATCATCTCTCCAATCGTTGGTCAAGCGGTTGCTTTAGAAAACGTAAATGATCCTGTATTCTCAAGCGGTGCTATGGGACAAGGGATTGCCATCAAACCAACTGAAGGTGTTGTCTATGCTCCGGCGGATGCTGAAGTAACCATTGCTTTTGCAACTGGACATGCTTTTGGCTTGAAGACAGCCAATGGTGCTGAAGTTTTGATCCACGTTGGGATTGATACAGTTTCAATGAACGGGGAAGGATTTGATCAGAAAGTTGCTCAAGGCGATAAGGTCAAAGCTGGCGATGTTCTTGGAACATTTGATTCTGCTAAAATTGCGGCAGCTGGTCTTGATGACACAACAATGGTCATCGTCACAAACACAGCTGATTATGCTTCAGTAACTCCAGTAGCTACTGGTGCAGTTGCTAAAGGTGATGCGATTATTGAAGTAAAAGCATAATCTAAAATAGTATTACTCAAGGACTGGTTAGGGCTTCCTCCAGTCCTTGAATTTTGTTTGGAGGTGAGGCTTGGAATAAAAAAGTCGCTCATCTACTGTTTAAACATAAATAAGAGTAGTTTTTTCTATAAGGAATAGAAGTGAACCGTTTCCCTTTGTGATATAATAGAAAAAAAGAGAATTGAAGAAGAGGTTTGATATGACTAAATTATATGGAAGTCTTGAAGCAGGTGGAACAAAGTTTGTTTGTGCTGTAGGTGACGAAAATTATAACGTCATTGAGAAAACACAGTTTCCAACTACTACCCCTATAGAAACCCTTGATAAATGTATTGAATTTTTCTCTAAGTTTGAAAATCTTGCAGGTTTAGCCATTGGTTCTTTTGGCCCGATTGATATTGATAAGAATTCAAAGACCTATGGATTCGTTACAACAACTCCCAAACCACATTGGGCAAATGTAGATGTGGTGGGAGCTTTCCGTCGATCCTTGAATGTACCGATTTACTTTACAACTGACGTAAATAGCTCAGCTTATGGTGAGGTTGTTGCTCGTAATAATGCGGGTGCGCGGATCGAAAATCTAGTCTACTACACAATTGGTACAGGGATTGGTGCAGGTGTCATCCAGCGTGGTGAATTCATTGGTGGAGTGGGACATCCTGAGATGGGGCACTACTATGTTGCTAAACACCCAATGGATGTTGAAAAAGAATTTAATGGAGTTTGTCCATTTCACAGAGGCTGTTTAGAAGGTTTTGCGGCTGGTCCAAGCTTGGAAGCTCGTACCGGTATTCGTGGGGAAAATATTGAACTGAATAGCTCTGTATGGGATATCCAAGCCTACTATATTGCTCAAGCTGCTGTCAATGCGACTGTAACCTTCCGTCCAGATGTGATTGTATTTGGTGGAGGAGTGATGGCACAACAGCATATGTTGGATCGCGTCCGTGAAAAATTCACCGTCTTATTGAACGGCTATTTGCCAGTACCAGATGTTCGTGACTATATCGTAACACCAGCAGTAGCAGGAAACGGTTCAGCTACTTTAGGGAATTTTGTCTTAGCAAAACAAGTCAGCAAAAAAGACTAATAAGTTAAGGTTGAAATAACATAAAGCATCAAAATGCTAGGGGAGGGAGTTCTTCGTCGGGAAGATGGATGAATAACCTTCTCTTTTTTAAGCAAGAGAGGAAAAATGATGGAAAAAGCCATTATGAAGGATCCCTTCTTTTTGAGTCAAGTGTCTGAAGAAGCGACAAAAGAGGATTTGTATTTGGCGCAAGATTTACGAGATACCTTACGAGCTCACCAGGAAGCCTGCGTTGGCATGGCTGCTAATATGATTGGTGTACGTAAGCGAGTCATCATCATCCAACTAGGTTTGATGCCCTTAGTTCTCTTTAATCCTGTTCTAGTTAAGAAAGAAGGGAAGTACGAGGCAGAAGAAGGCTGTCTTTCTTTAGCAGGGAGTCGAAAGACAAGTCGCTTTGAAAAGATTCAAGTCTCCTACCGTGATACCAATTGGAAACCTCAGCTCATAAGCTTAGAAGGTTTTGCGGCCCAGATTTGCCAGCATGAGCTCGATCACCTGGAAGGGATTTTGATCTAGCTGAGCTGTTGCTTGTTAAATGACTGATTGAAGAGAGAATCCTTATGAAAAAAGAATATTTGTTCTATGAACGGGTTAGACCATTTTTTGTGACCCATCCCTATTATCTTTCTTTATTAAAGTGGACCAATCGGCTCGTCACCTTGTTGATGCCTCTCCTTTATTTCTATGTTCTTTGGGCAGTCTATCTAAAGGCTAGCAAGACTTGGATTGTGCTTGCTTATCTTTTGGTACCAGCAACTGGTTTTATTGTATTAAGTGTCATTCGAAAACGAATGAATTGGCCGCGTCCCTATGAGCTGGGGACTTTCCCTCCGTTACTGAATCGAGAGGGGAAGGGGAGTTCTATGCCAAGTCGGCACGTCTTTTCTGCGGCGATCATTTCTACAGTAGCCTGGGGAGTGCATCCTCTTCTATCGGTCCTTGGTCTGTCCTTGGCTCTTCTATTGGCGGGGGTTCGTGTTCTGGCTGGAGTCCATTTTGTTCGTGATGTTGTGGTTGGTTTTTTATCTGCTATTCTTTGGGGGTTCTTTTGGTTTTATCCCTTGGGGCTTTTTTAAGAATAAGGTCAGGAAGAAGGATGAGGTGAACTATAAAAGAGGCTGGGACCAAAGTCCTAGCCTCTCAATTGTCTTTGGATAGTCGAGCAAGACGCAGTGGTTGAGTGGGCTCTACTAGGCTGATTTCATCAGCTTTTATAGCCCTACTCAACTGTGCGGAGGTGGGACGACGAAATCGAATTCTAACGAATGACCGATTTCTGTCCCACTCTCTATTTTTGTATCGTTATTTCATCTAGATAGAATTTTTGGAAAAACCGTTCGCGTTCTTCTATAATAGCAGGACTTGGGTTTTTGAGGGAAGTTAATAAATCAACCAAGTCAGGTGTGACTTCTCGAATCAGCTCCCCCAGAGACCAAATGGCTGTTGCAATATGAATCTGGTTTTGCGAAGTTTCGATAATTTCTAGAAGTTTAGGGATGGCAGACCGGTCATTAGCATTGGCCAAGGCAATGATGGCATTTCGCTGCAGGATATTTTTCCCCCGCCAACTACCAGCGACCATTCCGAATTTTTCTTTGAATTGACCATTGGATAGCTCGATAAAGGGGATTAATTCTGGGTGAGCTAGTTCAGGGTCAATGTCAGTAGCTAGTGGGTTATCCAGACCACGATTGTAGGGACAACAGATTTGACAGATATCACAGCCGTAGATGACCGTTTTAATCTTTTTACGGAATTCCATATCCATCATCCCCTTGTCTTGGGTCTGAAAGGACAGACAACGTCGGGCATTCATGGTGCCATCTCCAATTAAGCAAGATGTCGGGCAGGCTTCTACACAGCGGTCACAATCTCCACAACCATAGTCGACTGCTTGGTCGGGTTCAATTTCTAGGTTAGTGATAAGTTCTCCTAAAAACATATAAGAACCATATTCTTTTGAGATGACAAGGCCATTCTTGCCGATAAATCCAATGCCAGCCCGTTGAGCAACGGCAGTATCCACCAAGGCTCCGGTATCCACCATGCCCTTGTATTCGAAGTTAGCCGTCAATTCTTCAATCCCTTTAGCCAGGCGGTCCAACTTATCCTGTAGGACATAGTGATAGTCTATGCCCCAACTGTTGGGAGTGAATTTTCCGCGTTTATAGGCTGTCTTCTGAGGTTGTTGTTTTAACTTGTGAGGATATGCAACGGCAATGGAAATAATCGTTTTAGCAGAAGCTAAACTTAAGCGCGGCTGGATTCGTTCTTCGATATTTTTGTGCTCAAACCCTGAATTTCGGCCTTCCTCTACAGCTAGGCGGAGAGATTTTTCTAAATAGGAAAAATCATCTGCAGTGGTAAAACCGATTTTTGAAATACCGATGGAGTGAGCCAACTCGATAATGGATTCTTTGAGATTCATATACCTATTATAGCGAAAAGCCGGTAAAAATGCGAAAAACGTGCAAAAAATTAAAAAGGGGATGAAGGGCTTGGCAGGGCTTTCAAAAACGAATGAAATTTTGTATAATAAGGTATTGAATACAAGGATATATGGAGGCAGGTATGTCACAACCGTTATTTTTACAATCCGTCATGCAGGAAAAAATTTGGGGTGGAACTAGATTACGAGATGAGTTTGGCTATGAAATCCCGAGCGATCATGTTGGTGAATATTGGGCGATTTCGGCCCATCCACATGGTGTTTCTGTTGTTAAAAATGGGCCATTTGCTGGAATGGGGTTAGACCAACTTTATGCAGAGCATCGTGAATTATTTGGAGATCGAACAGAACCGGTCTTTCCTTTATTGACAAAGATTCTGGATGCCAATGACTGGCTCAGTGTTCAGGTTCATCCAGATGATGCCTATGGAATGGAGCATGAAGGAGAACTTGGGAAAACCGAATGCTGGTATATTATTGCTGCTGATGAAGGTGCGGAGATTATCTATGGTCACCACGCCCAGTCCAAGGAAGAATTACGTCAGATGATCGAAGCCAAAGAATGGGATGATCTTTTAGCACGGGTTCCTGTGAAAGCGGGAGATTTCTTCTATGTTCCAAGTGGAACCATGCATGCCATTGGTTCGGGTATCTTGATTTTGGAAACTCAGCAATCAAGCGACACGACGTATCGAGTTTACGACTTTGATCGCAAAGATGATCAAGGGAATTTACGTGAATTGCACATTGAACAGTCTATTGATGTACTGAACTTAGGTGCTCCGGCAAATAGCCGACCAGTTGAGGAAAAAGTTGACCACTTGTCATCGACTTTGTTAGTGGCCAATGACTTCTTTGGTGTTCACAAATGGGTCATCAATGGGGAAGTTCGATTTGAAAAGACCCATGATTATAGTTTGATGAGCGTTCTCTCAGGGCAAGGAAGTCTTCGGGTAGATGGGGTAGATTATCCGATTGGAAAAGGAGAACATTTTATCTTAACGAGTGATATCCAGAATTGGACCTTATCAGGAGAAGAGATGGAATTAATTGTCAGTCATCCATAAATGTAGGTAGAAGGTTGAGTCATCAAGTGCTCAGCCTTTTGTTGTTTTAAGGATTTTTCTAATAGATGAGCAAAAGGTGAAATGGATAAGGGAAAAAAGAGGGGGAAACCATCTTCTAATCAATGGAATTTCTTGATGGATAAGCTACAGTGTGCTATAATAAAAAGAACGTTTAAAATTTAAGAAATTTGAAAAGTAAGGATACTAATGGCTAATTTATTAAAAACAATTATCGAAAATGATAAAGGTGAATTAAGACGATTGGAAAAGATGGCAGACAAGGTCTTCTCCTATGAAGATCAAATGGCTGCCTTGTCAGATGATGAACTGAAGGCGAAAACAGAAGAGTTCAAACAACGCTACCAAGATGGTGAATCATTGGATGATCTCCTCTATGAAGCTTTCGCAGTAGTTCGTGAAGGTGCTAAGCGTGTCTTGGGCTTGTTCCCTTATAAAGTACAGGTCATGGGGGGGATTGTTCTTCACCATGGTGACGTTCCAGAAATGCGTACAGGGGAAGGGAAAACCTTGACTGCGACCATGCCGGTGTATTTGAATGCCCTATCTGGTAAAGGGGTTCACGTTGTTACGGTCAATGAATACCTGACAGAACGTGATGCGACAGAGATGGGTGAATTGTACTCATGGCTTGGTTTGTCAGTTGGGATCAACCTGGCTGCAAAATCACCTTCTGAAAAACAAGAAGCTTATGCTTGTGATATCACCTATTCAACCAACGCGGAAATCGGTTTCGACTACTTGCGTGATAACATGGTTGTTCGTGCCGAAAATATGGTACAACGTCCTTTGAACTATGCCTTGGTCGATGAGGTAGACTCGATCTTGATTGATGAAGCCCGTACTCCATTGATTGTTTCAGGTCAGACTTCTACAGAAACTAGCCAACTCTATCACATGGCGGATGCCTTTGTGAAATCTTTGGAAGAAGAAGACTATATCATTGATGTTCCTTCAAAAACGATTGGTTTGTCAGATTCTGGGATTGATAAGGCTGAAAGCTACTTTAAGCTTGAAAACTTGTATGACATCGAAAATGTTGCTTTAACGCATTACATTGACAATGCCCTCCGTGCCAACTATATCATGATTTTGGACATCGACTATGTGGTCAGTGAGGATCAAGAAATCTTGATCGTCGACCAATTTACAGGTCGGACCATGGAAGGACGTCGTTATTCAGACGGCTTGCACCAAGCGATTGAGGCTAAAGAAGGTGTACCAGTCCAAGAAGAAACCAAAACATCAGCTTCTATTACTTACCAAAACCTCTTCCGGATGTACAAAAAACTTTCAGGGATGACAGGTACTGGTAAGACAGAAGAAGAAGAATTCCGTGAAATTTACAACATTCGCGTCATTCCAATTCCAACAAACCGTCCGATTGCTCGTATCGACCATCCAGATCTTCTCTACCCAAGCTTGAAATCGAAGTTTAAGGCTGTAGTAGAAGATGTAAAAGCACGTTACGAAAAAGGGCAACCAGTCTTGGTGGGTACCGTTGCCGTTGAAACCAGTGACTATTTATCTCGTCTCTTGGTCGAAGCAGGAGTTCCCCACGAAGTTTTGAATGCGAAAAACCACTACAAAGAAGCTCAAATCATCATGAATGCGGGTCAACGTGGTGCCGTTACCATCGCGACTAACATGGCCGGACGTGGTACCGATATCAAGCTCGGTGAAGGAGTTCGTGAATTGGGCGGACTATGTGTCATTGGTACAGAGCGTCATGAAAGCCGTCGTATTGATAACCAGTTGCGTGGACGTTCTGGACGTCAAGGGGACCCAGGTGAATCTCAATTCTACCTTTCTCTTGAAGATGAGTTGATGCGTCGTTTCGGTTCAGAGCGCATCAAAGCCTTGCTAGACCGCTTCAAACTAAGCGAAGAAGAATCTGTCATCCGATCTAACATGTTTACACGTCAAGTTGAAGCAGCCCAAAAACGAGTGGAAGGGAACAACTATGACACTCGTAAGCAAGTCCTTCAGTATGATGACGTCATGCGGGAGCAACGCGAGATTATCTACTCTCAACGCTATGATGTGATTACAGCGGATCGTGATTTGGCTCCAGAAATCAAGGCCATGATCAAACGAACCATTAAACGGATCGTTGAAGGGGCAAGTCACTCAAGCAAGGAAGAACGTACGGAAGCTATCTTGAACTTTGCCAAATACAATTTGGTCCCTGAAGATACCATTTCAGAGAGCGATATTGAAGGCAAATCTGATAAAGATGTGATTGATTACTTATTCCAACGAGCTGAAGAGGTTTATGAAAACCAAGTAGCGAAATTACGCGATGAAGAAGCAGTTAGAGAATTCCAAAAGGTCTTGATCCTTCGTGTTGTGGATAGTAAATGGACAGATCACATCGATGCCTTAGACCAATTGCGTAATGCTGTCGGTCTCCGTGGCTATGCGCAAAACAATCCAGTGGTCGAATACCAATCTGAAGGATTCCGTATGTTCAACGATATGATTGGTTCTATCGAGTTTGATGTGACTCGTCTCATGATGAAAGCTCAAATTCACGAACAAGAGCGCCCACGTACAGAACATAGTATTTCAACGACAGCGACTCGTAACATTGCCGCTCAAAAAACTGATCTACCAGAAGATCTTGATTTGAGTCAAATCAAACGCAATGACATTTGTCCATGTGGATCTGGTAAGAAATTTAAAAACTGCCACGGTAAAAAACTCTAATCGTTTGAAAGGATCTGCCTATGTCTTTTACAGTTACTAGCCCAATCATTGATGAATCAGCTGTGACCTCTCTTTATCGCTTAGAAGGTGAACAGTTGGCCCGCAAAGAAGCGCGTGACCGTGAACTAGCCTCTATTTTAAAGGGAGAAGACAAGCGTATCTTGCTTGTGATGGGACCATGTTCATCAGATAATGAGGAAGCAGTGATGGAGTATGCTCGTCGCCTTGCAACCCTTCAAGAAGAAGTCAAAGATCGGGTCTTCATTGTGATGCGGGTCTATACTGCCAAGCCTCGGACCAATGGAGATGGCTATAAAGGCTTGATGCATCAGCCGGATACTGCTTCAGAACCAAGTTTTGTAGCTGGTTTAAAGGCAGTTCGTCGCCTGCATCATCGAGTGATTACCGAAACCGGATTGACAACAGCAGACGAACTTTTGTATCCAGAGACATACCCATTTGTTGAAGATTTACTTTCCTATGTTGCTATTGGGGCCCGTTCTGTAGAAGATCAAGGTCATCGATTTGTAGCAAGTGGAATTTCAGTCCCAACTGGATTGAAAAATCCGACATCTGGAAATTTGTCTGTCATGTTTAATGCGATTTATGCCGCACAGCATGGGCATCATTTCTTCTATAATGGTCGTTCTGTGGAGACAAGTGGAAATCCATTCGGACACGCTATTCTGCGTGGAGCTTTAGACGCGAATGGGAAAAACATTCCAAACTACCACTATGAAGATTTGCTAGAAGCTGCTCATCGTTACCAAGCCTTGGGCTTGCAACATCCATTTATCTTGGTTGATACCAATCATGATAATTCTGGGAAAAAATTTGCTGAACAGATTCGCATTGTCAGAGAGACCCTTAGTAATCGAAGCTGGAATCCAATTATCCATGATGTGGTTCGTGGATTTATGATTGAATCTTATCTGGAGGACGGTCGTCAAGATCAACCAGAAGTATTTGGTCAATCAATCACAGACCCATGCTTGGGTTGGGAAAAGACAGAAAGCTTAGTACGAGAAATATATCAGTATGTAGCTGAATAAGAGGAGAGGGCTGGAGAAAACATTCTCAGCCCTTTCCTTCTTAAATGGAGTTGCGGATAGAGAATTATCAAAGAGGAAAAGATATGATTGTTGGACATGGGATAGATATCGAATCCATCCAATCCATTGAAGAAGCCTACCAGAGACATCCCAGATTTGCGTCCAAGGTATTAACAGAGACAGAACGAGAACGATTCGATCAATTATCCGGGAAACGGAAAATGGAATACCTGGCCGGACGATGGTCTGCAAAAGAAGCCTTTTCCAAGGCTTGGGGAACAGGAATTGGTCCAGTAGGATTTCAGGATCTGGAAATTCTAACCAATCAAAAAGGAGCTCCCTATTTTTCAAAAGCCCCTTTTAGTGGAAAGATTTGGGTTTCAATCAGTCACTCAGGCGATTTAGTTTCGACCAGTGTCATTTTGGAGGAAAGAAATGAAAGCTAGTATACATAGACCAACGCGAGCATATGTGGATGTAGAGGCTATTGCCTATAATGTTCAACAAATACAGGCCCATATTCCGAAAGAGACCTTGACCTTTGCGGTTGTCAAGGCCAATGCATACGGTCATGGGGTTCAGCCAGTGGTAGAACGCTTATTGCCAATGGTAGATGCTTTTTGTGTCTCCAACCTAGACGAAGCCATAGAAGTACGCCAAGTAGCTGGTGAAAAGCCGATTTTAATTTTGGGAGTTGCTCCAATAGATTTCATAGAGATTGCCATCAAAGAAGGAATTCGTTATACAGTGGCTAGTCTCGAGTGGTTGAAAGCATTGTTGGCTGAAAAGTCTGATTTGACTGGGTTGAAGGTTCATATTAAAGTGGATTCAGGAATGGGACGAATTGGTTTTCGTTCGGCAGAAGACTTGCAGGAAGCTATGATCTTATTAAGAGACCATGGAGCAGAAGTGGAAGGGATCTTTACTCATTTTGCTACAGCTGATGAGAAAGATGACCGGCATTTCCAAGGCCAATTGCAACGATTTAAGAGCTTGTTGGAACTCTTGCCCTATACTCCGAAAATCGTTCATGCCAGCAATTCAGCAACGACTTTATGGCATGCTGATACCATTTTTAATGCTGTCCGACTGGGCGATGTCATGTATGGGCTCAATCCAAGTGGAAGAGAGTTAGAGTTTCCCTATAGCATCCGTCCTGCTTTGAGTCTGGAAACAGAATTGGTTCATATCAAATCACTAGAAGTGGGTCAGACTGTTGGTTATGGAGCGACCTATCAGACTAGTGAGGAAGAGTGGATTGGGACCATTCCGATTGGCTATGCAGATGGCTGGACCAGAGATATGCAAGGTTTTCATGTCCTTGTTGATGGGCAATTCTGCCCGATTGTCGGTCGCGTATCCATGGACCAAATCACCATTCGCCTACCGAAGGCCTACCCGATTGGGACTAAGGTAGTATTGATCGGAAGAGATGGTGATCTAGCTATAACGACAACGGATGTAGCAGTCTATCGAGGCACCATCAACTATGAGGTTGTTTGTGTCCTGAGCGATCGCGTACCAAGAGTTTATCGTCCAACAAAGGAAGACAGTGGGAAGTAAGTTGTTTGTCTTTTGCCAGCTTCCTTTTATAAAAAGTTCGAGATGAAAGAGGTTGATGACGGAGGTCCCAGCCTCCTTTCTTATCTAGGAGGAAAGAATGAACTTACACCAACCACTTTCTGTCCTGCCAGGAATTGGACCGAAATCAGCAGAAAAATACAAGAAATTGGGAATCGAAACGGTTGAGGACCTCTTGCTCTACTTCCCATTTCGGTATGAAGATTTTAAATCAAAAAATGTTTTAGATCTGGAAGATGGAGAAAAAGCAGTTGTTTCTGGAATTGTTGCCACTCCAGCCAATGTCCAGTATTATGGTTACAAGCGTAACCGTCTTCGCTTTACTATTAAACAAGGAGAGCTGGTCCTAGCGGTTAGCTTCTTTAACCAGCCCTATCTAGCGGACAAGATTGAACTAGGGCAAACGGTGGCTGTCTTTGGTAAGTGGGACAAGGCCAAGGGAGCCTTGACAGGGATGAAGCTGTTAGTCCAAGTCGAAGACGACCTTCAACCAGTCTACCGCTTGTCTCAGGGGGTGAGCCAGTCTGCTCTAGTAAAGGTCATCAAAACGGCTTTTGAAGCTGGCTTGGACCAACTATTGGAAGAAAATCTCCCCCAAATCTTAATGGACAAGTACCACTTGCTTTCTCGCAGACAAGCAGTCAGAGCCATGCATTTTCCCAAGGATCTTGAGGAGTACAAGCAGGCCCTGAGACGCGTAAAATTTGAAGAACTGCTCTTTTTCCAATTGCAACTGCAGGTCTTGAAGGAAGAAAATCGTTCCGTTGGACAGGGAATCGTGCTGGATTGGGATGAGAAGAAGTTAAAAGCTCTTCAAGCTAAACTTCCATTTAGGTTAACAGAAGCCCAGGAGCGAAGTCTGAACGAAATTCTAGCAGATATGCGCTCTCCTTACCACATGAATCGCCTCTTGCAAGGAGATGTCGGAAGCGGGAAGACCGTTGTGGCTGGGTTGGCCATGTATGCTGCTGTGACAGCTGGCAAGCAAGCGGCCTTGATGGTCCCAACTGAAATCTTAGCTGAGCAACATTTACAAAGTTTGACCTCTCTCTTTCCTAGTCTTAGAATTCTTCTTTTAACAGGCAGTCTAAAAGCTGCGGAGAGAAGAGAACGCTTGGAATTGATTCAGACAGGGCAAGTGGACCTTATTGTGGGAACCCATGCCTTGATTCAGGAGGGGGTTCATTTTCATGATCTCGGATTGGTCATTATTGATGAGCAGCACCGTTTCGGTGTAGCCCAAAGACGGATCCTGCGTGAAAAGGGCCAAAATCCGGATGTCTTGATGATGACAGCGACCCCAATTCCCCGGACTCTAGCAATCACTGCTTTTGGAGATATGGATGTTTCGATTATCGACCAAATGCCAGCAGGTCGAAAAGAGATTATCACCCGCTGGGTCAAGCACCAACAGTTAAATTTAGTCTTGGATTGGCTGGTCAAAGAAATCCAAAAAGGTTCCCAAGCCTACGTTATTTCACCCTTGATTGAAGAATCTGAAGCCTTGGACCTCAAAAATGCTATTGCCTTAGAGGAAGAATTGATTGCATACTTCGGAGACCGAGCCCGTATTGCTCTCCTTCATGGTAAGATGAAGGGGGAAGAAAAAGAGGCCATTATGCAGGCCTTTAAGCAGGGAGGAATTGACTTACTAGTTTCTACAACTGTAATCGAGGTCGGCGTCAATGTTCCCAATGCTACCGTCATGATTATCATGGATGCAGACCGCTTTGGTTTGAGCCAATTGCACCAGTTGAGAGGTCGGGTAGGGCGTGGTGATAAGCAGTCTTACGCAGTATTAGTTGCCAATCCCAAAACAGAATCTGGTAAGCGTCGGATGAAAATCATGACCGAAACCACCAATGGGTTTGTCTTGGCAGAAGAAGACCTCAAGCTACGAGGCTCTGGGGAAATCTTTGGAACGCGTCAATCAGGTATACCAGAATTTCAAGTAGCCAACCTCATTGAAGATTATCCGATTTTAGAGGAAGCGCGAAAGGTAGCTGTTCAAGTGGTGACAACTCCTAATTGGCGTGAACACTCAGACTGGCACTGTCTGTCTCTGCATTTGGAACAGAAAGAACACCTGGATTAAGAAGGAATAAGAAAGAAGCTGGGACAAAAGTCCTAGCCTCTCAATTGTCTTTGGATTGTCGAGCAAGACGCAGTGGTTGAGTGGGCTCTACTACGCTGATTTCATCAGCTTTTATAGCCCTACTCAACTGTGCGGAGGTGGGACGACGAAATCGAATTCTAACGAATTACCGATTTCTGTCCCACTCTCTTTTTATCTTATTTTAAGTTTGTGGACCTATAATCGTAAAAAATAGAAAAGAGGTCTTAGCTATGCGAACCATGTTAAAATTCATCTTGTCAATCATTATCTCAGTCCATCAGAGCTATTTTTAAATACAAAAGGCGGATGTATCCATCATCGTGCCTTCTATCTATATTTTAACCTTCTATATAGTCTCTCAATTCATCGCCTTTTAATCCGGCATTGAGAGCAATCAATAGTTTCAGCCGGGCCTTAGCTGCATTGAGCTCTTTGACAAAGAAGATGCCGTGCTCGTGAAGTTTGACTCCGCCCCCATCGTAAGCATAGACAGGTTCCGCAATTCCATTGAAGCAACGGGAAACCAAGGCAATAGGAAGGTCAGCCTCTTGAAATTCAAAGAGTTTCTCAGCTACTTCCTTAGGAAGATTTCCAGCTCCAAAGGCTTCAATGATCAAACCATCCATTTGTTGGACATCTAGTAGGTCAAGGAGTTCTGTTTTCATGCCAGCATAGGCTGAAATGATGGGGACAACTCCCTTGATTTCTTGCAAATCAAAACGCACACGGGGTTCAGCTGTTTTGAAGAAAAGAACTTCTTTTTTCATGACCAAGCCTAGAGGGCCATGTGTGGGAGTCTGGAAGGTGCTGACATTGGTGGTATGTGTTTTGGTCACGTACTTGGCTGCATGGACTTCATCATTCATCACGACCAAGACACCCTTGTCTTGTGATTTGGGATCTGCTGCTACTCGGATGGCGGTCAGATAGTTATAGACGCCGTCGCTTCCTAATTCATTGGAGCTTCTCATGGCTCCTGTTAAGACTACTGAAATAGTTGGCAAGTTCATGGTATCTAAGAAGTAGGCTGTTTCTTCAAGAGTATCGGTACCATGGGTAATGACAATCCCATCATAGTGGGAAGCCTCTTTCTGAATCTTATGATAGAGTTGTAACATGTGCTGAGGAGTTACATGAGGGCTGGGTAAATTTAAAAAATCTTCTGAAGTAAGCTCAACCCCTGCCAGTGACAGATCAATATGGTTCATGGGGTTGGATGAATTGGTCACGACAGCTCCAGAGTCATCCGCCTGCATGGAGATGGTCCCTCCTGTATGAAGGGCCAAAATTTTCTTAATCATGTGTGTCTCCTTGGAATGTGTGTTATAATTTATTGTATCATAAAACGGAAAGAAAGCAGTCATCATGGAAATAAAAGCGGTCTTTTTTGACATTGACGGAACCTTGGTCAATGATAGTCGAATGGTCTTGAAGTCAACTGAAAAAGCCATTCGCGCCTTAAAGGAACAAGGAATTTTTGTTGGTTTGGCAACAGGGCGAGGACCCTTCTTTGTCCGTCCTTTTATCGAGCGCTATGACTTTGATTTTGCGGTCACCTATAATGGTCAGTATATTTTTACCAAGGACAAGGTCTTATCTGCTTCTCCAATTGATAAGAAGAATCTGCATGACTTGATTGACTACGCAAAAAAACATCGCATTGAGATCGCCTTAGGAACAGAAGATGGAGTTGAAGGCTCTCGCATTATGAGTTTTGGTCTGAGTCCGATTTCTCTATGGTCTGCACGGTTTGTACCAAAAGGCTTTTCGAAGGCAGTTAGTCAGGGCTTCAACAAGGTGGTTAGCAAGGCTGTCCCTCAGGATCAAAAGCAACTGCAACAAATTGCCCAAGGACCGGTTTATCAGGTTCTCTTATTAGCTAGTCCTAAAGACACTCAAAAAGTTGAGCAAGCTTTTCCTGAATTAAAATTTACTCGTTCCAGCCCCTTTGCGGCGGACGTTATCAATCCAGACAACTCAAAATTGGAAGGGATTCGGATCGTAGGAGAAGAATTTGGATTTTCAATGGACCAGGTGATGGCCTTTGGAGATTCAGATAATGACTTGGAAATGCTCTCGGGTGTTGGCTTATCGATTGCGATGGGCAATGGAACCAGCAGGGTCAAAGAAGTAGCTCAGCATACGACGACCAGTAATACCAAAGACGGGATCCAAAAAGCGCTGGAACATTTTGGCATTATCACGGATCAGTCACTGTTTGTTAGTCGTGACGATCACTTTAATAAGGTCAAAGCCTTCCATCAACTCATGGATGGTCAAACTCAGGAAGAACCAAAGGCCTGGGACAATCAAGAGGCTCTTTACCGAACCATGTTTAAGCAGGAGGAATTGGTTGAATTTATTCGAGCAGCGAGTAAGGATGAAACAACCTTTGATCGTTCAATCGAAAGCTTGCATCAAGCCCTAGATGAGGCAGCCAATAAAGTTCGTAGCAAGCATCCAGCTGAGATCTCCATGGTGGGGCAGGTCGATGCTTTGATTGATAACTTGTATCTGACTTATGGTAGTTTTGTTCTAATGGGGGTCGATCCTGAAGAAGTCTTTGAGATTGTACACCGCGCAAACATGGGGAAGATTTTCCCAGATGAAAAGGCTCACTTTGATGAAGTCACGCATAAAATTTTAAAACCGAACGACTGGGAAGAAAAGTATGCACCTGAGCCAGCCATTCAAAAAGAGTTGGAACGGCAAATCAAAGCTTATCAAAAACACTGCTCTGAAAAAACAGCAGAATCGGAAGAAAATAAAAAGGTGTGAGGAAATTCGTTTTCCTTCACACCTTTTGGTTTTTATAAAGTTTATAAGGTCTTTTCTGTCTCACGAACCACTAACAAATCGACTTTGGCATGGCGGAGGATGTATTCAGATGAAGATCCGACTAGTAAACGTTCAAAAGCATTGAGACCAGTTGCCCCAACCATGATGAGATCAACTCCTTCTTCTTCTGGTATATCAGTCGCTAAGAGGACTTTTGGATTCCCCATTTCAATCACCGAAGCAATGTTTTGGACTCCGGCTTCTTTTGCACGTTTGATATACCCTTCTAATAGTTCATTAGCTTCTGTTTGGAATCCTTCATACACCTCGGCATCAAAACTAGAGACACTTTGTAAGGCACGTGTATCAACGACATGAGCAAGGGTAAGTTTAGATCCGTTTCGCAACGCAACATTGACCCCTTTCTCAAAAGCAAGTTCAGCTTCGCGAGATCCATCAACTGCAACCATGATGTTTTCGTATTTTTGAGACATGTTCCGTCCTCCTTTACTGCTTGAAAACGTGAAAATGAAATGGATGAGCCCATTTATGTTACCTATAATTATATTTTAAACTTTTTAGCATAGAAAGTAAAGGTCAAATAAGCTATCTATAGGATTTCATCTAGAATGAAAGAGGTTGCTCAGTTGTACTCAAGATTAACTAGTGGTATAATGGAAGCAGTTTGATAAAGTGAGGAAAAAATCATGAAAGAATACAATAAGTCCGTCAAGCTAGAGCACGTTGCTTACGATATTCGTGGTCCAGTATTAGAAGAAGCGATGCGCATGCGGGCAAACGGGGAGAAAATCCTTCGCTTAAATACAGGAAATCCGGCTGAATTTGGGTTCACGGCTCCCGACGAAGTCATTCATGATTTGATTATGAATGCTCGGGATAGTGAAGGGTATTCGGATTCAAAAGGAATTTTTTCTGCCCGTAAGGCCATTATGCAATATAGCCAATTGAAAAAGATTCCGAATGTTGAGATTGATGATATCTATATCGGAAATGGTGTCAGTGAGTTGATTGTGATGTCCATGCAAGGCTTGCTGGATAATGGTGATGAAGTCCTTGTGCCAATGCCAGACTATCCTCTTTGGACAGCAGCGGTCAGCCTAGCAGGTGGAAATGCAGTACATTATGTCTGTGATGAAGAGGCTGAGTGGTACCCTGATATTGATGATATCAAGTCAAAAATTACTTCAAACACCAAGGCTATCGTCGTGATTAACCCAAATAACCCGACCGGAGCTCTCTATCCAGATGAGATTTTGTTGGAAATTGTCGAAATTGCTCGTCAACATGGCTTGATTATCTTTGCAGATGAAATTTATGATCGCTTGGTCATGGATGGTGCCAAACACACAGCCATTGCTAGTCTCGCGCCAGATTTGTTCTGTGTCAGCATGAACGGTTTGTCCAAATCACACCGCATCGCGGGCTTCCGTGTGGGCTGGATGGTCTTGTCTGGACCAAAACACCATGTGAAGGGCTATATCGAAGGGCTCAATATGCTCTCCAATATGCGTCTGTGTTCAAACGTCTTGGCCCAACAAGTGGTTCAGACTTCTTTGGGAGGCTACCAGTCAGTGGACGAACTCTTGCTCCCAGGTGGTCGAATCTACGAGCAACGGAACTTTATCTACAAGGCCATCAACGATATCCCAGGGCTTTCAGCTGTCAAACCAAAAGCTGGTCTTTATATCTTCCCTAAGATTGATCGTGAAATGTACCGAGTAGATGATGATGAGCAGTTTGTCTTGAATTTCTTAAAACAAGAAAAGGTTCTCTTGGTTCACGGACGTGGATTCAACTGGAAAGAGCCGGATCATTTCCGGATTGTTTACCTTCCTCGAGTAGAAGAATTGGCTCAAATTCAAGAGAAGATGACTCGTTTCTTAAAACAATACAAACGATAAGTGTAAGAGAAATCGCTATTAGGCGCTTTCTTTTTTTGAATGAATCCAGCGAATATTTTGTTACATAAGGATAATTATTCTGAATTGAATAGAATTGTAGAAAAAATAAATAATTTTCAGATAATTTGATTGAAATTCCCTCGCTTATATGATATACTTTAGCTGACTATATGCGAGGTTTATTATGGCTAAATTATTAGAAAAAACGAGAAAAATTACATCTATCTTGAAGCGTTCTGAAGAACAGTTGCAAGACGAAATGCCTTACAATGCAATTGCCCGTCAACTGGCTGATATCATTCATTGTAATGCTTGTATTATTAATAGCAAGGGGACACTCCTTGGTTATTTCATGCGTTACAAGACTAATAATGACCGGGTTGAGGCTTTTTTTGACAATAAAAAATTACCAGAAGATTATGCTAAAGCAGCTAGTTTAGTCTATGATACAGAGGCAAATTTAGATGTGGACCACGATTTAAGTATCTTTCCAGTAGAGACCAAGTCTGAATTTCCTGATGGCTTGACGACCATTGCTCCTATTCATGTATCTGGGATTCGCTTGGGATCTTTGATTATCTGGCGCAATGATAAGGAATTTGCGGATGATGATTTGATTTTGGTTGAGATTGCTAGTACCGTAGTTGGGATTCAAATGTTGAACTTCCAACGAGAGGAAGATGAGAAAAATATTCGTCGCCGGACTGCGGTCAATATGGCTGTCAATACCTTGTCCTATTCAGAATTGCGGGCAGTTTCCGCTATCCTTAGTGAATTGAAGGGAAATGAAGGGCAGTTAACTGCTTCCGTGATTGCGGATCGGATTGGTATTACCCGCTCTGTGATTGTCAATGCGCTGCGGAAACTGGAGTCAGCCGGTATTATTGAAAGCCGCTCTCTTGGGATGAAGGGAACCTACCTCAAAGTCTTGATCCCAGATATTTTTGAAGAAATAAAGAAAAGAGATTACTAATGACTAAAGCGTTAATTTCGATTGACTACACCGTTGATTTTGTAGCAGATGAAGGTAAGCTAACGGCAGGAGCTCCTGCACAAGCTATTTCTGAGAGCATTGCCCAGGTGACCCAGTTAGCCTTTGACCAAGGGGCCTATGTCTTTTTTGCGATTGATGCTCATGATGTAGACGATCCCTTTCATCCAGAAAGCAAGCTCTTCCCACCTCATAATATCATTGGGACTAGTGGACGGGATTTGTATGGTCCCTTAGCTGATTTTTATCGGGAACACAAAGCGGATCCACGTGTTTTTTGGATGGACAAGCGTCATTATTCTGCTTTTTCAGGAACTGACTTGGATATCCGCCTCCGGGAACGTGGCGTAGATACAGTTGTTTTGACGGGAGTCTTAACGGACATTTGTGTCCTCCATACAGCAGTAGATGCCTATAATCTGGGCTATCAGATCGAAGTGGTCGCGCCTGCAGTGGCGTCGCTCACTCCTGAAAATCACCAGTTTGCTTTAAATCATTTCAAACATGTTTTGGGAGCAAAAGTGGTGAATGAACAATTAGAAGAATTGTAAGATTAGAGTTCGAGGAGAATGGCCTAATGCCTAACCTTCCTCGGACTCTATTTTCTTGCCAAACTACCGCATAAATACTAAAAATATGGTAAAATAGAGGGTATTGAAAAATCATCATTTCACGAAAGGAAGCAAGATGAAAATTACGCAAGAAGAGGTAACCCACGTTGCCAATCTTTCAAAATTGAAATTCTCTCCAGAAGAGACAGCTGAGTTTGCGACAACCTTGTCTAAAATTGTCGACATGGTGGAATTGTTGGAAGAAGTGAACACAACCGGTGTGGCTCCAACAACAACCATGGCGGATCGCAAGACCGTATTGCGTCCGGATGTTGCTGAAAAAGGGACGGACCGTGACCGTTTGTTTAAAAATGTACCTGAAAAAGATAATTACTACATCAAGGTACCAGCTATCCTAGAAGATGGAGGAGATGCCTAATGTCATTCAACCATAAAACCATTGAAGAGTTGCACGACCTCCTTGTCTCTAAGGAAATTTCAGCAACCGAATTGACCCAAGCGACGCTTGATGATATCAAGGCGCGTGAAGAAGCAATCAATGCCTTTGTAACGGTGGCCGAAGAAGCTGCCCTTGCACAAGCCAAGGCTATTGATGAAAAAGGAATCGATGCAGACAACCTCCTATCAGGGATTCCGCTCGCGGTCAAAGACAATATCTCAACAGATGGTATCTTGACGACTGCGGCATCAAAAATGCTCTATAACTACGAGCCAATCTTTGATGCGACAGCTGTTGCCAATGCCAAAGCTAAAGATATGATTGTCATCGGGAAGACCAACATGGATGAATTTGCCATGGGGGGATCTGGTGAAACTTCTTACTATGGACCAACCAAGAATGCTTGGGACCACTGCAAGGTTCCTGGTGGATCATCTAGTGGTTCTGCTGTAGCTGTGGCTTCAGGGCAAGTCCGTCTGTCCCTTGGTTCAGATACCGGGGGTTCTATCCGCCAACCGGCTGCCTTTAATGGGATTGTTGGTCTCAAGCCATCCTATGGAACGGTTTCCCGCTTTGGTCTCATTGCCTTTGGTAGTTCATTGGATCAAATTGGTCCTTTTGCACCAACCGTTAAGGAAAATGCCCTCTTGCTCAATGTCATTACCAGTGAAGATGTCAAAGATTCAACTTCAGCGCCCGTCCGCGTAGCAGATTATACTTCTAAGATCGGTCAAGATATCAAAGGCATGAAGATTGCCCTTCCTAAGGAATACCTTGGCGAAGGAATTGACCCAGAAGTCAAAGAAACCATTCTTAATGCGGCCAAACACTTTGAAAAATTGGGAGCAACTGTCGAAGAAGTCAGCTTGCCTCATTCTAAATACGGGGTTGCTGTCTACTACATCATCGCTTCATCGGAAGCCTCTTCAAACTTGCAACGTTTCGATGGCATTCGGTATGGTTTCCGTGCGGAAGATGCCAAGAATTTGGATGATATTTATGTCAACACTCGCAGTCAAGGATTTGGTGATGAAGTGAAACGCCGGATCATGCTGGGTACCTTTAGTTTGTCATCTGGTTACTACGATGCATACTACAAGAAAGCTGGTCAAGTCCGTACCCTCATTATCCAAGACTTCGAAAAAGTCTTTGCGGATTACGACCTTATCCTTGGTCCAACCGCTCCAAGTGTAGCCTTTGATTTGGATTCGCTCAACCATGACCCGGTTGCCATGTACTTGGCGGACTTGTTGACCATTCCAGTCAACTTGGCAGGTCTTCCAGGAATTTCGATTCCTGCAGGTTTTGCGCAAGGTCTTCCAGTTGGTTTGCAGTTGATTGGTCCCAAGTATTCTGAAGAAACCATCTACCAAGCTGCAGCTGCCTTTGAAGCAACGACGGATTACCACAAGCAACAACCCCTTATTTTCGGAGGTGACAATTAATGAACTTTGAAACAGTCATCGGACTTGAAGTCCACGTTGAATTGAATACAAACTCAAAAATTTTCTCACCAACCTCTGCCCACTTTGGGAACGAGCAAAATGCCAATACCAATGTGATCGACTGGTCTTTCCCAGGGGTGCTTCCTGTCTTGAACAAGGGTGTTGTGGATGCTGGTATCAAGGCTGCTTTGGCGCTGAATATGGATATCCATCAGCATATGCACTTTGACCGTAAGAACTACTTCTACCCTGATAATCCAAAGGCCTACCAAATTTCGCAATTTGACGAGCCGATCGGTTATAACGGTTGGATTGAAGTACAATTAGAAGACGGCTCAACTAAGAAAATCGGGATTGAACGGGCCCACTTGGAAGAAGATGCCGGTAAGAACACCCACGGAACAGACGGCTTCTCTTATGTAGACCTTAACCGTCAAGGGGTGCCATTGATCGAAATCGTTTCTGAAGCAGATATGCGTTCTCCAGAAGAAGCCTACGCTTATTTGACAGCTTTGAAAGAAGTCATCCAATACACAGGTATTTCAGACGTCAAGATGGAAGAAGGATCGATGCGGGTCGATGCCAACATTTCCCTTCGCCCATACGGTCAAGAGGAATTTGGTACCAAGACGGAGTTGAAAAACTTGAACTCTTTCTCAAACGTCCGTAAAGGTCTTGAATACGAAGTTGAGCGTCAAGCGAAAATCTTGCGTTCAGGTGGTGTCATTCGCCAAGAAACACGTCGTTATGATGAAGCTAACAAGAGCACGATTCTTATGCGTGTCAAAGAAGGAGCAGCGGATTACCGTTACTTCCCAGAACCAGACCTACCATTGTTTGAAATCTCAGATGAGTGGATCGAGGAAATGCGTACGGAGTTGCCAGAGTTTCCAAAAGACCGTCGTTCTCGCTACGTGGCAGAGCTTGGCTTGTCTGACTATGATGCTAACCAATTGACAGCGACGAAAGTCACTTCTGACTTCTTTGAAGCAGCCGTAGCCCTTGGTGGCGATGCCAAACAAGTGTCTAACTGGCTCCAAGGGGAAGTGGCACAATTCTTGAATGCAGAAGGCAAAACGCTGGAAGAAATCCAATTGACACCAGAAAATTTGGTCGAAATGATTGCTATCATCGAAGATGGAACCATTTCTTCTAAGATTGCCAAGAAAGTCTTTGTTCACTTGGCGAAAAACGGTGGTGGCGCACGTGAATACGTTGAAAAAGCTGGTTTGGTACAGATTTCAGATCCTGAAGTCTTGATCCCAATCATCCACCAAGTCTTTGCAGACAATGAAGCAGCCGTAGCTGACTTCAAGTCAGGGAAGCGGAATGCGGACAAGGCCTTCACCGGCTTCCTCATGAAAGCAACTAAAGGCCAAGCCAACCCACAAGTAGCCCTTAAGTTACTTGCCCAAGAATTGGCGAAGTTGAAAGAAGAGTAATAGAGAAAAAAACCAGCCGAGAGGTTGGTTTTTACTATCCATAAAATTGTGTTAGAATAGGAAAGATCATTACATATCAACTGGCATTAGGAGGAGTTACATGAACAAATTTTTAAGAGTCTTATTTGTCCTGGTTATCATCGCCATGTCTGGAGCGATTGTCTTCCAGTTGTTCTTTCCATCTTATATGGGAAGTCATTCGGGATATGGTGTTTCTATCGGTTGGCAACGGGAGATTGGGATTTGGAATGTGGCAGTTCTTGTGATTCTCATTGCTGTTAATCTCAAATATGATTGGTTTTATCTTCGTACGGTTTTATTGGCCTTGATCATTGGTGGGCTTGGGATTGGGACCAATCATTTATTTGCTTATCTCAACTATCATTTGCCAGTAAATGCTATTGGAGCTTTTGAAAATTATCTTCTTGTTCTGGGATGGATTGTCGGTTGGAAATTAGAGTCATCTCGGGCCGATAATTAAGATATTAACCGTCTGTTTCTTCTTGACAAAGTTTGTGAAAGGGTTTACAATATGGTTGTCGGGTTTCCTGAAAGGGAATTGCAATTCATGGAAAAATAGGAGAATTATATGGAAACAATGAAAGCTGCTCGCTGGCATGGCAAGAAGGACGTTCGTATCGAAGAAGTAGAAGTCCCTAAAGTACAACCTCATCAAGTAAAGGTTGCGGTCAAATTCACAGGAATCTGTGGGACAGACTTGCATGAATACTTGGATGGGCCAATCTTTATTCCAACAGAGGAGCATGTTTATTCTGGTCAAAAAGCACCCGTTACCCTCGGTCACGAGTTTGCTGGAGAAATTGTTGAGGTTGGAAGCGATGTGACTCGTGTTAAAGTCGGTGATCGTGTGACGATTGAACCAATTTTGGCAAAACACAACTTAATTGGTGACTACAACCTTGATCCAAACTTGAACTTCGTCGGTCTTGCGGCAGATGGTGGGTTTGCTAAATACTGTGTCCTAGATGGAGATTTAGTCCATGTGATTCCAGATAGCTTGAGTTATGAGCAAGCAGCACTTACAGAACCTGCTGCTGTGGCTGTTTATGCAGTTCGTCAATCTGCTTTGAAAACAGGGGATACAGCTGTTATCTTTGGTTTAGGTCCAATCGGTCTCTTGATCGTGGAAGCCCTTCGTGCAGCAGGAGCATCAAAAATCTATGCAGTTGAATTGTCTCCTGAACGTCAAGCAAAAGCAGAAGAGCTAGGTGCCATTGTAGTTCGTCCAGAAGAAGGTGAATCAATCGTTGAAGCCATCCATCGCTTGACGGATGGTGGAGCGGATGTGTCTTATGAAGTAACAGGGGTTCCTGTTGTTCTTGGACAAGCTCTTGCAGCAGTTCATAAGGCTGGTGAGTGTATGGTTGTTTCTATTTGGGAACGCGAAGCAAGCATCAATCCAAATGAATTTGCCATTCAAGAAAAGACTCTTAAAGGGATTATCGCTTATCGCCACATCTTCCCTAAAGTATTGGAATTGATGGAACAAGGCTATTTTTCTGCTGAAAAATTGGTTACTAAGAAAATCAAATTGGAAAATATTGTTCAAGATGGCTTTATCGAATTAACGCAAGATAAATCGCAAATCAAGATTTTGGTTGAGCCATAAATTAGTATATTTTATGAATAAAACCAGTCCATTTGGGCTGGTTTTTTTTACTAGGGAGGACAATATAAAAAGATAGTATAAATTAAGAAAACGCTTGCATAAATAATTCTTACATGCTATACTGGTTGAACACTAATCATTTTAAGGAGACAGATATGAAACAGAAACCTTCTGTGTCAGGCGATAAACAAGTCGTCTATGCGATTCGTCGATTGAAAAATGGCGTTGGTTCGGTGGCGATTGCGACGAGCTTGGCTTTATTAACAGCCTTTGCTGGTCCGGTCAGTGCAGATGAGGTGGGCAATACCCCTACACCAGCTTCAGAAGTGGTGACAGCCCCGTCAAATGAAACAAGCATTTCTTCATCGGATGTGAAACCAGCTACGAACACTGAGACAAGTGAAACTCCAAAAGTAGCAGAAGAAAGTGTCACTGCACCTGAAAATGTAAGCGCCCTCACTGAAGAGGTTGCTTCTCCTCAGTCTGAGAAGGCAGAGGAGCCGATTGCTGATCAGACTATCCGGATTCACGTGAAAAAGCTACCAGAAGAAAACAAGGAAACTCAGGGGCTCTGGACCTGGGATGATGTTGAAAAACCTTCGGAAAACTGGCCGACAGGTGCCCAATCCTTTAAGGATGCAAAGACGGATGACTACGGCTATTATCTAGATGTCAAGCTTAAAAATGATCAGGCTAAGAAGATTAGCTTCCTCATCAACAATGTTAAAGGGGACAATATCACAGGGGACAAGTCCATTGAATTGCTCTCTCCAAAAATGAATGAAGCTTGGTTGGATGACAAATTTAAAGTCTATTCTTATCAGCCTCAAGCAGAGGGAACGGTCAGAGTCAATTACTATCGGACAGATGGAAATTATGATAAAAAATCTCTCTGGTATTGGGGAGATGTAGAGAATCCGAGCAGTGCTGCTTGGCCGGATGGGACAGATTTTGTAGCGACAGGGAAATACGGTCGTTACATCGATATCCCCTTAAAGGAAGCTGCAAAAGAATTTGGTTTCTTATTATTGGATGAGAGTAAGTCTGGAGACGATGTGAAAATTCGACAAGAAGATTATAAATTTGCTGACTTGAAGAACCATAGCCAGATTTTCTTACGGGACGATGATCCGACTGTTTACACCAACCCATATTATGTCAACGATATCCGTATGACAGGTGCCCAGCATGTCGGTAAGGAAAAGATTGAAGCCAGCTTCTCGACCTTGGCGGGGGCACAGAAAGAAGAATTGCTCAAGCGGACCAAGATCACGGATGCTCAGGGAAATCCTGTCACCATCTCGGACCTGCTTTTAGATGAAGCAGGAAAGAAAGTAACCTATACAGGAGATTTCTCTCAGGTTGATCAATCCTATACGGTTCAATACGACAATGACCGCTTTACAACCAAAATGAACTGGCGCCTCAAGGATGAAGCCTATAGCTACGATGGAACGCTCGGAGCTCATCTTCATGAAGGAGGGAAGAAGGTTGATCTCACCCTCTGGTCACCAAGTGCGGACAAGGTATCCGTTGTCATCTATGATAAGAACGATTCTGAAAAACTAGTTGGCCGTGTGACTCTAGAAAAAGGGGAGCGAGGAACTTGGAAGCAGACTCTTTCTGCTGATTCAGGACTGGATATCCAAGATTATACGGGCTATTTCTACCAGTATGAAATTGAACGCCAAGGGAAGACCTTTACCGTTCTTGATCCGTATGCCAAATCGTTGGCAGCTTGGAACAGTGAATTGTCCAAGACAGATGCGGTTCATAAGGTAGCAAAAGCAGCCTTTGTAGATCCAAGTAGATTAGGTCCGAGTGACTTAACCTATGCGTCCATTCCAAACTTTAAGAAGCGAGAAGATGCTATCATCTATGAAGCTCATGTCCGCGACTTCACTTCTGATCCGGCTTTGGCATCAGAGCTTAAGAGCCAATTTGGGACCTTTGCTTCCTTTGTTGAAAAATTGGATTACCTCAAAGACCTTGGTGTAACCCACGTTCAACTCTTGCCAGTTCTATCTTATTACCACGTTAATGAATTGAAAAACAGCGAGCGCTTGTTAGAGTATGCATCAAGCAACAGCAATTACAACTGGGGTTATGATCCACAGAACTACTTTGCCTTAACAGGTATGTACTCAACAGATCCAAGCAATCCTCAAAAACGAATTCAAGAATTCAAGAATTTGGTCAATGAAATTCACAAGCGTGGAATGGGAGTCGTGCTTGACGTTGTCTATAACCATACAGCTAATGTGGACATCTTTGAAGATATTGAGCCAAATTACTACCATTTCATGGATGCGGACGGTACACCTCGGACAAGCTTTGGTGGTGGACGCTTGGGAACAACCCACTACATGTCCAAACGAGTCTTGGTCGATTCAATTAAGTATTTAGTAGATACTTATAAGGTGGACGGTTTCCGATTTGACATGATGGGTGACCATGATGCGGCCTCTATCGAAGAAGCCTACAAGGCGGCTCGGGCTCTGAATCCAAATCTCATCATGTTGGGAGAAGGCTGGGTGACCTATGCAGGTGATGAAAATAGTCCTGTACAACCAGCAGACCAATCCTGGATGAAGAAAACAGACACCGTTGCTGTATTCTCAGATGATGTTCGAAACAATCTAAAATCAGGTTATCCAAATGAGGGACAACCAGCCTTTATCACCAATGGAAAACGAAAGATTGCGACTATCTTTAAGAATCTCATCGCACAACCAACCAACTTTGAGGCAGATAGCCCAGGAGATGTCATCCAATATATTGCGGCCCATGATAACTTGACCCTCTTTGATATTATCGCTCAGTCTATCAAGAAGGACCCTAGTATCCCAGCCAATAATGCAGAGATTCATCGTCGCTTGCGTCTAGGAAACCTGCTCGTTCTGACAGCTCAAGGAACACCGTTCCTTCATTCTGGTCAAGAATATGGTCGAACCAAGCAATTCAAGGATCCAGCTTACCGCACGCCTGTTTCCGATGACAAGGTTCCAAACAAATCTCATTTATTAGTAGATGAAAATGGAAAACCATTTGACTACCCTTACTTCATCCATGATTCCTATGATTCAAGCGATGCTATCAACCACTTTGATTGGGAGAAGGCAACCAATGAAGCCCTCTATCCAGAGAATACGCGCTCTCGCGCCTTCACCAAAGGCTTGATTGCCCTTCGTAAGTCAACAGACGCCTTCCGCATGGACAACATGGAGGAAGTGAAGAACCGCGTCAAGCTCTTGACGATTCCAGGTGAGAATGGAGTGGAAGAAGAGGATCAGGTGATTGGCTACCAAATCACTGCTAGCAATGGAGATGTCTATCTAGTATTAGTTAATGCTGATACCAAGGCGCGTGACTTTGCATTAGGAACGGACCTCGAACGCTTTAGAAAGGCAGATGTTCTAGTGGATGGTGAACGAGCAGGTATTAGCAATCTAACTGATCCAAAAGGAATCTCTTGGACAGAAACAGGCCTTCGACTAGATGCTTTGACAGCAACTGTCTTGCGTTTGTCTACTAAGGAAGAAGCTGAAAATCCTGTTCTTCCAAATCGTCCTGAATACCATACACCGGTATCTCCATCTCCAGAGAAAGTCCTTCCTCCACAAACTGTTAAACCGACGTCACAACTTCTTGCTCAAAAGAAAGAAGAGCCAGAGGTTCAAGCTTTAGCTCCTCATCCTGACTCTGCGTCAGTTGAACATGGAGAAGAAGCAAGTCCAGCTCGCGCGCTTCCTGAAACAGGAGAAGCGAGCTCCAACCTAACTAGCTTAGCTGGGCTCCTTCTCTTAGGAGGTCTCGGGTTAGGAATGGCTAAGAACGGGAGAAAAGAAGAATGAAATCTTCTAGATGGGATTTAAAAATAGTTTTTAAATCCTACATAAAACCAGCCCTTTTGGGCTGGTTTTTGTGATAGAATAGAGAAGAAGTAGCGTACCGTATTAATTAATTTTGGGAGGCAACATGTCTACATCTTTCAAAGGAACCGTGATGACTGTGATTGCTGGAATTGCCTGGGGGCTTTCTGGAGTGAGCGGGCAATATTTGATGGCCCACGGTTTTTCAGCTATCGTTTTAACCAATATTCGTTTACTAATTTCAGGTGCCGTCCTCCTTCTCTTTGCCTATCTGTCTGACAAGGAGAAGTTTGTTGCCTTTTTTAAGGATAAAAGTTCTTATATCTCTTTGATTCTTTTTGCCTTTTTTGGCTTGCTATTGACTCAGTTGACCTATCTGATTGCTATTGCAGAAACCAATGCTGGAACTGCAACAGTGCTTCAATACGTTTGCCCGGTTGGTGTTTTAGCCTATACCTGCATCAAGGATCGTGTTGGGCCTACTGTCTCTGAGATTGCTTCCATGTTACTAGCAATTGGGGGGACCTTCCTGATTGCCACCCATGGACAGTTGAATCAGCTGGCTATTACGCCCAAAGGTCTAGGCTGGGGCTTGTTTTCGGCCTTTGCCTACGCTCTCTATATCATTTTACCCCTCAATTTAATCAAAAAATGGGGAAGTATGTTGGTCATTGGGGTGGGCATGCTCTTGCCAGGGATTCTCATGCTTCCTTTTAGTGGCTTGGTATCCTTTCAAGGACACTATTCTTCAGATAACCTCTGGGCCCTCTTTGGCTTGATTGTGTTAGGAACCATTTTTGCATATACGGTCTTTCTTAAAGGAACCTCGATGGTAGGGGCAGTCAAGGGGAGTTTATTAGCTTCTATTGAGCCTATTTCCGCTGTATTTTTTGCCTATATAATCATGAACGATCAATTCTATGCGATTGATTTTATAGGGATGGGGATGATTTTGTTAGCAGTTCTTCTGATTTCTCTGAAAGACCTCATTATTCAAAAAGAAAAAGGAATTCTATAAAAAAAGATGCTGGGTGTTTGCCCAACATCTTTTTTAGGCCATTTGCCAGAAATAGTCGATGATATAGGTGAGACCATAAGTGTAGATGACCAGAGTAATCGGTTTACAGAGAATAATAATGGTCATATAGCGCTTAAAGGTCATATTGGTCAAACCAGCTAACATGCAGAGGAAGTCTGCAGGGCTGATGGGCCAGATCATCATGAAGATAAAGAAGCGATCGAACCGTTTGCCTTCATTGAGCCAGTTAATATACTTGTCGTAAGTCTTCTGACTGACCATAGACTGGACAAACTTAGGCCCGTACATTCTTGCGAGCTGGAAGATAATGGCACAGCCAATGACAATTCCAATGTAGTTATAAACGGTCCCAACGATGTGGCCATAGATAAAGACACCAGCGACAGATGTTAGAGCGCCGGGGATAATAGGGACCACTGTTTGAAGGATCTGAAGAAGGATAAAGAGAGGAGGTCCAAAGATTCCTGCTTGGAGAATAAAGGCCGACAAGGTTTCCTTGGATTGGAGGATACCAGCAAAGTAGGCCCAGATACAGAAAGCAAGGGTTGCAAGGGCTCCAATGATGGAGGACCAATTGATGATTTTTTGGAGGAGAGGAGAAACCTCCCTCAATTTTTTTTCTTTTGCTATCATAACTCTTCCGTGTAGTTTTTCTACTACTATATCATGTTTTTGAAAGTTTGTAACGATTTTGTCTATTTTAGATAACAAACCAAACTATGCTTTTTCCAATAGGGGCGATGAAGCAAGTGCAAAATACGTCCAATTATGCTACAATGAAGAGAATATAAAAAATGGAGAACAACGTGTCAATCGAAAATTACAAACCAGATTTTGCGGTGGAAGCGGCCTACGATCTCACCGTTGCAGACTTGAAAAAAGAGGGCATCAAGGCGGTCCTTGTGGATTTGGATAATACCTTGATTGCTTGGAATAATCCGGATGGAACTCCTGAAATGCGCCAGTGGTTGCATGACCTTCGTGATGGCGGGATTCGGGTCATCGTGGTGTCCAATAATAGTCCTAAACGGGTCAAACGTGCGGTTGAGAAATTTGATATTGACTATGAAGCTTGGTCACTCAAGCCCTTTACCTTTGGGATTGATCGGGCTCTCAAGCGTTTCCACTATGAGAAAAATGAAGTGGTCATGGTGGGGGATCAACTGATGACCGATATTCGGGCTGCTCATCGGGCGGGCATTCGTTCGATTTTGGTTAAGCCTTTGGTCAAGCATGATTCCATCAAGACCCAGATCAACCGAGCGCGTGAACGCCGTGTTATGAAGCAAATGGCCGAAAAATATGGTCCGATTGTATACAAAAAAGGAATTTAAGAATGGAAGAATTATTCTGTATTGGCTGTGGAGCGCCCATTCAGACAGAAAACAAAGAGGGACTAGGCTATACTCCCCAATCAGCTCTTGAAAAGGGATTGGAAACAGGCGAAGTTTATTGCCAACGCTGTTTCCGTCTCCGTCACTACAATGAAATTACAGATGTGCATCTGACAGATGATGATTTCCTAAAATTGCTTCACGAAGTAGGAGATAGTGATGCCCTCGTGGTCAATGTAGTGGATATTTTTGACTTTAATGGCTCCGTCATTCCTGGATTGCCTCGTTTTGTAGCAGGAAATGATGTCCTCTTGGTCGGAAATAAAAAGGATATCCTGCCCAAGTCTGTCAAGGACAACAAGGTGACCCATTGGTTGATGGAGCGAGCCCACGAAGAAGGTATGCGTCCTGTCGATGTGGTCCTCACCTCTGCCCAAAACAAGAGTGCCATCAAGGATTTGATGGAAAAGATTGAGCAACACCGCAAAGGCCGTGATGTTTACGTGGTGGGTGTGACCAACGTAGGGAAATCGACCCTCATCAATGCGATTATCCAAGAAATCACTGGGGACAAGGATATCATCACGACCTCTCGCTTCCCAGGGACGACACTGGATAAGATTGAAATCCCACTGGACGATGGATCCTACATCTACGATACACCGGGGATTATCCATCGCCACCAGATGGCTCACTACTTGACAGCTAAAAACCTCAAGTATGTCAGCCCTAAAAAGGAAATCAAGCCCAAGACTTATCAGCTCAACCCCGAGCAAACCCTCTTCTTGGGTGGTTTGGGGCGCTTTGACTTTATCAAGGGAGAAAAGCAAGGTTTCACAGCTTTCTTTGATAACGAACTCAAGCTTCACCGAACCAAACTCGAAGGAGCGACGGCCTTTTACGACAAGCATGTCGGAGGCTTACTAACCCCTCCTAATAGCAAGGAAAAGGAAGACTTCCCACCATTGGTTTCCCATGAGTTTACCATCAAGGACAAGACGGACCTCGTCATTTCTGGACTTGGCTGGATCCGTGTCAATGGAGAAGCTAAAGTAGCCGTCTGGGCACCAGAAGGCGTCGCCGTCGTATCACGCAAAGCTATCATTTAAAAATATGAAAGGAAACCGTTTCTTTTTAGACAGGGGCGAGTGCAACGAGCCTAGAAAGGATACTTTTCACTGTGGTGAAAGCCTAAGTAGATGTTTTACTACTTAGGCGCGGAAAGTTTGAGACCTAGGCTCAAATTTAAGTCATGGAACTCCGTAAGGAGGTCGCTGACGACCGCCACCACAAGAGAAAAGTATCAAAAAAGAAGCATTGTAAAAACATGACATTAACATCCAAACAACGGGCTTTCCTCAATAGCCAAGCCCACAGCCTCAAACCCATTATCCAAATCGGGAAAAACGGGCTCAATGACCAAATCAAAACCAGTGTTCGCCAAGCACTAGACGCTCGCGAACTGATCAAGGTGACCCTTCTTCAAAATACAGATGAGAACATTCATGAAGTAGCGGAAATCTTGGAAGAAGAAATCGGTGTGGATACGGTTCAAAAAATTGGACGCATCCTGATTTTGTACAAACAATCAAGCAAAAAAGAAAACCGGAAGATTTCAGTCAAAGTAAAAGAGATCTAAGAGACACAGGAGAGCAGGTATATGGCCATTGAACTATTAACCCCCTTTACCAAGGTGGAGTTAGAGCCAGAGATCAAAGATAAGAAACGCAAACAAGTGGGAATCCTCGGAGGGAATTTCAATCCTGTCCATAATGCCCATCTTGTAGTTGCGGACCAGGTCCGCCAACAATTGGGCTTGGACAAGGTCCTTCTCATGCCAGAATATGAGCCTCCGCATGTGGATAAAAAAGAAACCATTGATGAGCGTCATCGCCTGAAAATGTTAGAACTAGCCATTGAAGGGATTGAAGGACTAGAAATCGAGACGATTGAGCTAGAGCGTAAAGGGATTTCTTATACCTACGATACGATGAAGTTACTCAATGAGCGAGACCCTGATACAGACTATTACTTTATCATTGGAGCCGATATGGTGGACTACCTGCCAAAATGGTATCGGATTGACGAGTTAGTGGAGATGGTCCAGTTTGTCGGTGTTCAACGTCCCCGTTACAAGGCGGGAACCTCTTACCCCGTGATTTGGGTCGATGTTCCCTTGATGGATATCTCTTCTAGCATGGTTCGCGAGTTTATCGCTCAAGGTCGGACGCCCAACTTTATGCTTCCAAAACCAGTCTTGGACTTCATCAAGAAAGAAGGTTTGTATCAATGACCTATGAAAACTATCTCGGATTTTCTCGTGAGGTCTTGCTCGAAAAAATGGGTCAAATCCTGCCAGAAAAACGGTTAACCCACTGTTTAGGAGTTGAGAAGGCCGCACGTGACTTGGCCAAACGCTATGGTGCAGATGAAGAACAGGCTGGCCTAGCAGGTTTGTTGCATGACTATGCTAAGAAATTATCGGATCAGGAATTTTTAGACTTGATTGATCGCTATGAGTTGGATCCAGCTTTAAAAAACTGGGGCAACAATGTCTGGCATGGAATGGTTGGGATTTACAAGATCCAAGAAGATCTCGGGCTGACAGATCCAGCTATTCTTCGCAGTATTGAGATTCATACAGTGGGAAGTGGGCAGATGTCAACCTTAGACAAGATTGTCTATGTAGCAGATTACATTGAACACAACCGGGCCTTTCCAGGGGTGGAGCAAGCGCGCGACATCGCTCAAGTCTCTTTGGATCGTGCCGTGGCCTATGAAACAGCTCGTACAGTCGAACACCTGGCCCACCAAGGATTGCCCATTTATCCCCAAACCCTTGAAACCTACAACGCCTTTGTGAAGTATTTGAAAGAGGAGCAGTGAGTGAAGACAGCTTTTATCATTATTGATGTACAAAATATCTTAGTGGAAACAGGTTTTGAGACAAAAAAGCTCTTAGAGAAGATTACTTATTTACAAGATCAGGCTAGAAGCAAGAATATCGAAATTATCTATGTTCAACATATTGAAACGCCAGAGGCTATCACCTCGGAAGATTGGCAGTTATCTCCACTGTTGAAGAGACAGGCAAATGAAAAGGTATTTCAGAAGCGATACAATAGCATGTTTAAAGAGACAGGATTAAAAGAATACTTGGATCAACAAGGGATTGAACAACTGGTCCTGTGTGGCATGCAGACAGAATATTGTGTCGATACATCCGTCAAAGTGGGGTTTGAATACGGCTATAAGCTGGTCATTCCAGAAGGAGCTGTTACAACCTTTGATGGAGAGGATATCCCAGCAGAAACGCTCAATGAATTTTATGAAAATATTTGGGAAGAACGTTTTGCGGATGTCTTAGATTACAAATCAATTTTTTTAGGAAAGAGGACTAAATGAAAGAAAAAGAATTACTTGAACTTGTTGTTAAAGCTGCCGATGAAAAACGTGCAGAAGATATTGTGGCTTTGGATGTTCAAAGCTTAACCAGTGTGACAGATTACTTTGTCATCGCAAGCTCTATGAATAGCCGTCAGTTGGAAGCTATCGCTGAAAATATTCGTGAGAAAGTCGTTGAAGCTGGGGGCAATGCCAGCCACGTCGAAGGTGACTCAGCTGGAGGTTGGGTCCTTCTTGACTTAGGTGGTGTAGTGGTCCATGTCTTCTCAGAAGAAATGCGTGCCCACTATAACCTAGAAAAGCTATGGCACGAAGCAAGTGCTGTCGATCTTTCAGCAGCCCTAGCATAAGCAGGTAAACTCAGTTGGCAGCAACTGAGTTTTGTTGGTTAAATTGAAATTCTATGGAAAGAAAGGATAGGGCCTTGTGTTTAGTTAGGTTGGTAACGGAACACGAGCCAAAAGCTGAGAGAAAGAGCCTAACTTCCTTTGTATCTGGCGATACGGCGGAAAGTTTCCTATTTCCTCTATGCTTTTAACGCTCTTTGTATCTTGATTTATGGCGACTTATGAAACGTTTGCGGCGGTCTATGATGCGGTCATGGATGACAGTCTGTATGATTTGTGGACGGATTTTTCTCTCCGGCATCTCCCTAAAAGCAAGGATCGGAAAAAATTACTGGAATTGGCTTGTGGGACAGGGATTCAATCTGTTCGTTTTTCCCAAGCTGGATTTGATGTGACAGGGTTAGACCTGAGTGCGGACATGCTGAAAATTGCTGAAAAAAGAGCTGCTTCAGCTAAGCAGAAGATTGATTTTATCGAGGGCAATATGCTGGACCTGTCGCAAGCAGGCACTTATGATTTCGTGACTTGCTACTCGGATTCTATCTGCTATATGCAGGACGAGGTAGAAGTAGGAGACGTCTTTAAAGAAGTCTACAATGCCCTCAATGAGGACGGGGTCTTTATCTTTGATGTCCATTCAACCTACCAGACAGATGAGGTCTTCCCAGGCTATTCTTATCATGAAAATGCGGAAGACTTTGCCATGCTTTGGGATACCTACGAGGATGAAGCCCCTCACTCGATCGTCCATGAGCTGACCTTCTTTGTCCAAGAAGAAGATGGATCCTTTAGTCGCCACGATGAAGTCCATGAGGAGCGTACCTATGAAGTTTTAACCTATGACATCTTATTGGAGCAGGCTGGCTTTAAATCTTTCAATTTGTACGCTGACTTTGAAGACAAGGAGCCAACAAAGACCAGCAAACGTTGGTTCTTCGTAGCACAGAAGTAGGACAGCATGACAGTTACAGGTATTATTGCAGAATTTAATCCCTTTCACAATGGACACAAGTACCTGCTAGAACAGGCAGAAGGGGTGAAAATCGTCACCATGTCTGGGAATTTTGTCCAACGTGGTGAACCTGCCATTGTAGACAAATGGACACGGGCCCAGATGGCTTTGGAAAATGGAGCGGATTTGGTGGTCGAGCTCCCCTTTCTCGTGGCTGTTCAGTCGGCTGATCATTTTGCCAAGGGAGCGGTGGAGATTTTGTCCCGTCTGGAAATCGACCAATTGACCTTTGGGACAGAAGAAGTCTTGGATTACCAAGCGATTGCGACAGTTTATTCGGAGAAAAAAATAGAAATGGAAGCTTTCCTGCGAAGCCTTTCAGACGATTTATCCTATCCACAAAAGACCCAAAAAATGTGGGAAAGCTTTGCTGGAGTGGAGTTCACAGGGGATACTCCCAATCATATCCTGGGCTTGGCTTATGCCAAGGCCTGTGCTGGAAAGGGGATTGCGCTCAAGCCCGTCCAACGCCAGGGTGCAGGCTACCATTCAGAAGAAAAAGAAGTGGCCTATGCTTCTGCCACTAGTCTACGCCTGCACAAGGAAGATCAGGAATTTGTCGCTAAATTCATGCCCAATAGCCAACTCTTTCAGTCGGCTCCACAGGTATCTTGGGAGGTTTATGACCAACTGCTCCGTTATCAAATTATAACCCATCCGGATCTGACACAGATTTTTCAGGTCAATGAGGAACTGGCCAACCGGATAAAGGAGGCCGTTCGAAGTGCTAGCTCTGTGGAAGACCTGGTGGAGAAAGTCGCAACCAAGCGCTATACCAAGGCGCGAGTCCGCCGCATCTTGACCTACATCTTGGTAGGGGCGATGGATCAAGCTCTTCCAGATGCCATTCATGTCTTAGGATTTTCCGCAAAGGGACAAGCCCACCTCAAAGGCTTGAAAAAATCAGTAGAAATCGTGACCCGAATCGGTAAGGAACCTTGGGACAATTTGACCCAGCAAGCGGATCAGGTGTATCAGCTAGGTCATCCTGCACTTAAGGAACAAAATTTTGGACGCGTTCCAGTGATTGTTTTGTAAAGAAAACTTTTATCTAAACTAAAAAGATAAAAGTAGAAGCATATAAAAACAGAAAAAGGAATCTTCTTTTATGAGAACGAAAAAATCAATCTTACTTTGCCTCTTGGCTATAATTGCCCTCAGCCTAGGTGCTTGCTCGAGCATTAACAATAAAGGAAATAGTACTCAGAAAAAAACAAGTCAAAGTTCACGTAAAGCAGTGGATATAACAAGTCTTTTAGAAGAAATCGAGACCACTAATGAAAAAATGACTAGTGTTCGTCAGAAAACGGATATAAGTGGTTCATTAAATACAAAAGAAGAAACTATTCAAAAAAAACAAAAAATGACTTCGCAAGTTATCTATAAGACTGAAAAGCAAGAAGTAGAGATGGCATACATTAGTGTTAAGACCTTGGAGAATGGAGAAGAAAGTTTTAAAGAACTCTTGATGCCGGGTGGTGAAATGACTCCAATGTATACCCGTTATAATAAAAGTGGAGAATGGGATAAGGAGATTTATGGAAAAGACGGTAAATATATTGTTAACCCGGATTATTTCCAGCTCTTAAAGGGTTTGAATGAACTAACGGAAGATTTAGCTCTAGAAGAAACGGATGACGCTTATGTCTTCAAGTTGAAAAATAAGGATGCTGACTTAATAAGCATTTATGAAGATGAGTTCCAGTTTAACTTATCACAATTCCCTGATTCAAAATACAAGAATGACTTGATCGTAAAGATTGACAAAAAAACTAAATTCCTTAAAGAATTCAAGATGACAGTATCTACTTTAAGTAATAAAGGATTACTGACGATCAAGAGTGAGACGACATACTCAGACTGGAACTCGGTTGAAAAGGAAGATATTCCAACTATCACTGACGAGAAGACAGAAGAATAAGCTGCTATGTTTAGCTTCGCTATTTCCAAAGGCAAAGCTCATAAGGAACCAGTCAATAGGAAATGTTAGATTAGGATCTACAAGTAAACATCTTCTTTTCTATTAAAGAAAAGATATAGAAGAGAACGAATTCTACTATTTTTCTTAGTGATTTTTCATGGTTACTGTGTTATAATAATGAAGATTAAAATGTAAACTATTAAAAGGAGAACCTCCAATGGGACGTAAATGGGCCAATATTGTAGCCAAGAAAACTGCCAAAGATGGTGCTAACTCAAAAGTATATGCGAAATTCGGAGTAGAAATCTATGTAGCCGCTAAAAAAGGTGAGCCAGATCCAGAATTGAATACTGCTTTGAAATTCGTTATCGACCGTGCTAAACAAGCGCAAGTGCCAAAACACGTAATTGATAAAGCGATCGATAAGGCAAAAGGGAATACAGACGAAACCTTTACAGAAGGACGTTACGAAGGATTTGGACCAAATGGTTCCATGTTGATCGTTGATACCTTGACATCAAATGTTAACCGTACAGCTGCGAATGTCCGGGCTGCCTTCGGTAAAAACGGTGGAAACATGGGAGCTTCTGGTTCTGTATCTTACCTCTTTGACAACAAAGGTGTTATCGTCTTTGCGGGTGATGATGCGGATGCCATCTTTGAGCTTTTATTGGAAGCAGATGTGGATGTAGATGATGTTGAAGCTGAAGAAGGAACAATTACTGTTTACACTGCTCCAACTGACCTTCACAAAGCGATCGTTGCTTTGCGTGAATCTGGTATCGAAGAATTCCAAGTAACCGAATTGGAAATGATTCCTCAATCAGAAGTTGAGTTGTCAGGTGAAGATTTGGAAACCTTTGAAAAACTTTACAGCGTTCTTGAAGATGATGAGGACGTGCAAAAGATCTACACTAACGTAGATGGATTCTAATAGAAATAGACCTTTGAAGATAATTTCTTCAAAGGTTTTTTTCTTGAGGTTTGGCATTTTTAGGAAGGAAGGCAGAGGTCAAAAAAATAATGATATAGTTCCTGGCTATAACTGAGAGAAAAAAATAGGAATTAGACGAATAGGGGAGGCAGTGATAGAATAGAACTATGCTAGAAAGGGGACGAAAAATGGTATCATTTTCCTATGAACATCTAGTGCCCATTCGGCATTATGTACATCAGCATCCAGAGTTATCTGGACAAGAATACCAAACCACAGCTTATCTCAAAGCCTATTTGGAAAAGCTTGGTGTACGCATTTTAAACAGTGGATTAAAGACAGGTCTGATTGCTGAAATCGGAAGCGGTCAACCAGTCATTGCCCTTCGCGCAGATATTGATGCCCTTCCAATTCAGGAGAACACGGGTCTCGACTACCAAAGTCAAAACCCTGGTGTCATGCATGCCTGTGGCCATGATTTCCATCAGGTCAGCCTATTAGGGGCTGCAGAAGTCCTAAAAAGTATGGAAGCAGACTTAAAGGGGACGATTCGGTTGATTTTTCAGCCGGCTGAAGAGACTTCTGAAGGAGCATCTGCGGTATTAGCGACCGGGCTCCTAGAGAATGTACAGGCCATCCTTGGATTTCACAACATGCCGTCATTGCCTGCGGGTCAGTTGGCCCTGCGTCCAGGTGCCATGATGGCGGGGGTTGAAAAGTTCAAGGTGACTGTCACTGGGGTGAGCAGTCATGCGGCTCGACCGGATCTCGGTTTGGATACTGTTGTAGCAATCACTAGTATGGTCCAGCAGTTGCAGACCTTGGTCTCGCGTACGGTTTCGCCATTTGAGACAGCTGTCCTATCGGTGAGCCATATCGAAGCTGGTTCAACCTGGAATGTTCTTCCCAAGTCTGGTTACTTTGAAGGAACCATTCGAACCTTTAATCCGGATCTCCAGAGACGGCTCAAGGCGGATTTCATTCGCGTGATCGAACAGATCTCCAACAGCACGGGAGTCATGGTCCAATTTGATTGGGGCAAGACACCACCGGTTACCTATAATGATAAGGCTTTGGCTAAAAAAGTCTTTCGTTGGTCCAAGTCTTTTGCAGAAGTTGTCGAGGCCCAGCCATCGACAGCGGGTGAAGATTTTGCCTTCTATCAAGAGAAAATCCCAGGAGTCTTTGCTTTTATCGGATCGAATGGTGCAGCGGATGCACCGGATCTCCACCATGATAGCATGGTCATAGATGATGCAGCTTTTGCAGTATCAGTTCCATATTACGTAGAAAATGCCCTCGCTTTACTGGAAAAATTTTCAACCAAATGAGACGTGATAGGTAAAACCTATCACCGCCATAAAGAAAATATAATACCCAAGAGTCAGGAATTTTGATATGATGGAAAAAGCTGTTTTTTTTAAGAGGAATAAACAATTTTAGTGAAAAAGGAGAACAAATGAAATTGAATAAATTCATCAAATATGTTGGTTTAAGCCTTGTGGGCATAGCAGCAGTTGGGACTTTGGTAGCCTGCTCATCCAAGTCATCAAGTAAATCAAGTGGAAAACGGACCATTGAAGTCGCAACGGTTGGAACAACCAAACCCTTCACCTATGATAAGGACGGGGAATTGACTGGTTATGAAATCGAAGTCATGCGTGAAATCTTCAAAGGATCAGATAAGTATGAAGTCAACTTTAATAAGACAGAATGGTCTTCTATCTTTGCTGGCTTAGACGGCGATCGTTACCAAATCGGTGTCAGCAACCTTAGCTATGATAAAAAACGTGCGGAAAAATACTTGTACCCAAATCCTTACGCAAAGAACCCAGTGGTCCTAGTGGTTCGCAAAGATTCAGGGATCAAGTCACTGGATGATATCGGTGGCAAGTCTACAGAGGTCATCCAAGGAACTTCTACAGCGAAACAGTTGGAAGCATACAATGAAGAGCACAAGGACAATCCAACAGAGCTCAAATATACAGATGGGACCATCCAATCTATTCTTGCTAATTTGAGCGATGGCCGTTCAGATTATAAGATTTTTGAACGTTTGACAGTTGAAGCCTTGATCAAGGATCAAGGGTTGGATAATTTGGAAGTGATTGAACTTCCAAGTGATCAACAACCATATGTATACCCAATCCTTGCTAAAGGTGAGAAAGAATTGGAAACCTTCGTCAACAAACGGATCAAAGAGTTGTACGAAGACGGGACACTTGAAAAGTTGTCTAAGAAGTACTTTGGTGGAACCTACCTTCCAGAAGCTTCTGATATTAAATAAGGTTATTTAAAAACATCATAAGGAGAAAGAATATGAAATTAACAAAACTTTTTGGTGTAGCAGCTCTTGCTACCGTTGCAACCTTTGCCTTAGCAGCATGTGGGTCTTCAAAATCATCTAAATCATCTGATAAAGATGGTGTGACAACTGTTAAAGTTGGGGTGATGAGCTTAAGCGATACAGAAGAAGCTCGTTGGAAAGAAGTGCAAAAGAACTTGGATGATGCAAAAGCTAACATCAAGTTGGAATTCACTGAGTTTACAGACTACTCTCAACCAAACCAAGCTGTTCGTGATGGGGATGTGGATATCAACGCTTTCCAACACTACAACTACCTTGAAAACTGGAACAAAGAAAACAGCGCAGACCTAGTTTCTGTGGCAGATACTTACATTGCGCCAATCCGTCTTTACTCTGGTACAAAAGATGGGAAAAATAAATACACTGATGTAAAAGACATTCCTGAAAAAGGAACCATTGCAGTACCAAACGACCCAACAAACGAAAGCCGTGCTTTGTATGTATTGGAATCAGCTGGTTTGATCAAGTTGGATACAAAAGATGGGGAATTGGCTACCATCAGCAACATCAAAGACAATCCAAAGAACTTGACAATTTCTGAGTTGGACGCTTCTCAAACAGCTTCTTCACTTCCATCAGTTGATGCAGCAATCATCAATAACACCTTTGTTCGTGAAGCAGGTATTGATTACAAGAAAGCTCTCTTTGTAGAAAAAGCAAACAGCAACTCTAAACAATGGTACAACTTGATTGCAGCTAAGAAAGATTGGAAATCATCTGATAAAGCAAAAGCAATCGAAGCCATTATTAAAGCCTACCATACTGACAACGTGAAGAAAGTCATTGAAGAATCTTCAGACGGTATGGACCAACCAGTTTGGTAATTGAGAGGATGAATAGAGAGGTGGAGAAGGTTTTCTCTACCTCTTATCGTGTATAGTAGGAGGAAATGATGTCCAATCCAAGAGAGACAGAACAAATACGCAAATTTGAAAATGATGAGGTGGCTCAGCATTATTTTGAAGTCCTGAGGACCCTCATTTCCAAGCGCTCCATCTTTGCCCAGCAGACTGGCTTAAAGGAAGTAGCGACCTATTTGGGAGAAATTTTCACAGCTGCAGGAGCTAAGGTAACTGTGGATGACAGTTACACAGCGCCATTTGTCATTGCTAAATTTGTTTCACCCAATCCGGAAGCGAAGACCATCATTTTCTACAACCATTACGATACTGTTCCAGCAGATGGCGACCAACCTTGGACAAGTGATCCCTTTACGCTGTCGGTCCATTACGGGACCATGTATGGTCGAGGGGTAGATGATGACAAGGGGCATATTACAGCACGCTTGACGGCTATTCGCAAATATATCCGTGAGAATGGCGACCTGCCGGTCAACATTACCTTTATCATCGAAGGAGCAGAAGAATCTGCCTCGACCGACCTAGACAAGTATCTAGCCAAACACAAAAAACACTTGCGTGGGGCAGATCTCTTAGTCTGGGAACAAGGGACTCGTAACCAACAAGGGGAACTGGAAATCTCCGGTGGCAACAAGGGGATTGTTACCTTTGACATGGTGGTCAAAAGTGCAGATGTGGATATCCATTCCAGCTATGGTGGAGTGGTGGAATCAGCATCTTGGTATCTGCTCAATGGTTTGTCCAGTCTTCGAGATAAAGACGGTCGTATCCTGGTGGATGGCCTCTATGACTTGATTGAGGAGCCTAACGAGCGGGAACTGGCCCTGATTGATCGGTATGCCAATAAAACGGCGGACGATGTGACAGAAATCTACAATCTCCAATTGCCTATCTTGAAAGAAGAACGAAGTGAGTTCTTAAAACGTTTTTATTTTGAGCCAGCTATGAACATTGAAGGCTTGGGAACAGGGTATCAGGGACAAGGAGTCAAGACGATTCTCCCTGCAGAAGCTCGAGCCAAGATGGAAGTTCGGTTGGTGCCAGGCTTGGAGCCTAAACAAGTCTTGGAGTTAATCCGTAAACAATTGGATCAGAATGGCTTTGAGAAGATTGAACTTGTTTTCACACTAGGGGAAATGAGCTATCGGAGTGATATGAGTGCGCCGTCCATTCTCAATGTGATTGATCTGGCCAAACGCTTTTATCCAGAAGGGGTCTGTGTCCTTCCGACAACTGCAGGAACTGGTCCCATGCATACGGTCTTTGAGGCCTTGCAAGTTCCAATGGCTGCCTTTGGTATCGGAAATGCCAATAGTCGAGATCATGGTGGGGATGAGAATGTGAAAATTGCAGACTACTATACCCATATTGAATTAATTAAGGAGTTAATCACAAGTTATGAGTAAAGAAATTATCAAACTGGACCATATCGATGTTACCTTTCATCAGAAAAAACGTGAAATTGCAGCCGTGAAGGATGTGACCATTCATATCAATGAAGGGGATATTTACGGAATCGTTGGATATTCTGGTGCAGGGAAGTCAACGCTTGTACGGGTCATCAATCTCTTGCAAGTACCGTCAGCAGGTACTATCACCGTAGATGGTGATGTCATCTATCAAGATCGGGTGACCTTGAATGCTGCGGCTTTACGCCAAAAACGCCGGGACATTGGTATGATTTTCCAACACTTCAATCTTATGGCCCAAATGACTGCAGCTGAAAATGTGGCCTTCGCCCTCAAACATTCAAATTTGTCTAAAGAGCAAAAGGCTGAAAAAGTGGCTAAGTTGTTGGAACTAGTAGGACTGTCAGATCGGGCGGACAACTATCCTGCTCAATTGTCAGGTGGACAAAAACAACGGGTGGCGATTGCTCGTGCGCTCGCCAACGATCCAAAGATTTTGATTTCTGACGAATCAACATCTGCCCTAGATCCAAAAACGACCAAACAAATCCTTGCTCTTCTGCAAGAGCTGAACCAGAAGTTGGGCTTGACAGTGGTCTTAATTACCCACGAAATGCAGATCGTTAAAGATATTGCCAATCGGGTTGCGGTCATGCAAAATGGTGAATTGATTGAAGAAGGTTCTGTTTTAGATATCTTCTCTAATCCTAAGAATGAATTGACGCAAGACTTCATCACAACAGCAACAGGAATCGATGAAGCTATGGTGAAAATCAACCAGCAACAAATTGTTCAGAAATTGCCAGCGGATTCTGTTTTAGCTCATTTGAAATATTCTGGATCGGTAACAGACACAGCGATTATCAACGATATTTATAAACAGTACCAGGTGTCTGCAAATATTCTACACGGAAATATTGAAATTTTGGATCATACCCCTGTTGGAGAGTTGGTTGTTATCCTGACTGGAGAAGCAGCCAACCTATCTGCAGCGCAACGGGATCTACAAGCTGCAGGTGTTTCTGTTCGTGTTTTAAAAGAAGGGAGTAATGCATGATTGACTTTATTCAAACCTATCTACCAAATGTTTACCGGATGGGCTGGAGTGGCCAAGCTGGATGGGGAACAGCGATTTATCTGACCCTTTACATGACCTTTATCTCTTTTGTGATTGGTGGTTTATTGGGACTCATTGCAGGTTTATTACTAGTCTTGACAGCACCAGGTGGGATTATCGAGAATAAATTGGTTTTCCATATCTTGGATAAAATCACTTCCATCTTCCGTGCGATTCCATTTATCATCTTGCTAGCCTTGATCAATCCCTTTACTCGTATGATTGTTGGAACTGGGATCGGTCCTACAGCAGCCTTAGTTCCCTTATCCTTAGCTGTCTTTCCTTTCTTTGCTCGCCAAGTTCAAGTCGTTTTATCTGAGCTTGACCGAGGTGTAATTGAAGCGGCCCAAGCCAGTGGGGCAACATTTTGGGATATCGTTGGTGTCTATCTTCGTGAAGGTCTTCCAGATTTGATTCGTGTGACAACTGTTACCCTTATTTCCTTGGTTGGTGAAACAGCCATGGCGGGTGCGATTGGAGCCGGTGGTCTCGGAAACGTGGCTATTTCCTATGGTTACCAACGCTTTAATAATGATGTCACCTTGCTAGCAACCTTCTTGATTCTGCTTTTGATCTTCTTTATTCAGTTTATCGGTGATTTCTTGACCAAGAAAATTAGTCACCGGTAAGGATGGGTGAAGTATATGAACATGATACAGAAACATCAATTTAAGCAGGTTGCAGCCTTTGCAGGCTTGTATTTTCTTGCCATTGGATTAGGTGTCCTACTTGGAAGTCTGGTTGACCATCGAGGGAATATGTTTTATGCTCCAGCCTTCTCTGCCCTAGTTGGTGGAGGGATCTATCGCGTCTATGTTGAGAAAATTCAACGGACAGGAGCTATTCTAGTAGTTGCTCTTGTGATTGGTGCTTTTTTCCTTTTCACTCGTCATGGAGCTGGAGCCTTTCTTCCTGCTCTTGTTGGGGGGCTTTTAGCCGAATTGGTCGCAGCCCGTGGTCGCTACCAGTCGAAGTTAGGCAATGCGCTTTCCTTCCTCCTCTTTTCCTTTACGACGACAGGGCCCATTCTCATGATGTGGATCCAACCAGCTAGTTACCGTGCTTCTTTACTAGCCCGTGGGAAGTCGATGGATTATATTGAACGCGTTATGGTACCGTCGAATATGGAGACGGTGAGCTGGTTTTTATTGACCCTTCTTCTTGGAGCTCTACTAGGTTATCTTCTGGGACAATTGGTCTATCAAAAGCTAGATAGAAAATGACATGATGGAGAAGAAATATGCACAATAATTTATTAGTCCTTCAGTCAGACTTTGGTCTGGTAGACGGGGCCGTCTCTGCTATGATCGGGGTTGCTTTAGAGGAATCGCCCACCCTCAAGATTCACCACTTGACCCATGACATTACCCCTTACAATATCTTTGAAGGAAGTTACCGCCTCTTTCAGACGGTAGACTACTGGCCAGAAGGGACAACCTTTGTTTCGGTAGTCGATCCGGGTGTTGGTTCCAAACGAAAGAGCGTCGTAGCTAAAACGGCGAAGAATCAATACATTGTTACTCCGGATAATGGAACCCTCTCTTTCATCAAGAAACATGTAGGGATTGTTGCTATCCGTGAGATTTCAGAGGTGAAGAACCGCCGGGCCAATACAGAGTTTTCTTATACCTTCCATGGGCGTGATGTCTATGCTTATACAGGAGCTAAGTTGGCTAGTGGCCATATCAGCTTTGAGGAAGTGGGACCAGAACTCAGTGTCGAACACATTGTAGAAATCCCTGTGGTGGAAACTGTTATGGAGGACAATCTTGTCAAAGGAGCAGTTGACATCTTGGATGTACGCTTTGGTTCTCTCTGGACTTCGATTACCCGAGAAGAGTTCAATCATTTGGAACCCGAATTTGGGGAACGCTTTGAAGTGACCATCTATAACAATGACATGCTGGTTTACCAAAACCAAGTAACTTACGGCAAGTCTTTCGCAGATGTGCGTATTGGACAGCCAATCCTTTATATCAATTCCCTCTACCGTGTTGGTCTTGCCATCAACCAGGGATCCTTTGCCAAGGCCTATAATGTAGGAGTTGGGGCTTCTTGGCATATTGAGATTAGAAAAATGGAAAATTAATAGGAGATAAAATATGAAACAAAAAAAAGATTTTTCAATTAAGAACATTTTAGCTATTGGAGAAAGACCAGCTTTTTCGATTAAGGATGTTGTAGCCATCGGGGTTGGAGCAGCCCTCTTTGTGGTCATTGCGATGATCCCAATTCCAGCACCAGCTCCAAATACCAACATTCAGTTGCAATACGCTCTTCAAGCTCTTTTTAGTGTGGTCTTTGGTCCGATTGTTGGTTTCTTAATGGGCTTTATCGGTCATGCTATTAAAGATGCGATGACTTATGGCCTCTGGTGGACTTGGATCATTTCTAGTGGTTTGTTTGGTCTCTTTGTCGGTTTCTTCCGCAAACAAATCGGTGACCTCAAAGGAGAAGTGACCAAGAAAGAATTGATCGTCTTTAACGTCGTTCAAATCGTAGCCAATCTTGTCATCTGGGGATTGATTGCTCCGGTTGGGGATGTATGGATCTACAAAGAAAGTGCCAACAAGGTCTTCCTACAAGGTGTTGTAGCAGGTTCTGTCAATGCTTTAGTGGTAGCTATTGCAGGTTCACTCCTCTTGATTGCCTATGCTCGTACCCAAACAAAAGACGGAAGTTTGTCTAAAGATTAATCATAACTAAGAAGATAAAGCCTGGGAAACCAGGCTTTTTTATTTGCTAAAAATATTTTTTACAAAATGTAAGATATATATTGCAAAATAGAAAATATAGTGTATAATAGAGCTATAAAAACAAGAAAGGAAAATCATGTGGCGAAAAATCTCAAATTAAAAATGGCCCGGGTCGAGCATGATATGACCCAGGGGGATCTTGCAGATGCCATTGGGGTGACACGCCAGACCATTGGACTGATTGAGGCAGGGAAGTACAATCCGACCCTCAGCCTCTGCCTTGCTATTTGTAAGACCTTAGATAAGACGCTGGATCAACTGTTCTGGGAGTAACAGTTTTAACAATAGAAAGAGGAAGTATATGAAACAAAAGAAAGAACCAATTGTAAAAGATGAACGGACCATGTTGCTTGATGGAAAAATTGCAGGGGAACTTGTTCTAGGAATGACCTGCTTTATCGCCCTATCAGCCTTTGTGAAAGCTAGTATTCTGGACTTAGCCCTAGTAGCCTATATTCCAGAGCTCATTTTGTTGATTGTCATGGGAGTTTATGCCTTTGTGAGAAGGATCAGCTCTGGGATTGACATTCGAGATATGTTAGAAAAAGATAGCTGGTTCAGCCGCATCGGGGCAGGTATCTTATTTGCCTTATTTGTGATCGTAATGGATGTGATTGGAAAGCGGGAAACGATGAGCTTTATGCTTAGTCCCAAGTATCTGCTCAAAATCGTTCTTGCCATTTTAGTCTTTGCCTTTCTGACTTATCTGTTAGAAAAGCCACTCGCCTTCATTAATCGGAAAAAACAGAAGAAGATCGAGGCAGAGTTAGAGGACTAAGGGGGTAGCTTAAAAAGTTTTTAAAGAATTTGAATAAAAGTTTGGAATCCCAGGCTTTTATTTTTCGGTCAAATAAATTGCATTCGTTTTCTTGGGAGAGTATACTGGTATAGTTGAATGAAAAATTCTGATAATTTAATCTTAGAAAAGAGAATCTTATGGCAAAACCTATTCGTGTCTTACTTTACTATAAATATGTTCCCATCGAAAACGCAGAACAATTTGCGGCAGACCACTTGGCTTTCTGTAAGTCTATTGGCCTCAAAGGGCGTATCCTAGTCGCTGACGAAGGGATCAACGGAACTGTTTCTGGTGACTACGAAACTACGCAAAAGTACATGGACTACGTTCACAGTCTTCCAGGTATGGAAGACCTCTGGTTCAAGATGGATGAGGAAGAAGAGCAAGCTTTCAAGAAGATGTTTGTTCGCTACAAAAAGGAAATCGTTCATCTTGGGTTAGAGGATGAAAACTTCGATGAAGATATTAATCCACTTGAAACAACAGGTGCTTATTTGTCTCCAAAAGAGTTCAAAGAAGCTCTTCTAGATGAAGATACCGTTATTCTTGATACTCGTAACGACTACGAGTACGACCTTGGACACTTCCGTGGGGCTATCCGTCCAGACATTCGCAACTTCCGCGAGTTGCCACAATGGGTTCGTGATAACAAAGAAAAATTCATGGACAAACGGGTTGTAGTATACTGTACGGGTGGTGTCCGCTGTGAGAAATTCTCAGGTTGGATGGTCCGTGAAGGCTACAAAGATGTCGGCCAATTGCACGGCGGTATCGCAACTTACGGAAAAGATCCAGAAGTTCAAGGAGAACTGTGGGATGGGAAGATGTATGTCTTTGACGAGCGCATTGCGGTTGATATCAACCATGTCGATCCAAGTGTTGTCGGAAAAGACTGGTTCGATGGTACACCTTGCGAGCGCTATGTCAACTGTGGAAATCCTTTCTGTAACCGTCGCATCTTAACTTCAGAAGAAAACGAAGACAAGTACCTCCGTGGCTGCTCACATGAGTGCCGTGTTCATCCACGCAATCGCTATGTAGAAGAACACAACTTGTCACAAGCAGAGGTTGCTGAGCGTTTGGCCGTTATCGGTGAGACGCTTGATGGAACTCTTGCATAAGTTAAAAACAGCCTTTTGGCTGTTTTTTTCTATGGAAAGTCATGAAAATTTGTGCTATAATTTGGTAAGCGATTACAAAAAAAGGAGAAAACAAATGTCCGTTGTGTTTTCAATTCGAAATAAAAAGAGTATGTTTGGCTATCAAAAGGTGATACCAGCTAAAGATGTATTAAATTTGGTGGAGGGAGTTCTTACTTACAGTTTTGAGGAAGCTATGCTTGGTCGCTCTCTCAAAGATTTTCCAGCTATGATGTGTATCCGTTATGGCAAGAGCTGCTTGCCCATCATCCTTCGTTATCTGGATCAAGAACATGCTTACCAGTTCATCCTTGCAGATTTTGCCACCCTTGAAGATTGGCGACTCATCTTGGAATGGCTCAGTGCCCTAGCTCGCCAGTTAGGAAATGAGATTCACGATAATTTGGGGACCAGCTATGACGCAGACTCTATTTTCTCTTTTGACTATGAGAACTATTTGCTGAAGAATCTACAGAATCTAGTACAAGATCCAGACCTTCATCAATATCAGCTTCAGGGCTTCGCTCATCCTGTGATTTTAGATCGTGAGCTCCTTCGTAAAATTCTAGACTCCGCTCAACCTTTAGAGGAGTTCAGTCAAGTGGTTAAAAAGGTTCAATACAGCTCCGCCTTCTTTAGTCAAGTTCGTTTCTACCGTCAGAACGAAACGGGAGGTATTATTGGCAGTTACAGTCTAACAGAAGATACGGATACTGTCTTGCCACGAGTGCCTTTTGTACCTGCGGAGTTTGTAGAAAAGGTGAATATGGATGAAATCATCGACTGGAAAGTGAATTTAGTGGAAATTACTGGAAATCCCGATATGCCAGAGAGTTATAAGCCAGTTGCAGCAGTGAATTTAGAAGCCTTACTGAGTTCTTTGGACTCAAGTGAATTTGAATCGTTGGATGCCAATCAAATTGAAATCAAAAAATTGTCTAAGGAACGCTTGTTGCAATTAGCCCAACTCTAATAAAAAAAGTTCTCAATTCTGAGAACTTTTTCTTTTAATTTGATTCATGTGGCAAGATTAAGTTGAGGATGATTCCTGTCATAGCTGAGAGAGCTGTTCCTGCGAGGGTCACTGGACCGAGTTTCAGAGTTGCTCCACCAAGTCCAAGAACCAACATAGCACTTGCAATAATCAAGTTGCGCATTAAGCTGAAGTCGACGCGTTCTTTAATCAAGACTTTCAAACCGTTACTTGCGATAACTCCGTAGAGAAGGATGGACATTCCACCGAGAACAGAGTTTGGAATGGTAGAAATGAGGGCAGTAAACTTACCAAGGAAACTCAAGGAAAGAGCGATCAAGGCAGCATTTCGGATAACAGAAACAGAAGCAATACGGGTCATTCCGATTACACCGGTGTTTTCTCCATAAGTGGTATTGGCTGGACCACCAAGGAAGGCTGATACAGATGTTGCAATCCCGTCACCAAGAAGGGTACGATGGAGTCCCGGTTGTTTCAAGAATTGACGGCCACAGATTTGACTAAGCACGGTATGGTCACCGATGTGTTCTGAAATAGTTACGATAGCGATTGGCAAGATGGCGATGGTTTCAGGACCGAAATATAAGTTGTATTGTTTGAAGGCCCCACCCGTATTGAAAGGAAGATAGAAACCAGGGATTTCAAACCAGTTAGCCTTGAGGACCGGATCAAAGTTCACCAAGCCCAAGCAAACTGCGAAGACATAACCACCGATAATGGCAAAGAGGAAAGGAATGATTTTGAAGAAACCTTTTCCTTTGGTGTTGATGAAGGCGGCGATCAGGAAGGTCACGACAGCGACAAGGGCATTTTTCCAATCTCCCCCTTCGACAAAACCAGCGTTTTTAACGGCTGATCCTGCAAGTCCAAGACCAATAACGATAATCATAGGTCCAATAACAACGGCAGGAAGTAATTTGTCAATCCAGCGGGTCCCAGCAACTTTAACACCTGCAGCAACAAGAACGTAGATCAGACCGGTCAGGATAACCCCTGTTTGGGCTGCATCGACTTTTCCTCCCATTTCCTTCATTGCCAAAGCCATGGCTGTGATGAAGGCGAAGGAAGAGCCGAGGTAGACAGGGACTTTAAAGCCGGTACAAGTCATATAGATCAGTGTCCCAACCCCTGATGCAAAGAGGGCAACGGATACGGGCATACCCAAGATGAGTGGTACCAGGATGGTTGCCCCAAACATGGCGAAAACGTGTTGGAAACTTAATAAGATTCCTTTTAGGGGTGCCGGACTTTGGTCGACATCCAGGAGCAAATCAACAGTTGATTCTTCTTTCATAATAACCTCACTTTTGGGCACCAAAAAAGAGCCCATGATTTTTTTGCATAGCAAGGGCCCTCAGATTATTCATATTCTGTGTCTTTGTCACCTCACAGGATGACATTAAAAACCTTTGCTTCTAAGAAGTATAGCAGAAAAAATTCGTTTTGTAAACGAATTTTTCCCGAGCCAAGAAACGAGAGAGCGAGGTTCGTTTTGTAAACGAATTTTTCCCGAGCCAAGAAACGAGAGAGCGAGGTTCGTTTTGTAAACGAATTTTTCCCAAGCCCAAAAATAAAAAAGCGAGGTCTATTTTGTAAATATTTTTTTCCCGAGTCAAGAAATAAACAAGCGAGGCAGGAGCTATCTATTTTCATCATGAAAGAGGTCAACGGTAGACGCAGTGGTTGAGTGGCCCATTTTCTTTTACTTTTTGAGAGATTCGGTATCATTTTCTACCACAAAAGGCGAACAAGTGAGCTTGCTTTTCCCTTTGTTAGAAGGAAAGAGGCCGATTTTGTGGTATAATAGAGGACTAGAAGTAGAATGAATGAAAGAGAAGTCAGAGATGCTGTTAGAAGAATTTGATGCCAATCGACAGGCGATTATCAACCCACAAGACCTACATGGTCCTATTGAAGGATTTCCCAAAGTAGTCATCTCTTGCTTTTCAAGAGTAACTTTTGCGCGCCTCCTTGAAAATTATGAACATGAGGTAATTACAAGAACTTCCATGGCCAACTTTGAAGTCATTGTCTATGGGATTTCGATTGAAGACCAACAGATTGCTGTCTTTAATGCACCAGTTGGGGCTGCTTCCTGTGTAGGGATTATAGAGGATTTGATTCAATTTGGGATGGAAAAACTGGTGCTCTTTGGGACCTGTGGGGTTTTAGATCGAGATATCGAAGCGACCTCCATTATCATTCCAACGGCTGCTCTTCGAGACGAGGGGACCAGCTATCACTATCTTCCGGCTAGTGATGAAGTGGAAGTAAATAAGGAAAGCCTTCCTCTCTTCCAAGCTTTTCTGGATAGTCACAAGGTTTCCTATCAGAAAGGAAAAGTGTGGACGACAGATGCTCCCTACCGGGAAACCATCGACAAGATGAAGCGACGAATGGAAGCAGGAGCCATCTGTGTAGATATGGAATGTTCGGCAGTGGCAGCTTTAGCAGCTTTTCGGGGCTTTGAGCTCTGCCATTTCTTCTACGCAGCAGACCACCTCTCGGAAGAAAAATGGGATATCCGAACCTTATCTAGTCATGAGGATTTAGATAGCAAGGATCGAATCGCGGATTTAGCCATCCAATTTGCGCTCTTATGGGAAAAGGCGAACTAAATGAAAGAAGCAATGATTGAACTGAAGGATTTTTCCTTCCAATACAAGGCCCAGTCTGAGCCAACTTTGAAAAATCTCAACTTAACCATTTATAAGGGGGAAAAGGTCCTGATTGTCGGGCCATCTGGCTCTGGTAAGTCAACCATTGGCCAGTGTTTAAATGGGATTATCCCTAATATCTATAAGGGAACTAGTAGTGGGCAATTCCTCATTCAGGGGAAAGAAGCCTTTGATCTCAGTATTTACGAGAAGTCTCATTTGGTCAGTACGGTCTTGCAGGATACAGATGGTCAGTTTATTGGTCTCAGTGTTGCAGAAGATTTAGCTTTTGCCCTTGAAAACGATATGGTGGAGCTGGAAAGTATGAAATCTCGGGTCCATACCTGGGCGGAGCGTTTAGATTTGAGCAAGCTCTTGGACCATCGGCCTCAAGATTTATCCGGTGGGCAAAAACAACGGGTCAGCTTGGCGGGTGTCCTGATTGACGAAAGTCCGATCCTACTCTTTGATGAGCCACTGGCTAATCTAGATCCCAAATCGGGTCAGGATATTATTGATCTGATCGATCAGATTCATGAAGAACAGGGGACGACCACCATTATTATCGAACACCGGTTAGAGGATGTACTCTACCGTCCCATCGATCGGGTCATCTTGATCAATCAAGGGCAAGTCCTCTTTAATGGGAGCCCAGATGAGTTGTTGAGGACGACACTGCTGGCTGAAAATGGGATTCGTGAACCTCTCTATTTAACGACTCTTCGCCAGTTAGGCCAGGATATCAGCAAGCTACCGCATTTGGACAAGGTAGAAAAACTACCACTTGGGGATGTATCAGTGGATATTCCAACTCCTCATTTTGAAAAAGGAGCAGAGGCAGAGACAATCCTAGAACTTGGTCATTTGAACTTTGCCTATCGAGAAGGGCAACCCATTCTAAAAGACCTTTCTCTAACCATTCCAAAAGGCCAACGGTTGGCCATTGTTGGTAAAAATGGGGCTGGAAAATCAACCCTTGCTAAGGCGATTTGTGGCTTCATCCAGACGGAAGGAACCTATTTCTCAAAGGGAGAGGATATCAAGGGTGATAGTGTCAAGGAGAGGGCAGAGCGCGTGGGCTATGTCCTGCAAAACCCCAACCAGATGATCTCGACCAACATGATTTTTGATGAGGTGGCCCTGGGTCTTCGCTTGAGAAATGTTCCAGAGGACCAGATCGAAAGTCGTGTCCATCAAGCCTTGAAAACCTGTGGTCTCTACGAATTTCGTAAGTGGCCGATTTCTGCTCTATCTTATGGTCAGAAAAAGCGGGTGACCATCGCCTCTATCCTTGTCTTGGGACCAGATGTTCTAGTCCTCGATGAGCCGACGGCTGGTCAGGACCAACGAAACTATACGGAAATTATGGATTTCCTTGATGAACTCCATCAAAAAGGGCATACCATTGTTATGATTACCCACGATATGCAGCTCATGCTGGATTATTCGGACCGGGCAGTCGTGGTCATGGATGGGCAGGTTTTGGCTGATTTGACACCGGCAGAGCTCTTGACCCAACCAGAAATTTTGAAACGGGCTAATTTGAAAGAAACGTCTATTTTCGCCTTGGCAAATCGACTTGGTGTCGATCCTCTTGCCTTGACCCAGTTTTATATGAATCAGAAGGGGGAAGGTCATGAATAATCGCTTAGTCGGCTACCATGCCGGAACCAGTTTTCTGCATCGCCTTTCAGGCGCTAGCAAGCTTCTTTTCTTACTCTTGGTATCATTAGCTGCCATGTTGAGTTACGATACTCGCTTGTTGTTGGTCATTGGTCTAGGTGCCCTCGCCTTATTTGCAACCTCAGGCATTCGTTTGAAAGACATCTCCTTTGTTCTGAGTTTTGCCTTAGCTTTTGCCCTGCTAAATGTCTTGATGGTCTATCTTTTTGCCCCTCAATATGGGGTAGAAATCTATGGAGCAAAGACAGTTCTTCTAGATGGTTTAGGGGCATATAGTATTACAGCCCAAGAGTTATTTTATCTCTTCAACCTAGCTTTGAAGTATGTGTGTACCATCCCCTTAGCTCTCATTTTCTTGATGACCACCCATCCCAGTCAGTTTGCTTCGAGTCTCAACCAGATTGGGGTGTCCTACAAGATTGCTTACTCAGTGAGCTTGACCTTGCGCTATATTCCAGATGTGCAGGAGGAATACCAGATTATCAAGCTCTCGCAAGAAGCAAGAGGCTTGGAGTTGTCCAAAAAGGCCAACTTTTTCCAACGGGTGAAGGGAAATCTTCAGATGATTTCTCCCTTGATTTTTAGTTCTTTGGAGCGGATTGAAACGATCTCTACGGCCATGGAACTGCGTCGCTTTGGAAAAAATAAAAAACGGACCTGGTACACCTATCAGGAGATGACCACTCGTGATCGCTTGATTATCTTGGGGTCAATCTTCATGGTGATCTTGAGTATCGTCCTGATTTGGGTAAACAAAGGTCGCTTCTATAATCCTTGGAGGTAAGAAAATGGCAGAAACAATTTTAGTAACGGGAGCATCTGCTGGCTTTGGTCAAGCGATTTGCCGCCGCTTAGTTGCCGATGGGCATCGCGTGATTGGCGCTGCTAGACGCATTGAAAAACTACAGGCTCTTCAAGAAGAGCTGGGAGAAGCTTTTTATCCCCTTCAAATGGATGTGACGGATTTTTCTCAGGTGGATCATGCACTTGCCAGTTTGCCAAAAGCTTGGGAGAGAGTGGATGTTTTGGTCAATAATGCTGGCTTGGCCCTAGGCCTCGCCCCAGCTCATGAAGCAGAGCTTGCAGATTGGTTGACCATGATTCAGACCAATATTATCGGTCTGACCTATTTGACCCGGAAAATCATCCCCCAAATGGTGGAACGAAATGATGGTTATGTCATCAATATGGGGTCAACTGCTGGGACAGTGCCTTATCCAGGGGCCAATGTTTATGGTGCTTCCAAGGCCTTCGTTAAACAGTTTTCATTAAATCTACGTGCGGACTTGGCTGGAAAACAGATTCGGGTGACCAATATTGAGCCAGGTCTCTGCGAAGGGACCGAGTTTTCGGAGGTTCGTTTTAAAGGAGATGAAAAACGGGTAGAAGCTCTCTATCGAGATGCCCATGCCATTCAGCCTGAAGACATTGCCAACACTGTGGCTTGGCTCATCCAACAACCCAAGCATGTCAATGTCAACCGCATTGAAATCATGCCGGTTTCCCAAACATTTGGACCGCAACCGATCTATCGGGGTGATTAGTTTTACTAACCAGTACGATCCGGTGCTGGTTATTTTTCCATGTTGAGGATAGAGAATAGGAGGGGGAAAACCATGTCAAAAGCCTTAGTGATTGGTTCAACTGTTTGTGATGTTATGGTCTATCTGGATCGACTACCGAGTCGTGAAGGAGACGCCCATATCCATGAGCAGACTTGGTCACTTGGAGGGTGTGCCTTTAATGTCACTTCAGTGCTTCATGCTTTAGGTCAAAATGTTGATTTCATCTCGCCAGTGGGGACAGGTGTCTACGGGGACTTTGTCAAGGCAGAACTCGAGAGGCTGGGTATCCAGACTCCAATTTCAGTAACCGGAGCAAATGGTTGTTGTTATTGCTTTATTGAGTCGGATGGTGAGAGGTCCTTTTTATCAGATCATGGAGTAGAATATAGTTTTCAGAAGGAATGGCTCCAGTCTCTGGAGCAGGAAAGCTACGATTTTATTTATCTCTGTGGCCTTGAAGTAGAAGAGCCGACTGGATTGGAACTGATTCAATCTGTGTTAAAAATCAAAGGTCAAGTCATCTTTGCACCAGGACCTCGAGGACTCTTGATTCCCGAGGAGCGTTTGGAAGCCATCTATGATCTTCACCCCATTCTCCATGTCAATGAGGCAGAAGCCAAGGCTTTTTCGGCTTGTGAAGAGATTGCTGACGCAGCTAAGAAGCTCTACCAAAGAACGGGGCAGTTAGTCATCGTCACCTTGGGAGAAAAAGGAGCGATCGCATACGATGGTAGGTTCTACGAGGTGGCCGGATTTCCGACAGAAGTTCGTGATACCGTAGGAGCAGGAGACAGTCATCTGGGAGCCTTTTTAGCGGCATCTTTGCAAGGGCTAGATGTGGAGGATGCCTTAAGGTTTGCCAACAAAGTCTCTAGCCAGATTGTTGCAAGTAAGGGCGTTCATCTGACTCAGGAACAGTACCAAGTACTAAGAGCAGAACTCGCACAAAATTAAAAAGGAGTAGGTAACATGTCCTACTCCTTATTTGACTTTATCCGCTTGTCCCTTTGTATCTTATTGAAATGAACACGGGCTGCGGATTGTGTCAAAAAGATGAATCCTCCTAGAATCTTTTGGATTCTGCGTCGTATTCCCTATTTTGACTTTATCCGCTTAGCCCTTTGTATCTTACTACAACGGACGCTTATTTGGCATGCCCGCTTTTCTTGGGTATTTATTAGGGGTTTCTTTTTTCTTTTCTACAAGAGTGATATAGCGTGGATCCCCATTAGGCAATTCATACTGTAGATTGTCTTCAACCTTGCTAAAGAGCAGATTGAGGGCGTTTTTGGCTTCCTCCAACTCTTCTGGAGCATTGCTAGCCTTGAGAGCAAGAAGCTGTCCCCCTACTTTCAGATAGGGAATGGTCAGTTCAGACAAGACCTGCATGCGGGCAACGGCGCGGGCAGTTACGATATCAAATTGGGCACGAAAGGCCTTGTCTTGTGCAAAGTCCTCAGCTCGTCCATGGTAGAAATGAACTCCGCTCAAGCCTAACTCTTCAGCCAGCAAGTGAAGGAAATTGATCCGCTTATTGAGGGAATCAATAATGGTCACATCTAGCTCAGGGAATAGGATCTTCATTGGTAGGCTTGGAAAGCCGGCACCAGCTCCGATATCCAAGAGACGGATGGGTTGATTTTCGATTAAACCCTGCAAAATGGGTGCGATAGAATCATAAAAATGTTTGAGATAGACTTCATCTTTATCGGTGATAGCGGTGAGATTAATTTTCTCATTCCATTCCACGAGGAGCTCGAAATAGCGTTCGTATTGCTCTTTTTGTCGATCAGTTAGTAGGAAGCCGAGGTCGGCTAAACGGTCATAAAATTCTTCTGGTTTCATAAGATAATTTTACCACAAAATAAGGGAAATTTGATATACTGGTACTAAAGAAATGAAAGGAATTCAATAAAATGATTTGGATTATTCTTGGGGTCCTAGTGGTCCTTGTGTTGATGGTAGTAGGAGTTTACAACGGTTTAGTGAAAAGTCGGATGCAAACTCGTGAAGCTTGGAGTCAAATTGACGTGCAATTGAAACGTCGGAATGACTTGATTCCAAATTTGATCGAAACCGTTAAAGGGTATGCTAAGTACGAAGGAGATACACTAGCAAAAGTAACTCAACTTCGCCAACAAGTAGCGCAAGCATCTTCACCTGCAGAAGCAATGGCAGCCAGTGATGCTCTTTCCCGTCAAGTGGCAGGTATCTTTGCGGTTGCCGAAAATTACCCAGACTTGAAAGCTAACACCAACTTCATGCAATTGCAAGAAGAATTGACCAACACAGAAAACAAAATTTCTTATGCTCGTCAATTGTACAACAGTGTCACAAGCAACTACAATGTCAAGTTGGAAACTTTCCCAACAAACGTGATTGCTGGAATGTTTGGCTTCAAACAAGCCGAATTCCTTCAAGTGCCTGAAGAAGAAAAAGCAGTACCAAAGGTGGACTTTAGCGGATTAGGAGACTAATATGCTCTTTGACCAAATTGCAAGCAATAAAAGGAGAACCTGGATTCTCCTTATTGCTTTTTTCATACTCTTGGCTCTTATCGGAGCAGCCGTTGGCTACCTCTGGTTAGGCTCTTCACTTGGCGGCGTCATCCTAGCTTTGATCATTGGTGGGATTTATGCCTTTAGCATGATTTTCCAATCAACCGAAGTTGTGATGCGGATGAACGGGGCGCGTGAGGTGACGGAAGAGCAAGCCCCTCAACTCTACCATATTGTCCAAGATATGGCCATGGTAGCTCAAATCCCTATGCCTCGAGTTTATATTGTAGATGATCCGTCCATGAATGCATTTGCGACAGGGTCCAATCCTCAAAATGCTGCTGTTGCAGCAACGACAGGTCTTCTGGCTGTGATGAACCGTGAGGAATTGGAGGGAGTCATCGGACACGAAGTCAGCCATATTCGCAATTACGATATTCGCATCTCGACGATTGCTGTTGCCCTTGCTAGTGCCATCACCATGCTCTCGAGTATTGGTGGCCGTATGATGTGGTGGGGCGGTGGCCGTAGACGGGATGATGATCGAGAAGGGGGAAGTGGTTTAGAAATTATTATTCTTATCCTTTCCTTGATTGCCATCGTATTAGCTCCATTAGCGGCGACCTTGGTTCAGTTAGCCATTTCTCGCCAACGGGAGTTCCTAGCGGATGCCTCAAGTGTTGAATTGACACGGAATCCTCAAGGGATGATTAATGCTCTTTTGAAGCTGGATAACAGTGTGCCTATGCAACGAGAAGTTGATAGTGCAAGTAGTGCTCTCTTTATCAACGATCCTAAAAAAGAATCCGGCTTTCAAAAGCTCTTTTATACCCACCCACCCATTGCTGAGCGGGTTGAAAGATTAAGAAATATGTAAAAAAATCCACCAAACAGTGGATTCAGATTGAAGATACAATCATCTTAGAACCTTTCCTTAGGTGTGTACGGACGTCAGCGAACTTCTATGAAGTTCCATGACTAAATTACGATACAAAGGGCGTCTGCGGATAAAGTCAAAATAGGAAGTTTGACGCAGAATCTTTCGATTCTAGGAGAACTTATCTTTTTGACACAATCCGCAGCCCGTGTTCAATTCGTTTTGAACCCCCTCGCTCTTTAATTTCCAGGCTCAGGCTAAAACAGTTTCCCAAACTGTTTTACTCCCAAAACTCCCGAGTGCTAGAAACAACCTTGTTTCTAGCACTTTTCTCACGGCGGAAAGTTTCAGTAGATGATTGAATAACTCTAAAGAATAAAAAGTATTTATCTTTATAGAAGTTAATAGAATTGTATAAAAGATAACTTTGTCTTTAAGCTCAATCCACCCAATGGTGGGTTTTTATTTAGTTGTTAAGAGGAGGGTAGTGAAACCAAGGATAGCAAAGATCCCCCAAGCTAGGGGAAGGCTCCAGATAGCTAGACTAGAAAAGAGAGCTGTCCCAAGTGGCATGGCAAAGCTGACCATCAGTCCCAAAAAGCTAGAGGTAGACGCTAATTTTTCAGCGGGTAATTTACTCATTAAAAGACTGGAAACTTTTGGGTTGATTTTTGCAACAAGATAACCAAGGAAAGTGATGAGTAGAAGGGAAAGGAAATCCCAGTGCACCAGAATATTTGTGAGCCCAAGCATAGTCAGCCCACCTGCTATCCAAAGGAGGATATGGTGGAGGCTTTGCTTGGAAAAATAATCGTGAGGTGTCAGACTAGCCCAGACCATGCTTAAAATAGTTACAACCTCTAAGATCAAGAGGGATTGGCTAAAGCTCAACTGAAAGAAGGGGGAGTGAAGCAGTTGCAAATTGTAGATACCAGAGATGGATCCCCCTAAAGCATTGATGAGAACCAAAGAGAAGAGCAACTTGCCAAAGTGGTGAACGTCCTCATCTGCAAAAATATTTTTGGCATTGGAATACATCTCTTGGCATTCGTGTACCAAAGAATTCTTGACTTGAGGATCAATGATGGGATCATGTGTCAGCTGCTTTTTTCTCAGCAGGAGACAAGTGGAAGACAGGAGAAAAGTCACTGCATTGATCGAAGCGACCAGGGCAAAATGTTGATGGCTGATGGCTAGTAGCCAAACCCCTAGGGCTTGTCCAGAAATCGAGCAGACCATACTTAGCAGTTGGTTGAAGGAATAGGCTTCCATCAAATCCTCGCTAGAGATGTTCTTTTTCATGATGGGGAGTTGTAGCCCCCCGCGATAATCGCTCAAACAATCTGAAACAATGTTTAAGAAGCAAACAATCGAAAAGGCTAGGTAACCTGGAATCTTGGTCATGAGCGCAATAAGGATGAAGAGCATCGCTTGGAGATAACCGATACGGATCAACCAGTAAGCTTTTTTCTTCGTATGATCAGCCTTCATGCCAACAAAAATGCTAAAGAGGCTTGGAATAAACACAATGAGATTAGCAATGCCAACCGCCAGACTAGGCTGAGGCATGCTGGCAGCAAAGACCACGAAGACCAGATTGTAGATGGCGGCACCAAGGGTATTCAAAAAGCGAGAAAGACTGAGTAAGGCAAAAATTTTATTTCGAGCTAAGAGTTTCATAAGCCTTCCTCCTTCACGTGATCAGTGGGTAGAGCTTGTTTGATGGATCGAAAGATTTGTTTTAAGACTTGTAATTTCTCATCATCAGAGAGAAGAAGTTTCTGATCTTTTAGGTAGACGCTGGTATGCTTGAGAAACAAATGAAGTAAGTATCTTTTTAGTTTGATCATCATGGAAGGGGCCTTCTTTCTTTGATTGATGATCCTATTGTAGACCTCAAAAACAAGAAAAACAAAATGTTGCATATTTTCAACAAAAAGAGGCTGGGACAAAATCCTAGCCTCTCAATTGTCTTTGGATTGTCGAGCAAGACGCAGTGGTTGAGTGGGCTCTACTACGCTGATTTCATCAGCTTTTACAGCCCTACTCAACTGTGCGGAGGTGGGACGACGAAATCGAATTCTAACGAATTACCGATTTCTGTCCCACTCTCTTTTCAGGATTCCTTGATCAGTTCTTGCAGGCCCTGTTTGTAGTAGTTGGCACTGTCCTTACAATCCAGAATAGAGAGAACCTGGATGGCCTGCTCCATCTTTTCAAGACCAGCTTCTTTTTCACCCTTCCGATAAAGAAATTCTCCTTTGGCGTAGAGATAAACCGTCCGAAGGTAGGCTTCGTTCTCAGAGTAAAAGTGGTTGTTAATCAGGTGATCAAAATAGGTTGCATCTTCAAATTCATTTGAATTAATGGCCAGAAAAAAGCCATTAAGGAAAATAGAATTGATGGCAGGACGAGAGGAATCTAGGAGAAGCTTGAAATCCTCACGTTGGACCAACTCCACTGTGTATTGTCGATAGAGCTGACTAGAGAAAAGAGGAGAGGTCAGTGAAAATAGGCTTAACTCAAAATTTCCCCAGATCATGACAGAGAAGAGATAGTCATAGAGGAAATCTAGTTCCTCTTGGCTAGCGGCCAACTCTACCTCAGGATAGTTGCCAAGCATTTGGGCCTTGAGAATAATGCTGGCTAATAAGTCTTCTTTTTTGTGATCTTTCTGATAGGCTAGCTGGTAGCTTTGGTACAAGGCTTGATCATGTTCCAAGCTCATGTTTTCATAGTGCTCTTTCAACAATTTGGGAATAAAAGAGTGCTGATCGATTCCAGCTAGATGGGAAAACTCACTGAGGCTGGTTTTGATTTGTTGAAGGGCCTGAAAAAACCGTTGCGTCGTCAGGTCATTTTCCCCTCTTTCAAATCGAGATAACATGGAGCGCGAAAATTCACCACCTGTAGCCTCCTCTAAAGAGATGTGGCGACTTTCACGTATTTGCCGAAAAACTGCTCCGATTTCTTTCATGAATTCTCCTCTATCTAACATTGCTCAATGCCCTAGCAAGTGAACCTCTTTTGTCCAAGAGATGGTGGGACCCTTGTGTACAACACCAATTTGCCTAGTCTCTGTATCTTTTTTCATGATTATAACAAATTTTTGAGGAGACATCTTGGTTGAAGGGACAGCTTCATGATATACTAGTAGTATCTAGAAGATTTGAGGACAAAAGAATGAACTTATTTACACAAGAAATCCGTAAAAATCCTGAAGGACTAGCATTTAATCAAGAGTTGGATTTGTTAAAGGATCTGCAAAAGCGCAATCCAGAAATTCTTGATTTGAAGAATGTGACAGCGACAGGGGGAGTAGCCTATGATACAGGTCTTTATGTCTTGGATTACCAGTTGACCTACACCATCGTTTTGGCCTCTAGCCGAAGCATGGAACCCGTTGAGCTTCAAGAGAGCTATCCTGTGACAGAGGTGTTCGCTGAGGACGCACAGTCAGAGGCAGATATCGAAGCTCTTGAGGAAGATCTGATCCTTCCCATCGAAGGGGGCAGAATTGATCTGAGTGAAAGCGTGGCAGATAATATCCTGCTCAATATTCCTCTCAAGGTTCTCACTCCGGAAGAAGAGGCCGGACACGGCTTTATCGAGGGCAATGATTGGAAAATCATGACAGAAGAAGAGTACCAAGAAGCTCAAGCGGTTAAGAAAGAAGAAAATAGTCCTTTTGCTGGTCTCCAAGGTTTATTTGAGGAAGAATAGGCTAGGGATGACATATTAAAAATCTAAACATAAATACAGGTCTTTTCTTTGAGGAAAAGATTTCTTTTGATATACTAAGATTTATAAACAACAGAGGGGAGACCTCTGAAAAAAGGAGAAAAGTATGGATACATTATTTATTCCAGGCTGGTTGATAACCGGCCTAATAGTCGCAGTTATTATTTTGATTTTGCTTGTTAAAGGTTATGTGAACGCTAAACCCAACGAAGTCGTGGTCATTACAGGTCTTCGGAAACAACGTCACTTGCGTGGGAAAGCTGGCTTTATGATTCCCTTTGTCGAACAACGCTCTTATCTTGATATTGAGCAATTCTCGACAGATGTTCGGACGTCAGAAGCAGTCCCAACACTGGACTTCATTAACGTCCGTGCCGATGCAGCTGTTAAATTAAAAATTGGTACAACCGATGAAATGATTGCCCGGGCTGCAGAAAACTTCTTGAACTGGAATACGACAGATATTTCCAATTCTGTCCAAGATGTCTTGGAAGGAAACTTGCGGGAAGTGATCGGTCAGATGGAGCTCCGTAAGATGGTCAATGACCGTCAAGAGTTTGCTTCAAAAGTGCAGGACAACGTAGCACCAGACTTGGCCAAAATGGGTCTGGAAGTCATCGCTTTTACGGTTCAATCCTTCTCTGATGAAGGGGGAGTCATCGATAACCTCGGGATTGAAAATGTTGAAACCATCAAGAAAGATGCCTTGATTGCCAAAGCCAAAGCGGAACGCGAACGCAAGGAAGTCGAAGCAGAACAAGATAAATTAGCCAACGACAAACGCGTCGCTGCTGATCTTGAAATCGCGCAAAAACAAAACGAATTAAAACTCAAACAAGCAGCCCTCAAGCAAGAAGCAGATATTGCCCAAGCAAAAGCAGATGCCGCTAAAGGGATTGAGGCAGAAGTGCAACGTCGTGAACAAGAGCGCGTGGCAGCCGAAGCCAATATCATGAAACAGGAAAAAGAAGCGGAAGTCAAAGAGCGCGAAGTTAAGGTTCGTGAGCAAGAATTGGATGCCAACATCCGCAAACAAGCTGAAGCTGAAAAATATGCGCGTCAACAAGCTGCAGAAGCAGAATTGATCGAACGCCAACGCAAGGCGGAAGCAGAACTCTTCGAAACACAAAAAGAAGCAGAAGCTCGGAAAGCCCAAGCCGAAGCTGAGAAATTCGCCCAATTGCAAGAGGCCGAAGCTATTGAAGCCAAAGGTCGCGCCGAGGCCGAAGCCATTCGCTTGAAACTGGAAGCGGAAGCCAAAGGTTTGGACCAAAAGGCCGAAGCAATGAAGAAAATGCAAGAAGCAGCCATTACTGAAATGGTCGTTGACAAGTTGCCTGAAATTGCGCGTGCTGTCGCAGAACCATTAACCAAGGTGGATAAGATCACCATGTACGGGGAAGGCAATGCTTCTAAGATGGTGGGCGATATTATGCAAAGTATCGACCAAGTCTCTCAAGGAGCTGGATTTGATATTCGTCAATTGCTAGCAGGAGCTCTTGGAGTTAATATGACGGTCAACAAACTCAAAGAAGGAGAACAACCGGTCATTGAAGCAGAAGAGTTAGCTTCAAAAGAAGATTAATGTCATTCATCAGAAAGTGTCTGAGGACTGTAACTCAGGCACTTTTTGTTTTTTGCTTCAAAGTAGATAGGAGCTATCTTTCTACATGAAGGGGCAGGGTATGATTTTCTACTTTCATTTGATGTCAAAAAATGGTAGAATAAAGGCAAACTATAAAGAGGAGTGTCACATGACAAAAGCAAACTTTGGTGTTGTTGGTATGGCCGTAATGGGTCGTAACCTTGCCCTTAATATTGAATCTCGTGGATACACAGTTGCTATCTATAACCGTAGTAAAGAAAAAACAGAAGATGTTGTTGCTTGCCATCCTGAAAAGAACTTTGTGCCAAGCTATGATATCGAAAGCTTTGTAAACTCAATTGAAAAACCACGTCGTATCATGCTTATGGTTCAAGCAGGACCTGGTACAGATGCAACCATCCAAGCCCTTCTTCCACACTTGGATAAAGGCGATATCTTGATTGACGGAGGAAACACTTTCTACAAAGATACTATCCGTCGTAATGAAGAGTTGGCCAACTCTGGTATCAACTTTATCGGTACTGGTGTCTCTGGTGGTGAAAAAGGTGCCCTTGAAGGTCCTTCTATCATGCCTGGTGGACAAAAAGAAGCGTATGAATTGGTAGCAGACGTTCTTGAAGAAATCTCTGCCAAAGCACCAGAAGATGGCAAACCATGTGTGACTTACATCGGTCCTGATGGAGCTGGTCACTACGTGAAAATGGTCCACAACGGTATCGAGTATGGGGACATGCAATTGATCGCAGAAAGCTATGATTTGATGCAACACTTGCTTGGACTTTCAGCTCAAGATATGGCTGAAATCTTCACTGAGTGGAACAAGGGCGAATTGGACAGCTACTTGATCGAAATCACGGCTGACATCCTTGGACGTAAAGATGATGAAGGTCAAGATGGCCCAATCGTAGACTACATCTTGGATGCCGCAGGAAACAAGGGAACTGGTAAATGGACTAGCCAATCAGCGCTTGACCTTGGTGTGCCATTGTCACTCATTACGGAGTCAGTATTTGCCCGTTACATCTCTACATACAAAGAAGAACGTGTACACGCTAGCAAGGTGCTTCCAAAACCAGCTGCTTTCAAATTTGAAGGTGATAAGGCTGAGTTGATCGAAAAGATCCGTCAAGCCCTTTACTTCTCAAAAATCATTTCATACGCACAAGGTTTTGCACAATTGCGTGTTGCATCTAAAGAAAACAACTGGAACTTGCCATTTGCAGACATCGCTTCTATCTGGCGTGATGGCTGTATCATCCGTTCTCGTTTCTTGCAAAAGATCACGGATGCATACAACCGTGATGCAGACCTTGCTAACCTTCTTTTGGATGAGTACTTCTTGGATGTCACTGCTAAGTATCAACAATCTGTTCGTGATATCGTAGCTCTTGCTGTTCAAGCTGGTGTGCCAGTCCCAACCTTCTCAGCAGCTATCACTTACTTTGATAGCTACCGTTCAGCGGATCTTCCAGCGAACTTGATCCAGGCACAACGTGACTACTTCGGTGCTCACACATACCAACGTAAGGATAAAGAAGGTACCTTCCACTATTCTTGGTACGACGAAAAATAATTGTAGGTTATGACAAAGCGGATATTACTAGTAGAAAATGAAAAGAATTTAGCGCGCTTTATTGATTTAGAACTTCAGAAAGCAGGCTATGTAGTTGATTTGGTAGAACAAGGGGAACTCGCCTTGAAACTCCTGCAGGCTACAGAATATGATTTAATTCTTCTCAATTACGAACTAGAAGATATGAGTGGGGAAGAGTTTGCCCAGCGTCTGAGCAAGATTCGTCCTGCAGCAGTCTTGATTGTCTTGGATAGTCGTGAGAAAATTTCAGAGCATATGGAGAGTATCCAACGATTTGCAGTATCTTATGTCATCAAACCATTCGTGATCAGTGATTTGGTTGAGAAAATCATCGCTATTTTTAGAGGTCGTGATTTTATTGACCAACATTGTAATCAGATGAAAGCTCCTACTTCCTATCGAAATTTGCGTATTGATGTCGAGAATCATATGGTGTATCGGGGAGAAGAAGTGATTGACCTGACACGTCGAGAATATGACCTGTTAGCGACTTTGATGGGAAGCAAACATGTCCTTAGTCGGGAGCAACTCTTAGAGCGGGTGTGGAAATATGAGAGTACAGCAGAAACCAATATCGTTGATGTCTATATTCGCTATCTTCGTGGGAAAATAGATCTTCCAGGACAAAAGAGCTATATCAAAACTGTCCGAGGTGTCGGCTACCAAATGCAAGAATAACAACAATCCCTTTGATGAGAAATCTCAAAGGGATTTTTTTGTTTGTCAAAAAGGAAGAAAGAAAAATTTTTTAAAAAAATTTTTTTAAAATCTTGTGAAAGAAGCAAACGTTTGCCTGGATTACAGTATTTCCAAGGCCTTTGTATATAATGTTTGTGAATTAAAAATTTACATGTAAGGGCTTTACAAAAAGAAAAAAAGTGGTATAATAGTAAGTGAAATATGCAAACGTTTTCTCGTATTGCGGGCATTTCAATTTTATAAGGAGGTCGAATGATGAATAAACAATCATTCAAAAGTCTATTAAGCTTTGAATTTTGGCAAAAATTCGGTAAAGCGTTGATGGTGGTCATTGCAGTTATGCCGGCGGCAGGTCTGATGATCAGTCTTGGTAAAACCATTGCAATGATTAATCCAGAACTTGGTTTCTTGGTAACTACCGGTGGTGTTCTTGAACAGATCGGTTGGGGGGTTATCGGAAACCTCCACATCCTCTTTGCTCTCGCTATCGGTGGTAGCTGGGCGAAAGAACGTGCGGGTGGGGCCTTTGCAGCAGGTCTATCCTTTATCCTGATTAACCGGATCACTGGTGTGATGTTCGGTGTAACAGGAGATATGCTGAAAGATCCAGAAGCGAAGGTGAAAACACTTCTTGGTGGATCTATCAAGGTTGCTGATTACTTCACGAGTGTGTTAGAATCACCTGCCTTGAATATGGGAGTTTTCGTTGGGATTATTGCCGGTTTTGTAGGGGCAACAGCCTTTAACAAATACTACAACTACCGCAAGTTACCAGATGCCCTATCATTCTTTAACGGGAAACGCTTTGTTCCATTTGTCGTTATCCTTCGTTCTGCAATTGTGGCTCTTATCTTGTCATTCTTATGGCCAGTAGTCCAAACAGGAATTAACAACTTTGGTATTTGGATTGCTAACTCAAAAGAGACTGCTCCAATCTTAGCACCATTTGCTTTCGGTACCTTGGAACGTCTCTTGCTTCCATTTGGTCTTCACCACATGTTGACTATCCCAATCAACTATACTCAATTGGGTGGTACTTATGAAGTGTTAACTGGTGCAGCAAAAGGCACTCAAGTATTTGGTCAAGATCCACTTTGGTTGGCTTGGATTACAGACTTAGGAAATACAAAAGTTTCTGACCCTGCTACTTACCAACACTTGTTGGATACTGTCACACCTGCTCGTTTCAAAGTGGGACAAATGATCGGTTCATTCGGTATCTTGATGGGGGTTGCCCTTGCCATTTACCGTAATGTAGACCCTGATAAGAAACACAAATACAAAGGGATGATGATTGCGACTGCTCTTGCAACCTTCCTCACAGGGGTTACAGAACCAATCGAGTACATGTTTATGTTCGTAGCAATGCCTCTTTACCTCGTTTATGCAGTGGTACAAGGTGCAGCCTTCGCGATGGCAGATATCGTCAATCTCCGTGTCCATTCATTTGGATCAATTGAGTTCTTGACTCGTACACCAATGACCATTAAAGCTGGTATTGGTATGGATATCATTAATTTCATCTGGGTAACTGTACTTTTTGCAGTGATCATGTACTTCATTGCAAACTTCATGATCCAGAAATTTAACTACGCAACTCCTGGACGTAATGGAAACTACGAACAAGCTGAGGGTGGTGCAGAAGAGTCTGAAACTTCAGGTTCAAGTAAAGTGGCTGCTGCTTCTCAAGCGGTTAACATCATTAACCTTCTTGGTGGTCGTGCCAATATCGTCGATGTAGATGCATGTATGACTCGTCTTCGTGTTACTGTTAAAGACGAAACTAAAGTCGGAACAGAAGAACAATGGAAGGCTGAAGGAGCAATGGGACTTGTCATGAAAGGACAAGGTGTCCAAGCGATTTACGGTCCAAAAGCGGACGTCTTGAAATCAGATATCCAAGATTTGTTAGACTCAGGTGAAGTGATTCCTGAAACTCTTCCAAGTCAAAAGACAGCGGTTCAACAAGCAGAAGTTGCCTTTAAAGGGGTGACGGAAGAAGTTCACTCAGTTGCTGAAGGACAAGTCATTGAATTAGAAAAAGTTCAAGATCCAGTCTTCTCACAAAAAATGATGGGTGACGGATTTGCAGTTGAACCAGCAAATGGTCAGATTGTTTCACCAGTAGCTGGTAAGGTGACAAGCGTCTTCCCTACCAAACATGCGCTTGGTTTGGTAACAGAATCTGGTCTTGAAGTCCTCGTTCATATCGGTCTTGATACTGTAAGTTTGGAAGGTAAACCTTTCACAGTGAAGGTAGAAGAAGGCCAAACAGTGGCAGCGGGAGACCTATTGGTAGAAGCAGATTTGGATGCTATTCGTGAAGCTGGACGTGCAACTTCAACAGTTGTAGTCTTCACAAATGGTGCAGCAATTAAATCTGTTACTCTTACACAAACTGGTCAACTTCCAGCAGATGCTGTGGTTGCTAAGGTTGAATTATAATCTATGAGAGTTATTCCTTGTATCTATTGGATACAGGGAATTCTCTATTAGGAGAGTAGGATCATGAAATTTTTAACTTTAAACACTCATAGTTGGATGGAAGAAAATCCCCAACAAAAATTTGAGGACTTATTAAAAGACATTCTTGAAAAGCAATACGACTTGATTTGTTTCCAAGAAATTAATCAGACCATCGAAAGTCCAGTTGTTCCTGTTAATGACTTGTACCATCCAACTCCTTCTTCGGAGCCGATCCATCAGGATCACTATGTTCGTTGTTTAGTTGAAAAATTAGAAGAAGAAGGATTGAGCTACCACTGGACCTGGGCTTATAACCATATCGGCTATGACCGTTATCATGAAGGTGTGGCGATTCTATCGCGTACCCCAATCCAGGCAAGCGAACTCTTGGTTTCAGATGTGAATGATCCAACAGATTATCATACACGACGGATTGCCATTGCAGAAACCCAAGTTGATGGGAAAGACATTGCTGTTGCCAGTGTTCACCTCTCTTGGTGGGACAAAGGCTTCCAGCAAGAGTGGGCGCGTTTAGAAGAACGCTTTAGCCAATTGCAAAAGCCTTTGATTTTAGCTGGGGACTTTAATAATCCAGCTGGGCAAGAAGGTTATGAAGCCATTTTAGCGAGCCCGCTAGCTCTTCAAGATAGCTTTATTGAAGCTCGCCAGACCAAGGGGACTTACACTGTAGGTCCTGGAATTGATGGATGGGATGATAATCAAGTACCCTTGCGGATTGATTATATTTTCACCTCAAAAGAATGGGTTATCGAACGGCTAGAAGTTGTGTTTGATGGTTCTAGTCAGCCTCTCGTCAGCGACCATTATGGTTTGTCAGCTGACTTGTATTTACCATAATATTCAAATCCCTATCCCTCCAGGAGGCTAGGGATTTTCTTTATTTCCCTTGCTTTCACTTTAGCCCTAAATATGATAGAATAAAGTATTAAGAAACGATAAGGAGGGTGTCCATGCGGTGTCCAAAATGTGGCGGAAATAAGTCTAGTGTTGTAGATAGTCGCCAGGCAGAAGATGGAAAAACGATTCGTAGAAGAAGAGAATGTGATGAATGTCATCATCGCTTCACCACTTATGAACGAGTAGAAGAGCGGACTCTTGTTGTGGTGAAAAAAGATGGCACCCGGGAACAGTTTTCTAGAGATAAAATATTTAATGGGATTATTCGATCTGCTCAGAAACGTCCCGTGTCGAGTGACGAAATTGAGGAAATTGTGGGGCGAATCGAACAAAAGATTCGTAGTCAGAGTGAAAATGAGATCCAGAGTGACTATATCGGATCACTTGTCATGGACGAGTTAGCAGAATTGGACGAAATTACCTATGTTCGATTTGCGAGTGTCTATCGTAGTTTCAAGGATGTTGGTGAATTGGAAAGTCTCTTAAAGCAGATTACCAAAGGAACGAAGAAGAAAAAGGAAAAATAGATGAAGCCCAATACTTCATTTTCTTTCTTGAAGAATAATTATTTAGCGCCTACAGGAGCCTCTTTCACGCATCTGTATGGACCAATATTAGGTGTTCAAGCAAGTCAATTATATACTTTTCTGCTGAGTCTCTATGATCAGGGGAAAGAAAAACGGCTGATTGCTGTTGTTTTAAATCATTTGGATCTAGGTTTCGCTCATTTTCTCGAAAGTCTAGACCGTTTGATTGCCATGAATTTACTAGAGGTTTTTGAGACAGATGAAGGAATTCAGTTCCGATTTTTGGCTCCGCTAGAAGCAGATCAATTTTTCGCGAATATCGCTTATCAGAAGTTGCTGGAGAAAAAAATAGGAGAAGCAGCAGTTCGTGACTTGCTTCCTGAAAAACCAGAGGGAGAGAAACGGAAGGTGAACTTTGCCTCTATTTTTGGGATTGATGGTGTTTCGACCCCTCAGAGGAAAGTATCTTCCTTCAGTTTAGAGCACTTTAAACAATTAATGGTACGGGATGGCCTTCGTTTTGAGAACGAACAAGAGGACCTCTTAGTTCTTTATGCCATCACCGAAGAGAAGAATTGGACTTGGTACGAGACCTATCTGTTGGCCAAGGAGACAGCGGTTAATTTGGTCATTTCGACCAAACGGATGAGACAAAAACTGACCCAAGAGCCACAAGAAAAAGGTAAGGATGAGTTCACTCCGCAGGAAAGGGCCATTATCCGGGAAGCTAAAAATAAGACCAGTCGTCAATTTTTAGCAGGAATAAAAAAAGCGCGTAAGGCTGTTGTGACCCAATCAGAACGCCAAGTAATTTCTGACTTGGCCCGTTTAGGCCTGTTAGATGAAGTTATAAATGTGATCTTGTTGTTTACCTTTAACAAGGTTGCTTCCGCCAATCTCAATGAAAAGTATGCCTTAAAAGTTGGAAATGACTTTGCTTATGAGGGGATAAAGACGGCTGAGGAGGCCGTTCTGAAGATCCGCCAGCGCCAAGACTCCCATTTACAAAAAGCAAAAGAGAAAGTAGCTAAGAGTGGGTCAGCGACAGGAAAGACCAATGTTCCGAAGTGGAGTCAGCCTAACTATACCAATCAGACTAGCCAAGAAGAACAGGCTAATCTGGAACAACAAAAACGAGCCTTGCTCGAGAAATTAAATCAAGGAGGGGAGTAAATGGAGAGCGTAGGGAAAACCATGTCCCAGATGAATCGATCACAGCAGTTCAATTATGAAGAATTGGTAGCTCAAATTCTCGCCGAACCTGAGATTGCAACCTTTATTCAAAAGGAGGGTTTATCGGATGTAGAAATCCGTCGTAGCATTTCCAAATTTAACCAATACATCAGTGAGCGCAATCGCTTTGTCCTTGGGGATGCAGATTATATTGCAAGAGGGTATAAGCCTGTTTTAGTCATGAATGAAGGTTATGCGGATGTTTCCTATGAGGAGACACCTGAATTAATCGAGGCACAAAAACAAGCCGCTATCAATAGACGCTTGCAGCTGATCAACTTACCAAGCACCTTGAAGGAAGCTTCCTTAGCGAAAGTCGACTTGGATGATCGTGGGCGTTTTGGAGCCTTTGAAGAGTTGGCCAATTTTGTTGCTTCCTATCCTCAAGCTCGTAAAGGGATTTTTCTATATGGAGATTTCGGAGTTGGGAAAAGCTATATGATGGCAGCTCTTGCTCATGACTTGTCTGAAAAACGGCAAGCATCTTCAACTCTCTTGCATTTCCCAAGCTTTGTTATCGATGTCAAAAATGCCATTAATACAGGGCAAGTAAAAGAGATGTTGGATCAGGTCAAGAAGGCTGAAATCTTGATTCTTGATGATATTGGGGCAGAGCAAATGTCGCCTTGGGTCCGGGATGAAGTCTTGCAAGTGATTTTGCAACATCGGATGCAGGAGATTCTTCCAACCTTCTTTACTTCGAATTTCAATTTTGAAGATTTAGAACGTCATTTTGCTACATCTCGGAATGGAGATGAGACTTGGCAAGCCAAACGTGTTATGGAGCGAATTAAGTTCCTGGCTAAAGAAGTGCGCCTAGAAGGAGAAAATCGCCGATGAATCCTGTTATTGATTTGATGAAATCTCATTCCTCTGTCCGTCGTTTTAAGGAGGAGGACATCAAAGAGGAAGACCTTCAAGCGATCCTAACAGCAGGACAGATGGCTTCTTCTTGGAAGAACTTCCAGTCTTATTCCATTATCTTAGTGAGAAGCCAGGAGAAGAAAGATGCGCTCTATCAATTCGTCCCTCAGGAGGCGATTCGTCAATGCTCTGTTTTCTTACTGTTTGTAGGAGATCTTAACCGAGCTGAAAAAGGGGTTCGGATGCATACGGATCAATTCCATCCAGAAGGACCAGATAATTTATTGATTACTTCTGTAGATGCGGCCTTGGCAGGTCAGAATACCTTGCTGGCTGCTGAAAGTCTAGGCTACGGAGGAGTCATTATTGGTTTGGTTCGGTATGAAGCGGCTGAAGTGGCCAAACTATTTAACTTACCAGACTACACCTATCCTGTCTTTGGGATGGCTTTAGGAGTGCCAAATCAGAACCATCCTGTGAAGCCCCGCCTTCCTTTGGAAGCTGTTGTCTTCGAAGAAAGTTACCAGGAGCAGACTCCTGAAGTGATTGAAGCCTTTAATCGAGTACAGACTGCCTATGCTGGAGCACGGGCAACGGATACTTGGAGCCAACGCTTGGCTGCCCAATTTGGACAGGAAGAACCAGCTGCTACGGCAGAATTATTAAAGAAACACCAACTAGAAAAATAAGAGAAAAGAGGACACCATGGCTTTACCTACTGTTGCCATTGTAGGACGTCCAAATGTCGGGAAGTCAACGCTCTTTAACCGGATTGCCGGTGAGCGGATTTCCATTGTCGAGGATGTCGAAGGGGTTACTCGGGACCGTATTTATGCAACGGCAGAGTGGCTCAACCACCAATTTAGTATTATTGATACTGGCGGGATTGATGACGTGGACGCACCTTTCATGGAGCAAATCAAGCACCAAGCGGAGATTGCCATGGATGAAGCAGACGTCATTGTCTTTGTCGTATCTGGAAAAGAAGGGATTACCGATGCAGATGAGTATGTCGCTCGGATGCTCTACAAGACCCACAAACCAGTCATTTTAGCGGTCAATAAAGTGGATAATCCAGAGATGCGAACTGACATCTATGATTTCTACGCTCTTGGCCTGGGAGAACCCTTGCCAGTGTCATCTGTGCACGGGATTGGTACAGGGGATGTCTTGGATGCTATTGTTGAAAACCTTCCGACGGATCGTGAACCAGAAAATCCAGATGTCATTAAGTTCAGCTTGATTGGCCGCCCAAATGTCGGAAAATCTAGTCTGATCAATGCCATCCTTGGGGAAGACCGCGTCATTGCCAGTCCTGTAGCAGGGACTACGCGGGATGCGATTGACACCCATTTCACGGATGCAGAAGGCCAAGAGTACACCATGATTGATACAGCCGGAATGCGAAAATCTGGTAAGGTCTATGAAAATACAGAGAAATATTCTGTGATGAGGGCTATGAGGGCTATCGATCGCTCGGATGTGGTCTTGATAGTCTTGAACGCAGAAGAAGGAATCCGCGAGTACGATAAGCGGATTGCCGGATTTGCCCATGAAGCTGGAAAAGGGATGATCATCGTGGTCAATAAGTGGGATACCCTTGAAAAGGATAACCACACCATGAAGCAATGGGAAGATGATATTCGAGATCAATTCCAATACTTATCTTATGCACCTATTATCTTTGTCTCTGCTTTGACCAAGCAACGCTTGCACAAGTTACCAGATATGATCAAGCAGATCAGTGAGAGCCAAAATACACGGATTCCTTCAGCTGTCTTGAACGATGTTATCATGGATGCCATTGCCATTAATCCGACACCGACAGATAAAGGAAAACGTCTAAAAATCTTCTATGCGACTCAGGTTGCTACCAAGCCACCAACCTTTGTGGTCTTTGTCAATGAAGAAGAGCTTATGCACTTTTCTTATCTTCGTTTCTTGGAAAATCAAATTCGGAAAGCCTTTGTCTTTGAAGGAACCCCAATCCATTTGATTGCTCGGAAACGGAAGTAGGTATTTATGAAAATTTTGAAACAAGGACTCATGTTGGCTGTCCCATTCGTTGTGTTTCTAGGACTAACAGCTTGTAGCATTGAAAGAGAAGAAACCTATGAGAAAAAAGATAAAGACATTCTTCTTCGAGTGACGATTCGACATAGAGCCAATCAAATGATCTCTGAAGAGTTTTGGGCTGATAATTTTAATGTAAATATTGAAGATGACTCTGAGTTCGAATATATTAAAAAAGAAATTGTTGAACCTAAAAAAGGAATTTCGGGCTATACAACAGATGTGAGTCGGACGAAAGAGGGTGGACTGATGATTCATACCAAGATCGTCTACCAAGACTTAGATATTGAAGCCTTAAATAAAGCCAACGATGAGAAAAAAACGTTTGGAGAACTGGCCAACTATTCAGAACATATCAAAAATTTCAAAAAAGAAGGCTATAAGAGAATAAAATAAAAGGAACACACTTGGTGTTCCTTTTAAAATGTAAACAAACCATTTTTAACATAAAATAGCTAGCTATATTTCAAATAATGACTTTTATTTTTGGAGTCATTCAAGTAGATCTGAAACTTTCCGCCGTGAGAAAAGTGCTAGAAACAAGATTGTTTCTAGCACTCGGGAGTTTTGGAACCTTGGGTCCAAAACTAAGTCATGGAACTTCATAGAAGTTCGCTGACGTCCGTACTCACCTAAGGGAAGTTTCTAAGAATAACTCTTCTTTAATTTGAATGGAAAAAGAAAAGTGGAGTAGGTGATAGTAAAATCAGGCATTGAATTCTTCACAATTCTTTGTCTTTTTTTTCTATTTTAGAGGGGATATGATATAATAAAGGGATAAACATAAGGTGGTAAATATGGCAAAATTAATTCCTGGGAAAATCCGTTCAGAAGGAATCCTTCTCTATGAAAACGGGAAAGTATCCCTACAGGAAATGAAGAATCAGTACCTCTATTTCAGAATTGACAATGAGTCCCTCCGCTATAGTCTAGATGATCAAGCAATTTTTTGTAGTTGTGAGTTTTTCCAGAAGAAAAAATTCTGTGTGCATTTAGCCGCAGGAGAAGCCTTTTTAAAAAATGATGAAGAAGGGAAGGAACTCTTGCTTGGTTTGGAGCAAGATGCAACAGAAAGTCAAGAAACAAAGGAAAAAGTATCTTTTGGAAGTTTGTTTTTAGATCAAGTCCTACCAAAAATTGAAAGCAAAGAAGTCCGTTTTGGTCTCTCAGCAACCGGTCATGTAGACGACTATTCCGGTCAGTTTTTGTGGACCCTTCGTATCTATCGCAGACCGGATGAGAGATCTTATGTGGTGCGGGATGTTGTAGCTTTTTTGCAAGCCATCAGAAAACAGTCCCATTTTGCGATTGGAAAAAGTTATTACGAGCCGATTTCCTACGCAGCATTTGACCCTGAAAGTCGTGCCTTAATTCGATTCTTAGAAGGCTTGTTATCGGGAGATACGGTGCATGATGCCCTCTTCTTTCCAAATGGGGGTCGTCATCTTTACTTTCCAATGAGTTTCTTTGAAGAAGCTGTGCAATTATTGATGGACCTACCGTCCTTTACCCTTGAAGTCGGACTGGATACCTATCAGGAAGTATTCTTTCAAGAACTCCAGGAAGATTCAGGCTTGTTTTCTTTCCAAGTAGTGGAAATGAAGGAGTTTATCGAACTACAGGTCAAAGTGGCTTCCTATAAAATGGTGGAAGGTCGCTTTCTTTTGGCAAATGGCCATTTTTATCAAATATCACCGCTTCAAAAGATTTTGATTGAGGCTGTGCAGAGTTTACCCCTCTCCAGTGATCAGAAAAGACATGTTCAATTTGATTTGTCTGATCAGACCAAATTAACCTATAGCTTAGAGCAATTCAGGAAAATTGGTGAGGTGAAAGCACCAAGTAATTTCTATATTCACGATTTTCAACCTCACTTTGCTTTTGATTTATCGGAGCAAGGAGAAGTGCTGCTGGATCTAGTTTTTGTCTACGAGGACCGTATCGTTCGCTCTGAGAAAGAACTTAAGGATCTGCCTTATTCCAGTAATTTTGATAAGGAACGTTTGGTTTTTGAAACCATCTTGACAGCTGGCTTTACCAATCAATTTCAAACAAAACGAGCTCCTCTCCTTCCCAAGCAGATCTATCCCTTCTTTCAGCAGACCCTTCCCTTGTTTGAAGAACTGGGAGAGGTCGAAGTTTCGGATAAGTTGTTAGATCTGTATCAGGTTGAAAAGCCAAAGATTGCCATTCAAACCAGTGGTCGTCTCCTTGAGATTGGTTTTGAATTTGACTCCATTGATCCCTCTGAGGTTGAGCAAGTGATGAGTGCCTTGGTTGAGAAGAATGACTATTATATCAGTCAATCAGGAAAGGTTCTAATCTTTGATGAAGAAACCAAGCGGATCAGTCAGACTTTATTGAATCTTCGTGCAAAGAAGACAAAAACAGGTCAGTTACAAACCAATCGCATTGCAGCCTTCCAGCTCTCCCAGTTATTTGAGTTAGCTGACAATGTCCGATTTTCTGAAGAGTTTCGTCATTTGGCTCATGATTTGATTCATCCAGAGCAATTTCCATTAGGTAAGCTGCAAGTAACAGCTAAACTACGAGATTATCAGGAAGTAGGAGTCCGCTGGCTATCCATGCTCAATCACTACGGCTTTGGGGGAATTTTGGCAGATGATATGGGACTTGGAAAGACACTCCAGACTATTGCCTTTCTCTCGAGTGTTGTGACAGCAGATTCTAAGATTTTGATCTTAGCTCCATCTAGTTTAATCTATAATTGGAAAGAGGAGTTCGAAAAGTTCGCCCCACAAATGAAAGTAGAGGTCATTTATGGCCTTAAAGCAAGTCGCGACGAGATTATTGCAAGCAATCCTCAGGTAGCGATTACCAGTTATGCTTCCTTCCGTCAGGACGTAGAGCAATACGAAAAAAATCAGTACCAATACTTAATCTTGGATGAAGCGCAGGTCATGAAAAATTCCCAAACCAAAATTGCTCAATACTTACGGAAATTCGATGTTCCTCATACTTTTGCTTTGTCGGGAACACCAATAGAAAACCATGTGGAGGAACTCTGGTCGATTTTCCAAATTGTTCTTCCTGGTTTATTTCCCGGTAAAAAAGAATTTAAACAATTGAGTCCAGAGACCATTTCTCACTACGTCAAGCCTTTTATCATGAGACGGAAAAAAAGTGAAGTCTTGCAGGAACTTCCGGATCTGATAGAGATGACCTATAAGAATGAATTGGCTGACGATCAAAAAACAATCTATTTGGCTCAGTTGAAGCAAATGCAAGACCGCATTCTAAGCTCTTCTGAAGAGGAACTCAATCGCAGTAAGATGGAAATCTTATCTGGCCTGATGCGTCTTCGTCAAATTTGTGATACGCCATCCCTCTTTTTAGAGGATTATACTGGGGAAAGCGGGAAGTTGGATAGCCTTCGAGAACTGCTAGAGCAGATCAAAGACGGCAACCAACGTGTCTTGATCTTCTCACAATTTAGGGGTATGTTGGATATCATTGAAAAAGAGTTGGATGCTCTGAAGATGACTTCTTTTAAAATCACGGGATCTACGCCAGCTAATGAACGCCAAGACATGACCAATGCCTTTAATTCCGGTCAAGGAGATGCCTTTCTCATTTCCTTGAAAGCAGGTGGAGTTGGTTTGAATTTGACAGGTGCGGACACGGTTATTCTAGTTGACCTATGGTGGAACCCTGCGGTAGAAGATCAAGCCATTGGCCGTGCCCATCGAATGGGACAAGATAAGAATGTTGAGGTCTACCGGATGATCACTCGAGGGACCATTGAAGAAAAAATACAAGAGCTCCAGACCAGCAAACGTCATTTAGTTTCTACCATATTAGATGGTACCGAAACGCGCTCTAGTCTTTCTATTGAAGAAATTCGGGAAATTTTGGGTATTTCGGTGGAATAACTTGAAAAATAAAATGAATAGTTTATAATTAATGAAGTGTCGAAAGGAAGAAGAAGGATGACGGATAAGCATTTCCCACAAGTAGCAGATGATGAAATCATGCTAACTCAAATGCCCCATATGAATTTATATGATGACGGGGACTTCATTAGTAATATTCTTGGAGAGTATACAGATAAAAATTATTTAGAATGGGAGCCGATTGCTACTGGAAAGACTGCAGAGCAGCCCTATCAGAAATCCCTTCAAAAGTCTCTTCAAAAACCATTTGAAGTGCCCAAGTCAAGAAGGCAGCCAATGGCTCCGGATTTCAAGGAACCTGTTGATAAAAAGAGCCCGGCAAATCGCTACGCAGAAGAGGCGCGTGAAGCAGCGCGAGCTGATTTGAAAAAGAAGCGAACGGCTCCTTATTTAACAGCAGATATTGCCTCTAAACCCAATCGGAAAAAATTCACCCCTTCTTTCATACCAAAAGTGAAGCCAACAGCTCCTTTTCAAAAAGAAAATCCAGGTGAATTAATCAAATATGGCGAGCGACTGAAACAAGAGCAATTGATTCTTTTAGAGGAGGCAGAGGAACTTCCGGTTCAAGAGTCTCACCAAGAAGAAAAGCCAAAGAAGAATAATTATGATTTCTTGAAAAAGAGTCAAATCTATAACAAGGATCATCAAAACATCCAAACGAGACCCATTAAACAAGAACTCGATGTGACCAATCTGGACTAGCAGGAGGAGAAACTATGTCAAAAACATTTCATTTTATCGGAATAAAAGGAGCAGGTATGAGCGCCTTGGCTCTGATGCTCCATCAGATGGGACACACTGTACAAGGATCTGATGTGGAGAAATACTACTTTACACAAAGAGGTTTAGAGCAGGCAGGGATTACCATTTTACCATTCAGTGAAGAAAATCTTACCGGTGATCAAATCTTGATCGCAGGGAATGCGTTTAAACCTGAAAATAATGTAGAGATTGCTTATGCAGATGCTCAAGGCTACACCTATCAACGCTACCATGAATTCTTGGGTGAATTTATGCGTGATTTTGTCAGCATGGGAGTAGCAGGAGCTCACGGGAAAACTTCTACTACAGGGATTTTGTCCCATGTCTTGTCTAATATCACAGATACCAGCTATTTGATTGGTGATGGAACTGGCCGTGGTTCCAAAGGTGCTAAGTACTTTGTCTTTGAATCAGACGAGTACGAACGTCACTTTATGCCTTACCACCCAGAGTATTCGATTATCACCAATATTGATTTTGACCATCCTGACTACTTTACTGGCCTAGAAGATGTCTTTAATGCCTTCAATGATTATGCCAAACAAATCTCCAAAGCCTTGTTCATCTATGGGGAAGATCCTGAGCTTCGTCGGATTACAGCTAATGCCCCAATCTATTACTATGGCTTTGAAGAAGAGGGCAATGATTTTGTAGCCAGTGATCTCTTGCGTTCTACTACTGGATCAACCTTTACTGTTCACTTCCGTGGAGAAGATTTGGGACAGTTCCAAATCCCATCCTTCGGACGTCACAATATCATGAATGCTACAGCGGTCGTTGGTTTGCTTTATATCGCTGGATTCGATCTTGATTTAGTTCGGGAACACTTAAAAACATTTGGCGGGGTCAAACGTCGCTTTACAGAAAAGATTGTCAACGATACCGTCATCATTGATGACTTTGCCCACCATCCAACTGAAATCATTGCTACTTTGGATGCGGCACGTCAAAAGTATCCAAGTAAGGAAATCGTAGCGGTCTTCCAACCTCATACCTTTACTCGGACGATTGCTCTCTTGGATGAATTTGCGGATGCCTTGAACCAGGCCGATGCAGTTTACTTGGCACAGATTTATGGATCAGCCCGTGAAGTGGATCATGGGGATGTAAAAGTGGAAGATCTAGAAGCGAAAATCATCAAGAAATCAGGTGTGATTACAGCTGAAAACGTTTCTCCACTCTTGGATCATGACAATGCTGTCTATGTCTTCATGGGAGCAGGAGATATCCAGACCTATGAATATTCATTTGAACGTTTACTTGGGAACTTGACCAATAACGTTCAATAAGGAGATACCATGCAACCAAACCTTAGGATTCGGTTTGCTAAAGAAATTGATTGGGATGAGATCGAACAGATCACGTCCCAAAATTTTTCTTTTCAAAGTGCTAAACGACAAGAACTGAACGGATTCAGGACCCTGGTCTTGGAATTTGAAGAGCAAGTGATTGGGAGTTGCCTGATTCAAACAGAGGATCAGCTCGAAAATCCCTCTTTAAAATTATTGTGGTTGGAAATTCTTCCAAACTTTAGAAAACAAGGTTTTGGTACCTTGTTACTGGCCTCACTCAAGTCTCTTGTAGCTCAAGAATCCTTGTTAGGAATTCATGTGCTCTGCCAGGAAGAACTGATTCCGTATTTTGAAATGAATGATTTCCAACTAGAGATAGGGGATAACGAAGAAGGAGTTGAGGGCTATCAACTAAGTTGGTGCCTGTCCCTATAGAAAGGAAGAAAAATGAACATTCGTCGTGCAACTATTGATGATTTAGAAGCCATTCTTGCCATAGAACTGGAAAATTTTAGTCCAGAAGAAGCAATAGATGAGACAGTGCTTGCCAAACATATCGAATCGTTTCATAATAGCTTTTTAGTGGCTGAAAAGGATGGCCAGCTCCTAGGCTATCTAGAAGGACCAGTTACTCAAAAGAGATATGTGGATGACCGTTCTTTTACAGTGGATGTAAGGGATGAGTCGCATCTAGCAGGAGGTTTTATTACCATTACAAGTCTTTCGATAGCTCAGTCTGCACAAGGCTTAGGGGTTGGGAAAGCCCTGCTTGAGACCATGAAGAGGGTTGCTTTAGAAGAAGGACGGGAAGGGATCAGCCTGACCTGTCATGATTACTTGATTGAGTATTATGAAAGGAACTGCTTTGTAAACGAAGGTCGCTCGGCCTCTAACTATGCTGGGGAAGTCTGGTACGATTTAGTATGGGAGGTCCCATCAAGTAAGTAATCAATAGGATTTGAGGCCCTCAAGCCTCGTTCCTATTGATTTTCTATCCCTTTTAAGATATAATATTAAGGATTATGACAAGGGGGGTCAAGTATTTGACTGATAACCAACAAGAGAATGAAAAATTATTAAGCTTTAAAGAGCGGATTCTCCGTGATCTTGAAGAAGCAAATAAGCAGATTGTACAGGTTGAAAAAGAATATGATTTACCTGTTCAAGAAATCTCTAGTCCAGAAAACAAAGAAGAAGAGACGGAAGGATCACTTCCTGAACTTGTGTCAGAAGAGTCCGAAGTTCAGGACAAAGTAGAAATTCCAGAGGAAGCAGAAGTACCAGAAGTTACGGAAATTCCCGACCTTAAAGGTAGAGAAGATGAAACTCAAGAAGAAACACCTCTACCAGTTCAAGAGCCAACTCGAGAACCAGAAGTCTCAAGTCAGCCCGTAAAAGTTTCGAAAAAAGAAACCCCGGTATCTAGTGTTTCGCGCAAGGATCGTGACCAACGTGTTCAGAAAAAGAAAAAACAGAATACTATTGCTAAACGAATCGTCTTGACGGTTCTAGGAATTCTTTTTGTCTTAATGGTTGCAACTGGAATTTTCGCAGTGACCTATGTTCGATCTAACTTAAATGCAATGGATGTCAAGTCTACAGAGTTTGTAACCGTTGAAATTCCTGCTGGATCTAGCAATCGTGAAATTGGGACTATCTTGGAGAAAAAAGGCTTGATTAAGAATGGTCAGTTCTTCAACTATTACACCAAGTTTAAGAATTATGGAAACTTCCAATCCGGTTATTTCAATCTACAAAAGAGTATGGATCTAGAGACCATTATTCAAAAATTGCAAGAGCAAGGGACCAAAACTCCGGAACCACCGGTCTTAGGAAAAATTACGATTCCTGAGGGCTACACAATTGATCAAATCGCGCAAGTGGTTTCTGTGGATGCTAGTTCTAAATCTGGTGCCAAGACTCCATATACGCAAGAAGAATTCTTAAAAGTAATCCAAGATGATGCTTTTATTGAAAAGATGATAGCCAAATATCCTAAGTTACTCGCAACCTTGCCGTCCAAAGAAAGTGGCGTACGCTATCGCTTAGAGGGCTATCTCTTCCCAGCTACTTACGGTTATGGAAAAGATAGTAAAATGGAAGATCTTGTGGACCAAATGTTAGCTGCAATGGACCAAAATCTTTCAGCCTACTATGACACTATGGAAGCTAAAAACATTGATGTCAATGAGGCATTGACTCTGGCTTCTTTGATTGAAAAAGAAGGCGCTACAGATAAAGACCGCAAGGATATTGCCAGTGTCTTTTATAACCGTTTGAATCAAGATATGCCTCTTCAAAGTAATATTGCCATCTTATACGCACAAGGTCAATTAGGCAAGAAGACGACTCTGAAAGAAGACGCAACGATTGACACCAATATTGATTCACCTTATAATATCTACAAGAATACTGGTTTGATGCCTGGTCCAGTAGATAGTCCAGGGCTATCTGCAATTGAAGCAGCCGTCAACCCAAGCAAGACAGACTACCTCTACTTTGTCGCAAATGTAGAGACAGGGGAAGTCTATTTTGCGAAAACTTTTGAGGAACACACTAAAAACGTGGAAGAACACGTGAATAGCAAATTAACAGAAAGCAGCTCAAACTAAGGAGGATGTGGCATGCCACACCTTTTTAGTTCGAAAAAAATAATAGAAAAGAGAAAAGAGAAATAAATATGGCAGAAAAAACCTATCCAATGACCCTTGCTGAAAAGCAAAAGTTAGAACTTGAATTAGAAGAATTGAAATTAGTTCGTCGTCCAGAAGTTGTAGAGCGGATTAAAATTGCTCGTTCATACGGAGACCTTTCAGAAAACAGTGAATACGAAGCAGCTAAAGACGAACAGGCTTTTGTTGAAGGGCAAATCTCCAGCCTAGAAACAAAGATTCGCTATGCTGAAATTGTAGATAGTGATGCAGTCGCTGTTGATGAAGTAGCGATCGGAAAAACAGTCACCGTAAAAGAAATTGGTGAAGACGAAGAAGATGTCTACATCATCGTTGGTTCAGCTGGAGCAGATGCTTTTGCTGGTAAGATATCAAATGAAAGTCCAATTGGTCATGCCTTAATTGGTAAGAAAACAGGGGATACTGTGACGATTGAAACTCCAGCAGGAAGCTACCAAGTGAAAATCTTGAACGTTGAAAAAACAGAATAAAAAGAGAGTGGGACAGAAATCGGTCATTCGTTAGAATTCGATTTCGTCGTCCCACCTCCGCACAGTTGAGTAGGGCTGTAAAAGCTGATGAAAGCAGCGTAGTAGAGCCCACTCAACCACTGCGTCTTGCTCGACAATCCAAAGACAATTGAGAGGCTAGGACTTTTGTCCTAGCCTCTTTTTTTATAGTAATGGAAAAGGCCGAGATATTATCTCGGCCTATTTGTATGTATTAGTTACGGTTGCGTTGTTTTCCAGCGTTTCGTTTTTTGTTTCCGTTAGTTGGAAGGGAACGTTGAGCGTTGGCTGGATTGGTAGGTGTGATATCTTTTTTTACGCGATGTCCATTGGATGCTGGAGCTTTTGGAGGATTGTTTTTATATTCCTCAGCTACTTGTTTCCGCAATCTTGGACGGATGAGGTAGTTGATGACAAATTGTTGAATAATTTGTACAAAACCACCGACTACCCAGTAGAGGGTTACACCAGCTGGTGCCATCAAAGAGAAGACTGCAATCATAATTGGACTCATGAGAGCCGTTTTCTTCATAGTTTCTCTTTGGGTTTCATCTTCGATACCATGGAGAGAGAGCATGCTTTGAATGTAGTAAAGAACAGCAACAACTAAGGTTAAAGCCAGACTTTTTGAACCGAGATCAATGCCAAGGAAACTGCTCTTGTTGACTCCTGGAGTATATTGAGCTGCAAAATAAAGAGCTGAGAAGAATTGCATTTGAATCAACAAGGGCAAGCATCCAATACCGCCGAATGGGCTGACGCCGTTTTCTTTTTGGGCATTCATCAATTCAGAGTTGGCAAGAAGTTTTTCTTCTTGAGTCTCTGCATTTTTGATGCGTTCTTGAATCGGTGCAAAGATCGGTTTGAGGTAGTTCATCTTTTCTGATTGGTAGGTTGCCTTCCAAGATTGATAAATACCTAGAGGGAAGATGATGATTCGAACGATTACGGTTACTAGGATAATCCCTAAACCAAAGCCAAGTCCAAGATCCGTCGCAAAGAAATTGATGGCTTCTCCCATTGGTTTTCCAATGAGATTCCAGACGAAACCGGTCGGTTGTTTGGTCGTCTTGTCAATGCTGACACATCCCGTTAAGAGGAGGAGGGCAGACAAGCTGAGGGCTGCAAGTAGATAACGTTTATATTTTTTCACGAGTTTTTATCCTTTAATTTTAAATAATACCTTTCTATTCTACTGTTTTTTTATCAAATTAACAATAGTTCTCTGGACTTAATTTGAAATTTTAAAATCTTTGTAGGGTTCGAAGTTTGCCAGATGGACGTCCAGATAAGAAACTTTGGAAAAAGGAGTAGGACCTTTTCGTATTTCTTGGATAAATTTGGCCATGAGGGCATTGTCTTCACAGGCGGCAAGGATAGTGACTGTGCCGTCATCATTGTTCCAGACCCGACCTGTAATGCCTCCGATTTCTAATGCTAAGCTATAAACTCCCCAACGGAAGCCAACACCTTGGACCCGACCTTGGGCTGTCATTTCAACTTTTTGCATGCTTGTTCTCCTTGTGATTGAATTCCTACTCAGGACGGAGAAGCTCCTCCTGTGAATGTGGTATAATAGTCTTATGAATATTATAACCTCTAAGTCCAATAATGGGATTAAAAAAGTTAAAAAACTTCATCAAAAAAAATACAGAACAGACTCCTACCTCATCGAAGGATGGCATCTTTATGAAGAAGCTGTCAATCATCAGGCACCGATTGAACAAGTCTTTGTTTTGGAAGAGTTTGTAGATAAGATCAAGATAGATGCGAAGGTGTCCATCGTATCTCCTGAGGTTTTAGCAGAAATTTCTGATTCAAAAAGTCCTCAAGGAATTGTGGCTGAAGTCAAGATAAATCCGATCCACCATCTTCAGCTGACCCAAGGAAGGTATTTGTTGTTAGAGGATGTCCAAGATCCAGGCAATGTTGGAACCATGATTCGGACTGCTGATGCAGCAGGCTTTGACGGAGTGTTTTTAACCGATCAATCTGCGGATTTGTATAATATGAAAACCTTGCGCTCCATGCAGGGAAGTCATTTTCATCTTCCTGTTATCCGTTTAAACAGAGAGCAACTCTTGACAGGTATTAAAGAGAGCCAGCTCCCCATCTATGCGACCACCTTATCCAAGGACTCCGTTGACTATAAGAAAGTGGAAAAAGTCCCTGCTTTTGTGCTGGTCATGGGGAATGAAGGACAAGGTATTAGTGACCAGATGGCTGAGAAGGCAGATCAGCTGATTCATATCTCGATGCCGGGTCAAGCAGAAAGTCTGAATGTCGCAGTTGCAGCAGGGATTTTAATGTTTTCTATGATTTAAGAAGAGTGAGCTAGTTAGATTTAAGGAGGTAAGACTTGTGTATCAGAAAGATAAAGAATATATGGCTGAAGTGGGGCATTTGATTCAACACCCAAAACTTCAAAAATTAAAGGAAATTCCGCATCATATTCACTCCAATCGTTTGGAGCATTCCATTCATGTTAGCTACACCAGCTACCGTATTTCTAAGAAGATGGGCTGGGATACCAAAAGTACAGCAAGGGGAGCACTCTTACACGATCTTTTTTACTACGATTGGCGACAGGTCAAATTTAACAAGAGCCATACCTGGGTACATCCTCGGATAGCTGTCCGAAACGCAAAAAAGATAACAAGCCTCAATAAAAAAGAAGAGGATATCATCCTCAAACACATGTGGGGATTGACGCTTGCTCCACCACGTTACAAAGAATCTTTCCTCGTGACCATGGTCGATAAGTACTGGGCTATCAAAGAAGCCTCAGAACCAATGAGAAAAAAGTGGTCAAAGAGGAGACTTTTCCATCGAAAAATGTTAAAATCATAATAATTTAAGTTTGAAAGGAATGATTGATTATGAATCAACAAACCGTTATCCACGAACAAAGTGGCCTTAATAGCTTTTATAGCAAAATTTATTCTCTAGTCGGAGTTGGAGTTGGAATCTCAGCTGTTGTATCAGCTTTGATGATGACCCTTTTCCAAGAAACCTTCATGTATATTCTAATTCAGGCTCCATGGGTCTACTATATTGCCATTGCCGTTGAATTGATTTTAGTCCTTGTCGCTTCTAGACAATCGGTGAAAAACAATCCCATGGCCTTGCCTCTCTTTTTAACCTATTCCGCTTTGAATGGTTTTACCTTGAGTTTTATCATTGCTCGCTATGCTCAAGCGACAGTTTATAAAGCTTTTGTAGTCAGTGCCTTGATGTTCTTCATCATGTCAGCGATTAGTCGTGTGACCAAAAAAGACTTGTCTGGAATGGGACGAGCCTTTATGGGAGCCTTGATTGGTATCATCATTGCTTCAATTGCGAATATTTTCTTACAAAGCTCTGGTATGGATTATGTCCTTAGCATCCTTTGTGTGATTATCTTTGCAGGTTTGACTGCTTGGGATAATCAAAAGATTCGTTATGTCTATGAACAATCCAATGGTCAACCAACCAATGGTTGGGTAGTTGCCTTGGCTTTGGAACTTTATCTTGATTTTATCAACTTGTTCATCAATATCTTACGTATTTTTGGACGCAATGATTAATAGAAAGAGCCGGGGAACCGGCTTTTTTTGTTGGAAAACTTGTGATATACTAAAGAAAATTGATAGAAATGAGAATCTTCAAATGAAACGTCCATTTATTAGCAGGGAGAAATTAAAACAAATTACTGAAACCTATCCAACTCCCTTTCACCTATATGATGAAGCTGGTATCCGGCAGACAGCTCGTGCCCTCCATCAAGCTTTTTCTTGGAATCCAGGTTTTAAAGAGTATTTCGCTATCAAAGCAACCCCTAATCCAGCCATCCTAAAAATCCTCAAAGAAGAAGGATGTGGCGTGGATTGTGCTAGCTATGTGGAATTGTTGATGGCTCAAAAATTAGGATTTACGGGCCAAGAGATTATGTTTTCTTCGAATAATACGCCGGCTGAAGAGATGGTCTTTGCCCGTCAACTAGGAGCGACTATCAACTTGGATGCCTACGAAGATGTAGCTTTTTTACAGTCAGTTGCGACTCTACCGGAGGTTATCTCTTGCCGCTATAATCCAGGAGGGGTGTTTGAACTGGGAACGGATATCATGGATCACCCTGAGGAGGCTAAGTTCGGCATGACCAAGGAGCAATTGATCCAAGCCTTCCGTGAGTTAAAAGACTTGGGGGTTAAGCGATTTGGGATTCATGCCCTCTTGGCTTCAAATACCGTCTCTAATGATTACTATCCAGAATTGGCCAAGCAATTATTCCAGTTGGCTGTAGAAGTTGTTGAAAAGACAGGGGTGACCTTGGACTTTGTCAACCTTTCTGGAGGGGTTGGAGTGAACTACAAACCAGAAGACCATCCGAATGACATCGCTGTGATTGGGGAGGGTGTTCGTCAGGCTTACGAGGACATTTTAGTTCCAGCCGGCTTAGATCAAGTGAAAATCTATACAGAATTAGGCCGCTTCATGTTGGCACCACATGGCTTGTTAGTCACCCATGTCACCCATAAGAAGCAGACTTATCGGACCTATCTAGGAGTAGATGCTTCGGCTGTCAACCTCCTCCGTCCTGCTATGTACGGGGCCTACCACCATATCACCAATCTCGATCGTCCAGAAGGTGAGACAGAAGTAGTCGACATTGTTGGTAGTTTGTGTGAAAACAATGACAAATTTGCCAAGAATCGGGAATTTCCTATCTCTGAGATTGGGGATCTCTTGGTCATCCATGATACAGGAGCGCATGGTTATTCCATGGGCTATCAGTACAATGCCAGGCTTCGCTCTGCCGAGATTTTATTAGAAGAATCGGGCCAAACTCGTCTCATCCGACGGGCCGAAAAACCACAGGATTACTTTGCAACATTGTATGGCTTTGACTTTGAAAAATAGTGCCTTTTTGGTATAATAGAAAATGTGTAAATATTGAATTTAGGAGAAAAACACTTATGTCTACATTTTTGACAATTTTATTGATTATCCTTGCTTTCTTTGGTGGGATGTTGGCAGGTATGTACCTACTTCGCAAGCAGTTTGAAAAAGAATTTGCATCAAACCCACGTTTGAATGTTGAAGCGGTTCGTACCTTATTGGGAGCTAGCGGTCAACGTCCAAGTGAAGCGAAGGTACAACAAGTTTACCGTCAAATTTTGAACCAACAAAAAGCATCTTTGAATACGAAGAAGAAATAAAAGCAAGACTGATTACACAATAAAATAAGTAGGGGGACTTTAAGATTTTTCTTAGTCCCTTGTTTTGAAAGGAAGGCAGATGGACAATCGACCAATTGGTTTTTTGGATTCGGGTGTCGGAGGGTTAACCGTTGTACGCGAATTGATGCGACAACTACCCCATGAAGAGGTCGTCTATATTGGTGATTCCGCCAGAGCACCCTACGGCCCGAGACCAGCAGATCAAATTCGTGATTATACTTGGGAGATGGTTCGTTTTCTCCTAACGAAAAATGTGAAGATGATTGTTTTGGCCTGTAATACAGCGACAGCTGTTGTATGGGAAGAGGTAAAAGAAGCCTTGGATATCCCTGTTTTAGGAGTGATTTTACCAGGTGCTTCCGCAGCGATCAAGGCGACGAGAAGCAAACGAATTGGCGTAATTGGGACACCGATGACAGTCGCCTCAGATATTTATCGTAAGAAGATTCAAAGCCTGTCACCAGAAATGGCAGTAGAGAGTTTAGCTTGTCCGAAATTTGTCCCTTTGGTTGAATCCAATGAGTTGCAGTCCAGTGTTACAAAAAAAGTCGTCTATGAAACCTTGAAACCCCTTGCCGGGAAGGTAGATACGCTGGTTTTGGGCTGCACCCATTACCCTCTTCTTCGTCCTATTATCCAAAATGTCATGGGGCCAGAGGTTCAATTAATTGATAGCGGGGCAGAGTGTGTCCGGGATATCTCGGTCTTACTCAACTACTTTGAGATTAATCGCAGTCGCCAATTGGAGGATTGCCACCATCAATTTTATACAACGGCCAATGCAGCCAGTTTTGCAGCGATTGCCAAGACTTGGTTGCAGCAAGTCGTTCATGTGGAGCATGTAGAATTATGAACCAAAAGATATATGAATACAAAGATGCCTTAAATTGGTTTCTAGCTGAATGGGGAGAGCGGAGTGACTATAACGAATATAGTGAAGTCACTTCAGAAGCTTCTGAGCTTGTTGACTTAGTAGAATCACTAGTTGGAGACACAGACTTGGGCTTCCCGCTGAATGTTACAGTTGTCCGTTACGCCTCTAGTTTGCAGTTTTTAACCTTCCTCTTTCAAATCGTGGAGGAAACACTAGGCCGGAAAATTGAAATCGTGCAACGCCAAGGAGCCCTTCTCATTGTAGAAGGAGAACAATTGCTCTCGGTTTATCTGCCCCAAAATGGTCTTCCACTTGCAGATTTTTTGGGGCAGGAAGGCCTCAAGGATCGCTTGTTAATCGCTACTCGGAATGAAGGAAAAACCAAAGAGTTTCGTCAGATTTTTGAGCAAATGGGCTTTGAAGTGGAGAATCTCAATGATTATCCTGATCTTCCAGAAGTAGTTGAAACAGGAATGACTTTCGAAGAAAATGCTCGCCTAAAAGCTGAGACGATTTCACAGCTAACAGGGAAAATGGTCTTGGCGGATGATTCAGGCCTTATGGTTGACATCCTTGGGGGCTTACCAGGTGTCTGGTCTGCTCGCTTTGCAGGTGTGGGAGCGACTGATTTAGAGAACAATGCCAAGCTCTTACATGAGTTGGCGATGGTGTTTGAATTGAAGGATCGGTCAGCTAAATTTCACACAACCTTAGTCGTTGCCAGTCCTGGTAAGGAGAGCCTTGTTGTGGAGGCGGATTGGCCAGGATATATCAATTTTGAACCAAAAGGTGAGAACGGGTTTGGCTATGATCCCCTCTTTTTAGTAGGAGAAACAGGTAAGACATCTGCTCAACTAACTCTAGAGGAGAAAAATCAACAATCGCATCGTGCTTTAGCCGTGAAGAAATTAGTGGAGGTGTTCCCAGCATGGCAGAACAAGTAATTATCGTCATGAGTGATTCTCATGGAGATCGTCAGATCGTAGAAGAGATCAAAAACCACTATAAAGGAAAGGTCGATGCCATTTTTCACAACGGGGATTCTGAGTTAGAAAGTACCGACCCTGTATGGGAAGGCATTCATGTTGTCAAAGGGAACATGGACTTTTATGGGGAGTACCCTGAACGTCTGGTGACGCAATTGGGTCCTACTCGGATTATTCAAACCCATGGTCATCTTTTCCAAATTAATTTTAGTTTTCAAAAGTTAGATTTGTGGGCCCAGGAAGAAGATGCAGATATCTGCCTCTATGGCCATCTGCATATTCCGGATGCTTGGAAGGAAGGGCGTACCCTTTTTCTGAACCCTGGGTCAGTCAGTTTACCGAGGGGGCCTATTCAAGAGTGCCTCTATGCTAAAGTGGAAATTGATGCAGATTCCTATCGAGTTGAATTTTTAAATCGGAAACATGAGGTCTATGAACCTCTTACAAAGGAGTTTGATCGATGATCGCCAAGGAATTTGAGGAGTTTATTCTCCGAGAAGAAAAGACTTTTTTGACTCCAGCGCGCAATTTGGCTGTCTTGATTGATACGCATAATGTGGATCATGCCATCTTGGTGCTGAGTCAAATTAGCTACACTCGTGTTCCTGTTGTGACCGATCAAATGAAATACGTAGGGACGATTTCTTTAACAGATATTCTTTCTTACCAAATGAAACATGATTATTCTGATGAAGTCTTTTCATCCATGGACATCGTTCATATGACAAAAACGGATGGGGAGCGCCTTGGAAAAGACTATACTGTGACGGAAGTCTTGCATAAGTTGGTAGAGGAATCCTTTCTACCGGTTGTTTCAGAGGATGGAATCTTTGAAGGGATCATCACTCGAAAATCTATTTTAAAAGCCATCAACTCCCTCATGCACAATTTCTCAAATGAATATGAGATGAGGAAAAAATGAAAGAATACATAGCTAGTTTTATCAAAGAAAAAGACTTAAGTGAAAATTCACAGACGGCTTATTCTTATGATTTGGATCAGTTCGTGGATACTGTTCATAACCATGTCTCAGATACCAATCTTCGAATTTATCAAGCTTCGATTAAAGATTTTAAACCAGCTGTTCAAAAACGGAAGCTTTCAGCCGTCAACCAATTTTTGTTTTATCTTTATCAACATCAAGTTATCGAGGATTACCATCGCTTAGTCCTTCCAAAAGTCTCTGTGCCGAAAAGCCACGATCAAGAACTATTGGACTTATCCCTCTTGTGGGAAGGGTCAGAGCAATCCCAAGGTCGCTTGATTGCCCTATTGATTGTCGAGATGGGCTTGTTGCCCAGTGAAATTCTTCAGTTGAAAATCGTTGATATTGAACTCGATTTTCAGGTTTTACGAGTAGGAAAAGAAGGACAAAAACGGGTCTTGCGTATTCCGGATGCTCTTCTAGGAGAGTTGACGGATTTGATGACGGGGACTTATTTATTTGATAACAAGGGCAAGGCCTATTCGCGTCAGTGGGGCTTCCGTCAATTAGAGTCCTTCCTATTGGAAAAAGGATTTGAGAATCTTTCGGCACAATCCTTACGAGAACAATACATTTTAAAACAAAGAGAACAGGGGATGGATCTGTTTAGCATCGCCCGCGAGCTCGGTTTAAAAACTCTTGTTACCTTAGAAAAGTATAAGTAATGGATATTAAAATAAAGGATTTTGAAGGTCCTTTGGATCTTCTCTTACACCTCGTTTCAAAATACCAAATGGATATTTATGAGGTTCCTCTAATTGAGGTGATCGAGCAGTACTTGGCCTATCTAACGACCCTTCAAGCCATGCGACTTGAGGTTGCTGGTGAATACATGCTGATGGCCAGTCAATTGACCTTGATTAAGAGTCGGCGTCTCCTTCCAAAAATTGCGGAGCAAGCAACGGATGAAGAAGATTTGGAGCAGGATCTCCTGTCTCAAATCGAAGAGTACCGGAAGTTTAAACTATTGGGTGAAAAGATGGCCCTTCAACACGAGGAGAGAGCCCAGTACTTTTCAAAACCCAAAACGGAATTAGTCTATGATGATGCTGAATTGGTCCATGACAAGACCACGATAGATCTTTTCTTGGCCTTTTCAAAATTGTTAACGAAAAAGAAGGAAGAATTTCGACAAAATCATACGACCATTGTTCGAGACGAGTATAAAATTGAAGACCTGATGAATGTTGTTCGTCACTTGTGTCAACCTGGTAAGAGAATCTTACTACAAGATATTTTTGAGGAAGCCAAGGATGTCAACAAACTGATTACAGTCTTTTTGGCGACTTTGGAATTAATTAAAGTACAAGAAGTTGAGGCTCTTCAGGAAGAACCATTTGGAGATATTATTTTAGTAGGATTAAAGAATGAGTAAAATTGCAGAGATGGAGGCCCTCTTGTTTGTTGCAGGAGAAGATGGTTTAACGGTGAGGCAGATTGCCGACCTCTTATCCCTTCCTCCCACAGGGGTGATTCAGAGTTTAGAAAAATTGGCCCAGAAATATGAGCAGGATCAAGATTCTAGTATGGCCTTATTGGAGACAGCGTCAACCTATAAATTAGTGACCAAGTCCCAATATGCAGAGCTGTTACGTGAGTATTCAAAGTCACCAATGAATCAAAGTCTCTCTCGTGCCGCCTTGGAAACTCTCTCCATCATTGCCTATAAACAGCCGATTACTCGGATTGAAGTCGATGATATTCGAGGGGTGAACTCTAGCGGGGCTATTTCAAAATTACTTTCTTTTGAGTTGATTCGAGAAGATGGGAAGAAAGAAGTCATTGGGAGACCTAATCTCTATGTGACGACAGATTACTTTTTGGATTACATGGGGATTAACCACCTAGACGAGCTACCAATTGTTGAAGAGACTGAGTTAATCGGTCAAGAAAGCCAATTATTTACAGAAAGAACTGAGGAAATTGATGAGAATTAACAAATATATTGCTCATGCTGGTGTCGCAAGCCGCCGCAAAGCAGAGGAATTGATTAAGCAAGGCCTTGTCACTGTAAATGGCCAAGTGGTCCGTGAATTGGCGACAACGATCAAGTCTGGAGACAAGGTAGAAGTAGAAGGTCAACCAATATACAACGAGGAGAAGGTTTACTACCTCTTAAATAAACCAAGAGGGGTCATCTCCAGTGTATCAGACGATAAAGGGAGACCAACTGTTATTGATTTGTTACCGCAAGTCAAGGAACGGATTTATCCTGTCGGTCGTTTGGACTGGGATACTTCTGGTGTCCTGATTTTGACCAATGATGGTGATTTTACGGATGAAATGATCCACCCGCGTAATGAGATTGATAAGGTTTATGTTGCGCGCGTGAAGGGATTGGCGAACAAAGAAAACTTGCGTCCCTTGACTCGTGGTGTGACCATCGATGGCAAAAAGACCAAGCCAGCAATCTATGAGATTCTAAAGGTTGATCCAGAAAAGAATCGCTCAGTTGTCCAATTGACCATCCATGAAGGACGCAATCACCAGGTCAAAAAGATGTTTGAAGCCGTTGGCCTCTTGGTGGATAAATTGTCCCGGACCCAATTTGGAAATCTAGACGTTTCTGGACTTCGTCCTGGTGAATACCGCCGTCTCAATAAAAAAGAAATCAGCCAATTGCATACCCTTGCAGTGACAAAGACGAAAAAATAATGAAGAAATGTGCGATTGGCCTTGTTCGTCTCTATCAACGCCTTCTTTCTCCCCTCTTTCCACCCTCCTGTCGCTATAGTCCTACCTGTTCCAACTATATGATTCAGGCTATTGAACGGCATGGTTTGAAAGGGATTCTGATGGGGCTTGCCCGGATTCTTCGTTGCCATCCCTGGAGCAAGACTGGAGTAGATCCAGTTCCAGATCATTTCAGTCTGAGAAGCCACCTAGAAGAAGAGAAAAGCGAAAATTAAGTTAGAGCAAACTTTCATAAGAAGTCTCACTCAGAGCAAAGAAAAAAGTTTTGGAAATTCTCCAAAACTTTTTGTTTTTAGCGATCGGACCAAGTGCGAGGCATAAAGAGCAGTAACATCGGGTAGATTTCTAACCGTCCTGCAATCATGGCAATTGATAGTAAGAATTTAGAGATGGGGCTAAAGATAGCGAAAGTATCCGTTGTCCCAATCATCGGTCCGATATTGTTAAAGCAACTAAAGACAGCACTGACAACCGTCATAAAATTGTTGCTGTCAAAGCTGACAACCGCAATGAGGGCGATCGTAATCAAGGTATAGACTACGAAATATTTTAAGATTTTGTGCTGGGTGTCTTTATCTAAGGCAGTGCCATTCACATGTAAGGTCATCACCCGGTTGGGTGAGAGAGTCGAACGAATTTGATTCTTTCCGATTCGAGCTAAAATCAAGCAGCGAATCACTTTTAGTCCCCCAGCCGTTGAACCAGCGGATCCACCAACCACCATGAGCATGAGAAGGAGGAACTGAGAAAAGAGCGGCCAATCAACAGTATTGCCAAAACCAAATCCAGTCGTGGTAATGACATTGGAGACTTGGAAAAAGGACATTTCAAAACTATCTGCAAAATTATGATAGAGATGGAAAATGTTGCAGGCAATCAGAAGGGAAGAAACCCCGACAATCATCAGGTAGGTGCGAAGTTCTTCATCGCCGAAGAAGGCTTTGAACTTGCGAAGCATGATGTAGTAATAAAGGTTAAAATTGACCCCAAAGACCAAGACACCAAAGCTGACCAAATAGGTGATGAGCGTCGAATGGTAGTGAGCAATCCCGTCATTGAAGACGGTGAACCCGCCAGTACCAGCAGTCCCCATAGCAATGATAAAGCTATCATAAAGAGGCATGCCAGCACAGAAGTAGATCACGACAAAGAGGAAGAAGAGGGCCAAATAGAGGTAATAAAGGATTTGAGCTGTGTTCTTCAATTTGGATACAATTTTACCAAATACGGGACCAGGCACTTCTGCTTTCATCACTTCGAGGTGGCTGTTCTTGTTATTGTCCATAATAGCTAGGGCAAAGACCAGCACCCCCATCCCTCCGATTAAGTGGGTGAAACTACGCCAGAAAAGAAGGGAAGGACTGAGGACGGAGACGTCATTTAAAATGGTTGCCCCTGTAGTCGTAAAACCAGAGCTAACTTCGAAAAATGCATCAATGATGTTTGGGATTTGTCCTGAAAAGACAAAAGGAAGAGCACCAAAGAAGGACCAGAGGATCCAACACAAAGCCACAATCAGAACGCCTTCCTTGGCATAGATGTGAAAATCTTTGGGTTTGAAAAAGGAACCAATGCCTCCCAATACAAGGAGGATGGCAATAGTTGCAAATAGGGAGATAAAGACAGTTGGGCTATCCTTGACAACAAAATCGTTCTTTAGATTGAGAAGTGCAACCACAATCGGTACACAGAGCAACATGGCTTCAATCAGAAGGAGTTTTGCTAAAAGGTAGCGAATCATACTTTTGTTCATGGCTTACCCCTCTAACAAATCATAGATTTTAGTGATGTTGCTGATTAGGGTAGTAACGATAATGCGATCCCCTATCAAAAGATGGTCATCTCCAGTTGGGAAAATAGCTTTCCCGTTTCGAATAATGGCTGCGATGAGAACACCTTTTTTCAATTTCAGTTGTGCCAAAGGTTTGCCCGTCATTTTGTTTTCTTCGCGAATCTGGAATTGAAGGGTCTCGATTTGACCGTTGGCGACGTGGTGCAAGGCTTCAAGATTTGAATAGCGGGCATTATAGCGACCACGAATGAAGTGCATGATGGTGTCCACCGCAATTCCTTTGGGTGTCACAATACTTGAAAAATCTTGCCGATCAATAATTTCCAGTAGGCTAGTCCGGTTGACCTTGGTAATATTCTTTTGAACCCCTACACTATTTAGGAACATAGAAGCGATAATGTTTTCTTCATCGACCCCTGTTAGAGTCGCCACAGCATCAAAGTTACCTGCGCGCTCTTCCATTAGAATATCTTTTGATGTCCCATCTCCCTGGATAACATAAAGATCCGGGAATTCTTGACTAAACCATTCTGCCCGTTTTTGATCGATTTCAATGACTTTTAAGTCAATCTTCCGTTTGCTATTTTCTAAAATATTTAGGAGATAGTAGGAAATCTTGCCAGCTCCAATCAGAAGCAGACTTTTAACAACTTGCGGTCGAATGCTATTGTGAAAACTCACAATTTCCACTCGATTTCCAGTCATGAATATTTTATCAAAGGCTTGTAAAGTGAAGTCGCCATCTGGAATCGTTAATTGACCTTGCCGTTCGATAGCACAGATAATGATGTTTCCGTATTTCTTTCTGAATTGAGAAAGAGTCATCTGGCAGAGTGGGCTTTCCTCCTTGATTTTGAACTCCATGAAGGCTACTCGCCCACCAGCGAAGTGCTCAACAGATAAGGCATTTGGGAAGTCAATGCTATTAGCAATGTAGCGAGCAGCAAGAAGCTCAGGATTGACAACTAGAGAGAAGCCGAGAATATTTTTCTCTTTAAAATAAGAATTTGAGTATTCCGGATTGCGGACCCGGACAATGGTTTCTTTGGCTCCCATTTTTTTGGCTAAGACGGCAGAAACCATGTTGACTTCGTCTTGCTCTGTTAGGGCGACAAAGATGTCACAGTCCGCTACATCTGCTTGTTCGAGAATTTTAAAGTTGGCACCATTTCCAACAATACCAATGATATCGTAGCGTTTGGTAATGTGATTAACGACGGCTTCATCTTGTTCGATCAAGATGACATCGTGATTTTCTGCGACGAGGGAACGACAGAGTGCTGTTCCGACTTTACCGCCTCCAACTACAATAATTTTCATGAATATTTCCTCCAAAGTATGATTCTATCTTACTCTATTTTCAAAAAAAAATCACCTCTTAATGGTGGAAATAGGGCATAAAGGGGCAGATTCTCTAAACTACATGAAAGAGAATGTAAAAAAGTGAAATTTTTTTGTCGAAATAGTTGACAGGAGGCATGAAAGTGGTATACTGATACAGTAACCTCATTGATTTACCTCAAACCTGTTGTGAGTTAAGTTAATGAAGTCGTAACCACGCTGTTTGCTGAGCTTGACTCCGGGCAGTGTGGCTATTTTTTTGCCAGAAATGAGATTGTGATGAATATTGAAGAATTAGCTTATACAGAAACCAAATCAAAAAACCATGTAGTTCTTTACCAACCTCAAATTCCCCAAAACACAGGGAATATCGCTCGTACTTGTGCAGCTACCAATGCCCCCCTTCACATCATTCGGCCCATGGCTTTTCCTATCGATGATCGGAAGATGAAACGTGCGGGACTGGATTATTGGGATAAGTTGGATGTTCGCTTTTACGACAGCTTGGATGAATTTATGGAGGCTGCAGCTGGAGGAAAGGTCCACCTGGTTTCAAAATTTGCTGATCAGACTTATTCAGATGTGGATTATAATGATGATGCAGAACATTATTTCATTTTTGGTCGTGAGGACAAAGGCTTACCAGAGGATTTTATGCGGCTTCATGCTGAAAAGGCGATTCGGATTCCGATGAATGATGAGCATGTTCGAAGCTTGAATGTCTCCAATACCGTTTGTATGATTGTCTACGAAGCCCTCAGACAACAGGAGTTTGCAGGCTTAGAGCTGGTCCATCAGTATGAGGGAGATAAGTTGAAGTAGGAAGAGGCTCTTTGCAAAAGGAGTTTCGTTGTAACTTTTGATATTACAAAACACTTGCAATAGCAGGTGTTTTTTGTTATGATTAAGGAGTCTTCAGGGCAGGGTGAAATTCCCGACCGGCGGTGACTTTTACTAGGAAATGCTCTTTTCCTTTTCTACTTTGTTGCCAAGCTTTGCCTAACTAAAAGTTATGCCTAGAGCTTGTCGCCTCGTCTAAAAGAAAAATCTCCATTTCCATACTCTAAAAGAAGTCCGCGAGCGCAAGCTGATGTGGTGTGACTCCACAACCGACAGTATAGTCTGGATGGGAGAAGACGAGAGAGGAACAAACCTGTTCTTATTGATGATGGACTTGATGGAAATTTTGTTGATTTTATAAGAAATTAGTCTTTGCGCTTTTTCTTGTAGCATCAGGGCTTTTTTCGTCAAGTATTAAGGAACTGTTTAAGTTTTCTTTAAAACGATTGAAATAGAATAAGGTTAAGGGAATCTTTCCAACTTCTTCTAATTTTAGTAAAAATTGGAGGAACCTGTGATGACAAATACTCGTAAACTGACCCTAGTGGCTGTTTTATCTGCACTTTCTTTTCTATTGATGTTTTATCAACTATCAATAGGGATTGATTTTTTAAAGGTTGACTTTAGTACGATTCCAATCTTACTCGCCTTAGTTCTATTAGATTTGAAGAGCTCAGTTGTGGTGGTTTTGATTCGATCGGTTCTCAAGTTGGTTTTGAATGGTCGAGGAGCTGAGACCTTGGTTGGCTTACCAGTTAACATAATTGCTGTCTTAGTCTTTGTCTTAGCATTTGCAGTCATTTGGAATAAGAAGAAAAACCAGGTTCGGTTTGTGATTGCTAGTCTAGTTGGGACCATTGGTTTAACCATTTCCATGCTCCTGGTCAATTACTATTATGCCATCCCTCTCTATGCTAAATTTGTTGGTTTTGACATCGCAAAGATAGTCGGAGTTGAAAAGTATCTTCTCAGTATGGTTGTTCCCTTTAATCTAATAGAAGGACTGATTTGGGCTGTAACCTTCTGGATGGTATATACCGTCGTACAGCCCCTACTTAAAATCTATGAAAAATAAACAATCTCATTTCTTAAAGGGCTCTTTTGCCCTTTTGTTATTTATGATTCTGGGCTATGTAGTCAAATTTTATCCGGAAAATTTAGTCGGAATCGATCAACCGATTCAATCGGCTATTCGCGGGGATTTACCAGCCTATTTGACAGCCTTCTTTACCCGTGTAACAGTGCTGATGAACACACCAATTGTTGCATCCTGGGTTGGCGTCATTGTCCTCTTCTTTGTCTGGAAGAAATGGTATACGGAGGCCCTCCTCCTCACCGGGAGTTTAGTTACAACTGGATTACTCGTGGTAATCTTGAAACACATCTATTTACGTTCACGGCCAGCACTTCAACATTTGGTCCAAGAAGGGGGCTATTCTTTCCCAAGTGGCCACTCTTTAGCTGCCACCCTCGTCTTCGGTAGTTTGATCATTGTGGTAGGGCAACGGATGACCTCTCAAGTCGGGAAAGTCCTGGCTCAGATTGCCCTCTTTCTTTGTATGGTGACCATCGTTGTATCACGTGTCTATGTTGGGGTTCATTACCCGACAGACGTCACAGGAAGTATGCTTTTGGGATTTGGTCTGTTGCAAATGGTCTTTCCTTATTACGACCGTTTGCGTTTTGAATGGCGCTTTAAGAGTAAGCAGAAGTAAAGCATGAACGATTTATTTGAAGAAAAGGTCCTAAAGGTCGTTGCTCAGATTCCCCTGGGATGTGTGGCCACCTATGGTCAAATTGCCCAACTCATTGGCTATCCTCGCCACGCCCGCCAGGTCGGCAAGGTCTTGGCCACTTCTACTAAAGCTGTGACCTATCCCTGTCATCGGGTCGTGACCTCTACTGGTCGCCTGGCTCCTGATTGGGAAGAGCAAGGCACGCTTCTCTGGGCCGAAGGGGTGGAATGCAAATCCAACGGTTGTGTGGATCTTAAGAAATACAAATGGAAAGCAGAGGAGACTCAACTTTGAGTTCACTCTGCTTTTTTGCTATAATGAGGGGTATGAAATCCTATACGACCTTAAATGATTATTACCGAACTTTATTTGGAGAAAAGACCTTCAAAGTCCCAATCGATGCGGGCTTTGACTGTCCCAATCGTGATGGAACTGTTGCTCGAGGGGGCTGTACTTTTTGTACAGTTTCTGGCTCTGGGGATGCCATCGTAGCACCAGATGCGCCTATTCGGGATCAGTTTTACAAAGAAATTGATTTTATGCACCGCAAATGGCCCGACGTCAAAAAGTATTTGGTCTATTTTCAAAATTTCACTAATACGCATGAATCCGTCGATGTCATTCGGGAGCGCTATGAGCAAGCCATCAATGAACCAGGTGTCGTAGGGATTAACATCGGGACACGACCAGACTGCTTGCCGGATGAAACGTTGGCCTATCTAGCAGAATTGACAGAGCGCATGCATGTGACTATTGAGCTGGGTTTGCAGACGACCTATGAAACGACATCTGAATTGATCAACCGAGCCCATAGCTATGAACTCTATGTGGAAACGGTGAAGCGGATTCGCCAACAGGTTCCTAAGGCAGAGATTGTTTCACACTTAATCAACGGTCTTCCTGGGGAGACGCATGAGATGATGGTGGAGAATGTCCGCCGTTGTGTAACAGACAACGATATCCAGGGCATTAAATTGCACCTGCTCCATCTCATGACCAATACCCGGATGCAACGAGACTACCATGAAGGGCGCTTGCAATTGATGAGTCAGGAGGAATACGTGTCGGTCATCTGTGACCAACTGGAGATCATTCCCAAGGAGATCGTCATCCACCGGATTACAGGAGATGCTCCACGCGAAATGCTGATAGGACCGATGTGGAGTCTCAATAAGTGGGAAGTTCTGAATGCCATTGAAGCTGAGATGCGTCGTCGTGGAAGTGTTCAAGGTTGTAAAGTAGGAAAATAGGAAAATAGGAGGAGTAGCATGTTGCGACCATTAGAGATGGCCCATGATTTTCTTAGGGAGGTCATTACAGATCAAGATACTGTAGTTGATGCGACCATGGGCAATGGGCATGATACCCTTTTCTTGGCAAAACTAGCCAAAGAAGTCTATGCATTTGATATTCAAGAGCAGGCCTTGGTCCAAACGCAAAAGCGTTTGGAAGAAGCAGGTCTTTCCAATGCCCACCTTCTGTTAAAGGGGCATGAAGAAGTAGATCGCTATGTGGACCAGGTCAAGGCGGCTATCTTCAACTTAGGCTATCTTCCTTCAGCAGACAAGTCGATTATTACCCAGCCTAAAACAACGATCCAAGCCATTGATAAACTCTGTCACCGCTTGATCAAGGGAGGGCGAATAGCCATTATGATCTATTATGGTCATGAGGGTGGGGACCTAGAAAAAGATGCTGTCTTGGAGTTTGTCTCCCAACTTCCTCAACAAGAATTTACGGTCACTACTTACCGGACCCTGAACCAGATCAACCATCCCCCATTTTTGGTCATGATCGAAAAATTAGAAAGTTATCGCCATGGATAAAGAATTTTTAAAAAATAAAATTGATGCTCTTCGCCACGATTTTGTGGAGTCCACCTCTCATGAACGTGCCGTTGGTTTTTTAGATGAAGCACAGATGAGCAAAAAGATGATCAAAATCAAGAAGAAGCTGGTCTCTCTTGAAATGGAACGTTGCCAGAAGAAAATTGAGCACAAGGATCTGACAAAGATTGATCAAAAGATCCAAGAACAAAAGCAACTCTTTGAGGACTGTTGTAACCAACGATCAGGAGGATAAGGAATGGAGATTCTTGTATACGCCATTATCTTTTCCTTGATTCTGATTGTCTCCAATGCGACCAATAAGTTGATTCCGACTTTACCCCTCCCTTTGATCCAGATATTATTGGGGATTGGGATTGGCTTTCTCTTACCTAATTCGGAGTACCACTTAGATACCGAGCTCTTTTTGGCCTTGGTTATTGGACCGCTCCTCTTTCGAGAAGCAGAAGAAGCAGACATTACCTCGATTCTGAAGCACTGGCGCATTATCGCCTTTTTAATCTTCCCGGTCATTTTTATTTCGACCCTTAGCTTGGGGTGGTTGGCCCATCTTTTGTGGCTAGGAATTCCACTAGCGGCCTGCATGGCAGTTGGAGCGGCGCTCGGGCCGACTGATTTGGTGGCCTTTGCCTCTCTGTCGGAACGCTTTGCCTTTCCAAAACGAATCTCCAACATTCTAAAAGGAGAGGGCTTGCTCAACGATGCTTCAGGTTTGGTGGCCTTTCGTGTGGCTCTAGCCGCATGGACCACTGGAGTCTTTTCCTTGGGCCAAGCTAGTTGGGACTTGGTCATCTCTATTTTAGGAGGGTTTGCGGTCGGGATTGTGACAGCTGCTGTCAACCGTGGGCTTCAAAAATTACTGCTCAGTGTTCGGGCAACGGATATTGCCAGTGAACTCATTTTAGAATTGAGTCTCCCCTTACTGACCTTCTTTATCGCAGAAGAGATCCATGTATCAGGGATTATTGCGGTTGTCGTGGCTGGGATCCTAAAGGCTAGTCGGTTTAAGAAAATTACCCTACTAGAAGCCAAGGTGGATACGGTCACGCATACGGTATGGAATACAGTCAATTTTGTCCTCAATGGGTCTGTCTTTGTCCTCTTGGGGATGGAGCTGGAGATGATTTCTGAGCCAATTTTGAGGACTCCCTTTTACAACAATCTGCTCTTGATTGTGACTGTTCTCTTATTGACGGGGCTCTTGTTCCTGATTCGCTTTTTGATGGTGTATGGATTTTACTGGTATCGGGGTTTCCGGTTGAAAAAATCCATTGATAAGTATCTGAAAGATGCCCTCTTGTTGACCTTTTCAGGGGTCAAAGGAACAGTGTCCATTGCGACCATTCTCTTGATACCGACGAATCTAGAAGCAGAATATCCAGTTCTCTTGTTTTTAGTAGCAGGGGTCACCTTGTGTAGTTTCTTAATCGGACTTCTAGTCCTCCCAAAACTATCCGAGGGAAAAGAGGAATCCAATGATCATTTGATGCATATTGCTATCTTGAATGATGTCGTCATGCTATTGGAGAAAGACTTGACGGTGACCAAGCAGAAGGGACCTCTCTATGCTGCGATTGATAATTATCATGGGCGGATAGAAAATATGATTCTCAGTCAGGAAGATAAGGCGACTCAAAGAGACTGGGAACAACTAAAACTCCTTATTCTTAGTATCGAGAACGATGGTTTGGAACAGGCTTATGAAGAAGGAAAGATTCGAGATAGAAGTTACCATGTCTACCAACGTTATCTTCGATCCATGGAGCAGAAGGTTAACCGCAATCTGTCATCGCGCCTGACCTATTATTTCTTGGTGCTCTTCCGCTTGCTCCGACTGCTGTTGCACGAGCTTGTGACCTTTGGATCCGGTATTCGGGCATGGAAAAACGGAGAGAATTACAAGCTTGAAGCCATCGACTATGACCAGATTGCTGCCTTGTATCTGGCCAATACGGAAATCATTATCGAGAGTTTGGAAAACCTAAAAGGGATTTATCGGAGTACCTTGATTTCCTTCCTTCAAGAATCTCGTCTGCGAGAAACATCATTGATTACCAGTGGTGCTTTTGTAGAGCGGGTTATCAATCGCATCAAGCCCAATAATATTGACGAGATGCTAAGAGGCTATTACTTAGAAAGAAAATTGATTTTCGAATATGAGGAGCAGCACTTGATTTCGGCCAAGTATGCGCGTCGCATGCGCCAAAATGTCAACGAATTGGAAAACTATTCCTTAAGAGAAAGTGCCAATACTCTTCCTTATGACATGATCAATTATGCTCGCAATCGGTAAAAGTGAGTTTCCGCTTTAATAGAAGAAAAGAGATTGGTGACGCTTGTCCCAATCTCTTTGTTTTGTATCTTAGTAAGTCTTTTTACTGCTCTGGCTGGATATAATAGCGTTCTTCCCCGATTGGAATCAGCTGGACCTTTCCCCCATAAAAAGCTGATAGCGTTTCTTGGGTGAGAATTTCCTCCTTAGGTCCTTGGGCAAAACTTTGTCCCTCCTTGAGGAGAAGGACATGGCTAAAGGACTTGGTGATTTCCTCTGCATGGTGGGTGACAAAGAGAATGGTCGGCGCCTTTTCCATCTGCTTGATCTGTTGGATTAGCTGAAAGATCGCTTCCCGAGCAAATAAGTCAAGCCCACTAGAGGCTTCGTCAAAGATGAGAAGATCGGGCTCTTCCATGAGACTACGGGCGATTAGAATCGTCTGTTTTTCCCCTTGAGAGAGAGTCCGGTATTTTCGCCCAATCAAAGAAGCAGCCCCGATGCGACGCAACATGGATCGTGCTTCCTCGAGTTCTTTTTCTCCATAAGCTGTATAAAGAATGCTACTCTTGTATTTTCCAGTGAGGACGATTTCTTCTGGGGATAGAGATTCAGGGATGCGCTCAGAAATAAAGGAGCTGACCACTCCGATTCGCTTGCGGAGTTCAGGAATCCCTCCTTGGCCAAATTGTGTTCCAAGGACAGAAACTTCCCCTTCCGTTTTCCAATATTCCGCCATTAAGAGACGGAGTAGGGTCGATTTGCCAGCACCATTCAGTCCAAGGATGGCCCAGGTTTCCCCCTTATTGACGGTCCAATTCAAACGGGAAAGGAGATTTTTCCCTTCTTTTCTGAGAGTGACATCTTTCAGTTCAATTAAGCTATCTTTCATCTTTTTAACCTTCATAAAAATATTGTCTATTTTACCATAAATATGATAAAATAGCAGATAGGAGGAAAGGGATGTTTCATAAAAGTAAATTATTTTTCTGGACCTGTGAAGTCCTAATATTAACGATTATATTCTATATTTGGGGAAGTATGGGAAGTCTCATTTCTCCATTTGTATCTGTTCTGAATACCATTATTCTTCCATTTTTAATTGCTGGTTTCTTGTATTATATCACCAACCCAATCGTAGAATTTTTGGAAAAGAAATTTCATCTAAATCGAATTTTGGGCATTCTATTAACCTTGGTAACCCTTTTTGGATTGATTATTTATGGGATTGTTTATATCTTGCCTATTTTGATCAACCAGTTGACAAGCTTGATTAATTCAACCCAAGGTTTGTATTGGGAAGTGCAAAGTTTTGTAACGAAGTTATCTAAGAATCCAGCCTTTCAGAGTATCAATATCCAATCGACCATTCAGCAGTTAAACCTGTCTTATGTGGATATTCTACAAAATATCTTAAACAGTGTGACCAATAGTTTGGGTAGTGTGGTGTCAACGATTGTCAATACACTCTTCATTCTGGTGATGACACCGATATTCCTGGTTTACTTCTTGATTGATGGGAAAAAACTGCTTCCGATGTTGGAGCGGACCATCCTGAAGAATGACCGACGGAATATTACCTCTCTCTTAGTGAGCCTCAACCAAACGGTTTCTCGCTATATTAGTGGAATTTCTATTGATGCCTTGATTATTGGAACTCTAGCCTTTATTGGATACAGTTTTATCGGTTTGAAGTATGCCTTAGTCTTTGCGATTTTCTCAGCCTTGACTAACCTTATTCCCTATATTGGGCCGACGATTGGCTTGATTCCTATGGTGGTTACCTATGCCTTCACGGATTTCAATATGATGATCAAAGCTGTTATCTTCATGCTCATCGTCCAACAGATTGACGGAAACATCCTTTATCCACGAATTGTCGGAGGCGTAATGAAGGTGCATCCCATTATGATCATGGTCCTCTTGCTCTTATCCAGTAACATCTATGGTGTGATTGGGATGGTTGTGGCGATTCCGGTTTATTCGATTGGTAAAGAGATTGTAAAATTCCTCGCAGCCTTGTATGAAAATCATAAAAAGACACAGAAGCAGCGCAAGCAGGAAGAATTTGGGATTATCAATAAATCCTAGTAGAATAAATACAAAAGGAATGGACAACCATTCCTTTTTTGTTTAAATAACGTGAAAGACTAGGATAAGTTTTTGAATCGTAAACTTTTACCTTTCCTTTTAGAAAATATGTTATAATGAATTAGTAATGATACAAAATCGAGGAGTTTCTATAAGATGATAGAATTGCTTGCCAAAAAGCAGCGACGCCAAATGCGTTTGCTAGAAACATTAATTCGAGAGAAGCGCTGGTTTCATTTGAAGGAACTCGCTGAAATGTTAGATTGTACAGAACGGTCATTGAAGGAGGATCTTTCAAATTTACGAACGGTCTTTAATGAGTTTTTGATTGAGTCCTCGACAAATGGTATTAAGATTAGTTATGACGATTCGATTGGGATTGAGGTGGTCTACCATCACTTCTTTAAAGAATCTACAGCTTTCTCCCTCTTGGAATACTTGTTCTTCCATAAGGATGTTTCCAGTGACTTAATTTGTAGACGGTATGATCTCAGCCAACAGTCATTTTATCGCTTGATTCGAAATATCAACCAAATTATTCAGGAAAAGTACAATATACGAATCACCTTGAATCCTCTAAATGTCGTGGGGGACGAAGTCGATATTCGCTTTTTCTATTCCCAGTATTTTGCAGAGCGGTATTATTATTTAGAGTGGCCATTTCCAGATATTAGAGAGCAAGTCATTATTGATTTCATTACCTTCTTCTATAAACTGACAGAAATCCCACTGACTTATTCGATCTTCCATTCTTATAAAATTATGCTAACGGTCTACCTTTACCGGATTAAGCAAGGGTATCGAATTGAAGGGGCCAATAATTTTGAACAATACGCCTATCTCTATCAAGAGCTCCCAAAAATCAATGAGATGCTTCGTTATTTTGGTTTGCAGCTGGGTGTAGAATTTAACGAAGAAATCATAGAACAGCTCTTTATTATCTTCCTACAGAAACGCTTCTATTTTACCCCACAGGATCTGATTGACTCCACTGAGGAAGATGCTGTTACAAAAAAATCCTATATTTTAGCCTCTCAATTTCTTGATCACCTGAGTGAATCTTATGGTTTAGAACTTGAGAATTATGAAGAGATGATTATGCATATTCACAACACCGCCTATTTGGAGCGGCGTGAAATCTTTGGTGAATTTCTTCTCTATGATACCAAGAGCTATACCAATGAGGATTATCGAACCCTCTTCCCTAAATTTTATCAGGATGTTGAAACAGGTTTGTATCACTATCTCAAAGAGATGGGCTTTCATGAAAATCCTGAAAACCTCAAGCATCAGATTTATACCGTATTTTCACATTGGGAAAATCTATTGCCTCAACTATTAAGGAGACGGACAGCTGTCAAGGTCTTAATCATTAGCCGATACGATGACCACCATGCCAAGTCCATGATTGATTTCTTAAAATTCTATTGTACGGATAACTTTGAGTTTTCACAGGTCATCAAGCATGACTTTAATCTTCATGAACTAGAGCATACCGAATATGATGTTATTGTTGCCAACTTTATGATTCCGAATATCAAAGGGAAAAAATTTATTTGTACAAGTAGTTTGACCCTTTTGGAACTTGTAGAAAAACTGAATGTACTCTTTTATGATTTCACACGTTATGGAGTATAACTGAGCCTTCCCTCCTCTTTTAGGAGGGAAATTTTTGCGACTATGCACCATTTCAAAAAATATGATATAATGGGCATTATTACTATACATTGAGGAGAATATCCATGGAAGACCCTGGCAGTCAGGATTTAATACTGCAATTTGTTTTACTATTTGTATTGACCTTATTAAATGCATTTTTCTCTGCAACGGAGATGTCGATGGTATCGCTGAACCGTTCTCGCGTAGAGCAAAAGGCTGAGGAAGGCGATAAAAAATATATTCGTCTCTTAAAGGTATTGGAAAATCCCAACCACTTTTTATCTACGATTCAGGTTGGTATTACCTTGATTACCATCTTGTCTGGGGCAAGCTTAGCTGATGATCTTGGGAAAGTAATCGCTTCTTGGATGGGAAATACGGAGACAGCACGTGCGATAGCTAGCTTCCTCTCACTGGCTTTTCTGACCTATATTTCGATTGTATTTGGTGAGTTATATCCGAAGCGTATTGCCATGAATCTGAAAGATAGCTTGGCTATTCGAACGGCTCCAATTGTGATTTTACTAGGAAAAATCGTTAGCCCCTTTGTCTGGCTCTTATCGGCATCAACCAATCTGGTCAGTCGTCTGACTCCTATGCAATTCGATGATGCAGACGAAGAGATGTCACGAGATGAGATTGCCTATATGCTGGCTAAGAGTGAAACAAGTCTGGATGCTGACGAGATTGAAATGTTGCAAGGAGTCTTTTCACTAGATGAGCTGATGGCGCGTGAGCTAATGGTTCCTCGTACGGATGCCTTTATGGTGGATATCCAAGATGATACCAGAGAAATCATCGAAAGCATCTTAAAACAGAATTTTTCTCGTATTCCTGTCTATGATGATGACAAGGACAATGTCATTGGTCTGATCCATACCAAACGTTTGCTTAATGAAGGTTTTGTGAATGGATTTGATAATATTGCTCTTCGCAAGATCCTTCAGGAACCGCTCTTTGTACCGGAAACAATCTTTGTAGATGATCTCTTGAAGGAGCTCCGGAATACACAAAATCAGATGGCCATTTTGCTGGATGAGTATGGAGGAATGGCTGGTCTGGTAACCTTGGAAGACCTTCTTGAGGAAATTGTCGGGGAAATCGATGATGAAACCGATAAGGCTGAGAATGATGTTTTTGAAATTGAGCCTAACCTCTATATTGTGCAGGGGATTGTGACTCTAAATGATTTCAATGAGTATTTTGATGTGAAGTTGGAAAGTGATGATGTGGATACCATTGCAGGCTACTACCTGACTGGTGTCGGACGGATTCCAGGTCACAAGGAACGCTTGAGTTTTGAAGTAGACAGTATGAAGAAGCATCTGATCCTTACAAACGATAAGGTAAAAAATGGTCGTGTCACCAAGGTGAAGGTTGAGGTCAGTGACCTAGTCGATGAAGATGAGCAAGCGACAAAAGGTCAAGAATAAGAACATCAAATCAGGGAGTTTCCCTGATTTTTTTATGCTCATTTTAGTCGGATTTGCATCTCTCATGAAATTCCTTTATAATAAAATAAATAAAGGTAGAAGGAGATCACAATGAAACAAGAAGAATGGTTAGCAGAGTTTGAGAGGGTTCATGGTCGACCGGCCAATCAGGAGGAAATCCAACAGGCTTTTGGTACGTTTGGAAGTCCAGAAACACAAACGACACCGAATACGCCCGTAAACCCAATCCAATCTCCATTTGAAGGTGCAGCACCTGTTTCCAATCAAGGACAATTTGGAGGCCCTTTACCGTTTCCAGAACAAGCTAAATTTGGAGGAGCAGCGCCAGCCCCAGAACAAACCCAGTTCGGAGATGCAGCGCCAACTCCAGAGCAAACGCCATTTGGAGGAGCAGCGCCAACTTCAGAGCAAACACAGTTTGGAGGTGTGACGCCACCACCAGAACAAGCACAGTTCGGAGGTCCAGCTCCGGCCCAAGCCCCATTTGGAGGTGCAAGCCCAGCTCCAAATCAATTCCAAGGTGGAGCAAGTCAGTATCAACATCAAGAACAAGCTTTTGGGCAAGGTGGAACTCAGCCACAAGCTCCTGTTCAGGAGGCGGCTCAAACAGGAGCGCCCTTCGCATCTTATAACAACACTCAGATGCAGGGAGGCTACCCAAACAATGGGCAACTGAATTACCAGGCTAATTCTCCATATATGGGCCAAGCTCCAATACCAGGTAAGAAGTCTAAAAAAGGGCTGATTATTGGTTTATGTAGTCTTGTTGCTGTTGCAGTTTTATCTGTGCTTGCATTTTTCTTTTTTACTAAAAATCCAAATAGTATTCAAGGAAAATGGTCGGCTACTCCTGAAATGAAAAAGACAATGAAGTCTGCTTTTGCAGGCACTTTCTCTACTACATCAGATATTTCTAGTGAATTTGTAAAAGATATGGATATGATCGTAGAGGTAAAGGGGAAAAAAGTAACCATCAGTGTGATTGGTAAGATTGATTTCAAGGGAGCTGCAAAGGAACTCTATGATGATGGGGACAATGATTTTTACTCTGTTGAGGATGCCTTAGACTATATCCAAGAAAACAGTGAGAATTCCTATTTAGAGGATATGGGACTTGAAATCGATGTGAAAAAAGGCACTCTTAAAATGGTAGCCTTTGAAGGTGAGGTAGATGAAAAAGATCATCGATTCATTCAGGATGAAGATGCGAGTCATTTCCTTAAATACGATCTCAAGTATAAAATTGAAAATGGAACGCTAAAAGTTTCCGTGGATGGAAATGATTATGGAATTGAATACTCCTTTAAAAAATAAGATATTCGCTTATTTAGGCTCATTGTCAACTGTAGTGGGTTGATGAAAAGTTATACCCTGGAGAGGACCAAATTGGTTCTCTCCTTTTTGATGTTCTTGTTTTCTACAACAAAATAGGCTCCATAATTCCTATGGTGGTTTTATCCACTACAGAAATTATAGAGCCATAAAATCAGGGTTTTTCCTGATTTTTATACTCATTTTAGTAGGGTTTGCTTCTCCTATGAATTTCCTTTATAATAAAATAAGTAAAGGTTAGAAGGTGATAGTCATGAAATCAGAAGAATGGTTAGCAGAGTTCGAGAGAGTCCATGGTCGACCGGCCAATCAGGAGGAATTCCAACAGCTTTTTGGTCAATTTGGAAGTCCAAAAACACAAGCGACACCGAATACGCCCGTAAATTCAATTCAATCTCCATTTGGAGGTGCAAGCCCAACTTCAAATCAATACCAAGGTGGAACAAGTCCGTTTCAACATCAAGGACAAGCTTTTGGGCAAGGTGGAACTCAGCCACAAGCTCCTGTTCAGGAGTCGGCTCAAGCAGGAGTGCCTTTCACATCCTATAACAATGCTCAGATGCAGGGAGGTTATCCAAACAATGGGCAACTGAATTACCAGACTAATTCCTCATATATGGGACAAGCCCCAATACCCGGTAAGAAGTCTAAGAAAGGGCTGATTATTGGATTATGTAGTCTTGTCGCCGTTGCAGTTTTATCTGTGCTTGCATTTTTCTTATTTGCTAAAAATCCTAATAGTATTCAAGGGAAATGGTCAGCTACTCCTGAACTGAAGAAAGAAATGACATCTGGTTTTAAAGAAAGTTTCACCTCGACTTTAGATATCTCTAGTGAATTTATTAAAGATGTCGAAATGATTGTGGAAGTAGAGGGTAACAAAGTAAAAATTTCTACATCAGGAAAAGTTGATTTTAAAGGAGCAGCAAAAAAACTCCTTGAAGGCGATAAAAGTTATTTATATTCTATGGAAAATGCATTGGAGTACATTGAGGAACGAAGCAAATGGGGGTACTTGAAGGAAATAGGAGTTGAAATTGATGTAAAAAAAGGAACCATTGATATGGTGCTATTTGAAGGCGAGTTGTCTGAAAAAACTCATGAATTTCTTGTAAATAGTGGTGGGAACTTTGTAATGCAATACAATCTCAAATATAAATTGGTAAACGGAACGTTAACGGTTTATCAGAATGAAGAGGATGATTTTAAATACACCTTCAAAAAATAAGATATTCGCTCATTTAGTGCCCTAATCGGGCACTTTTTTTGTTGATATACGTAGAAAAAAATAAGATAATTAAAAAAATTCTGAATTTCGGCTTGACAGCTTGAAAAATTTTCGGTAAGATAGTCAACATAAAAAAACGAAAGCAGAATCTTATGAAAAACACGAACTCCACATTGTTGAATCAAAACTTTTACTTTAGCTACTTTAGATAATGTTTGTAGACATGAACTCATGGATACAAACGAAACGAGCAATTTGTTTGTATCTATGTGGCTAAGATTTTTGATTGTGGTCCATATAGATGATATCTAAATGGACGGCAATGCTGGCATACTTTTAAGTTTGTGAGGAATGATACCAACCGTTTAGAATCATCTAAACGGTTTTTTGTATTCTGTTTGAATGTTTTAGAGAAGGAGACATGTTTCATGAAAATTGTAAAGAAGTTAATTGCACCGGTCCTGGTAGTTGGTCTACTGATGACCTCCCTCTTGACCCTCCACCACTTGAAGACCTCTAAGCATCAAAAGATCAAGATTGGGATTTCCCAGTATATTACCCATAAGTCTCTAGATGCGACTCGAAAAGGCTTTGTCGAAGAGTTAGCCAAACAAGGTTATGTGGATGGAGAAGAGATTGAAATTGATTATCAAAATGCCCAAGGGGAGCAGCGAAATTTGAAAAATATTTCAAATCAATTGTCACAGGAAAGTGATCTTGTATTTGCCATTGCGACTCCATCAGCACAAAGCATCGCCAATACAAGCAAAACGACTCCTGTAGTCTTTTCTGCAGTGACGGATCCTCTGGCTGCCAAGCTGGTCAAGAACTTGGATCAGCCTGGTGGCAATGTGACAGGAACGAGCGACCAATCTTCAGATGCCATTGCTACGCAAGTCGATCTGATTCAAAAGGTTTTGCCAACAGCTAAGACGATTGGGATCCTCTATACGCAAAGTGAACCCAACTCAGTCGTTCAAAAAGAGGAAGCCAAGAAGGTTCTTGAGGCCAAAGGCTATCGTGTCGTAGAGAAGACTATCTTAGATAGTAATAATGTAAAGGCAGCAGCTGACAGTTTGATGTCAGAAGTCGATATGGTCTTTGTCCCTACAGACAACATCATTTCTTCCACAATGGAAACCATCAAACAAGTGTCTCTGAAACATCAGGTTCCAGTTATTGGAGGTTCGATTGAAATGGCCCAAGTAGGAGGGCTCTATACCTATGGGACAGACTACACCGAGTTAGGGCGTCAATCTGCTCGGATGGCGATTCGTATCCTGAAAGGGGAAAAGGCAGGCGAACTGGCAGTGGAGGCCCCTAAAAATCTAGAATTGTATGTTAACAAAGAGATGGCTAAGAAATTAGGAATTGATCTCTCTGGTATAAACGAAAAGAAATAGGAGATGGATGATGGATTTAGTATTATCAAGTTTATCTGAAGGTTTATTGTGGTCGATTATGGCCATTGGTATTTTCTTAACATTCCGCATTTTAGATATAGCGGATATGACAGCAGAAGGGGCTTTCCCGCTTGGGGCTGCAGTCGTTGCTTCCCAAATCCAAGCAGGGCAAAACCCTTGGCTAGCGACCCTCTTCTCGATTTTAGCAGGGATGCTAGCAGGTTTGGTCTCTGGTCTTCTTCATACCAAGATGAAGATCCCAGCGCTCTTAACAGGGATTGTGACCCTGACGGGACTCTATTCAATCAATATTAAGATCATGGGGGGCGTCCCTAATTTATCCATTGGAGATTCTAGTACCATTTTCAAGTCTGTGATGGGCTTGGGTTTGTCCAATGAGGAAGCAGTCTTTGCTGTTAGTATTGCTTGTTTGTTATTGGTCTGTCTGATTTTGACCCTCTTGATGAAAACCCAGATTGGTTTGGTTCTTCGTTCGACTGGTGACAATATCCCGATGAGTGAAGCCAATGGGGTGAATGTGGACACCATGAAGATTTTCGGTTACATGATTTCCAATGGCTTGGTGGCATTGTGTGGGGCTCTCTTCGCTCAGACAGATGGCTTCTCAGACGTGACTTCTGGTACAGGTACCATCGTCGTAGGTCTCAGTGCTGTTATTTTAGCAGAAGTCTTGATCCATGATTTGACCATTGGAGGACGCTTGCTTTCGATTGGAGTGGGGGCAATTGTCTACCGCCTCATTATCCTCAATATCTACGAAATTCCAAACCTAGACCAAAACTTGGTCCGTTTGTTTAACGCCATTCTCTTGGCCTTGGTCTTGTTCGCACCAGAAGCCCAGAAACGTCTCAAGATTCGTGGATTGAAATTAAGCAACAACTAGAAGGAGAAGATAAATGGCAACATTGTTAAAAATTGAAGATATCCATAAGACATTCGAAGCAGGTACGGTCAATGAAAACCATGTTCTCAAAGGCTTGGATCTGACAGTAGAAGAAGGAGATTTCATTTCCGTCATTGGAGGAAATGGAGCCGGTAAATCGACCTTGATGAATATTCTGGCAGGTGGCCTGCAAGTGGACCAAGGAGAAATCCTTTTAGAAGGGAAATCGATTAAGCAGACCAGCGTTCGGAAGCGTGCCAAGGATATTGCGCGTGTTTTCCAGGATCCTAAGATGGGGACGGCTTCCCGCTTGACCATTGAAGAAAATATGGCCATTGCTAAAAAACGTGGAGCAAGACGGGGACTCAGTTGGGGGGTCAAAGAAAAAGACCGCGAAGAATTTAAAACGGCTTTGAAGGAACTCAATATTGGTTTGGAAAATCGCCTCAAAGTGGACACGCAATACTTATCAGGGGGACAACGGCAAGCTTTGACCTTGGTCATGGCTGCCTTGGTCAAACCAAAACTCTTGCTACTGGATGAACATACCGCAGCGCTCGATCCAAAGACCAGTGAAATGGTCATGGAATTGACACAAAAAATCGTGGAAAGCCATGATTTGACAACCTTAATGATTACGCATGATATGAACCATGCAATTGAATACGGCAACCGCTTGATCATGCTCTACCAAGGCAAGATCGTGGTCGATGTTAAAGGAGAAGAAAAGAAGAACCTGACAGTTGAAGACTTGATGCGCCTTTTCCATCAGAACAGTGGTGAAACCTTGGTGAGTGACGAATTGGTTTTAGGATAAACGAAAAAGGATGGAGATTCCATCCTTTTTATTGATCTTGTTAGCTACATCAAGCTAATCGGTTTTCTTTTTCTCTAGGAAAGTAGCTGCGAGAACAAGGCTAAGTCCTGCTAAGAAGAGTAGGTATGAACTGAGTTTAGCATTCGTTTTTGGAAGTTGTCCTTGTGAAGCGTCGTCTTGTTTAGAGTTGGGAACACTCATCAAAGTATCACCGGCCTTCCTTGGACTAGTGTTCTCTGAATTTGGCTTGTATGGCTCCCTTCTTTCTGATACAGTCGGCTCAACTTTCTCATGAAGACTTGAAATGAATGGTACAGTTTCTGATTTTGTCTTGTAGACAATGGCATAGGTTCCTAACTCTTGTGCCATGAATTCAATCATGCCCTCTCGTAGTGTAAATTCTACTGCTTGGAGTTCTTGATCAGGAGTCAAGACATAGAGTTGCTTCACTTCTCCTGATAGTGGAAGTCGAACCAATACACTTCCCTTCACTGGAACTGGATTTCCCTCTTTATCCCTCAGTTGAAGGTTGAAAGCATCGTAGGTCTCGCCGAAGAGACCTTGGTCAAGGACCTTTTGGATCTCTAAATGACTTTCTGTTCCAATCTCATTTTCTCCACTAATGACCTCTACCTTGCTGGCTTGGTCTTTCAGTACCCGCAGGACATATTCAGGTAGAGAAAGGATAGGTGCTTCTTGTCCAGCTGTGCCGATTGGGTCTGTGTACTCAGGAAGGGTTACTACAGGTGGTTCTTCCTCTCCCAAACTTGTCACAAGAGCAGGTAAGAGAGAGACCACTGGACTAGTGATGGTTTTCCCTCGGATGGCATAGGCTGAGATGATCTGATCTTGTTTTTGATGAGCAGTTTCTGGGATTGGGAGTTCAATTTGCTGGTTTTTAATCGGCAACACTCGATTTCCATCTGATAGGGTGACGTGTTGGTCATCGGTTTTCTTGAGGAAAACAGGATCCTTTGTACCAGGGAATTGTACAGCAATAGCATCCCATTCTCCAGACGGAAGTGTGAGGGTAATGGTTTGATCGCCTGCTTGTATTGGGGCTAGACTTGGAGTATCTAGGGATACTGTTGCTGGCTTCAATATGTCAAATGAATCCAGAGAAATCATCTTTCTACCATCTGGAGAGTTAGGATCCACTGTCAAGGTGAGAATATGATTTCCATTGCTTAAGTTTGTATACTCGCCAATCAATACATTCTTTTCATAGTCAGCACTTGAGTAGAAGTCCAAACTTGGCATTTCTTTTCCATCCAGGGTTACTAAGGCTTTTCCATAGCCAGAAGATTTCAAACCGTAGATGCGGATACCTGTACCAGTGAAAGGAATGATTGCCTTGGCCTCAGAATACTGAGATGGATCTACGTTTTGGAGAGTCGCGTATTTTTCTGTCGTTTGATATAAGCCTGATTCATTCCAGTCTTTGAACAAAGAACCATAGTGGATACGAGGATCTCTGTCATCCATCTTTTCAACAGTCGCGTCTTGACCAGGATAGATTTTAAAATAATCCAAGGAAATTTTTGAGCGTTCATTCCCACGGTTTAAGTGCTCCTTCTTCACGGTCAGAGTTAGGATATGATTTCCATCAGGAAGTCCTGTAAAACGACCGATTAGAGCGCTTTTTTCCGTTTCTCCAGATGTGTAGAAATCCAGATCTCCCACTTTTTTTCCATCGATTTGGACTTCTGCTAAGCCTAATTCAGACGATTTGAGACCATAGATTTCAATTCCTCGTCCATTGAAAGAGATGCTAGCAGTTGCATCTTTGTCAGAGTAGCTATCAAGGGATAGGTCGGCGTATTTTTCAGTTCCTGCATACAAGTCAGCATCTTCCCAGTTATTGAAGGCAGGACCGTATTGAACACGAGGATCTCTATCGTCCATCAATTCGACAACTGGTTGGATTGATGCGGCTTCTGATGTTTGCCTTGAGCGCTCCCCAATCATAGCTTTAACGCTATAACTATAGCTATGAAGAGAATCAATGGAGCGGTCAATGAAATGAGTGACATTGGTTAGGAATTCTTTGACAGAAGGAGCGTCACTGCTTTCATCTTTGCTTTCTCGACGAATGACATAGTGAGTCGCATCTTTAACTGGATTGAAATCGAGTTCAGCAGTTACAGCATCTTTTCTCACGGCAGATAGGCGGGTGACCCTCTCTGGTAACTTTTCAAAGGTAACCTGATCCCCTTTTTGAGTGGCAATCTGAATCCGATTGCCCTTCAGAAGAGTAGGTTTGATTTCTTTCCCATTAATCTTGACAATACTCGACTCGATGTCTGGATAATCGACGACTAAATCTCCACCTGCATGGGAAAGGAAAGCTAATGTCTCAAGATTCTTTTCTTTCCATTTCATGCTGACTTCAAAGTTGCCACGTGCCACGAGACCTGAAACTTGCCCGTCTTTCCAGGCATCTGGAAGGGCTGGTAATGGGGCAATGTAGCCAGTGTGGGATTGAAGGAGCATTTCTGCCATCCCGCTAGTGGCACCAAAGTTACCATCGATTTGGAAAGGCTCGTGGGTATCCCAGAGATTTTCTAGGGTTGAGGATTTGAGCTGTTCTGCCAATAAACGATGGGCACGATTTCCATCAAGCAGACGAGCCCAGAGGTTGATTTTATTGGCCTTAGACCAACCCGTTCCACCATCTCCACGGTGGTTTAAGGTTGCGCGTGCCGCCTCTAGGTATTCAGGCTGATCCTTGTCAAATAAAGTACCTGGGAAGAGACCAACCAGATGAGAAACGTGACGGTGGTGATTTTCAATGCCTTCATTCGTAAATTGAGGACTGTCTTCTTCGTACCATTCCTTGATGCGGCCATCTTGGTTGATATGAAGTGGTTTGAGCTTGTCAAATTTAGCCTTCACTTCGGTAACTAAGTCTTGGTCGACATTGAGATGCTTGGCTGCTTCCATATAGTCGTGGAAGAGCTGCCAAACCAGAGACTGGTCGAAGGTATTCCCAATCGTGATAGTTCCATGCTCTGGTGAGTAGGATGGAGAAGATACCCAACGGTCACTTGCTTTGTCGTAGTGCAAGAAGGAATTCCAGAACTTGGCCGTTTCCTTGAGCATTGGATAAATCTTTTCTTTAAGATAGGTCTCATCCTTGGTGAATTTATAGTAGTCATAGACGTTCTGCATCATCCAAGCATTGGCAGCAGGAGACCAGCCCCAATAGTAATTCCAACCAGGAGTTGTCCAGCCGAATGGCGTTGCTTGGGTATGAACCAACCAACCATTTTCTTGTCCTTCTTTGGATTCGATACCAGCGTATTCCTTGGCAGCGATACGGCCATAGTAGCGCATGTCATCAATATAATTGATCATTGGCTTGGCAGTTTCTGCAAGATTGCTCATATAGGCAGGCCAGTAGTTCATCTGTAGGTTGACATTGAGGTGATAGTCAGAGTTCCATGGTGGATTATCTACAGCATTCCAGACTCCTTGTAGGTTGGCTGGAAGGGCATCTGTCCGATCACGAGAAGAACTAATCAGTAGGTAACGTCCGTATTGGAAGAAGAGTTCTTCTAACTTTTGTCCTTTTGTAGGATTATAGGTTTGAAGAGCATCTTTTGTAGTTTGGCTAGATTTGTTACCCCCAAGATTTAGTTGAACACGGTTGAAAAGACTTTGATAGTCCTTGATGTGGTCGTGTTTTAGAGTTTCATAGTCTTTTTCTTTGGCAGCTTCAACGATCGATTTGACAGTTTCTTCTAAATTAATCTCTTTCCGATAATTAGTTTTTGGATTTTGAGCAAAGTTGGTCTTGGCACTGAGTAAAAGGGTCGCATAGCTGGCTCCAGTGACGGTCAAATAGCCGTCTTGGGCAGTGACTTGTCCGTCCGTCTTGATTCCAAGATAGGAAGCAAATTGAAGACCATTATCTTTGACAGTCCCCTTGAGCAAAATACCATTCGAATCAGTGGTAACTCCTCCTTGTTTATAATTCGAATATTCCCAAGAGTAATCGCCATTCGCAAGTAAATCTTCTGTCAAGCTATTCCAAAGGGTAAAATCAAGGGTCTTATCCCCTTTTTTACTCAAGTGGGTCACTGTAACATCGTCAGGATAGCTAGAGAAGGTTTCGCGTTTAAAAGTGGTTCCATCTTGGCTATAAGAAGTAGTCGTGATAGCTTCAGTAATATCTAAGCCACGATGATAGTCGGTAACATTCTCCAGGCCTTTCTTTTGGTTGTTGAAGACCATAAAGATATCACCAAAAGATAAGTAACGGCCATACTGAGCATTGTTTGGGCCTACTAGATGTTCTTCGGCTAATTGTTTGGCTTTTTGGCGGTTTTCTTCTTCCAATGCTTTACGAATTTCTGCTAAGACCTTATGGCGATCCTGATAGTTTCCTCCGTTGTAGTCGGTGCTATCTGGTTGTGGTCCTCCAGACCAAAGAGTTTTTTCGTTGTATTGGATTCTTTCTTCACCGATGAGTCCGAAAACCTTAGCCCCCATTTCCCCGTTTCCGACTGGAAGGGCTTGTTTTTCCCAACCATCATAGGTAGCAGCAGCAGGTTGATTGTAACTTAATTGATAATCTGTTTGTTTTGCCACAGGAGTCTCAACTTTCATCGTTTCCGTATCTTTATTCGTCTCAATCGAAGTAGTCGAATCGTCTGTATGATGACTTTCAACAGCTCTATCAGGAGTTGAGCTTCTTTCTTCAGAAATAGGAGCGATATGTGGATTCTCTGACTTGGATCCTCCAGTTCTGTCAGTCGGACTCTCTATTGATGGGGCAGCTTCAAGGTGGTTGCTTTCGTTTTGACTTCCAACAATACTATCAGCATCTACCTGGTGTAAGCTGAGAAAAAATGCACCTAGTAAAACAGAAGCAGTGCCAACTGTTAGTTTACGGATACTATAACGACAGGATGTTTCCCAAAATCTTTGGTCCATAGAACTCTCCTCTATTTTTTTGAGATCGCTTACATTATTGATTAAAGACAGTCCCTTCATATTTATTTCTATCATATCCAATTTAATAGGGAAACAGGAAAATGTCAATAGCATTTAGGTAAGATGCATATTTGAGAGTGTTATTTCTTAAAATAGTAGAGAAATAGGAGATAAATAAGCTATTGATTTTTGCCATAGAGAATCGGTAAGAGTAAGGCCGACTGGAATGACCTGTACTAATACAATTGTATGAAATTGAAAAACAGTTTATTTTCTAAAAACTAGTCAAAATCCTTTTATTCACAAGGAATCATGTTATAATAAGACCATAAAACGTTTTCAAGAGAGAAGGACAAGACATGGAAAATGAAACAGTTGACTATGGAAAAGTAACAGGAATGGTACACTCTACGGAAAGCTTCGGTGCTGTAGATGGACCAGGGATCCGTTTTATTGTCTTTCTTCAAGGCTGTCAAATGCGGTGTCAGTATTGCCATAACCCGGATACTTGGGCTATGGAAACCAACATGTCTAGAGAACGAACAGTGGATGATGTCCTAGAAGAAGCCCTCCGCTATCGTGGATTTTGGGGTCAAAAAGGTGGGATCACGGTTAGTGGTGGAGAAGCCCTCTTGCAGATAGACTTTTTGATTGCCCTCTTCACCAAGGCTCAAGAATTGGGCATTCACTGCACGCTCGATACCTGTGCTCTACCTTTCCGCAATACCCCTCGTTACCTGGAAAAATTTGATAAATTAATGGCAGTGACAGACTTGGTGCTTCTGGATATCAAGGAAATTAACGATGAGCGGCACAGATTTGTAACCAGTCAAACGAACAAGAATATTTTAGCCTGTGCCAAGTATTTGTCTGATATTGGAAAACCCGTCTGGATTCGTCACGTTTTGGTCCCAGGTTTGACAGACCGAGATGATGACCTGATCGAACTTGGGAAATTTGTTAAAACCCTTAAAAATGTTGATAAATTTGAAATTCTACCCTACCATACCATGGGTGAATTCAAATGGCGGGAATTGGGTATTCCGTACAAGTTGGAGGGTGTGAAACCACCGACAAAAGAACGGGTCCAAAATGCGAAGGACTTGATGGAAACGGAAAGTTACCAAGATTACTTGAAACGGGTTAAAGGATAAAATAGATCGAGACAGTTGGTCCTTCCAGCTGTCTTTTTCTGATGAAATGAACAACTATCCCCTTTCTTTAAACGGAAAAACGTGCTAAAATAGAGTGAATATACAAATGAAAATGAAGAGGTAGAAACATGTCAAAAATTCTCGTTTTTGGTCACCAAAATCCTGACTCAGATGCCATCGGTTCATCTGTAGCCTTTGCTTATCTTGCAAAAGAAGCTTACGGTTTGGATACAGAAGCAGTGGCTCTTGGAACTCCAAATGAAGAAACAGCTTTCGTGTTGGACTATTTTGGTGTGGAAGCACCACGCGTCATCACATCAGCTAAAGCAGAAGGTGCAGAGCAAGTCATCTTGACGGACCACAATGAGTTCCAACAATCTGTTTCAGATATCGCTGAAGTAGAAGTTTACGGTGTAGTGGATCACCACCGTGTGGCTAACTTTGAAACTGCCAGCCCACTTTACATGCGTTTGGAACCAGTAGGATCAGCATCTTCTATCGTTTACCGCATGTTCAAAGAACATGGTGTAGCAGTGCCAAAAGAAATCGCAGGTTTGATGCTTTCAGGTTTGATTTCAGATACCCTTCTTTTGAAATCTCCAACAACTCATCCATCTGATAAAGTGATTGCGCCTGAATTGGCTGAATTGGCTGGTGTGAACTTGGAAGAATACGGTCTTGCCATGCTTAAGGCTGGTACCAACTTGGCAAGCAAATCAGCAGAAGAATTGATCGACATCGATGCTAAGACTTTTGAACTCAACGGAAACAACGTTCGTGTGGCTCAAGTGAATACAGTTGATATTGCTGAAGTCTTGGAACGCCAATCTGAAATCGAAGCAGCTATCCAAGCCGCAAATGCAGCTAACGGCTACTCTGACTTTGTTTTGATGATTACAGACATTGTCAACTCTAACTCAGAAATTTTGGCTCTTGGTGCTAACATGGATAAGGTAGAAGCAGCTTTCAACTTCAAACTTGAAAACAACCACGCTTTCCTTCCAGGTGCTGTTTCACGTAAGAAACAAGTGGTACCACAATTGACTGAAAGCTTTAATGCATAATGATAGATGGGGAAGCCTATTGTTAAAAAGGAGTTTTGGCTCCTTTTTTTCTAGGAGAGAAATATGCTAGAAAATGGTGATTTAATCTTTGTGAAAGATGATTCGGATATAGGGCAAGCCATCCAGGCATCAACTGGCAACTATAGCCATGTGGCTATCTTTTTGGACGGACAGGTCTATCATGCTAGGGTGGAAGGTGGCGTTCTTTCCCAGTCACCCGAAGATTTCTTTGAAGCTGGAAAAGTCTATGACCTTTATCGCTATACGGCGATTGATTACGAAGAAGTCAAAAAGCGAGCAGAGAGCCTTTTAGGAGCTCCCTACAATGCGTCCTTTTATCCAGATGGAAAAGGTTTCTATTGTTCCCAGTTCATCGCTGAACTACTCCCTGTTTTTGAGACCATTCCCATGAAGTTTGGAGATGGGGAAGAGGAGATTAGTCCGTTCTGGCTGGATTACTACAAGGAACTTGGCCTAGCCGTTCCCCTAGATCAGCTTGGGACTAACCCGAGTCAGTTAGCTCAATCACCCCATCTACAGTTTAAAGAAAGGTATTTGGATGATTACAATCATTAATCCCACACGTTTGACACGTCAGCCATTTTTCAAGGACTTGATCAACTATCTGGACCAGCAGGATGATGTGATCCTGCGGCAAATCAAGGCCCAATTTCCAGATCAACCAGTGGATAAGCTGATGGAGGAGTATATCAAAGCGGGCTTCATCCTTCGAGAAAATAAACGCTACACTCTCAATTTGCCTTTCTTAGAGTCAGCTGATCGAGTTGAACTGGATCAAGAGGTCTTTGTTCGAGAGGACAGTGCAGTTTATCAAGAATTAAAAGCCAAGGTCTTCCAAACAGAACTCCGCAATACTACCAATGCAGCGATTTTGATAGAGGAGACTGACTTCGAACGACATGCACAGACACTTTCCAATTACTTCTACAAGGTGAAACACCAATATCCTTTGACGGAGGAGCAAGAGAAACTCTATGCTATTTTGGGCGATGTGAATCCCGAGTATGCTCTCAAGTATATGACCAGCTTTTTGCTCAAGTTCCTCAAAAAAGAAGAAGTCCAGCAAAAGCGCAGAGACATCTTTGTTGATAGCTTAGAAGTCTTAGGCTATATCCGCAAAAATGATGAAGGCAAATATGAATTAGCAGTGGACTTGGATAAGGAAAGACTGATGTTTAGTAAACAATAGAAAGAGAGTGGGACAGAAATCGGTAATTCGTTAGAATTCGATTTCGTCGTCCCACCTCCGCACAGTTGAGTAGGGCTGTAAAAGCTGATGAAATCAGCGTAGTAGAGCCCACTCAACCACTGCGTCTTGCTCGACAATCCAAAGACAATTGAGAGGCTAGGACTTTTGTCCCAGCCTCTTCTTTCGTTTGATTATAGGTAACGTTCAGCGATGGCGGCATCGCCTGGATATTCTTCTTTTACGCCATTGACGATTTGGTAGCAGTCAGCTCCTTTTCCGGCGATAATGACGGCATCTTCAGGCTTGCTGGTCGTTGCCATAGCTAGTTGAATGGCTTGCTCGCGATCTGCGATTTTTTCGACAGGTCGCGTGATATAACTACTAATCTCTTCAGCGATAGCCAAAGGATCTTCATAGTTGGGATCATCCGCTGTGAGGAAGACTTGGATCTCAGGATGGTCTTCTAAGAGTAAGCCAAAGTCTTTGCGGCGGCTTTCTCCCTTATTACCGGTTGATCCAAGGACTAGTGAAATGGTCCCCGTTTGATGGGTTTCAACTACTGAGAGCAGCTTTTTCAAGCTATCTCCATTATGGGCGTAGTCGATGAAGACCTTGGCTCCATTTTTCTGAGTCAAGACTTCCATTCGGCCAGGAACACGCGTCTTAGCAATCCCTTTTTGGATATCCTCGGGACTCGCTCCTAGGCGAAGGCAGGCAAGACCTGCAGCCACAGCATTTTCTTGGTTGAAGTGACCGATGAGCTGGGTATCATAATCTCCCGCCAGCTTACCAGTGACAGAAAAGCTAAAGGCTTTTGAGTTCTGGACTTGGTTGCTTGATTGACTGCCGTAGAAGTCGTGGTCTTGCTCCGCGACCTGCTCCGCAAGAATCTCAAAATGATCCATATCGCTATTGACAACAACAGCACGGCTATTTTCCATCAAGAGACGTTTGTGGTAGAAGTAGTCTTCAAAGGTTGGATGTTCAATTGGTCCAATATGGTCAGGGCTGATGTTGAGGAAGACACCGACATCAAAGGTCAGACCGTAAACCCGTTTCACCAAATAAGCTTGGCTAGAAACCTCCATAATCAGGTGGGTCCGATCGTTGGCAACTGCTTGGGCCATCATTTCAAAAAGATCAATGCTTTCTGGAGTGGTCAAGGTTGATTTGAAGAAGGTCTTGCCATCCAAGGTTGTGTTCATAGTGGATAGCATGGCTGGACGGTGTCCTTGCTCAAGAATCTTGTAGGCATAGTAAGCAGAAGTCGTTTTGCCCTTGGTCCCTGTAAAAGCTAAGAGTTTTAGCTGGCGCTCAGGGTGGCCATAGAATTCCATGGCAATCAAGCTCATAGCCTGTTTGATATCCGTAACGATAATGGCTGGGATGCTGACCTCAAAGTCTTGCTCAGCGACATACCACTGGAGACCTTGCTCGATCGCTTGCTCCAAAAATTCCTTCTTGAAATTTGCCCCCTTGACAAAAAAGAGGGTCTCGGAGTTGACTTTTCGACTATCGTAGCTTATTTGATTAAAAGAAACACCACTTGCTGAATAGTGGTATTCTCCGTCTTGTAGGATCTCACGAAAGTTGTGATCCTCTTTTAAAATGTTTAGTACAGTTTCTATCTTTATCATAATCCTATTTTAAACTGAAAGACCTTATTTTACAAGTGTAAAGGAAAAGTTTATAATGAAAGAAGACTATAAAGTAGAGGAAACATATGAGTAACGAAACAAGTAATCAACAGGCCCAGATGCTTCGAGGTACAGTCTGGTTAACAGCTAGCAATTTCATTAGTCGTCTCTTGGGTGCGGCCTATATCATCCCTTGGTATATCTGGATGGGTAAACATGGAGCAGAGGCAAACGGTCTCTTCACTATGGGCTACAATATCTACGCTTGGTTTTTGCTGATTTCAACAGCAGGTGTCCCAGTAGCAGTCGCTAAGCAAGTCGCTAAGTATAATACCAAGGGGCAAGAAGAGCACAGTTTTGCCATGATTCGTGGCTTCCTTAAGTTCATGTCTTTATTGGGCTTGATTTTTGCCATTATCATGTATGTGCTTTCCCCAGTCTTTGCAAACCTATCAGGAGGTGGGAAAGACCTAATCCCTGTCATGCAGAGCTTATCTTGGGCGGTCCTCATTTTCCCTTCCATGAGTGTCATTCGTGGCTTCTTCCAAGGGCATAACAATCTGAAACCTTATGCTATCAGTCAAATTGCTGAGCAAGTGATTCGGGTTATCTGGATGCTCTTGACAGCCTACTTCATTATGAAGGTCGGTTCAGGTGATTACGTTGAAGCCGTGACCCAGTCCACTTTTGCAGCCTTTATTGGGATGGGAGCGAGTCTTCTAGTCCTCGTCTATTACCTCTGGAAAACAGGACTTCTACAGCACATTATTCATCGCCCGGAGTCTGATAGCCAGATTGATACCAAGGCTCTCTTGTGGGATACTATTCGTGAAGCGATTCCGTTCATTGTGACAGGATCAGCCATTCAACTCTTTCAAATTATCGACCAGATGACCTATAGCAATGTCATGTCTTGGTTCACCAACTTCACTCGTTCAGAGCTTTTGGTTCAGTTCAGCTACTTCTCAGCGAATCCGAACAAGATCACCATGATTTTAATTGCAGTTGCGACATCGATCGGTGGGGTGGGAATCCCTCTCCTTACAGAGAACTATGTCAAGGGCGATTTCCGGGCTGCAGGTAAGCTGGTTCAAGATAATTTGACCATGCTAGTAGCCTTCTTGCTTCCAGCGACGATTGGAGCTGTAGCTATTGCAGAGCCTCTCTATACGGTCTTTTACGGGAAACCAGATTCCCTGGCTTTGGGACTCTTTATCCTAGCCATGTTACAAACGGTCATTCTAGGCTTGTATACGGTTCTCTCTCCAATGATCCAGGCTCTTTTCCAAAATCGGAAGGCGATTCTTTACTTTGGTTATGGAGTATTGGTAAAACTGATTCTCCAAGTACCGTTCATTTATCTCTTTAAGGCTTATGGTCCTCTTCTTTCTACTACGATTGGCCTCATGATTCCGATTGTTCTTATGTACAAGGAAATTCATCAGGTGACTCATTTCAATCGCAAGACAGTCTTCAAACGAAGCTTATTGACAGCCATTCTCACCTTGATTATGCTCTTGGTAGTCCTAGTTGCAGGCTTTATCCTCGGCATGGTGATCAAACCAAATGGTCGAGTGACCAGCATGCTCTATGTAGCTCTGATTGGTGGTGTGGGAATCGTCGTATACGGTGGCCTCGGTCTTCGTCTTCGTTTCTTAGATCGCTTCATTGGTAGCAAGGCAGCCAGTCTTCGAAATAAATTTCATATTTCATAACCAGTAGAGGTTGGGTCTATCCCACCTCTTTTTTCATTATAGTTTGAAGCTATATCTAGCTCTTGAAAAAGGAAAAACCGAATCATCTAAAGAAGTGATACAATAGAGACAATTGAATTTACGTCCATTGGAGGTTTGTATGAGTCACAAAAAGAATATTAACACCATCCTAGCTCAAGCGGGAATCAAGTCGGATCCAGCAACAGGGGCTTTGATTACTCCGCTTCATTTTTCAACCACTTACCAGCATCCAGAGTTTGGTCAATCTACTGGTTTTGACTATATCCGTACCAAGAATCCGACTCGGGTAAACGCTGAAAAGACCTTGGCAGCTATTGAGAGTGCAGAGCATGCCTTGGTGACGAGCTCAGGTATGTCTGCCATTGTCTTAGCCTTTAGTATTTTTCCTGTTGGCAGTAAGGTCTTGGCAGTAAGAGATCTTTATGGAGGCTCTTTCCGCTGGTTCAACCAAATGGAACAAGAAGGACGCTTTTTCTTTACCTATGCAAATTCAGAAGAAGAATTGGTAGAAGGATTGAAGGGAGAGGTGGATATTCTCTATATTGAAACGCCTACCAACCCACTCATGCTGGAGTTTGACATCCAGAAATTAGCTAAACTCGCTCATGAAAAAGGGGCAAAAGTGATTGTAGACAATACCTTCTATAGCCCTATCTACCAACGTCCAATTGAAGAAGGAGCAGACATCGTCCTCCACTCAGCGACCAAGTATCTAGCAGGTCATAATGACGTTTTGGCTGGTGTTGTGGTGACTGATGATGAAGGCCTTTATGAGCAACTCTTTTATAACTTAAACACAACTGGAGCTGTTCTCTCTCCTTTTGACAGCTACCAATTGATCCGTGGTTTAAAAACCTTAGCCCTTCGTATGGAGCGCTCTACAGAAAATGCGAAGAAGGTAGTGGAATTCTTGAAGGGGCATCCAGCTGTTAAGGAAGTCTTGTATACTGGCAAGGGAGGCATGGTTTCCTTTAAAGTAAGCCACCAAGAAAAGATTCCAACCATTTTGAACCACTTGCAAGTCTTAACCTTTGCAGAAAGCTTAGGTGGAGTGGAGAGTTTGATTACCTACCCAACTACACAGACCCACGCGGATATTCCTGCAGAGGTTCGTCATTCCTATGGGTTAACGGATGACTTGCTTCGCCTTTCCATCGGAATTGAAGATGCGCGAGATTTGATTGAGGATTTAGAACAAGCATTGGCTAGATAGGAGTCCATCATGGGAAAAGAACAATTTTTGACTGTCCCTAATCGTTTGGGGCATCATACTAGCAAGTGGAAGGAGTCAGAGCAAGATCCAGAACTTCTTCCTGCCTGGATTGCAGATATGGATTTTGAATCCTTACCTGCGGTTCGACAAGCCATTCGAAATTACGCGGATCAATTAGTCTACGGCTACACCTATCCTAGTGAAGAGCTTTACCGAGCTGTTCAGGAGTGGGAAAAGTCAGAGCATGGATATGTGTTTGAGAAGGAAGCCATTGTCTTTATGGAAGGTGTGGTTCCGTCTATTTCAACGGCTATTCAGGCTTTCACTAAGGAAGGAGAGGCTGTTCTCATCAATACGCCAGTCTATCCACCCTTTGCCCGTAGCGTCCGCCTCAATCAACGCAAATTAGTGACCAATTCCTTAGTAGAAGTGGATGGACTTTTCCAAATTGATTTTGAGCAATTGGAAAAAGACTTTGTGGAGCACCAAGTCAAGCTCTACATCCTGTGCAATCCTCATAATCCAGGCGGTCGCGTCTGGGAACGAGAAGTCCTAGAAAAGATTGGTCGCCTCTGTCAAAAATATGGGGTCTTGCTTGTTTCCGATGAAATTCACCAAGATTTGGTATTGTTTGGGCACCAGCACGTTTCTTTTAATACGGTAGATCCAAGCTTTAAGGACTTCACCCTTGTCTTATCGAGTGCGACCAAAACCTTCAACATCGCAGGGACAAAAAATTCCTATGCCATCATCGAAAATGATGCACTAAGAAAATCCTTCCAAGCTCAGCAGTTGCGAAACAATCAACATGAAATTTCTGCCCTTGGATTTATCGCCACCGAAGTAGCCTATCAGAATGGAAAGGCTTGGTTAGAGGACTTAAAGGAAGTCTTGGAAGAAAATATCAACTACACTGTAGAAGTTTTGCGTGAGCAGACAGACATTGGTGTGATGAAACCGCAAGGGACCTATCTGCTCTGGCTTGATTTTTCTGCCTACGGTTTGTCAGAGGAAGAACTCCATGCTCGACTTCATGACCAGGCTAAGGTCATCCTTAATAAAGGGACAGACTTTGGAGTAGAAGGGAAGCAACATGCCCGTTTGAATGTGGCAGCTCCGAAAACCCTAGTCCAAGAGATTGTCGATCGGATCGTAACAAATTTTCCTAAAAAAGGTTGATTTTAAGGGTTGACTTTTCTATAGGGGAGGAGTATACTCAAGGGGAATAACGGTAGGTGAGGCTACCACAAGGATACGGATGACTACCGCAAAGCAGTGGAGACACTACTCGTTGGTCAACAGTCCTGATCGCAAAGGTCAAGACTAAGCTCATTTCATTGCCTTGCGGAGCTAAAGCTTGGACGGTCTATTTTTTGAGAATTTTTATTAAAAAATAAACGACGAGTTTAATGAGTCCTACCTATAAAAGGGGAGGGCTTTTTTCTTATGCTTAAGAAGCCTCTCACCTATCAAGTAGAAAAGGAGAACACTATGATACAAATCGACGATCATCCCGAACCGCACATAGCCAGCCAATCGCTGATTTGTGTCATCGGGACTCTATAAGCGTTTGGCTCCTGATTTAAAAGGAGATTCCAATGCAAACAACAAAAGAAAGACTCATAGCTGCATTGCAAGATGTAGAAACAAGAACCTTAGCAACCTATCAATCTAGCTGGTCTGGTTTGACGGAAGACCAAGTAGAGGAAAACCGGGATAGCTATGGAGAAAATGTCCTCACAAAGGGGCAAGATGATTCTATCTGGAAACGGATTGTTGAATCCATCATCAATCCCTTCACAGTCATCTTACTGCTCATTGCTCTTGTTTCTCTGGTGACCAATGTTTGGTTAGCCAAACCAGGTGAGGAAGATCCAACGACCTCTCTCATCATCGTCGTTCTCGTCCTTCTCTCTGGAGGGATTCGCTTTATCCAAGAATTGCGAAGTGACAAGGCTGCTAGCAACCTTTCTCGCATGATTGTCAATACAGCAACAGTGATTAGAGAAGGCAAGGAAGAAGAAATTCCCATTGATGAGATTGTGGTGGGAGACTTGATCAAACTGAGTGCAGGCGACATGATCCCAGCAGATGTGGTCTTGTTGGATTCACGAGACTTCTTCGTCCAACAATCCGGTTTGACTGGAGAGAGCGATGCTGTCGAAAAAGTCTGCTTGAAAAAAGCAAGTGGCCAAAATCTGGACAGTCTTTTGGAGAGTGAAAGTCTAGCTTTCATGGGGACCAATGTCATCTCGGGTCGAGCAACAGCCTTGGTCTTGGTCGTTGGGGATGAAACCATGATGGGAGCGATTGAGCAAACCATCAATACGTATGATGAACCAACCTCTTTTGAACGAGAAATGAACACCATCTCTTGGTTGTTGATCCGACTCATGATGGTCATGGTACCCATCGTCTTCTTTATCAATGGTTTGACAGATGGGGACTGGCTGGAAGCAGGGGTCTTTGCCCTCAGTGTAGGGGTGGGCTTGACTCCGGAAATGCTCCCAATGATTATCACAGCCAGCTTGGCCAAGGGTTCCATTATCATGGCCAAAGAAAAGGTGGTCATCAAAAAGCTCAACGCTATTCAAGATCTAGGCGCTATTGATATCCTCTGTACGGACAAGACAGGAACCTTGACCCAAGATGAGATTGTACTCGAATACCCCCTCGACATTCATGGGGACTTGGATTTGTCTGTCCTTCGTCGGGCCTATCTCAATTCTTACTTCCAAACCGGCCTAAAAAATTTGATGGACCGGGCCATTATCAGTCGGACAGAAAGAGAAGCTAAGAAACATGAGATTGTCAGAGGCTTGGACCAAAGCTTCCAAAAAATTGATGAATTGCCTTTTGACTTTGAACGCCGGCGGATGAGTGTCATTGTCAAAGATGAGGAGGGAGTCGTGAGCATGGTCACCAAGGGAGCCTTGGAAGAAATGCTAGCAGTCTCTAACTATGTGGAATACAAGGATGAGATTATTCCCCTGACAGACCAAGTGCGGGAAGACGTCTTGGCAGAAGTAGCTCAACTGAATGAACAAGGTTTGCGCGTGCTAGGGGTTAGTTACAAATCAAATCTTGAGGAAGGCTATGCCTTTGAAGTGGCAGATGAAGCAGACATGATCTTGACGGGTTACCTAGCCTTCTTGGATCCACCAAAACCATCCGCAGCACCAGCCATCAATACCCTTGCGGAATACGGAGTTGCTACTAAAATCCTTACGGGTGATAATGAGAAAGTGACCCAAGCGGTTTGTGAAAAGGTGGGACTGGATGTTGACCGCATTTTGCTGGGTAGCGATATCGACAGTCTCTCTGATTCAGACTTGGCCCAAGCAGTAGAAACCACCACCGTTTTTGCAAAATTATCTCCAGATCAAAAAGCACGCATTATCTTGCAACTCAAAGCAAATGGCCACAAGGTCGGCTATATGGGAGATGGGATCAACGATGCTCCTTCTATGAAAGTGGCAGATGTGGGGATTTCGGTTGATACAGCTGTCGATATTGCCAAAGAAACAGCAGATGTTATCCTTCTGGATAAAGACTTGATGGTCCTCGAAAAAGGCTTGGTAGAAGGCCGCAAAGTTTATGCCAACATGACCAAGTACATCAAGATGACTGTTTCTTCTAATTTCGGAAATATCTTCTCTCTTCTCTTTGCTAGTATTTTCCTTCCTTTTCTTCCAATGGCCCCCATCCATCTCATCGTTTTAAACTTGGTTTATGACCTTTCCTGTATCGCCTTGCCTTTTGACCGAGTGGATAAGGACTTCTTGAAGAAACCTCGGATTTGGGAAGCAAAATCCATTACCCGCTTTATGGCCTGGTTTGGTCCTATTTCCTCTGTCTTTGACATCTTGACCTTTATCGCTCTCTACTTTATCATCGTACCTATGATTACAGGCTATGGCTATGTCCATGGAGCAGACAGTGCGGGACTCTTCATCATGCTCTTTCAAACCGGCTGGTTTATCGAGTCCATGTGGTCCCAAACTATGGTCATCTATATGCTCCGCTCTCCAAAATTGCCTTTTGTTCAAAGTTGGCCAGCCCTTGCAGTCATGGCAACGACTTTATTGGGGGCCCTCTTTGTGACCTTCCTACCATATGGCCCACTGGCTTCCTTGTTGAAAGTAGCGCCACTAAATAGTCTTTACTTCCTATTACTGGCGGGAATCCTCTTCCTTTATATGGCAAGTGTCACCCTGGTCAAACACTATTATATTGGCAAGTACAAGGAGTGGCTATAAGATAGTCATTAAAATAAGAAAAGAAAAGGTTTGCATATTTGTAGGCCTTTTTCTTCCTTTTTGATATAATAAGATGAATATAGAGAAAGAAGGAACCACAATGGGAAAACTTGAAGTTATTAAACATCCACTGATTCAGCATAAATTGTCTATTTTGCGTCGGACTGATACCTCTACAAAGGCTTTTCGTGAATTAGTAGATGAAATTGCTATGTTGATGGGATACGAGGTTTTGCGCGAACTTCCTCTTGAAGATGTAGAAATCGAAACACCAATTACAAAAACAGTTCAAAAACAGATTGCTGGTAAAAAACTAGCGATTGTTCCAATCCTTCGTGCAGGGATCGGGATGGTAGACGGACTCTTGAGTTTGGTACCCGCTGCTAAAGTTGGTCACATCGGAATGTACCGGGATGAAGAAACCTTGAAACCAGTTGAATACTTGGTGAAATTGCCAGAAGATATCGACCAACGTCAAATCTTTGTGGTAGACCCAATGTTGGCGACTGGGGGATCTGCAATCCTAGCGGTCGATTCATTAAAGAAACGTGGTGCAAGCCATATTAAGTTTGTCTGCTTGGTTGCAGCACCAGAAGGAGTGGAAGCTCTTCAAACAGCTCATCCAGATGTCGAAATCTTTGCTGCAGCCTTGGATGAACGCCTCAACGAAAACGGCTATATCGTTCCAGGTTTAGGTGATGCTGGGGACCGTTTGTTTGGTACCAAATAAGCACATTTCCAATCCATCTTTAGGAAAGTAAAAATTTGACCTTTGTTGACCAATGGGATATAATAGCTTTTATAAAGAATGGAAGGAGAGCTAGCCTCTCGAATCAACCGGATGAAACTCGTGAGATGGTGCCGGTTATAATGGATAAAAGGAGATGAATGAATGATTCCAGTAGTAATTGAACAAACTAGTCGTGGCGAACGCTCATACGACATTTACTCACGCCTCTTAAAAGACCGTATTATCATGGTGACAGGACCGGTAGAAGACCAAATGGCCAATTCGATTATTGCCCAATTGCTCTTCTTGGATGCCCAAGATAATACCAAAGATATCTATATGTATATCAATACGCCAGGAGGCTCTGTCTCTGCAGGTTTGGCAATCGTCGATACCATGAACTTTATCAAATCAGACGTCCAAACCATCGTCATGGGGATGGCCGCTTCAATGGGGACTGTGATTGCATCAAGTGGTGCCAAAGGCAAACGCTTCATGTTGCCAAATGCTGAGTACATGATCCACCAACCAATGGGTGGTACTGGTGGCGGTACTCAACAAACGGATATGGCCATTGCAGCAGAACACCTCTTGAAAACACGTCACAGATTGGAAAAAATCTTGGCAGAAAATTCAGGTCAAACCATCAAGAAAATCCACGCTGATGCAGAACGGGATAATTGGATGACTGCAGAAGAAACCTTAGCTTATGGTTTCATCGATGAAATCATGGCTAACAACAATCTCGGATAAGAAATCTTAACTATCCAGCCCTCTCCTTTGACAGGAGAGGTTTTTTTAGGACATTCTTTACTTTCTAGAAAAAGATAGTATTTTTACCTGAAATTTGCTATACTTGTAACAGAAGCAGAAAGGGATTGTGTATGTTTGAGAAGCAAGCTAGAACAGGCTTAATTGTAAAATTGTATTATAATCGAGATGCAAAGAAATTACAGGAAATTGGGGATGTGATCTATCATTCCAAAAAAATGCGCTATGTCCAGGTCTATGTCGATAGTTCTCAAGTTCTTGAAATTATGCAGCAATTAAAAAAAGAACGCTTTGTAAAGAAGGTTCAAATTTGCCATATTCAAGAATTGGATCGTGATTTTGTAGGAAGTTTGCATCGTCAACAGGATGAAACACAAGTAGAAAACGCAATCATTTAAAGGATTGCGTTTTTTATATTGACAATTGTCAGATAATTCGGTATATTCTTAATATCTATTTATTTTAAGATTATTTAAGGAGATTATTACAAATGAAGAAAAAATTTGCTCTTTCATTTTTAACAATTGCAAGTGTCGCTCTTCTTGCGGCCTGTGGTGAAGTTTCAACTTCAGGTTCAAACACAACTGGTAACGAAATCGGAAAAGAACTAAAAATCGGTTTTAACTTTGAAAAAACTGGTGAAGTAGCAGCATATGGTAGTGCTGAACAAAAAGGTGCTCAATTAGCCGTTGATGAAATCAATGCTAATGGTGGTGCTGATGGTAAGAAGATTGTTGTCACAGACAAAGATAACAAATCTGAAACAGCTGAAGCAGCTACAATCACTACAAACCTTGTCACTCAATCAAAAGTGAACGCTCTTGTAGGGCCTGCTACTTCAGGTGCCACTGCCGCGGCTGTTGCGAATGCTGGTAAAGCAGGTGTTCCATTGGTAACACCATCAGCAACACAAGATAATTTGACAAAAGGTCAAGATTACCTTTTCCGTGCAACCTTCATCGATAGCTTCCAAGGACAAATCATTGCTAAATATACAACGGATAACTTGAAAGCGAAGAAAGTTGTTCTTTATTACGATAATTCATCTGACTATGCGAAAGGGATTGCTGAAGCCTTTAAGAAATCTTATAAAGGTGAAATCGTAGCAACAGAAACTTTCCAATCTAAGGATACAGACTTCCAAGCTGCTCTTACAAAAATCAAAGACAAAGACTTCGATGCGATTGTCCTTCCAGGGTACTACACTGAAACTGGTAAAATCGTAAACCAAGCACGTGGTATGGGAATCAAACAACCAATCATTGGTGGTGATGGATTTAGCGATGCTAAATTCGTTGAACAAGCAACACCTGCTGCAGCTACAGACATCTACTACGTAGCTGGATTCTCTACTGAAGGTGAAATGACTGATAAAGCCAAGAAATTCGTAGAAGCTTATAAAGCAAAATACAACGAAGAACCTTCAATGTTTGCAGCTTTGGCATATGATTCAGTTTACATGGTTGCAGAAGCATCTAAAGGTGCTAAGAACTCTGTCGAATTGAAAGACAACCTTGCGAAGTTGAAAGACTTGGAAGGTGTTACTGGTACAATGTCTATTGACAAAGACCATAATCCGGTTAAATCTGCACTTATGATTGGCTTAAAAGATGGTAAAGTTGAGTCAGTTGAGTCGGTTAAACCTTAATTATCATTTGTTGTTTGTACAAGAGGCTGGGAGAATGAAAATTCCTGGCCTCGCTCTTTATTATTAGAAAGGATGGTTCAAATGCTCCAGCAATTAGTGAACGGTCTAATCTTGGGAAGTGTCTATGCACTCTTGGCCCTTGGTTATACTATGGTGTATGGAATTATCAAATTGATCAACTTTGCCCATGGGGATATCTACATGGTAGGTGCCTTTATGGGGTATTTCTTATTGAACTCATTGAAAGTTAACTTCTTTGTAGCCTTGCTTCTGGCTATGGTCGGGACAGCTATTTTAGGGGTTGTAATTGAATACTTGGCTTATCGTCCGCTTCGTCATTCGACTCGAATTGCAGCCTTGATCACTGCCATCGGGGTTTCCTTCTTGCTTGAATATGGGATGGTCTTCTTTGTAGGGGCCAATACCCGTTCCTTTCCGCAAGTCATTGAAACTGTTCGTTACAACTTTGGTCCTATTTCGATCTCCAACATTCAGTTGATGATCTTAGGAGTGTCTATTTTCTTGATGGTCGCTCTTCAATTTATTATCCAAAAGACAAAGATGGGGAAAGCCATGCGTGCCGTTTCTGTTGATAGCGATGCCGCTCAATTGATGGGGATTAACGTAAACCGGACCATCAGCTTTACCTTTGCTTTGGGATCAGCCTTAGCTGGTGCTGGTGGGGTCTTGATCGGTTTGTATTACAACTCGATCGAACCTTTGATGGGGATGACACCAGGGATCAAAGCCTTTGTCGCAGCCGTTCTTGGAGGAATCGGAATCATTCCAGGTGCGGCCCTAGGTGGATTTGTTATCGGTTTGTTGGAAACCTTCGCCACAGCGATCGGTCTCTCAGATTTCCGTGATGCCATTGTGTATGCCATCTTGATTGTGATCTTGCTCATCCGTCCAGCAGGTATCCTCGGTAAAAATGTGAAAGAGAAGGTGTAAGCCATGAAACAAAATTTAAAAGTGAATTTAGTCTGGCTTGGTCTTTTGATCGCAGGTTTTGCCTTGATCCAAGTCTTGGTTGCAGCAGGTGTCCTCAACCTCTTCTATATCCAAATTTTGGAACAAATCGGGATTAATATCATCCTTGCTGTTGGTTTGAACCTCATCGTTGGTTTTTCAGGTCAATTCTCACTCGGACATGCTGGATTTATGGCGATTGGTGCCTATTCTGCAGCCATTCTCGGTTCCAAATCACCAACCTACGGGGCTTTCTTTGGTGCGATGGTTTTAGGTGCTTTGATCGCAGGTCTCGTTGCCTTGATCGTTGGGGTTCCAACCCTTCGTTTGAAAGGGGACTACCTCGCGATTGCGACACTGGGGGTTTCTGAAATCATCCGGATTTTGATCGTCAATGGGGGTACTCTGACAAATGGTGCCGCTGGGATCCTTGGTTTGCCAGCCTTTACAACCTGGCAATTGGTTTACCTTTTTGTCGTGATTACAACTATCTTTACCATCAACTTCTTACGCAGTCCAATTGGGCGTTCCACCCTTTCTGTTCGTGAAGATGAAATTGCAGCAGAATCTGTTGGGATCAATACGACCAAAGTTAAAGTTATTGCCTTTGTTTTCGGTGCGATTACAGCAGCGATTGCAGGATCTCTCCAAGCCGGTTTCATTGGATCTGTCGTTCCGAAAGATTATTCCTTTACTAATACCATTAATGTCTTGATCATTGTCGTTTTCGGTGGTTTGGGATCGATGTCAGGAACAGTTGTGGCGGCCATCGTCTTGGGGATCTTGAACATGGTGCTTCAAGACTTCTCAAGCGTTCGTATGATCATTTACTCCTTGGCTTTGATTCTCGTGATGATCTTCCGTCCAGGTGGTCTTCTTGGAACATGGGAATTCAGCTTGAAAAAACTACTCTCAAAAAAGGAGGCTAACTAATGGCACTTCTTGAAGTAAAAAATTTAACAAAAAACTTTGGTGGTTTGACAGCCGTTGGGGATGTGACCATGGAACTCAATGAAGGGGAATTGGTTGGGTTGATCGGGCCCAACGGTGCCGGTAAAACAACCCTCTTCAACCTCCTAACAGGAGTATATGAACCAAGTGAAGGGACCATTACCTTAGATGGTCACCTATTAAATGGTAAAGCACCTTATAAAATCGCTGCAGGTGGTCTGGGACGGACTTTCCAAAATATTCGTCTCTTTAAAGATTTGAGCGTTTTGGACAATGTCTTGATTGCCTTTGCCAACCACCACAAACCACATGTCTTTGCGAGTCTTTTCCGCTTGCCAAGCTATTACAAGAATGAAGAAGCTTTGAAAGCAAAAGCCCTTGAATTGTTAGCCATTTTCGGTTTGGAAAAAGAAGCAGATACTTTGGCTAAAAACTTGGCTTACGGACAACAACGTCACTTGGAGATCGTTCGTGCCCTTGCTACAGAGCCAAAAATCCTCTTCTTGGATGAACCTGCTGCAGGGATGAACCCTCAAGAAACAGCAGAATTGACCCAATTGATCCGTCGCATTCAAAAAGAATTTAATATTACGATCATGCTGATTGAGCACGATATGAGCTTGGTCATGGAAGTAACAGAACGGATTTATGTATTAGAATATGGCCGCTTGATTGCCCATGGAACGCCAGATGAAATCAAGAACAACAAACGTGTAATCGAAGCCTATCTAGGAGGTGAAGCCTAATGTCTATGTTAAAAGTTGAAAATCTTTCTGTACACTATGGCATGATCCAGGCTGTCCGTGATGTCAGTTTCGAGGTAAATGAAGGAGAAGTTGTTTCTCTTATCGGTGCTAACGGTGCTGGGAAAACATCTATTCTTCGTACCATTTCAGGTTTGGTGCGTCCAAGTGCTGGGAAAATTGAGTTTTTGGGTCAGGAGATTCAAAAGGTTCCAGCTCAAAAGATTGTAGCAGCAGGACTCTCTCAAGTTCCAGAAGGTCGCCACGTCTTTCCAGGCTTGACCGTTATGGAAAACTTGGAAATGGGAGCTTTCTTGAAGAAAGACCGAGAAGAAAACCAAGCGAACTTGAAGAAGGTCTTCTCCCGTTTCCCACGTTTGGAAGAACGGAAGAACCAAGATGCAGCCACCCTATCTGGTGGGGAGCAACAAATGCTTGCAATGGGTCGTGCCCTCATGTCGACGCCAAAACTTTTGCTCCTGGATGAACCTTCTATGGGATTGGCCCCAATCTTTATCCAAGAAATCTTTGATATCATCCAAGATATCCAAAAACAAGGAACAACGGTTCTCTTGATTGAACAAAATGCCAACAAGGCCCTTGCCATCGCAGACCGCGGTTATGTTCTCGAAACAGGGAAAGTCGTTCTTACCGGAACAGGAAAAGAACTCTTAGCCTCAGAAGAAGTCCGCAAGGCCTACCTTGGTGGATAAGATTTTTAAAGTTTGTTTGAAAGGAAAGGTCCTAAAGGCCTTTCTTTTTTCATCTCTCTTGTTTGATTTTTCTAAATTTTGAAAACAAGAGAAAACTGCTGAAAGCGTTTGAAATCATTCTAAAAATCAAGTATAATAAAACTAAGAAAAGCATAGGAGAATGATTATGGCTGTTAAAGATTTTATGACCCGTAAAGTAGTGTATATTAGTCCAGATACAACAATTGCTCATGCGGCAGATTTGATGCGGGAACAAGGCTTGCACCGCTTGCCAGTCATTGAAAATGACAAATTGGTCGGCTTGGTGACAGAGGGCACGATTGCAGAAGCAAGTCCATCTAAAGCAACAAGCTTGTCTATTTTTGAGATGAACTATCTGTTGAACAAGACCAAGGTCAAAGATGTCATGCTTCGTGATGTCATTACTGTCTCTAAATTTGCCAGCCTCGAAGATGCGACCTATCTCATGTATAAGAACAAGGTGGGAATTCTTCCGGTTGTAGACAATGACCAAGTATCCGGTGTCATCACAGACCGTGATATTTTCCGTGCCTTCCTCGAAGTATCCGGTTATGGAGAAGAAGGAGTTCGTGTTCGCTTTGTGACAGAAGATAAGGTTGGTGTTCTAGAACAAATCATTCATTTGATTGTAGAAGAAGGATACAATATCGCCAATACAGTCAATATCCCAACCAAAGATGATCATGTCGTTATCGAAGTTCAGATTGATGGCATTACCGATACGGAAGTTATCAAGAAGAAATTTGAAGAAAATGGTATTCGTGTGGATGAAATTAGTCGCACATCTGCAAAAGCCTTTTAAATAAAGAAAGAGCCTGAGATATTCTCAGGCTCTTTGTTTTAGCGAGCAATGGGTTGCTTGTTGGTATCCAAGGTAAATCCTTCTCCTAGGATTTCGTGGGCTTCTGTAATGGTAATGAAGGCAAATGGATCGATCTTATTGATGATATCTTTCATTTGTTTCATTTCATTCCGTGAGACCACGCAGTAGACAATCTTCATTTCTTGTTGGCTATAATAGCCCATGCCGTTTACGAAGGTGACTCCTCGGCCCAAATCAGTCGTGATTTGTTTGGCAATTTCATCTGGTTTAGATGTAACCACGAGGAATCCTTTTCCTGCAAAACCTCCTTCACCGACGATATCAATGACGACGGTGTCAATCAGGATAAAGAGGAGGGTGTAGGCTGCAATTCGGAAGTCCTTAAAGACGATCAAAACAGTTGTCAAGACGATGGCATCCACAATCAACATGAGGCGTCCCATGGAAAGCGTCGTGTACTTGTTAAAGATACGTGCGACAATATCGGTTCCACCTGTTGTTCCTCCAGCGTTGAAGATAATCCCCAGTCCAGTTCCAAGGATAACCCCTGATCCGATACAGGCCAGAAGGATATCTCCGTCAAGAGCCGTAAAGACTGCAGTTTGAAGATGATGACTTCCAGGGATCAGCTCGAAGATGGCCATCCAAATAGAGACCGAAAAAGTTCCAATCAAACTGAGATAGAGGGATCGGAGCCCCAGTAATTTCCAGGCTAGGAAAAAGAGGGGAATATTGATGGCCAAGTTCATGACCGAAACGGGAATTTTAAAGAGGTAGTAGGTAATCAGGGTAATCCCTGTAGCTCCTCCCTCATAAAAGTGAAATGGAATGACTAAAAAGAAGATTCCAAAAGAAAAAATGCCAGCCCCCAAAATAATGGCCAGAATATTTTTTGCCTTAAACATGCTCGTTCTCCTATTCATTTTTCACCATACATTTTACCAAAAAAATGAAAAATAGGAAATAATTTTCATCAATTTTCACGAATTCGGACAGGATTTTTACCCCTATTTTTGGTAAAATAAAAAGAAGTGATGCATGCTAGAGAAATGAGTATAGAAAGTTAAGATAAGAGAATGAAACAGGGAACATTAATTTCAATTGAAGGCCCAGAAGGTGCAGGGAAATCCTCCGTTTTAGAAGCCTTGCTACCACGCTTGGAAAAGGCAGGGATTGCCTATATTACCACGCGGGAGCCAGGGGGTGTCGAAATAGCAGAAAAAATACGCGAGGTCATTCTAGATCCATCCCATACGGAAATGGATCCCAAGACAGAATTGCTTCTTTATATCGCCAGTCGTCGCCAACACTTGGCAGAACGTGTCCTTCCAGCTTTGAAAGCAGGGAAGCTAGTTATCATGGATCGTTTTATCGACAGTTCGGTAGCATACCAAGGCTTTGGGCGTGGATTAGCAGTAGCAGATATTGAATGGTTGAACCAATTTGCGACTGATGGTCTGAAACCCAATCGGACCTTCTACTTTGACATTGATGTAGAAGAAGGGTTGGCGAGAATTGCTAAGAGTGCTAGCCGTGAAGTCAATCGCTTGGATCTAGAAGGACTCAGTCTCCATCAGAAAGTCCGTCAAGGCTATCTGGCCATCCTCGAAAAAGAACCACAACGTGTGGTGAAAATTGATGCCAGTCAACCTTTTGACCAGGTGGTCGAGGATACTTGGCTATTATTGAAAGAAGTCTTGGAGATTAGTGAATGAAGTTAGAACAAGTGCAAAAACTTCAACCTCAGTTAGTCGATCGCTTCCAAGCTATTTTAGAACAGGACCGCTTGAGCCACGCCTATCTCTTTACAGGAGATTTTGGCAGTTTTGAGATGGCCCAGCTCTTGTCCCAAAGTCTCTTTTGTACGGACAAGAAGGGTGTTTGGCCCTGTGGGACTTGTCGGGCTTGTCGCTTGATTGAAGAGGATGAATTCTCAGATGTAACGGTTGTCCGACCGGTCAATCAAATCATCAAAACGGATCGGATCCGGGATTTGATCCAGCATTTTTCTCAGTCAGGCTACGAAGGATCCAAGCAAGTCTTTATCATCTGCGATGCAGACCGGATGCATGTCAATGCGGCCAATTCCCTCCTCAAGGTGATTGAAGAACCTCAGAGTGAAGTTCATATTTTTCTGCTGACAGCAGATGAGCAACTGGTTCTCCCGACCATAAAAAGTCGGGCGCAGCAGGTCCATTTTCCAAAAAACCAAGATTTCCTAAAAGAGTATCTCCTTCAGGAAGGTCTCTTGCTTCAACAAGCAGATCTGTTAGCCAACTTTAGTCAAGGTTTCCAAGAGGCTCAAATTCTCGCTCAGAATACCTCCTTTTTCGATCTGGCGAGGGAGTGTGAGCGTTTCGTTGCAGCTTGTCTAAAAGCAGATCCGCATATCTACTTACTGGTCTCTCGCTTGGTTCAAGAGACGGATGATAAAGAAAAGCAGGCCCAAGCCTTTCGCTTGTTGGAATTGCTCTTTGCACGCTCCATCAGTCAGTCCTTAGGAAGAGACTATCTAGAAAAATTGGTCTTGGCCAAACTGATGTGGGAACGGAATGTGAGTTTTCAAAATGCTCTCGAGTATATGGTCCTACAGTTGAAAAATAGAAGGTAAAGAGATGAATAAAAAAGAATTATTTGATGCTTTGGATGGCTTCTCCCAGGAATTGCTGGTTACATTAGCAGAGGTTGAAGCTATTAAGAAAAATCTCAAACTCATTGTCGAGGAAAATACAGCTCTGCGTCTTGAAAATGATAAATTGAGAGAGCGCTTAGGAGAAGTGGAGAAAACCAGCTCCCCTAAATTTCATCGCAATGGTCGTGAAAATTTACAAAGAATTTACAACGATGGATTTCATGTTTGTACAGACTCCTATGGTCAACGTCGTGAAAATGATGAAGAGTGTATTTTCTGTGATGAATTGTTATTTAGGGAGTAAACATGCAGATTCAACGAAGTTTTAAAGGGGATAAAGCGACAGGGACTCTCTTTTTAGTGCCAACCCCAATTGGCAATCGGGATGACATGAGCTACCGCATGATCCAAACTCTAAAAGAGGTGGATCTGATAGCAGCAGAAGATACACGCAATACAGGACTCTTGCTCAAGCATTTTGAGATTTCTACTCCGCAAACCAGCTTTCACGAGCACAATGCCATGGAGAAAATCCCTGATTTGCTAGCTCATTTAGAGTCTGGAAAGGACCTAGCCCAGGTTTCGGATGCAGGACTGCCTAGTATTTCGGATCCAGGTCACGACCTGGTCAAGGCAGCGATTGAGCGAGAAATCCCTGTTGTGGCAGTTCCTGGCCCGAGCGCCGGCATTACCGGCCTAATTGCCAGTGGCCTGGCACCCCAGCCCCATATCTTTTATGGCTTTCTTCCACGCAAGGAAGGGCAGCAAAAGGCCTTTTTCCAGGAAAAGCTAGCCTATCCTGAGACTCAGATCTTTTATGAGTCCCCGCACCGGGTACGAGCGACCCTTGAAAATATGCTGGCAGTCTATGGAGACCGCCCAGTTGTCCTGGTCCGAGAACTGACCAAGATCTACGAAGAGTATACGCGAGGGACCATCGCAGAGTTAGTGGACTATCTAGAGGGAAATCCCCTTAAAGGAGAGTGTCTCCTGATCGTGGAGGGGGCCAGTGAGCAGGAGCCAGATCTAGAAGAAGTGGATCTGATCCAAGAGATTGATCTACTGGTCCAATCTGGTATGAAAAAGAACCAAGCGATTAAACAGGTTGCCAAACAATTTGGGCTACAAAAGAGTGAACTTTATGCCCGATACCACCAAGAGGAAGAATAAGGAGAGTCTGATGGAAATTAGAATGGCCTATCCCAATGAAATCAATCGGATTATGGAAATCATCCAAGATGGCAAGGACAGCTTAGCTGCAGCTGGTGTGGACCAATGGCAGGATGGTTATCCCAATCAAGAAATCATTTTTGAGGATATCCTCGAAAGCCGTGGTTATGTAGCTGTAGAGAATCAAGAAGTCGTAGCCTATGCCGCTCTCTACAAGGGAAATGAAGCCGCCTATAATGACATTTATGATGGAAAATGGGAACATGATAACTATCTCTATATCAGTTTCCACCGGGTCACTGTTGCCAAAGAAGCTGCTGGTCGAGGAGTAGCCCAAACCTTCCTTCAAGGTTTGATCGAAGGAGAAAAGGGCCCAGATTTTCGCTGTGATACCCATCCTGACAACAAGGTCATGCAACACCTTTTAGAGAAGTTAGGCTTCCATTACTGTGGAAAGGTGCCAATTGATGGAGTTCGTCTCGCTTATCAGAAGATCAAACGGAAGGCAGAAACCAGCCTCTTCCAAGTGATTAGTGAAGATGATCGTTGGGACTACCGTGCAGAACAATCTCAAAATGACTAGGTTCTATCGCCAACTCTATCAGAGTCCCTTAGGACCTCTATCTATTGTGGTGGATGAGGAAAGCCTAGTTGGGATCTGGTTTTGTGACCAAGCCAATTGTGAGCAGGGGCTTGAGCATATCGAAGAAGCTTGTCAGCCACTTCATGGAGCTGTCTTTGAATGGCTGGATCGATACTTTATAGGGGAAAATCCTTCCATGCCCTTTCCCCTGTCTCCTCAAGGGACAGACTTTCAACAAAGAGTTTGGGCCTATCTAGCTCAGATCCCTTATGGGGAAAGTCGAACCTACGGAGAGATTGCCCATGCCTTGTCTTGCAGATCGGCTCAAGCCATCGGTCAAGCAATAGGTCGAAATCCCTTGCTCCTCCTCATCCCGTGTCACCGGGTGCTGGGGACGGAGAAAAAGTTGACAGGCTATGCGGCTGGATTAGATCGCAAGCGTTGGCTGTTGCAACATGAGGCCATATCTTGGAAAGAATAAGGAGAAAAGATGTTATCATTTATTGAATACCCAAAATGTTCGACCTGCCGCAAGGCGAAATCGGAATTAACGAGCTTAGGCTGTGAGTTTGATAGCCAAGATATTGTGGTAGACACTCCGACCAGTGAGCAACTGCAAACCTGGATCAAGGAGTCTTCCCTACCAATCAAATCCTTCTTTAACACTAGTGGGATGAAGTATCGGGAGTTGGGCTTGAAAGACAAGGTGGATCAGCTTTCGATAGAAGAAGCGGCAGACCTTTTAGCTAGCGATGGCATGCTGATCAAACGCCCTCTCTTAGTGAAGGACGGAAAAGTTGTTCAAGTGGGTTACCGGAAGCCATATGCGGACTTAGGTTTGTAAGAAAAAAGGGAGTTGGACTCCCTTTTCATTTTGTCTTGAAGATGATATAATCATACGAGTGAAATCAATGAAAGAGAGTCAATCATGAGTATTTTAGAGGTGAAAAATTTAAGCCACGGCTTTGGAGACCGGGCTATTTTTGAGGATGTGTCCTTCCGCTTGTTAAAGGGAGAGCATATCGGTTTGGTTGGAGCCAATGGTGAAGGAAAATCCACCTTCATGAGCATCGTGACCGGCAAGATGCAACCCGACGAAGGGAAGGTTGAGTGGTCTAAGTATGTGACCGCTGGCTATCTTGACCAGCATGCTGTCCTAAAAGAAGGGCAAACGGTGCGCGATGTCTTGCGGACAGCCTTTGATGAACTCTTTAAAGCAGAGGCTCGCATCAATGACCTCTATATGGAAATGGCTGAGGATGGAGCGGATATGGATGCTCTCATGGAAGAAGTCGGAGAGCTCCAGGATCGGTTAGAGAGTCGGGATTTCTATACTTTGGATGCCAAGATTGATGAAGTGGCGCGTGCTCTTGGGGTCATGGACTTTGGCATGGAGACCGATGTGACGGCCCTTTCAGGTGGGCAGCGGACCAAGGTCCTTTTGGCTAAATTGCTCCTTGAAAAACCAGATATCCTTCTCTTGGACGAGCCGACCAACTACTTGGATGCGGAGCACATCGATTGGCTCAAACGCTACTTGCAGAACTATGAAAATGCCTTTGTCCTTATTTCCCACGATATTCCTTTCTTGAATGATGTGATCAACATCGTCTACCATGTGGAAAATCAGCAGTTGACCCGCTATTCCGGAGACTACTACCAATTCCTCGAAGTCTATGAAATGAAGAAATCGCAATTGGAAGCGGCTTATGAGCGGCAACAAAAAGAGATTGCTGATTTGAAAGATTTCGTAGCTCGCAATAAGGCACGTGTGGCTACACGGAATATGGCTATGTCTCGTCAGAAGAAGCTGGACAAGATGGAACTCATTGAGTTACAAAGTGAGAAACCAAAGCCCTCCTTTGAATTTAAAAATGCCCGGACTCCTGGACGCTTTATCTTCCAGGCCAAGGATCTCCAGATTGGCTATGACCGTCCTTTGACCAAACCTTTGAATCTAACCTTTGAACGCAATCAAAAGGTCGCCATTATCGGAGCTAATGGGATCGGGAAAACCACTCTCTTGAAGAGCTTGCTAGGAATCATCCCACCGATTGCTGGAGAAGTAGAGCGGGGAGATTACCTAGAGCTTGGCTATTTCGAGCAAGAGGTCGAAGGGGGCAATCGTCAGACACCGCTGGAAGCAGTCTGGAATGCCTTTCCAGCTCTCAATCAAGCAGAGGTTCGTGCTGCCCTTGCTCGCTGTGGCTTGACGACCAAGCATATCGAGAGCCAAATTCAGGTACTATCCGGTGGGGAGCAAGCCAAGGTACGCTTCTGTCTCTTGATGAACCGTGAAAACAATGTCTTGGTACTAGATGAGCCGACCAACCACTTGGATGTGGATGCCAAAGATGAATTGAAACGGGCCCTTAAAGAGTACAAGGGATCGATCCTCATGGTTTGCCACGAGCCAGATTTCTATGAAGGTTGGATGGACCAAATCTGGGACTTTAATGAATTGACGTAAACACAAAAAGAGAACCGCTTGGTTCTCTTTTGCTTATTTCTTGAAATCGTAGTCTTTTACGATTTCCATTTTTTCAATTTTGACATCTTCTTTTGGTTTGTCTTTGTCGTCCGTTTCAACTTCGGCGATTTTGTCGACTACATCCATGCCGTCGATGACTTGTCCAAAGACAGTGTAGTTCCCACCATCAAGGGTAGGGTTCCCACCATTCTTATAGGCTTCGATGATTTTAGCAGGGAAGCGCTCAGTTGGAAGCTTGCTGGACCAGTCTTCTTTATTTTGGTTAATATAGAATTGGCTACCATTTGTATTTGGTCCAGAATTGGCCATAGCTAAAGCACCACGAAGATTGTAGAGGTAAGGGGAGTATTCATTTTCAAAGCCTGCTCCTGAATCTTTAGAGGTATCTTTTCCTTTCCAAATGGACTCACCACCTGTACCATCTCCTTTAGGATCTCCTGTTTGGACCATAAAGTTATTAATCACGCGGTGGAAGAGGAGACCATTATAATAGCCTTCCTTAGCGTGAGTTAAGAAATTCTCAACGGCTAAAGGTGCGTATTTCGGAAAGAGCTTAACGGTAATGTCCCCTTTGTTGGTCGTGATTTTCACGACAGCTTCATCTTCAGCAACTTCGTTGGAGAGCTGAGGAAAGACCGCATTTTCATTGGTCATCGCATCTTGGATATCCTTACGAAGCTGATCTAATTTCTTTTGTTCACTAGCATCTACGCTAGAAGTAGTTGTTTGCTTAGTTTCTGAAGCCGAGCTAGAGGATGTCTTTGTATCTGATTGATTAGAGCCACATCCTGCCAAAGCTAAACCGGAAAATACAAGTAGGGCAATTAATTTTTTCATATTAATCCTTTCAACACATTAGTCTATCCTCTATTGTACCTTAATTTTCCATTTGATTCAAATCTAGCCTTGGAATGAGGCGATATTCAGCTTGCGGGCCTATGAAAAATGAGGTATGATGGGAGGTAAGTCGTTTTGTTGGAAAATGAACGAATTCCTAAAATAAAACAAATCATGGAAAGGAGGCTACAAGATGGATTATAAAACTCTACGTAAAAACTATAGACTCTATATTAGATCTGCAGGCGTCTTGGCAATGCTTTTGATTATTTGCGTGGGGTTCGTGGTCAGAGATACTCTTCTTCAGACTGCTGGCCTCTTATTGGTCCTTGCAGGCTTGTTTTTATTTATCTACTTGCTTAAGAAGAGCTACACCAACAAGTGCAACACCTTGCTGCATGTAGACTTAGATTTAGCTTTTTGGCAGCAATACCTTCAGTTGAACAAGAATGTGAAAAAGCCCATTTTACAGATAGATATGAAGCTGACATCGGTTGCCTATTCTTTTATGATGGGAGATTTCGATACTGTCATAAAAGAAGCTAGGGAAGCACTCAGCCAGAAGGAACTACCGCAGAAATATAAGAACTTTTTTGAGAGTTATCTTATTCGTTCGATCGTGCTGACAGATACTGATTTGTCTAGAGAAGAGCTGGAGGCTAGGCTAAATGGTTTGACCATTACAGACCCTACACTAGCTGAGAAAACTAAAAAGGTCTGTCTCGCTCTTTATGATTTAACCATTGCCCACCAAAGCAATGACTATTTCGAAGATTTATGTAATGATTTCAAGTACCAGCAGTTGGAAATGATCTACTACCAAGCCTTGAATGCTACTCTTAAAGGCGATAAGTCTAGAGCGGAAGAGCTCTTTCGCAAGTTGGTTTCAGAAGATGAGTCGCTCTATATCGTTCGAAAGGCGCAACAATACTTGAAGGATGAGGGGAATTATCTATAAATCCTCCAATCAAAACAGAATTTTTCCAAATGAAGGTATAAATAGGTAAAGAGAGATAGGATTAAAATGGAGAAACAGATGACAACTATTTCAGATATACTAGAAAAATTTTATGCAGATTACGAGGTGAAACCTTATATTTCGCTTGAGAGAGACTTGGAAGCTTGGTTGTTGGATCCAAAGCCTGTTTCTAAACGAAATATGGAGTTGCTCCAAGATGGCTTGCTTGCGGGGGATATCATTCTCTTGTAGCGGATCCATTTTGGAACATTTACGACGGAGACTTGGTTTCCTAAGTACTTCGAATATACTTATGGGATTCATGCGCCGGAACATTTGAAGGCTTTGGTAGATAAGGGGTATGCAGTTATCGAATCCGCTTTTGATTCGCTGGACCATATCAATGCGACCATGAAAAAAGCCATTCTCAAAAAGAAGGGAGTCGCGGGCTTGTCCAAAATGAAAGCAGCCGATTTGAACCAAGCTTTGGCGGATCACTTTACCGAAGAAGAGTTGGCACAAGAGTTCACAGTTCGGGGCTATCAGTTGACGGAAAAAGGAAAACAAGCGTTGAAAGAGCATCAAGTTATCGTCGACCGCCACCCAAAGAAAAATCTATAAGTAACAGTACCTGTGAGGTGCTGTTTTTTGTTGTTGCTTTCGCAGATGAGAGAAAAGGATTTTACTAGAGAACTAGTCTAGAAATGTGGTATAATTAAGGTTATGGCAAACAATAATCAATCAAAAAAAACACGGTCGACAAGACGACTGTCTAAAGCAGAAATAGAAAGAAAAAAAGCAATTCGCCGAATGATTATGACGATTGTCTTAACTCTCGTCTTCATTTTCGCCTTTTTACGATTAGGAGCCTTAGGCTTAGTGACCTACAACCTTATCCGTCTCTTGGTAGGTAGTCTGGCTTACGTAGCGATGACGGCTGTTATTGTCTACCTCTTCTTTTTCAAATGGATTGAGAAGCATGAGGGGACCTTGTCTGGCTTTTTAAGTCTTTTTGCAGGCTTGCTACTGATCTATCAAGCTTACTTTGTCTCCCTCTTGAAACTTGACGGCTCTTCTTTCGGGCCAACCTTCTCACGTATCTTAGGGGACCTCGTGCACCTTCGCGTCTCTTCTTTTGCAGGAGGTGGTTTACTGGGTGCTATCTTGTACACGCCGATTGCCTTCTTGCTCTCGAACATCGGGACTTATTTCATTGGAGGACTCTTGATCGTATTAGGACTTCTCTTGATGAGTTCTTATTCGGTTTATGACTTGTATGAGCAAGCTGTCGCAGCTTTTCACTCCTTTATGGAAAAACGAGAAATTCGTCGCCAAGAGCGCTTTGTCGAGCGTGAAGAGAAGAAGGCCCTTCAAGCAGAAGCAGAGGAGGCTGCCCGCATCGAGCAACTTGCAGAAGCTAGTCCCATGAGTATAGAAAGCTATCCTGTAGATCTTGAGACAGGCGAGGTCATGGAACCTGTGATCGAAACAGAAGCGCCTGCAGAGGAGGCCTACCCTCAAATTTATCTACCAAATGAAGAGGAAGGCTATTCGGAAGAATGGTCGGAGGACTACCCAGAGGAGATGGAGGAAGTCGCAGAAGAGGAGGATATGGATGAAGAAGTCACTGTAGACTTCACGCCTAAGGAACTCCTTCAATACAAACTTCCAACCATTGATCTCTTCGCACCTGACAAGCCGAAAAATCAATCCAAAGAGAAAAATATCGTTCGTCAGAATATTCGCATTTTGGAAGAGACCTTTGCAAGTTTCAATATCAAGGCGACAGTGGAGCGGGCGGAAATCGGCCCCTCTGTTACTAAGTATGAAGTAAAACCGGCTGTCGGTGTGCGGGTCAACCGCATCTCCAACCTAGCAGATGATTTGGCCTTGGCCCTAGCAGCCAAGGATGTGCGGATTGAAGCACCGATTCCAGGGAAGTCTCTGGTCGGGATTGAGGTGCCCAACTCAGAGATTGCGACCGTTTCTTTCCGTGAATTGTGGGAACAGTCCAAAACTGATCCTACCAAACTCCTTGAGATTCCTCTTGGGAAGGCTGTAGATGGCTCAGCTCGGACCTTTGATTTGGCTCGGATGCCCCACCTCTTGGTAGCGGGTTCGACCGGTTCTGGTAAGTCGGTAGCGGTCAATGGCATTATTTCGAGTATCTTGATGAAGGCCCGTCCGGACGAAGTCAAATTTATGATGGTCGATCCAAAGATGGTGGAGCTTTCTGTCTACAATGATATTCCTCACCTGTTGATCCCAGTGGTGACCAACCCACGCAAGGCCAGTCGGGCCCTACAGAAGGTCGTTGATGAGATGGAAAATCGCTACGAGCTCTTCTCGAAAGTTGGTGCTCGCAATATTGCTGGCTTTAATGCCAAGGTGGCTGAGTACAATGCTCAGTCTGAGATGAAGCAAGTGCCCCTTCCTTTGATCGTGGTCATTGTCGATGAGTTGGCAGACTTGATGATGGTCGCAAGTAAAGAAGTGGAAGATGCCATTATTCGTCTGGGACAGAAGGCGCGTGCAGCAGGGATCCACATGATCTTGGCAACCCAACGGCCATCGGTTGACGTTATCTCAGGTTTGATCAAGGCCAATGTGCCTTCTCGTGTCGCTTTTGCGGTATCATCCGGGACCGACTCACGGACCATCTTGGATGAAAATGGAGCAGAGAAATTGCTTGGTCGTGGAGACATGCTCTTTAAACCGATTGATGAAAATCACCCGATCCGTCTACAAGGATCCTTTATCTCTGATGATGATGTGGAGCGGATTGTCAACTTTGTCAAAGAGCAGGCAGAAGCGGATTATGATGATACCTTTGATCCAGGTGAAGTATCTGAGTCAGATTTTGATGGAGGTATGGGTGGCTCAGACGAAGGCGATCCTCTCTTTGAAGAGGCTAAAGCACTCGTCATTGAAACTCAAAAAGCCAGTGCTTCCATGATTCAGCGTCGTTTATCGGTTGGCTTTAACCGGGCCACTCGCCTCATGGAAGACTTGGAAGCAGCAGGTGTCATCGGACCAGCTGAAGGAACCAAGCCAAGAAAGGTCTTACAGACCAATTAATCTTTCTTTAAATGAAGAAGGAATGAGATATTTGACAATAGCAAAAACCTGCCTGTACAAGGGGCAGGTTTTGTTTACGATAAAAAAGAAAAGGACAGCAGATGCATCTCGATACCATTCACCACATTGCCATTATTGGCCACGATTATGATAAAACCAGAGAATTTTATGTAGACAAGTTAGGCTTTGAACCTTTAGACGAACACCATCGACCAGAAAAGCAGGATATTCTCTTTAATATTCGAAAGGGAAACCTGACCTTGGAAATATTTATCAAACCAGATGCCCCCAAGAGACCCTTTCTCCCTCATCCAGAACATACCGGACTCCGTCATCTGGCTTTTAAAGTGGAAGATGTTCAAGCCTGTCTAGCAGAGTTTGACCAATTAGGAATCCCTCATACAGAGCTACGGGTGGATGATTTTGATGGGCGCAAAATGGCTTTCTTCTTTGATCCAGATGGCTTGCCTCTTGAACTTCACGAATAGGTCTACACAATCTTCGGTCTCTAGTCTCAAGCCAGAAGACATTCTTTTTGCTAAACTAGATACAGAAAAAAGAAAGAAGAAAATATGGAAGAGAAGCGATATAGCGGGCTAACGAATGAGCAAGTCCAAAGCAGAATTAGAGAAGGCAAACAAAATCGAGTAACCATCACGGCGGAAAAGTCGACCAGAGAGATTATTTATTCAAATGTCTTTACCTATTTCAACCTGGTTTTTGGTATTCTAGCTATCTTATTGATACTAGTACGGTCTTGGAACAATATGTTATTTGTTCCCATTGTAGTCGTTAACTCCTTGATCGGGATTGTTCAAGAATTGCGGTCCCGTCGGATTTTGAATAAGATGCGCCTCCTTCAAGTGGAGAAAGCTCGAGTGATTCGTGAAGGAGAACGGCTGGACCTTCCTGTCGACCAGGTGGTAGAGGGAGATGTCGTCTTGTTCCAATCAGGAGATCAGATCTATGCGGATGCCAAGGTTCTGGATGGCTCGATCATGGTCGATGAGTCTCAATTAACAGGTGAAGCAGATGAAATCCCTAAAGGTGAGAATCAGAAACTCATGTCAGGGAGTTTTGTCATTTCAGGTCAAGCAGTTGCCGTCTTGGAACAAGTAGGAGATGCGTCTTATATTAATCAGCTGAGTCTATCTGCTAAGAAAGTCAAGGGACACGAAGAATCCGAAATGGTTCATGCGGTGGATGGTCTCGTCCGAATGATCGGAATGATTCTCATCCCGATTGGCTTGCTCTTGTTCTTGCAGAGCTATCTAGGAAATCAAGACTCCCTCAAAGTTAGCATTACCTCTATGGTTGGTGCCATCATTGGGATGATTCCAGAAGGACTCTACCTCTTAATGACCCTGGCCTTGGTGCTTGGAGCAACCCGCTTAGCCCTTCAGAAGGTCCTACTCAACAGTATGAAGGGGATTGAAACCCTATCCCGTATCGACGTCCTCTGTCTAGACAAGACGGGAACCATTACCGAACACAGAATGCAGGTGAGTGAGCTCCTCCCCTTGGCACTAGATGAAAAAGAAGGCAAAGAAATATTAAGTCACTATCTTCAGGCAAGTGAAGATCGGAATGATACCATCACGGCCATTCGGCAGTATCACTCAGTCCAACCCACCCAAGTATGGACCGTTCAAGACCGTCTTCCTTTTTCATCTAAGAAGAAATTTGGGGGCCTTCAGTTCCAACAAGGCATTTACCTATTAGGGGCACCGGATGTTTTGCTTCGAGATGATCTCGATGCTTACCAAGAAGTCTGGCAGCGAGAGATTGAACGAGGGGCGCGTGTCCTTATTTTGGGGCATTACCAGGGGGAGCAATTGACGGAAGTATTAGAAGCTCCAGTCCTTCCCCTCCTAGCTTTGGTCTTGGAGAATCCTGTACGATCGACTGCTCCTGAAACCTTTGCTTATTTCCAAAAACAAGGGGTGACCATCAAGGTTATCTCAGGGGATCATCCTGTAACAGTTGCCGCCGTAGCTCAAAAAGCAGGTATTCCTGATGCAGATCAAGTGGTCGATGCGAGTCAGCTTAAGACGTATGAGGAGGTAGTAGATGCAGCACGGACCTACACAGTCTTTGGACGGGTTAGTCCAGAGCAAAAACAAATCCTCGTAGAGAGCTTGCAGGCAGATGGTCATAAGGTCGGAATGACAGGAGATGGGGTCAATGATATCCTCGCTATGAAAAAAGCTGATTGTAGTATTGCCATGAATACGGGGCATGATGCGACCAAAAAGGTAGCTCAGGTTGTGCTTTTAGATTCGGACTTCTCCCACATGCCTTCGATTGTAGATGAAGGCCGCCGAGTGGTCAACAATATTCAACGTTCAGCGAGTCTCTTTTTGGTCAAGAATATCTTTTCAATATTATTGGCTATTTTGGCCATTCTCTTTGCTTTCACTTATCCCATTCAGGCTTCTCAGATGTCCTTGATCAGTGGATTTACCATCGGAATCCCCGGTTTCTTACTGGCCTTGGAGAAGAATCGTGCCCGGATAGAAGGAGACTTTATTGAAACCGTGATAGAGCAAGCTCTTCCAGCTGCCTTGACCAATCTCATATCAGTCCTTTTTCTTGTGGTTCTGGGTCCTTTCCTTGGATTAAGTCAGGGAGATATTTCAACCATCTCGATTTACCTGCTGGCTTTGATTGGCTTTACAAAAGTATACCAACTCAGCCTTCCCTTCAATCATGTAAAATTGGGCATCATCCTTCTTAATGTAACAGGATTTTGTCTGTCGGTCTTTGTATTTTCTTCCATTTTTAATCTCAGCCATCTTCATCTGACTGGCTGGATCTTGACTCTTGTCCTAGGACTGGTCATGGAAGGAGTTTTATGGGTGATGAATCGTCTTGTCTATACCTTGGTGACCCATCTGCATAAGTCCAGAAACAAATAAAAAAAACGGTATTAGCTAAATCATCTTGGATCTAGTTAATACCGTTATTTTATTATTAAAATCAGATAAAGAGGCTAATCGTCATAATGAGGTAAAGGAAGAAGGTAATGAGAAAGCCTGCGCGCCAAAAGTACTTGAAAAATTTCGGATAGTAAAAGCTACGTCTCTTTTTCAAGAAATAGATAGTCAAGCCGATAGCTAAGAGGGACAAGGCCAATAACAATTGCGGCAACAAATTATGATAGTAAGCCGCATCTGAAATCAAATAGTATTCAAGCGCGAACAGAGGAAAAGCCAGATCGGCAAAATTCCAGCCATATCGACGCAGTTTAAAGACTCGAATAATAATCCCACTGAGAATCAGGGTCAAAAAAATAAATACAAGGGAAGCAACTTTTATTAACATACCTCCATTTTATCACAAAAGTAAAAAAAGTGTGATGGAAATGAAATTTTTTCTTGCATTCGGAAGAAAATAGTGTATAATAGAAAGGTATGCGCAGAGCATACTTGTGGGAGGTAAAAATCTGTAATTACCGCCAAAACCACAAAGGAGGATTTAAGAAATGGCTAAAAAAGTCGAAAAACTTGTAAAATTGCAAATCCCTGCTGGTAAAGCTACTCCAGCTCCACCGGTTGGACCAGCACTTGGTCAAGCAGGTATCAACATCATGGGATTCACTAAAGAGTTTAACGCTCGTACAGCTGACCAAGCTGGAATGATTATCCCAGTTGTGATCACTGTTTATGAAGATAAATCATTTGATTTCGTTACAAAAACACCACCAGCTGCTGTTCTTTTGAAAAAAGCTGCAGGTGTTGAAAAAGGATCAGGTACACCTAACAAAACGAAAGTTGCAACAGTTACTCGTGCGCAAGTACAAGAAATTGCTGAAACTAAGATGCCAGATTTGAACGCTGCAAACATTGAGTCTGCAATGCGTATGATCGAAGGTACTGCTCGTTCTATGGGATTCACTGTTACTGACTAATTGTAACAATCCTATTTGCCCGCAATACACTTGATCATGAGACGAGTGACGTGGGAGATGAAAATCGATATGACCACATTACAAGGAGAAAGATAAAATGGCTAAAAAAAGCAAACAACTTCGTGCTGCACTTGAAAAAATCGACAGCACAAAAGCATACAGCGTAGAAGAAGCTGTAGCTCTTGCAAAAGAAACTAACTTTGCAAAATTTGACGCAACTGTAGAAGTTGCTTACAACTTGAACATCGACGTGAAAAAAGCTGACCAACAAATCCGTGGCGCAATGGTATTGCCAAACGGAACTGGTAAAACCGCTCGCGTTCTTGTATTTGCACGTGGTGCAAAAGCTGAAGAAGCAAAAGCAGCTGGTGCAGACTTCGTAGGTGAAGATGACCTTGTTGCGAAAATCAACGACGGTTGGTTGGACTTCGACGTTGTTATCGCTACACCTGATATGATGGCTCTTGTTGGACGTCTTGGACGTGTCCTTGGACCACGTAACTTGATGCCAAACCCTAAAACTGGTACTGTAACAATGGATGTTGCTAAAGCAGTTGAAGAGTCTAAAGGTGGTAAAATCACTTACCGTGCAGACCGTGCAGGTATCGTTCAAGCCATCATCGGTAAAGTGTCATTTGACGCTGATAAATTGGTTGAAAACTTCAAAGCTTTCAACGATGTTATCCAAAAAGCAAAACCAGCTACAGCTAAAGGTACTTACGTAACTAGCTTGACTTTGACTACAACTCAAGGTCCTGGTATCAAAGTGGATGTTAACTCACTTTAATTAGAAATCAAAGCTACCTTCGGGTAGCTTTTTTGTTCGTTTGAATGGTTTCAGAACGCTATTTCCTTATGATAAACTTGATAAACATTAAAACGCTTGCATAAGTACAGGAAAAGGGTATAATATAGTTGAAAAACTAAAAAAAGGAGAATCAAATGATTTTTAAACGTTCAAACGGAGAATTCCGTGAAACTGATCGAGTGACTCGTTTCAAATTGATCAAGTCAGGTAAGAACTGGTTGCGTGCGGCCACTTCAAACTTTGGTTTGCTCAAAGTGATTCGTGGTCAAGTCGAAGAGACAGTTGTAGCTGAGGTGCGTGAAGATGCTGTTTCTACTAAGAGCCATCACTTCTTAAAAGGGATCGTAGTAGCAGCGGCTGTTTTAAGTGCTACTACAGTTGCAAATACTACGTTTGCGGATGAAGTAGGAAACGAAGTAGTTTCTTCCTCTACAGCAGTGAGTGCTCCAGTCGTTTCACCTGAAGCAGCTCCATTGACTGAAGAAGGTTCGAAAGAAGTCTCAGTCCCTCAAAATGAAACTGCTACAGAAACAAAACCTCAAGTAGCAAGTTCATCCCAAGTGGTCGAAAGTGCTGTAGCATCGGATGATAAAGCAATCTTGGAACAAAATGCTTCTGAAGCAGCTTTATTGAATCAAATAGCAGAAAAATATGCTTCCAACCATCAAAATGAAGAGCAGAAGGCTGCTATCAAAGAGGCTGTTGCAAAAGTTCAAGCTGAATTGCCAACAAAAGAAGCTTCGAGCAATTCTGAAGTAAAACCACAATCATATGCTGAACAACGAGAACGCTTGAACAAGTCAGTAGATGATATGATGGCAACCTTGAAGGATGCTGGTTTCAATGGAAATACAACTGTTAATGGTGCACCAGCAGTAGCTGCACAGTTGGCTCCAATATCAACAAGCACTACTGGTAGCGTCGATACTAATCCAGTTATTTCAAATGCGAATGGTGCAACGATTGAAGATGCAGCTTTCAATAAATCTGGTTACGCTTTGGATCCAAATGCTGATCGCTATACTTTTGGTGTATGGCAATTCCTTAAAACAGATCACGCTACTGGAGCTAAAACAAACTTTGATTACTACGCTACTCTTGCAGTAGACCGTTCAGCCATCACTGGTAGCCTTTCAGCTAATCCAGATGTTTACTTGCGTATTGTGAAGAAATCTGATGGTACAGAAGCTTATACACGTACTATTCATGCTGGTGAAAGCAATATCTCTCTTCCAAGCTACATCACAAACAACAACTCTGATGTAACCAATACTTTGACATACGCAGCTGCTAACGGAACTAATCCAGGTAACGTAACCTTCTCATTGGTCAACGCTAACCTTGAGTATGAAACACTTCAAATTCGTGATACCAACTACCCAGGTAACGAAAATGAAGATAAACCAAACGTTCAAACTTCTGTTCCTTATGCTAAAGCTGATCAAACAACTTACTATAAAGTTGTTGACAGTAGCAAGTACACAGAAGGTCAAACATACACACCGACTGGAAATGAAACAGTTCTTGCAAGCTATACTCAAACTGGTCTTGCAGGTCAACAATTCACAGCTTCAGGAAACCGTAATATTGAGGGTTACAAACAAGTTCCAGCAACAACAGACGCAACTCAAAAAACATCTGGTATCCTTGGTAAAGGTGTTGTTGGTCAAAAATTGGTTGAACTTCAAGGTGGAGCAAACCACTACTATGTGAAACGTATTTCTGAAATCGTTGATACGGAAGGTTCAACTGTAACGAAATTCTACGCCCTTGATCCATCTCAAGTGAACAATTTTGCTACATCTGATATTGGTACTGAAGATGTGTCTAAGTACACACTCATCTACACAAGTAAAGTTAACAAGGCTGGTGAAGAGTGGAAGGCTGACGAGACAAAAGTTACAAAAGTAAACAGTAAAAATGGGGACTACTATCTGGAAGTTAATGAAACTGCTGGAAGCAAATCCCTCATTATCACTGGTTGGTCGTCTGCTACTGAGACAGATACTTATAAACAAATGGACGGAACTTTGCACACTTATCCACGTCCATTCAAAGGTGCTCCAAGTACTTCACTGACACCTGCGGGTGCTGGTAATAACAGTTACAACGTTATTGCTGGTAAAGTTCCAGAAATCCAAGCAGAAGGATCTGTTGCGAATGACCCAACAGCACCAAATGGTAAAGTATACTCTAATTTGAAGGGTTATTCATCATTCTCAAACAACTACTCAATTCCAACTGCGATTAAACCATCGACGGATGTAAATTATTACTTTGTCAAGTCTGATGTTAAAGGAAATGTCTTCGTTCACTATAAAGATACTGAAGGAACAACCCTTAAGAATTCTGTAACTGACGAAGATCAACAGCCAGTTAACAAACACTATGACACAGTCGTGGATAACCGCCCACAAGAAATTGAATTCCAAGGCAAGACCTATGAATTGGTACCGGCAGGTACTTACACAGTAGGTGAAGTGGATGACCAAGGACACCTCAAGTCTTCTGATCCTACAACTGGAGAAGTTGCTAAAGAAGATAAGAACGTTACCTACATCTACAAATTGAAAGAAGAACCTAAGGGTAACGTCTATGTACACTATGTAGATACAGAAGGCAAGACCATCAAGTCAGACGTGACGGATGAAGACGCTCAACCAGTGGACAAAGACTACGATACAGTGGTAGACAACCGCCCACAAGAGATTGCATTCGAAGGCAAGACCTATGAATTGGTCCCAGCGGGTAACTACACAGTTGGTGAAGTGGATGACCAAGGTCACCTCAAGTCAACCGACCCAACAACCGGTAAGGT